>NZ_CP103300.1:2915000-3515000 GCF_025562755.1 Endozoicomonas euniceicola
ACCCGGGGAACTGAAACATCTAAGTACCCGGAGGAAAAGAAATCAACCGAGATTCCCCTAGTAGCGGCGAGCGAACGGGGAGCAGCCCTTAAGCAATATTGGTGTTAGTGGAACGCCCTGGAAAGAGCGGCCATAGTGGGTGATAGCCCCGTACACGAAAACCCCTTTATTGTGAAATCGAGTAGGACGGCACACGTGAAATGCTGTCTGAACATGGGGGGACCATCCTCCAAGGCTAAATACTCCTGACTGACCGATAGTGAACCAGTACCGTGAGGGAAAGGCGAAAAGAACCCCGTTGAGGGGAGTGAAACAGAACCTGAAACCGTGTACGTACAAGCAGTGGGAGCACCCTTCGGGGTGTGACTGCGTACCTTTTGTATAATGGGTCAGCGACTTATTTTCAGTGGCAAGGTTAACCGTATAGGGAAGCCGTAGCGAAAGCGAGTCTTAATAGGGCGTCATAGTCGCTGGGAATAGACCCGAAACCGGGCGATCTATCCATGAGCAGGTTGAAGATCAGGTAACACTGATTGGAGGACCGAACCCACTGTCGTTGAAAAGCCAGGGGATGACTTGTGGATAGGAGTGAAAGGCTAATCAAGCCCGGAGATAGCTGGTTCTCCTCGAAAGCTATTTAGGTAGCGCCTCTTGTCTCACCATCGGGGGTAGAGCACTGTTTGGGCTAGGGGGTCATCCCGACTTACCAACCCCATGCAAACTCCGAATACCGATGAGTGCAATCAAGGGAGACACACGGCGGGTGCTAACGTCCGTCGTGGAAAGGGAAACAACCCAGACCGTCAGCTAAGGTCCCAAAGTAATAGTTAAGTGGGAAACGATGTGAGAAGGCCCAGACAGCCAGGAGGTTGGCTTAGAAGCAGCCACCCTTTAAAGAAAGCGTAATAGCTCACTGGTCGAGTCGGCTCGCGCGGAAGATGTAACGGGGCTCAAACTATTCACCGAAGCTACGGGTGGTCAGAAGACAGATGACAGAGGACAGAAGACAGTGAAGAACGATGAATCGTCACTTCGCTGCTATAGTTCCCTCTTTCATCATTGAAAGATGTACAGAAGCAATGAATGAGTCGGCTAAAACTGTTAATGGCTTTGAAGACCTTGAAGTATTCAAAAGAGCTTACAAGGTATCTTTGGAAATTCACTCACTGAGCTTGAATTTTCCGAAGCACGAACAATTTGCAGGGTTAGCGGATCAAATGCGTCGAGCCAGTAAAGGTATCTGCGCAAACATTGCGGAAGGCTATGGTAAATAAAGCGTATCTAACGCTGAGTTTCGAAGGTTTTTATTAATGGCCATCGGATCAGCCGACGAAATGCGAGTCTGGACGAGATACAGTCTTGACCTTGGTTATATAACCTTGAATCAATGGCAAGCTCTGAAGGCTGAATACCAACAAATAGCCCGGATGTTGACAGGATTACACAGAAGCTGGAAATAGCTTCTAAGCAACCTGTCCTCCGTCTTCTGTCATCTGTCTTCTGATTGCGGTAGAGGAGCGTTGTGTAAGCGGTTGAAGGTGTGCCGGGAGGCATGCTGGACGTATCACAAGTGCGAATGCTGACATGAGTAACGATAAAGGGAGTGAGATCCTCCCTCGCCGGAAGACCAAGGGTTCCTGCGCAACGCTAATCGGCGCAGGGTGAGTCGGCCCCTAAGGTGAGGTCGAAAGACGTAATCGATGGGAAACAGGTTAATATTCCTGTACTCCTTTTGACTGCGACGGAGTGACGGAGAAGGCTAGGCCGGCAGGGCGATGGTTGTCCCTGTTTAAGGTCGTAGGCTGTGGGTTCAGGCAAATCCGGACCCACAAAGCCGAGAACTGATGACGAACCCACTACGGTGGGGAAGTGGTTGATGCCATGCTTCCAGGAAAAACTTCTAAGCTTCAGGTCAAAAGGAACCGTACCCCAAACCGACACAGGTGGTCAGGTAGAGAATACCAAGGCGCTTGAGAGAACTTGGGTGAAGGAACTAGGCAAAATGGCACCGTAACTTCGGGAGAAGGTGCGCCGGCTGGTGTGAAGGGCTTGCCCCGTAAGCACCGGCTGGTCGAAGATACCAGGTGGCTGCGACTGTTTATTAAAAACACAGCACTGTGCTAACACGTAAGTGGACGTATACGGTGTGACGCCTGCCCGGTGCCGGAAGGTTAATTGATGGGGTTAGCTTCGGCGAAGCTCTTGATCGAAGCCCCGGTAAACGGCGGCCGTAACTATAACGGTCCTAAGGTAGCGAAATTCCTTGTCGGGTAAGTTCCGACCTGCACGAATGGCGTAACGATGGCCACGCTGTCTCCACCCAAGACTCAGTGAAATTGAAATCGCTGTTAAGATGCAGTGTATCCGCGGCTAGACGGAAAGACCCCGTGAACCTTTACTACAGCTTCACAGTGGATCTTGATGTTGCTTGTGTAGGATAGGTGGGAGGCTTTGAAACGTGGACGCCAGTCTGCGTGGAGCCGACCTTGAAATACCACCCTGGCAATATTGAGGTTCTAACCCAGGTCCCTAACCGGGATCGGGGACATTGTGTGGTGGGTAGTTTGACTGGGGCGGTCTCCTCCCAAAGAGTAACGGAGGAGCACGAAGGTTGGCTAAGCACGGTCGGACATCGTGCGGTTAGTGTAAAGGCACAAGCCAGCTTGACTGCGAGACGTACATGTCGAGCAGGTACGAAAGTAGGTCTTAGTGATCCGGTGGTTCTGCATGGAAGGGCCATCGCTCAACGGATAAAAGGTACTCCGGGGATAACAGGCTGATACCGCCCAAGAGTTCACATCGACGGCGGTGTTTGGCACCTCGATGTCGGCTCATCACATCCTGGGGCTGAAGCCGGTCCCAAGGGTATGGCTGTTCGCCATTTAAAGTGGTACGCGAGCTGGGTTTAGAACGTCGTGAGACAGTTCGGTCCCTATCTGCCGTGGACGTTGGAAGTTTGAGGAGAGCTGCTCCTAGTACGAGAGGACCGGAGTGGACGAACCACTGGTGTTCGGGTTGTGTCGCCAGACGCATTGCCCGGTAGCTAAGTTCGGACGGGATAACCGCTGAAAGCATCTAAGCGGGAAGCCCCCTTCAAGATGAGACTTCCCTTGGCCTTCGAGGCCACATAAGAGACGTTGAAGACTACGACGTTGATAGGCGGGGTGTGTAAGCGTTGTGAGGCGTTGAGCTAACCCGTACTAATGACTCGAGAGGCTTGACCATATAACGCCAAAGCGATTTGAAGAGCTTGAAGCTATAAGCTTGAAGCCGGAAGCTGTACGCAATAGTGAGAGAGTGTAGAGCAAGAATAAACAAAGCTGTTTAAGTATATTTTGGATTCCAGGAGCGTTCAGCTTTAAGCTTATAGCTTCCAGCTTGAGAGCCGAAGGCTCGACCAGTTTTGCCTGGTGACCATAGAGTGTTGGAACCACCCGATCCCATCCCGAACTCGGAAGTGAAACGACGCATCGCCGATGGTAGTGTGGGGCTTCCCCATGTGAGAGTAGGTCATCGCCAGGCACTCATTTAGAAAACCCCAATCGAGAAATCGGTTGGGGTTTTTGCTATGTGCTGAAAAAATAATAAAGATATTAAATGAATTCTAAAGACGCCCCCTGCGTTGATAAATATCAACTTAATTTAAAATCACAAAACATATTATTCCCGCATCGCAAATTTCAAGCCATTGTATGCACTGATGCCCAGATAAACGTCAGTGGTTTATTTTTTTTCAGGGGGAATTTATGAGTAAAAGCAGTGAAAGAAAAGAGTGGGGGCTTATTAGTAAGTTAGTAGTCGGAATTGCTTCAGGTGTAGCAATTGGATTCTTTGCTGATGAATCAATTATGAGTGTGGTCGGCTCATTCAAACATGTTCTTGGGCAATTTATATTTTTCACCATACCACTGGTTATTATTGGCTTTATTGCTCCCGCTATTACACGACTACGGCATAATGCCAATAAAATGCTTGGAGCCGGTATCTGTATCGCCTACTTGTCATCAGTTGGCGCAGCTATCATGGCTTACGTGGCAGGGAGTTTAATTATTCCTCATCTTTCTGTACCCACCGCTTTAGAAAGTCTGCGACAGCTTCCAGAAGCTGGATTCAAACTGGATATTCCACCTTTAATGTCTGTAATGACGGCTCTGGTAACAGCTATTTTGCTGGGCACAACGGTATTAGGAACTAAAGCAGAGTCTTTTGAAAAAGCTCTCAATGAGTTTGAAAACATTATGATGATGGTTGTGAAAAAAATGGTTATTCCCGTATTGCCGTTTTTTATTGCAACAACCTTTGCGGGTTTGACTTATCAGGGGACGTTGACAGAACAGTTGCCGGTATTTCTGAAAGTTGTGGTCATTGCGCTAATCGGTCATGCTGTCTGGCTGGCTGTACTCTACGGTATAGCAGGCGCTATTTCAGGTAAAAACCCTCTGGAAGTTTTAAAGCACTACGGCCCGGCTTATCTGACTGCTGTCGGTACTATGTCTGGTGCAGCAACACTGCCTGTAGCCTTGAGCTGTGCTCGTAAATCTAAAGTTCTCACCAATGATACAGTGGATTTTATGGTTCCTCTTGGTACTACTATCCATCTGTGTGGTTCAGTGCTGACCGAAACATTCTTTGTAATGGTCATCTCTTTGATGCTGTATGGTGCGTTGCCAGGCTTTGGCACTATGCTTACATTTATTCTGTTATTTGGTATTTTTGCTGTTGGTGCTCCGGGCGTACCTGGCGGCACAGTGATGGCGTCAATGGGTATTGTTGTTGGTGTTCTGGGCTTTGACCCTGCCGGTGTTGCTTTATTGCTGGCCATTTTTGCTTTGCAGGATAGCTTTGGTACCGCCTGTAATGTTACCGGAGATGGAGCCATTACCCTTATGCTGGAGGGGCTCTTTAACAAAAACGGAGAGTTATCAGCTGAAGCGTCAAAAACTGCTGCAGATACTGTATCAGGAAATGTTGTTGGTACTGCCCATTCCTGACAGCTATTAAACTGGAACTCTGGGAGCGAACCATTAAAATACCGCCTTCACGAGATTAAGGGTTTTATTATGGCGATTAATTGGTTTCCCGGGCATATGCACAAGGCTCGAAAGGAGATCAAAAAGGTTATTCCGGAAGTTGATCTGATCATCGAAGTTCTGGATGCCCGGCTTCCTTTCAGCAGTGGAAACCCACTGGTGCCATCCCTGCGTGGAGATACGCCTTATATCAAGGTGCTCAATAAAAGCGATCTTGCTGATCCGGTGGTTACCCAGCAGTGGCAGCAGCACATGGAGAAAGAAAAAGGTGTAAAGGCTATTGCCACCACCAATAACCAGCCTGATAAAGTGCGCGGCCTGTTGCCTCTGGCAGAAAGTATGGTGAATCGTAATCTGGAGTTGAAGCCGTTGCGAGCCATGATTCTGGGGATTCCCAACGTGGGCAAGTCCACCATGATCAATACGCTGGCTAACCGGATTATTGCCAAAACTGGCAATGTGCCTGCGGTGACCAGACAACAGCAACGCATCAAACTGCCGAACGGAATGATCCTGCTGGATACTCCGGGCTTTCTCTGGCCCAAGTTAGAGCCGGAAGCCTGTGGTTATCGTCTGGCGATCTCCGGTGCCATTAAGGACGCAGTGATTGAGTACGAAGATATTGCCTACTTTGCGGCTGAGTATTTTTTGAAAGCTTACCCGGAAGCACTGAAGCAGCGCTTTCAGATCCATGACCTGCCAGACAATGAAATTGAACTGATGGATATGATTGCACAGCGCCGCAACTGTATGCGTCGTGGTGGCATTGCGGATACCCACAAGGTGTCCGAGATTCTTCTGAATGAGTTCCGCAGTGGTGGTTTTGGTCGCCTGAGTCTGGAAACCCCGGATATTATTGAGCATGAAATGGAACTTCTGATGGCTCAGAGAGCTGAGGAAGAGGACAAGAAAGAAGCAAAGAAAGCTCCCCGAAAAAAACGACGATAGCTCAATAGAACCGACAGTAAGGTTGTTAGAAACATACAGCCTTACTTCCCCCTCACCGCCATGCTATTTTTACCCCTGAAAAACATAATAAGAAAACAGGTTCTAAAATGTTTCCATTCCTGAAAGCACGTTCGCCGAAACAAAGGTGGCTAATGTGCGGCTTTTTTCTCACTTTTTCTTTACTGCTGATTCTTTTTTTGTGGGTGAATAACACGCTACGAAACAGCCTCCCGGTGTTGGACGGCAATGTTCGGGTACAGGGCATTGATTTCCCGGTTACTATTGAACGTGACAGCTATGGTGTTCCCTCGATTATTGGCAACAATCGAACAGATGTCGCTTTTGCTACGGGGTATCTTCATGCTCAGGAGCGCTTTTTCCAGATGGACCTGGGCCGTCGAAATTCTTCCGGTGAGTTGTCCGAGCTGGTTGGCTCAGTCGCACTTGAGCACGATAAACGACAACGGAAGCATCGGTTCAGGCTGGTTGCCCAACAGGCTCAAACATTACTGCCCGACCAGCACCTGAAAATTCTTAACGCTTATACAAAAGGCGTTAATGCGGGCTTGACGGGACTGGATTCCAAACCCTTTGAGTACTGGCTATTAAATGTTGAGCCACAGCTTTGGGCCAATGAAGATACCTTTCTGACCGTGTTCAGCATGTATCTGGACTTAAACGACGGTGACGCAGGGCTCGACAAGACCAAAGGGTATCTGGAACAAGTCGTTCCAAGAGAGGTGGTTGAATTCCTGTCACCTTTGCGAACCCGCTGGGATTCCCCCCTGGTTGCAGACAGCCTTCCCGAACCTGTCCTGCCCGATTCAGAGCAGGTAAACCTTCGTAGCAAACCCCTGAATATCTATAACAACCTGACGGGAACATTGGTTGAAGAGGCTGCCATTGGCAGCAACAACTGGGCGGTAGCCGGTGAATTGACTGATCATGGTGGTGCTATCGTCGAGAATGATATGCATCTTAACCACAGGGTTCCCAATGTCTGGTATCGGGCACAGTTTCGATACCCTCATCCTGATAACGGTCAGCCTGATGTTCGAATAACCGGTGTTTCCCTGCCGGGCACTCCGATCATTGTCGTTGGGAGCAATGGCTCTGTGGCCTGGAGTTTCACCAACAGTTATGGTGACTGGGTGGATCTGGTTGCTCTGGATATTGAAGGCAATGTTTATCAGACGAACGAAGGGTTTGAGCCTCTGTACCAATGGTCAGAAACGATTCCGGTAAAAGGTCAGGAACCGGTTATTGTTGACTATCAGGCAACCCGTTGGGGGCCGGTTGTTGAATCGCTTTCAGGTGATAATCAATACGCCTTACGCTGGACGGCTCATAATCCAAAGGCAACAAACCTCAATCTGATTGAGCTGGAAACAGCTACAACGACCAGACAGGCGATGACTGTCGCCAATACCAGCGGTATCCCTCCACAGAACTTTACCGTAGGAGATCGTCACGGCAACATAGGCTGGACCATCGCAGGTCAAATACCATCAAGGCTTGAGCTGGATTCAACTTATCCTCTCCCATGGAGTCAGGCAGATTTACAGTGGGCTCGCTGGTTGACACCCGATGAATACCCGGCAGTGTTCAATCCTGAGTCTCAGCGGATATGGACTGCTAATGCCCGGGTAGCTTCCGGTGACAGCTATAAAAAGCTGGGTAATGGTGGCTATGCGCTTGGGCCAAGGCAGTTGCAGATACGAAATGCTCTGATGAGCCTGAAACAGGCTGATGAAGACGCCATGCTGGCCATTGCCCTGGATCATCGGGGCATTTATATGAACGACTGGCGACAGTTAGCCCTGGAGGCTTTAACGGAATCTGCAAGAGCAGGTCATAGGGGTCGAGAGTCGTTTTATCGCTATCTGTCAGAATGGTCCGGCGAAGCAGCGGTTGATGATGTTGGTTATCGCCTGACCCGGGAGTTTAACGACAATGTAACGCTTAAAGTACTGCAATCGCTGGGGCGCTACTTTTCGTCTTTGTCAGAAGGCGTTGCCCCGGATATTGATGACAGCTGGTTGCAGAAGTTAAACCACGAAGAAGAAATGATCTGGCGATTACTGGATGAACGCCCCATGCACTGGCTCAGTCCCCAGTATGAAAGCTGGGATGAACTGCTGCTGGAATCCATTGATGACGTCATTGCAAGCCTTGGCGGGGAGTCCGGGCTGGCCCGGGCAAGCTGGGGACAACGCAATAAGGCTAAAATTAACCACCCTCTCAGTTCAGCCCTGCCAGTTATTGGTCAGTGGCTGAATATGCCAGCAGTACCGTTAAGTGGAGATGTCTGGACGCCCAAAGCACAAAAGCCCTCTTCAGGTGTCTCCGAGCGGATTGTTGTAGCACCAGGACGTGAAGAAGATGGCATTTTCCATATGCCCGGAGGTCAGAGCGGACATCCGTTATCGCCCTTTTACAAGCTGGGCTATATGGATTGGGTGAATGGCAGTAAGACGCCTTTTTTACCACAGGAAACCCGATATACATTGACACTGACGCCTGAGAGTTAGATGTTGATTCAGATCAATCATCCAGAATAAATTTACAGAATGTTAACCCTTAGTCACAATTTGGTCACATACAGTCACTACATTTGCCTACCGTCGCTTATCAATCCATTTATCTGCTCACAAGAAGATGTTTATGCGCTCGATAAAATTGTGTGCCTGCGTGTCAGCCCTCGCTCTGACCTGTATGCCAGTTAATGCCAATGACAGTGGTCCTAAATATGTGTTCTATATGATTGGCGATGGCATGGGAACCGCCCAGCGTCAGGTAGCTGAATACTATCACCAGGAGGCTACAGGCGATAAACAAGCAAGACTGGTCATGAACAGCATGCCAGTGGTAGGCATTAACACCACTCATTCAGCCGATAGTCTGGTCACAGACTCCGCCGCATCTGGCACTGCACTGGCTACCGGCGTCAAAACTGATAACGGTATGCTGGGTATGACTGCGGATGGCCGGGAAGCGCGTTCCATCCTTGAAGGTGCTCAGGCTAAGGGAATGGCGACCGGATTGATTACCACCACAAGGCTCACCCATGCGACACCAGCCGCTTTTGTTGCAAAGAACCAGAGTCGTAATAACGAGAATGAGATTGCGGACAGTTACGCAATCTCTGGCGTCGACTTTTTTGCCGGTGGTGGCTATCGGCACTTTGTGTCTGGTGAGGGATCAAAGCGCAAAGACAGTAAGGACCTTATTCAACAGTTCAGGAAACAGGACTACAAAACGTTCGTCGGCGTTAACTCCACCAGTGACTTCAGGAGTTACCAGCCTGAGCAGGGAGACCGTGTGTTTGCGGCATTTACCCCTTCACACCTGCCCTATGAAATAGATCGTCAGCACGATAATTCGACCCCCTCCATTGCGGAAATAACCCGCAAAGGCATTGATTTGCTGTCAAAAGATAAAGATGGCTTTTTCCTGATGGTAGAGGGTGGTCGTATAGACCATGCCAGTCACGCCAATGATCTGGCCGGTACAATCATGGACACCATCGCCTTTGATCAGGCGGTAGCAACGGCTATGGAGTTTTATCATCGCCACCCGGAAGACACTCTGATTGTTATCACCGGTGACCATGAAACCGGCGGTATGGGGATGGGCTTCGGTAAAAACTACTTTATGAATCTGGACAAGGTCGCCCTGACCCGGGAGTCAGTAGAAGACAAGTTGCAGGGCGTTTATCAGGGTGATCGACCTGCCTTTTACCAGCATATCGCCAGAAAGTTTCAGCTGAACCGTCTGGAAAAGGATGAAAAGGCTCTGATTGAACGGGCTATGGATGCGGTAGACGGTAAAGACCCGGAGCAGATTGCCCACTATGGCGGCTATGACCCAGTGTCCATTGCCATTGCCCATATCACTTCAAAGCGGGCTGGTGTTTACTGGACTTCTTACGCTCACACTGCCACTCAGTTGCCATTATCCGCCATAGGCCAGCAGGCAGAAAAATTTGCCGGCTTTAAGGACAACACGGAAGTGGCTAAGGTCTTTGCGGATGTGATGAACATCCGGATAGGCGTTCGTTCCTGATTATTTTTCAGCCTGATAGTTTCTTAGATAGTGGGAGCCATTGCTGGCTCCCATGGAATATATATTATGCGTGGCATGTTACTGGGTTTTACCACCCTGTTGCTGGCTCTGGTGTATCAGTTGTCTGGCCAGCCTGCAGATGGCGATGTCCACCAGGTGGCTCAGGTGCACCTGGCTGACGACAGTCGGTTAGTCGTAATTGGCAGTAACCGTATTGGGGAGCAGCGGTTGCAGGTTCGTCTTGAAAGCGACCGGAATTCAGGTCGTGTTTACGAGGCCAGTAACCGGCTGAATGGCTCCATGGAATACGATGAATATTATCAGCCAGGCGACCGGGTGCTGGTGGCTATTCAAGGGCTGGAAACCGGCGATACGCCTCAGGTCAGGGTATTGTCTCACTATCGACTCCCGGTGCTGGGTGGGTTGCTGGCTGTTTTTGCCCTTGGCTTGCTGTTGTATGCCGGTCGTGTGGGAGTCAAGTCGCTGCTTTCATTTCTGGGCTCGGTCATTATTGTCTGGAAACTCCTGATACCGGGCCTTCTGGCAGGGATTTCCCCGGTCATCATGACTGCACTGACCCTGGCGGCATTGAGCGCATTGATTATCATCTCGGTGGCTGGGTGGAGTCATAAAGGTCAGGTTGCACTGGCGGGTACCCTGATAGGATTGGTGGTGACCTCACTGCTGTGCCTGCTGGTAGGACGCTGGCTTCATCTTGATGGTATGTCCCAGCCCCTTGCCCAATCATTGCTGTTTGAAACGGGCATGCACCTGAATATGCTGGATATTTTTTATGCCGCCATTGTTATTGGAGCCAGTGGTGCCGCCATGGATGTGGCGATGGAGATGGCTGCCACTATGGAGGAGATTCAACTGAATCATCCCGATATTAGTCGCTCCGCTCTCTTACGTTCCGGGTTTCGGGTGGGCAATGCTGTGATTGGCACAATGACAACCACGTTGCTGCTGGCTTACTCCGGTGGATTTTTGACTCTGTTAATGCTGTTTATCAGTCGGGATACCAGTCTGATTCAAGTCATTAATATGAAGCTGGTGGCATCAGAAGCTGCACGAACACTGATTGGTAGTCTGGCACTGGTTATTGTTGCTCCCGTTACGGCCTGGATTGCTTCATGGGTTTACGTGAAGGATGAGGGTCTGGTTTCCGGGACGGTGGCCAAAGTTTAGTACACGGTTTCAATGACTTTTACGGGGTATGTAGATTGGGAGTCGTTACGCTCTTCCCAACCTACAGTTGTTAAAAGGATCCGGAAAGGGCTGAATCAGCTGGAAGCGATCAGCTCGCTTCGGGGCGGATAAGTCTTGTGAACATAGTCCTCAATCATCTGCTTGTACTCTTCAGCAATATTCTCGCCTTTAAGCGTTTTCACTTTTTTACCGTCTACAAACACTGGCGCTGAAGGTGCTTCTCCGGTTCCGGGCAAACTGATACCAATATTGGCATGCTTGCTCTCGCCGGGACCGTTTACGACACAACCCATCACGGCGACTTTCATATCTTCAACGCCGACCAGCTGGTGTCTCCAGGTGACCATTTTGGTGCGTAGGAAAACATCCACCTCATCGGTCAGTACCCGGAAAAAGGTGCTGGTGGTTCGACCACAGCCGGGGCAGGCGGTCACTTCTGGTGCAAAACTGCGAACTTCCAACGCCTGAAGAATCTGCTGGGAAACAATGACTTCACGATCCCGGCTGCCATTGGGCTCAGGGGTCAGCGAGGTGCGGATGGTATTACCAATACCCTGCTGCAACAGAATGCCCATGGCGATACTCGATGCGACAATGCCCTTACTGCCCATTCCTGCTTCTGTCAGCCCCAGGTGCAGGGCGTACTGGCAACGATCGGCCAGCATCTGGTAAACGCTGATCAAATCCTGCACACGGGACACCTTGCAGGAAATAACAATCCTGTTCTCTCCCAGGCCACGTTTAACCGCCGCATCAGCACTGGTGATAGCTGATAGAACCAGTGCTTCATGCAGAATTTCCTGGGACGGTTTCGGGTTGTCCGACCTGGCGTTTTCATCCATCAAACGGGTGGACAACTCTTTGTCCAGGCTGCCCCAGTTCACGCCGATACGCACAGGCTTGTCGTATTTGATGGCAACATCGATCATGGCATTGAAACGGTCGTCTTTTTTATTGCCAAAACCAACGTTACCGGGGTTGATGCGGTACTTGTCCAGTAGCCGGGCGGTTTCATCGTATTTGGTCAGCAGCAGATGACCGTTGTAGTGGAAGTCACCAACAATAGGAACATGATAACCATCGGCACGGAGCTGACGGTAGATTTCAGGCACTGCGGCAGCCGCTTCTTCAGTGTTGACCGTTACCCGAACCATTTCCGAGCCAGCATCAGCCAGCAGCCTGATCTGGGCCACGGTCTTTTCAACATCAGCGGTGTCCGTATCAGTCATGGACTGAACGACCACAGGGGCATCACCGCCTATGGTGACAGGTCCAACCTTAACTGAATGGGTTTGATGGCGTGGGCCCATTAAGCTGAATCCTCCGGGGAAGCGAATAGTAGAGAATGAAAAATTTCTTAAAGTTTATCACTTATTCGGCAAGGGAACAGGGATGGAGTCGTTTAGGGCTTTCAATCGCACTCGTTTATGGGTTTGTACTTATATGCTATCGTAAGGCCGCAGTATGATATTGACGTTCTTTTTGCATTGTGTGGGTAAAGCTTACTCATTTAGAGATTTATGAAAATATTAGGAGAATCTCTTGATTAAATTAAAAGCGATGGCTGCTGCGCTGTTTACAACAGTAGTTACTTTGACCGTTCCTGTTGCTGAGGCTAACGGGGCGGCGGGTTCTGGCCCAAACCCTTACACAGATTGTGGTATTGGTGCGGCTTTGTTTGCGGACACACACTGGGCAGCTGTGACCTCAAACGTAATTTGGGATTTAGGTTCTACTGCGCTGACTTCCGCCACTGCAAGTCCCGAAACCTGTAATGGCAAGAATGTTAAGACTGCGCAATTTATTATTGATAATTACCATAACATTGCTGAAGAAACCGCTTATGGCGAAGGCGAGCATTTGAGCGCGATGCTGAATGTTCGTGGCTGTCAGGTGTCTTCTCATGCTGGCATAATCTCTTCTGTGCGTTCGGATATGGCAAGCTATCTGGCTTCTCCTGCTTATACAGATTTAAGCGATATCGAAAAGGCTTCCCAGTATTACAGAGCAATGGAATCTGGTGTCAGCCAGTTCGCAGGCAGCTGCTCTTCCTGAATAATGTGATTCTTTTAAATGCAGTGTTGACCTCATGTCGGCACTGTTTCAGCCATTATTTTATTGGTTTTATCTCGCTTGTGTTCCATGTAGTATTTTTAGTACTTGTTGTGCTTGTTTCCAATACTCACGCATCAGTCATTGATGATCATGATTTGAGCTTTTACGTCCATAAAGCGAAAAGTACGAGACTGCATGAACATTCTACCTGGCAGAAGCTGTTGGTTTATGAGCAACAGTGGACTGGTAGAAATGTACGAAGTGCGATTCATTCAGATTCATTCTTCAACGCTCCAACCGGATATAAAGATCCTGAAGCGGAGCTGTTAGCAACATTAAAAGCAATTGCCAGGCCGGAAGAATCTAACCCGAATTTACATGCCCAGTGCCGGTTTCCTGCCAGGTATTTTTGGTTAAAAGGTCAACTTGATTTTTCTGAGAAAGATATTCCTTCCGTCAATTGCCCTGAATTTAATGAATGGTCAATGAAGGGGGAAGTTGATTCTTTAAGCATTGTGTTCGCAACGGGGTTTTTAGGAAATCCGGCTTCGTATTATGGACACACATTATTAAAACTGAACAATAAAAACTCAAATAATAATCGTTTGCTCGACATGAGTGTGAACTATGGGGCTATTGTTCCTGACGGTGAAGACCCGATCACTTACATAGTCAAGGGGTTGTCAGGGGGCTATGACGCTGGCTTTAGTCACACAGAGTACTATTTTCACAATCAGAGTTATGGTGAAATTGAGCTTCGTGATCTTTGGGAGTATGAGCTTAACCTTTCATCCAACGATGTAAGAATGATTCTTGCGCATACGTGGGAAGTAATGGGTGAAGAATATACCTATTACTTTTTGAATAAAAACTGTGCTTACAGAATGGGGGAGTTATTCGAGATTATTGATGGCATTAAGGTTAATCCGGATACCCGGTTTTGGGTTATTCCCCAGGCGCAGATACTTCGGCTTGGCCAATCCGAGTACAAGGGGGAACCATTGGTTCGTGACATTCAGTTTCACCCTTCAAGACAATCAAGACTTTATGAACGTTTCTCTTTATTAAGCTATCAAGAGCAAACCGTTTTGAAGCAGGCGGTTGGTGAAATAAGTACTCTTGAAGAGCCAGTATTTGATGCGCTGCCAGATGACTCTCGCTATCAAATACTGGACACTTTAATTGATTACTACCAGTTTAGAGAAACACTTTCAGGCGACAGTAAAGAAGAACAGCAACAATATCAGAAAGCGCTATACAAGCGATATCAACTGCCTCCGAAAGCCCCTTCAGAGTTGAACCATTACCCTTCTCCACCTCATAGAGGTCGGCAACCGAGTTATGTTCAGGCAGGTGTCGTGAGCCATAAGCAGTATGGTAATGGTTTATCACTAACGGTCAGGCCTGCTTATTACGATGCTCTCGATTCTGGTTCGGAGCATGTGGAATACGGAGAGCTTATTATGGGGCAGTTCTCTGTAGAGTCATACAGTGGCTTAAGCAGAATCCGTGCGATCGACTTTATCAGCATCCAGAGTCTGAACACTCATGTGACCGGCCTTCCTGAAGATTCCAGTTCAGCCTGGCGTTTGAAGGCTGGATTGCAGTCAGCCAGTATGACCTGTTCGAGTCAATGTCTTGCGGCTCGTGTAGAAGGCGACAAAGGTTATGTATGGAGACTCAATCGTCAGCTGGTTGTGGGTGTACATCTTGGCGGTGCGTTAATGGATAATCGCTTTGGTACTGGCAATGTCGAGCTGAGAGTTACCAGTCATGGTATTTTCGATGTGACTGAAAACTTTAGAGTCAAGCTAGAGCACCAACACAAAAGGTTGGTGGATGTTGGAAGAAGCTTGAATAATACTCAGCTGGATGCCCGATATCGGCTGTCTAAAAATAAAGATATCAGAATTTCTTATCAGTCTTCGGACTCAAGTCGCTTCCTTCTTGCTTTGGGTTACTATTGGTAGATTGCAATATGATCAGTAGGCGTCTAACGCGAGTCACTGCTGTTCGGTTAAAAAATCTGACTTTCCCTGAAGAGTCTGTTCTCACCGTTTAGGGGTGCAGCATTCAATAACTTACCGGGCTGTTGGCTTTTGGCTTTTGGCTATTAGCTGCTCATACAGCCAACCGCCAAAAGCCAAAAGCCAAAAGCCAACAGCGGTATATTATGTTCTGCTGCTTCCCTTAGGTACATAACACGATCAGAACAAAGGCTGTACTAGTGTACTGTTACGATAGTACGATTTTTTGGATTCAAGCAATGCCCAAAAACCAGTGGAGTCAGCTTACAGAACTGCTGCATAAGCAGAGTCATGCCGGGGACCTGGAAAAGCTGCTGATGATCTTGCTGGCGCCTGAAGAACGGGACTCTATTGCAACCCGTCTATCGATTTTGAAGGCCCTGTTAGATGGCAAACAGTCCCAGCGAGAGGTCGCTGCCGGGCTGGGGGTCAGCATTGCCACGATTACCAGAGGGTCGAACAATCTTAAGTCGCTGGAAGAAGCGGATAAACAATTCCTTATCAAGCAGATTGGAATAAGCGAATGAGTGAAGCAGTACTGACGGGCGTGGAAGCCCGGAGTCAGAAGCGTGGTGGGTCTGTGCTCGGAGGAGCATTGATCGTTGCCGGAACCAGTATCGGCGCAGGTATGTTTTCCCTGCCAGTGATCACCAGCGGCGCATGGTTTGGCTGGTCTCTGGTCATGCTTCTGATCGGCTGGTACTGCATGTATAGCGCCGGGCTGTATTTGCTGGAAGCCAATCTTCGCCACCGGGAAGGTGCCAGCTTTGACACTATGGCTCAGGCAACGCTGGGCAATTTCGGGCGTCTGATCAATGGGCTGTCGGTGGGCTTTGTCTGCTACATCCTGACTTATGCCTACATTTCGGGTGGCAGTTCAATCATTGCACACACACTGCAATCAGTGGCTGATATAAATGTAGGAACAGAGCTGGCCGGTATTTTGTTTGCTGTTATCCTGGGTTCTGTCGTGGTATTCGGACCCATGGCGGTGGATAAAGTGACAACCGCTATGCTGGGTGCCATGGTGATTACCTTCCTGGGTTTCAGTGGTGGTCTGCTGGATAATGTCAGTACCAGCAACCTGTTCAACGGCCTGCCACTGTCTGAAAGCAGCCCGTTTGCGCTGGGCATGCTTCCCTTTATTGCGGTCAGCTTTGGCTTCCAGACCTGTATTCCCAGCCTGACCGGTTACATGAAACATGACAGTAGCCGCCTGAAATCTACCCTTCTGATTGGCTCTGTGCTGGCTCTGGCCTTTTACCTGATCTGGCAGCTGGTGATCCTGGGCAACCTGTCCCGTGAACAGTTCCCGGCGATTATTGCTTCTGGCGGTAACATTGGTGACCTGGTTCTGGCACTGGAACAAACCGGGCTGAACATGAGTACTTCCAAGATGCTGCAGCTGTTCTCACACCTGGCAGTAGCCACCTCTTTCCTGGGTGTATCCATGGGGCTGTTTGACTACATTGCTGATTTCTTTGGTTTCAGCAATGATCTGCCGGGACGACTGAAAACAGCGGCAGTCACCTTTGTTCCTCCAACGGTTCTGGGTGTGATGCTGCCAAATGGCTTTATTACTGCTATCGGTTTTGCAGGTATTGGCGCCATGATCTTCTGTACGATTTCTCCGGTGCTGATGGCGATTAAAGGTCGCTCTGGGCAGGATGAGTACCAGGTATCCGGCGGTAAGCCAAGAATGGCAGTGGTATTCGGCTTCGGTCTGGTCGTGCTGGTTCTGGAGATGGCGAATATGATGGGAATGCTGCCAACCTTTGGTTGATTGATAGCTATTCCAGCCTGAACCGTTCTTTCTTCTTCAAGCCTGATATGTCGCAAGATGTGTCAGGTTTTTTTATGCTTTCATGGAAATTTTCCCATAAACGAGAAAGCATAATGGCTAAAGAAACCACCGTACGCGCCCGCATTGATGAAAGCCTCAAAGAAGAAGCTGAGAACGTTCTGAAAGAGCTGGGTATCACCACGTCTCAGGCGATTAACATCTATTTCAGCCAGATAGTACTTCGTCAGGGATTACCGTTTGATGTGACGATACCCAAAAAACACCTAAACTGAAGCCGTACTGAAAACCTTCCATGGGGTAGCGATTTTCCATGACTGCTCTTTTCAAAACCAGGCAAAACAAGCACTGCGCGCCTGGCGTGCAATGGATTGAACTGGATAATGGCTACAGGGTATGGACGCTCAGGGTTGGCCGTGGTGCTGTTAAAGTACTGACGTTACACGGTGGCCCCGGAAGTACCCATGAATATCTGGAGTGTCTGGAGGACTATCTGGTTCCGGCAGGCATTGAGGTTATTTTTTATGACCAGCTGGGTTCCTGGTGTTCTGACCAGCCTGATGATGACACGCTCTGGCAGCTGGATCGCTTTGTTGATGAAATCGAGCAGGTTCGCAAGGCTCTGGAACTGGATGACTTCTACCTGTTCGGTCACTCCGGTGGCGGGTTATTTGCTATTGAGTATGCCCTGAAATATCAGGCTCATTTAAAAGGACTGGTGCTGAGCGGCATTACGGGCAGCATTCAGTCTTACGTGACCCACATTAACCATATCAGGGAGCATTTGCCGCCCCCGGTGGTTGAGCAGCTGAAAGCCTTTGAAGACAACGATGACCAGGACAATGAGGCGTACCAGAAACTTCTGGATGAGTACCTTTACCGGCAGTTTATTTGCCGCCTGCCTGAATGGCCCGATGCCCTGAACCGGGCCTTTGAGCATTTGAATCATAATGTTTACAAAGCCATGCAGGGCAATAATGAGTTCGTGTTCACAGGCAATCTGCTGGGCTGGGACCGCTGGAATGAGCTGGCTGAAATCCGAACCGCTACACTGGTTCTGGCCGGGCGGTACGACACCATGTCTCCGGATGACCAGCAACAGATGGCGTCTATTATTCCTCACAGCCGGGTGGTGATCTGTGATAACGGCAGCCATTTTTGCATGTGGGATGACCCGGAGAATTATCGTCGTGCATTAGTGGACTTCTTTCGGGATGTTGAGTCCGGGCGTCTGTAGTCGCCCTCTAAGGTTTCTGTTGCGCAAACCGATTAAACAGGCAGATGCCGGATAAAGGTTAAATGCCTTTATCCTTAACCGGTCACGCAAGGGACACAGGGACGTGGGAATGTCTACGGGAATCATTCTGCGAACAAAAGGGCTTGTTCGCACAGTACTCAGCGCCGCTCTATTTCTGACTGCTACTCAGCCTGCCATGGCTGTAAATCTTACTAAGAATAATGAGGTTCCTTACGAGCAGGCTGTTCATGATTATGATGTTATTACCATTAATGCAAAGCTGAGTGTATCGAACTCGAATGGCGAGGCAGTGATTACCATCAACGCAAAGTCCGGTGGTATTCGCATTGAGCAGGGGGCAGGCATTGATAATGACTCTTCTCCTTCTATTTATGTAGGCAAAATTGGCACTCTGATGGGGGCGCTGGATAACGAAGGCGCTATTCAGGATGGCGTTGCCATTGCTGGCCGGTCAACCCCTCAGACCGGCAAGGCCTATCGAAGCCGCGGCAAGGACAATGACAACTGGGCAGGTTTGCAGGGTGGTTACAAGGTTCAGGGCAATGGCGGTATTGCTGGCGGTGTTGTTGAAACGGTGAACGACCATGCCGTATTTTTGGATGATTACTCTTATGTGGATTTTATCGCAGTTGATTCCGGCAGTAGCCTTAAGTCATCAGGCGATGGCACTGCCGCTGTTTACGTGTCTGAGAACGCACAAATGGGTGGTGCGTTGCCATCCGGTTTAACGTTGAGCGGATCCGCAAGAGCTGAGTCTGATACCGTCTTTGATATTGCAGGCACCCTGAGCTCCTCTAACGGACAAGCCATTAATATTGCTGGTAAAGCTACCGGTCAGGTACAGATCGCCTCGTCCGGCATCCTGTCAGGTAAAGGGGGAGGAGAGGCCGGTGGGGCTGCGCTGCTGGTCAGTGGTACTTACACAGGTAGCTTAAATAGTCAGGGCACGATCAAAGGGGGCGTTTTTATCAGTGGCACCCATGATGCCTCACAGGAACATGCAGTTTTCCTTAATGACCAGTCAAAGACCGACTTTATCGCAGTAACAGGAACGATGACGGCTACCGGAGCCGGTAAAAGTGCGGTTTATGTGGATAACGGTGCTCAGCTGGGGGGCATTGTTGTAGATGGTGGTACGATCTCTGCCTCAGGTAGCAGCCCCATTACCGTTCGGGGAGACCTGACAGGCAAGGTTTATCTGAAAGATGGTTCCATAACCGCTGCCAGTGCCACCGATACATCCCTCGACTTTTCCAGTTCCGACAAGCCTCTGATGTTTGAACAGGTGGGTGATAGCTCCAAAACCACTGGTACGATTTTAGCCAGTGATCAGCATAAAAATGACTGGGTAGCGTTCCGGGGTGGCCGTTTTGAAGGTGAGACGATTCAGGATGTTGATCACCTGGTGGTCAGTACGATCACCAGCGGAATCGCCATGTCGGGCAACTTTACCCTGCCCGCCCAGACAACCATCGAGCTTGTAAAGCAGCAACAGCTGGATGATCAAAATCGTCCGGTGACAGATAGCAATCAAAATCCGGTTTACGAACTGAACAGCAATGCACTGATGACGGTAACTGGTCGGTTAAGCGCAATGGAACAGGGTAGTAATATCCAGTTCAAGCCAGCTTCGACCACCGAATATGATCTGGTTAAAAAAGGTGTGACACTGACGGTAGTTGAACCGGGCAGTATGGAGGGTTCAGTGGCCGGGCGTGTGACGGTGGATTCTGGCAGCTACCTGGTTGAAGCCACGGAGAACTATTCTGCCGGGAAGTTGCAGGTACAACTGAAGTCCAGAGATGCAAACGGCGTCAAACAGTTAGTGATGAAATCCGGTGCCAACGCCAGGGCATCAGAGGTGTTTAGTAAGGCGGTGGATGTTGTTAATGCCGGAACCTATGCCGATGCGACCAGGGGCAGCAAGCTGTTTGCGAAACTGAACGCAACGAATTATGACGCTAAAAAGCTGGCCGGGCAGGTCCAGCCCAGGGTTGCCGGTGAGGTGCAGAAATCATCTCAGGCGGTTGCCAATACCGCTCATAACATCGTCTTCAACCGCGTACACGGCTTACGTCGTGGTATTAGCTATGGTGACCAGTTTGCCGATGGTGCGGCCTGGGGGCAGATGTTGTACAACAGTGGTCAACAGGATGACGTTGATGGTGAGCCGGGCTTTAAAAACCAGGCATGGGGCATAACCCTTGGAGTCGATAGCGAACTTAATTCTACCATCAGAACGGGTCTGGCACTTTCAATGGTGAGCAGTACGGTCGATGGCAATGAGGGCAGTACCAATAAAAGTTATAGTTATCTGGCCACCTGGTACAACAGCTGGAATGATCGCGGCTATTTTCTTGATACCATGCTGTCCATGGGCCGTTCAGCAAATGATATGACGAAAACCATTGATGGCTACCTTGTAAAAGCGGATTTTGAGGTTGATCAGTGGGGAGGCAGAGTCATTGGCGGTACTAACTGGCGGGTAGGCAACTGGACGTTTTCTCCTCAGACTGAATTTAACTATGGCCTGATCCGGGTTCAGGAATACGAAGAAAAAGGCGACAGTGGTTTTGAGCAGAAAATCCAGAGCAAAGATTACAATACCTGGGAGCTGGGGGGCGGGATGAAGTTCAATGGCGAATACTGGTACCGCAATGGCGTCATAAAGCCTGAGCTGACTTTCATGGGGTATTACGACTTTGGTACCGATGGCACGATTGTTAAGTCCACTTACCTTGCCGGAGGTGAATCCTTCATGGTCACAGGACCGGACCGGGACAAGGTACGCCTGCATATGGGGCTTGGGCTTGGACTACAGATGAACAACCACTGGACGCTCCACACCGGCTATAACTTTAACTGGAAAAAGACCTACCGGTCTCACAGTTTTTCCGCTAAAGCCCGCTATGAGTTCTGATGGTTACTCTTTCATTATTTAATCTTCCGGCAACCAGCCGCTTTTCATGATGGTCTCAAAGCCCCACGGACAATTCTCCGGAAAACTGGCGTTGTTCAACCGCTGGTGGGGCTGAACGTAATCGTTCATGGCTTCGATAGCCAGCTCTTTACCATCCTGATAGCTGTCTTCGAAGACTTCCGGAACCTTGTGTTTCAGGTGAGGGCGGTTTTTCATAAGGCGATGGAGCTGTTTACGTTGTTCCCGAATGGTTCCCTTCCAGTTTCGGCAGTTATAAGGTTCTGGCAATACCGGGTTAATAACATTTATCTGATAGCTGTATTTGAGCAGGTGCAGTAACAAGGTCGTCAGGCGTGATTGCAAGGCATCAAGCTCACTGCCCATATCGTCGAACTCCTCGATAACACGCTCAAGGTCGAGCTGGTCAAACCGTTTGTGAATCAGGTGTTGTTTTTGCTGTTCTTTCCAGCGGTAAAAGTCAGTATCGTAAAGGTTGTCCATGATAAATCCTCCGTCAGCTCTTCACTCTAGTCGGATAGTCGAAAGGAATCAAAAACGAATTATTCGAATCTTTAAAGGGTTGACCGGAGCGTTACAAGCCCGTTAAAACCGCATAAAATGGCTGAAACAAAATAAACACCGGACTGAATCATGATCAAACTCTGCGCTGTTGATGAGCTGGCAAATCCTGGCAGCAAAGGTTTCCACAATGAGAAGGGCCATGTTTTTGTGGTTCGGCAGGATGATGACGTCTACGTTTATGAGAACAGTTGCCCCCATCTTGGCATTAACCTTGAGTGGCATGAAGATCAGTTTCTGGATTCGGAGCAGAGGCTGATTCAATGCTCTACCCATGGCGCATTGTTTCTGATTCACAGTGGTGAATGCGTTGCCGGTCCTTGCCCGGGGGAAAAACTCAATAGAGTTCCCCATGAAATCCGGGAGGGTATTATTTACCTCCCGTAGTTTGGTCAGCCTGCTTCAGTCGTCAAACCTAAAGTCGGCTTTCTGCTTCATAATGTCGCGGCGTTGCTTTTTATCCGGACGTCGCTCAGGTCTTGGCGTGGCACCACGCAGGGCTTTGCGCTGTTCGGCACTGGCTTCACGCCGGGCAATGCTGTTGGCCGTTTCTTCGTAAAGTTGCTGGGCAACTTCGGCCTTTTGTCGTTTATCGCTGAGTGCTCGCACAATTACGGTTTTCTCGTCCCAGCCCACCCGCAGGCGTAGTTCGTCGCCTACTTTGGGTTCTTTACCCGGTTTGCAGCGGCTGCCGTTCAGGTGAACCTTACCGCCATCTATGGCTTCCTTAGCGATATTACGGGTTTTATAAAAACGTGCCGCCCACAGCCATTTGTCCAGGCGAATTTTACTGGCGGACTCTTTGTTAAGCTTGTTGCTGGATTGACTCATACTATTTTTTCAGGAGCGAGTTTTTCAGGAGCGAGTTTTTCAGGGGCAATTAAATCTCTGAAGTCTTCGACGGCCTCATAGCCCTGTGTATCCCATGCCCCTTTTTTGCTGTCAGGATAACGCACGGCCAGAAGATGGCGAATGCCATAGGTTCTGGCAGAATTCAGAACGCGTACACTGTCGTCGATAAACAAAGCCCTCTCTTTATCAAGACTGATATCGACTTCCAGATTCTGCCAGAATGCCTGAGACTCTTTCGGATAGCCATAATCGTGAGCGCTGATTAAACGATTAAAATAGTGCGCCATCGACAGTCGTTCAAGTTTGAGGGACAAACTGTTCGGATGAGCATTGGTGATCATAACCACCTGCTTGCCGCGTTCTTTCAGGCTGTGAAGAAATTCCCTGGCGTTTGGACGGAACGATATGAGGTGGTTAATCTCATTTTTCAAGGCTACGATATCCAGGCTCAGTTCTTTTTCCCAGAAATCCAGACAGTACCACTGCAACCTGCCTTCCTGTTGAGCAAAGCGGGGTTCCAGTTCATTCTTTGACTGTTTGATGGTGATACCGTGCCTTTCAGCGTATTTCTGCGGCACGTATTCCTGCCAGAAATAGTTGTCGAAGTGCAGGTCCAGCAGGGTGCCGTCCATATCCAGCAGGACGGTATTGATGGCATTCCAGTTAATCATTTGGAAAGACTCTTGTGTGATGACCCTATTGAGATAGGGGGAAGGGCGATCATTGTCTTATAATAACGCCTCAGTTTGAGACTGGGAACGATGACAAGCAATGCCAGTAAACGATATGCCAAAAAACGATATGCCAATAAACAATAAAAACCCCAGGATTAAGTCCTGTACTGAAATTGCCCGAACCCGTTTATTCCGGGTCGAAGCTCTGGAACTGGAGTTCTCTAACGGTGAGCAACGTATCTATGAACGACTGGCAGGCTCTGGCAGTGGGTATAAAGCCGTTATGGTGGTGGCAATGCTGGATGATAACCGCTTCCTGCTGGTCAAAGAGTTTGCGGCAGGCACAGGAGATTATCAGCTCAGCCTCCCTAAAGGTCTGGTGGAAACGGGTGAGACGCTGTTTGAAGGAGCAGACCGTGAGTTAAAAGAAGAGGCCGGTTATGGGGCCAGACAGTGGGATTACATTACCGACTTTACGCTGGCACCCAATTACATGAAGAGCCAGATCGATGTGGTTCTGGCACGAGACCTGTATCCGGAACAGCTCGAAGGGGATGAGCCTGAACCCATGGAAGTGGTGGAATGGTCATTTGATCGCTTGCAGACGTTGAATGATCGTCCGGATTTTTCAGAAGCCCGGACACTGGCGGCTTTGTACCTGGTGCGGGAAAAGCTGCAGGATGGTTTGCTCTGACGAAACCTTCAATCAGGAGTGATGATGAACGACTTGATCAAGGCTGTAAGAGACATCGCCCGTAAGGCGGGAGAAGTCATTCTCGACGTGTACGAACAGCAGGAACTGGGCATTCAAAGAAAAGCCGATGCAACCCCTGTCACCCAGGCCGACTTGCGGGCCAATGAAGTGATTGAAAAACATCTGCTGCGTCTGAATGTGAGCTATCCCATTCTTTCTGAAGAGTCCACCCATGCCGATTTGTCTGTACGCCAGACCTGGCATCATTACTGGCTGGTGGACCCGCTGGATGGTACACAGGAATTCATTAACGGTAATGGACAGTTCACGGTCAATATCGCCCTGATGGAAAAGGCAGACAATGGCTGTAGCTATCCGCTGTTTGGTGTTGTGCATGTGCCCGTCACCCATACCACGTACTGGGGGGGCAAACAGTCCGGTGCTTTCAAGCAGGTTGGCAATGAACCGGTTGTGAGTATTAAGCCCCGGTTGTTAGACCGCAATAACGTGGTGGTACTGGGTAGCCGAACCTATGGTACAGCAGGCGCTGCTGCGTTTATTGAACAGCTCAGGGACATCTACCCAAACCTTACCCCCAGAAAGGTAGGCAGTGCCTTGAAAAGCTGTCTGGTGGCTGAAGGTGAAGCGGATATTTACCCTCGTATCGGGCCAACGTCAGAGTGGGATACCGCTGCCGTTCAGGGTGTTGTGGAAGGTGCTGGCGGGGTATTGATGAATCCTGCTGGAGAGCGTTTTGCTTACAACTTCAAGGCGCATCTGGTGAATTCAGATTTTCTGGTGATTGGTGATACGTCAATGGACTGGCAATCTTTCTGGAATCCGGATGCGTTGCGGGGGTTGCATTGAGTTTTTGGCTATTGGCTATTGGCTATTGGCTATTGGTCAGGCAGCCAACAGCCAACAGCCAACAGCCAACAGCCAACAGCTAACAGCCAACAGCTAACAGCTTAAAAGACATAGTGAATATGGTCGGCTTCGACGGTGGGCTTTTTCTCACCGTCATGGTTTACGGTGCCTTTAATTACCGTTGCTTCTTTGAAAGGAATGCCCAACTCGGGAACGGCATGGGTGTCAATTTTGATATGGATATCGCCACTTTTACCGCGAAACAGGTAGGTGCTGCACTTTATTTTTTTGATGATTTCGCCCGAAATTTTCACCAACTCCTGATCCGTTGGGTTGGCAAGCACCTCTTCAATGGAGTGAACTTCGTAATCGGGCTGAGCGTCTGTACTGACGGGGTGGTCTGCCCCTTTGTCGGGATACGCTGCTGGCTCTGCTGATTCGATTCCTGTCGTAAAAGCCGCTAAAAACGCCAGTCCGGCAGCACTAAGAAATAGAGTTTTCATTTATAGTCATCCTTGAAAAGCTTCTACTCTGAGGATAGCTGTTTACTGAGCGTGTGCGCTTGTTGAAGCAGTAGCCAACAAAACACTTTGAGTGCTTTCGCACGAGAATGAGCATTATCGTCAATAGACCAGAAAGCCCCCTGTGTTAGCCTTCCACCCTGTTGTTTTTCCGGAATAAATGAAAATGATTAACCGACTTCCTGCCTGGGTGTGGTTCGGTGGCGTTTTGTTGACTTTCTCGGCGGGGATGGTCAATGGGATTGCCTATCTCAGCTTTACCAATCAGGCGGTTACCCACGTAACGGGCTCCATAACACTGGTTTCTGTAGGGATGGCCCGGGGCGACTGGCTGAGTGTCGGGCGTTTGCTGGCGGTGGTGCTGACCTTTTTTATGGGGGCTTTTCTCAGTGGTCTGATTATCAGGGGCGAAACGCTGCGACTGGGGCGGGGTTATGGCTTTATCCTGCTGTTTGAATCCTTTCTGTTGTTGAATTCGTTATGGCTGTACCAACACAGCTCTTTCGGCGGACAGCTGGTGGCATCGCTGGCCTGTGGTCTGCAGAATGCGATGGTCAGCACCTTCAGCGGCGCGGTGCTGAGAACCACACATATGACCGGCATACTGACCGATATTGGTGCCAAGCTTGGGCGTTGGTTACGAGGTGCTCCCATGGATAAACGACGATTGCTTCTTTATTGTCGGCTGCTGGCAGGTTTTACGACAGGTGGCGCTTTTGGGGCTTTTCTGTTTACGCATCTGCTTTATAACAGCCTGATGGTTCCAGCCCTGATCACCGCTTTTGCCGGTATAGCCTATATGATCCATGCCATCAGGCTTCGCAGACAGCACAAGAGCCTCTATATCGCAGGCTGATGTCAGTGGTACAGTAACCGGGTAACTCTTTACAACCCTAATAATAAAAGACACAAACGAGTTATCCGGTTATGAAACATACTTTTACCGCAGTCTATTTTCTTCTTTCTGCGCTCTATATTGTTTTTATGGAGCAACTGTCCGGTTTTATGGGGGCGGGCATTAAGGCTCTGCCTGTTATTCTGTTGATGTTTCTGGTCTCCTGGCGGTTAGCCGGTGTCTGGCGCAGTGCCATGGTGGTTGCCCTGTTGTTTTCAGCAGGAGGGGATATCCTGCTGTCGTTCAGTCATGGTAGTCGTCACAGCAGTGATTTGTTTCTGGCTGGGCTGGGCAGTTTTCTGATGGCTCAGCTGGTGTATGCCGGGTTGTTCTGGACGCATCGTACATCAGGCCCCGGTCGGGTTGGGCTGGTGATCTTTGCGTTTGTGTTTATGTCGGTAGCGGGCCTGTTAGTTGTGCCGTATACCGGTGACATGCAGGCTCCGGTTATGGCGTATATTCTGGCTATTGGCGCTATGTTGATGGGGGCTGCTATTTGTGACCGTCCGGTGAATCGTCTGTTTGCCGGGGCACTTCTGTTTGCCTTGTCTGACCTGGTTATTGCAGTCAATAAGTTTATTATGCCGTTTGCCTGGTCAGGTATTGTGATTATGGCCACTTATTATATGGCGCAGTACTTTATTGTGGTTGGAGTGCTGGCGTGGTCAGATAAGCATTAAAAAAGCCGAAGCAGGCGAACAGCTTCGGCTTTAATCGATCTTCCGGTCAGCGGGTCAGATAGGTGTGCATGAACTTCGTGATACCGGCCATATCGTCAATGGCAATGTACTCTTCCGTTGTATGCACTTTAGCCATACCGGTCGACAGGTTAACCGTCCTGATGCCTTTCTCGCTGAAAATGTTAGCGTCGCTGCCACCGCCCGTTGGCATGGTCTTGCCTGCAACGCCCGCTTCTGCAAAGGCGGCTTTTACTTCTTCAACCAGCGGGTCGTTGTCGTCCATCTGGAAAGCGTTGTAGGCGCGGGTAGAAATAATTTCGATTTCTGCACCGTGCTTTTCGGCAGCGGCTTCAAAGGTTTTTACCATGTGCTCAACCTGGTCAGCCAGCTTGTTGTCGTTGGTTGAACGGGCTTCTGCGTCGATGAACAGGTCCGGCATAACAATGTTGGTAGCCTGACCACCTTTTACCACACCAATGTTGGCGGTGGTTTCTTCGTCGATGCGCGACAGCTTCATGTTGGAAATCGCATCGGCAGCAACGGTCAGGGCATTGATGCCTTCTTCCGGAGCCAGGCCCGCATGAGCTGGACGACCAGTGATGTTTACTTTGATGTTTTGCTGACCCGGCGCAACGGTAATAATAGTGCCGATTGGACCACCTGAATCCAGAACGATGCAGTTTTTGGACTCTACGTGAGACATATCAAACTGCTTGGAACCGTGCAGACCGCCTTCTTCATGAACCGTAAAGGCGAGTTCGATGGTTTTGTGCTTCAGACCCTGTTCCTTAATGGAACGAACGGCTTCCATAATGGCAGCGATACCGGATTTGTCGTCACCACCCAGAATGGTGTTGCCCGCAGAACGGATAATGCCGTTTTCAATAACAGGTTCAATATCGTTACCCGGAGCCACGGTGTCCATGTGGCTGCTCAGCAGAATGCTGCCTTCCAGATCACCTGGCAGGTTAGCGTAGAGGTTGAAGCCATTGGAAACCTCAGCCGTCACCGGCAGCTTTTCAACACGGAAACCCATTTCAGCCAATTGTTCAGCCAGAACTTCAGCAATGGCCTTTTCGTTACCGGATTCACTGTTGATTTTCACCAGGTCAACGAAGTGCTGGACAAGTCTGTCTTGATTGATCTTGGACATAGTTTACCTTCTTCAGGCCTTTCAGCCCGAGACAACCTGTATTAATGATGTATGGATATCAAAGATAATGGATTTTTTATCGGTGGTCATAGGGTGAAGTACTTACGGTGTCGTTTTTGTTATAAGGCTCCGTAAGCATTTTTAGCAAAATCGTCGTAAACCCTCGCCCAATGCGGGCGGGGATATAAGACGGGAAGGCGCAGAGCCTTCCGCCATCAATCTGGTGTACTCTGGCTATTAACGTAGTCCTTCAGAGTCTCGATAGTTGCACCGCCAGCACTGCAAGCAAAGTAAGACCTTGACCACATTAAGCCTGCTTTGCTCTGAGCAGTAAGGTGGGTATTCAGCATTCGCAACCGTCTTGATGATGTTGATTTGAGATTATTTACCATGACACTGATAGCCAGTTTTGGTGGGTAGGTCACCAACAGGTGTACGTGATCTTTTTCGCCATCCATTTCAAGTAACTGGCATTCCAGTTTTTCACATGCACTCTCGAACGACTCCCGTAACTGCTTGATCATATAGCCATCAAAAAGCTTTCGTCTGTACTTTGTCGTGAACACCAAATGAACAACCAGCTTGGTAACGCTATGTCGTTTGCGAAGATACCCTTTAAGCAAATCTTTATTGTGTGCGCTCACTTGAAAACCTCTTTCAAATACCTGTAATATGAAGATTATATTAATGAGCACTGAAATAATGTTCCATGCTGAGAGCCACCAAAGTACGAATCTATCCAACATCAGAGCAGGCGGAATTTCTCGACCGTCAGTTTGATGCTGTGCGGTTCGTATGGAACAAGGCCCTGGCTATTAAGGTTCATTATTACAAGGTTCGTGGGCAGAGCCTTTCTCCCAAAAAACACCTGAAGCCCTTGCTGGCAAAAGCCAAGAAAAGCCGAAAGTACTCATGGCTGAAAAACGCTGACTCTATTGCACTGCAACAGGCCACTATCAATCTGGATACGGCCTTTCAAAACTTTTTCAATCCCAAATTGCAGGCAAGATTTCCTCGCTTCAAGAAAAAGCATGGCAAGCAAAGTAGCTACCATTGTACGTCTGTCTCTGTGGGCGATAACTGGATAAAAATCCCCAAGTGCAAGCCCATAAGGGCTAAAGTGCATCGTGAAATAGTGGGTAAGGTGAAGTCTATCACCCTGAGCAGAACGCTAACCGGCAAGTATTTTGCCTCCATATTGGCTGATGATACCCAGGAACAACCAAAACAGATTGATAATCTTGAAGCTAATCAGGTTGTCGGTGTTGATATGGGGATTACTGATCTGGCTATCACCAGTACCGGCCATAAGACTGGCAATCCTCGCTTTCTGAAAAAAGCACAACGTAACCTGAAAAGAAAACAACAGGCTCTATCTCGCTGCAAGAAAGGCTCAAAAGGTAGGCACAAAGCCCGTTTATTGGTGGCAAAGGCGCATGAGCGTGTAGCCTTTGCCCGTAATGATTTTCAGCATAAGCTATCAAAACAACTCATTGACGAAAACCAAGCGGTGATTGTGGAGACACTGAAAGTTAAAAACATGCTCAAGAACAAGCGTCTTGCTCGTTCTATTGCTGATGCTGGCTGGCACTCACTGATAACCAAACTCGAATACAAGGCAAAGCAGGAAGGTAAACATCTGGTGAAGATAGACCAGTGGTTTGCATCCTCTAAAACTTGCTCAGTCTGCGATTTGAAACAGGAAAAAATGCCATTGAGAATCCGATCATGGGAGTGTAGCTGTGGTGCTATCCATGACCGGGATATTAATGCAGCTCGCAATATCAAGAAGCAAGGCATATTGAAATTAAAGGCGGAAGGACTGTCCGTTTCTGCTGATGGAGGCTTGCGTAAATCCGGCATACTGTCGGTTGCTGCCTAAGAAATCAGAAGCCTCACCCGATAGGGTGGGGAGCAGTCACTAAGTGCATTTTCGCATTAGTGGGAGATATTTGTTCGCTTCATGGCTTTCAGGTTTTGCTTGCACGGAATAAGCACAGGTTATGGTAGCTATTAGTACCTACTTCGGGGTGGCTTGACGGGATTTCAGTATCGTAAATTTTTTTTTACAATTCGCAACGATTAAAAGCTGTTTTTCTGTTGTTTCAACACATACATGCTGCACTGGCTGAAGGGGCATTTTAATGCTCCTTTTTATTGGGTACGTTTGAGTACTGTTTAGCCAGCATGCAGTGAGTTGATGGGCGGTAGCGTGCTTTTTTCTGTTTGATTCCAGATGAATTAGAAATATTAATGGAAAAACGTTCCTCATTTCAGATACAGCTTGCTGTTATTAATGCGTTAATCTCCCGTGAGTTAAAGACAAGATTTGGGCAGTATCGCCTGGGAATAGCATGGGCTTTTCTTGAGCCGATTATCGGGATTTCAATATTCATGGTGATGTTCCACTTTCGTGGAATGTCTGCAGTAGGGGGGCTGGATGCCCCTGTTTTTCTCGCCCTGGGTATGGGGCCTTTAACTTTTTTTACGAAGGTTATCAATCAATGCATGACCGCTGTAGGAGCCAATAAAAACCTTCTTATTTATCGGCAGGTCAGGGTTTTTGACTTTTTCTGGACACGGTTCATTCTTGAAGCCGTTGTTTCTCTGATTGTATTGGTGAGCATTTTTGTTGCAATGTGGTGGATGGGCTTTGATATCACAGTCAACAATACACTGAAGTTTGTCCTGGTCTTTTCCCTGTTAGCCTTCCTGGGTTTTGGTGTCGGCCTTGCTTTTGGGGTTATTAATACGATCTTTCCTGAACCGGGTAAATTTCTGCCAGTACTTATGCGCCCCCTCATGTTTATCTCTGCAACCTTTTTCTCAATTAATGAAATACCCGTGGCGGCCCAGGACTATTTACTGTGGAACCCTCTGGTACATGCCTTTGAACTAATGAGATCCTGTTTTTCAGAGTCTTATAATGTTTCTCTGGTTAGCCTTGAGTATCTGGGTTTGTGTTCATTGGTTGTCATGACCATTGGCATGATCATGTTTCGGGCTAACTGGCGAAAAATGCTGACCATATGATAGTTTTTGATAACGTCACTAAATACTATCCAACACCGCGCGGCAGGCATTACATTCTTAAAGATGTAACGCTTGAGCTGCCGGGGGATAAAAATATCGGTGTGTTTGGTGCCAACGGCAGTGGCAAGTCAACACTGATGCGCCTGTTGGCAGGAACGGATTTCCCCAATACCGGACGCATCTCCATTAAGGGCAATGTATCCTGGCCATTGGGTCTTTCCGGCTATCAGGGCAGTATGACCGGTCGCGAAAATGCTGAGTTTGTTTGCCGGATTTACGGTAAAAGTAAGGCAGAGATTAAAGAAAAGCTCGCCTATATCAAAGAGTTTTCAGAAATCGGTCACTTCTTTGAAATGCCATTAAAAAGCTACTCATCTGGTATGCGTTCTAAATTTTCATTTGCAGTCAGCATGGCTTTTGATTTTGATTATTATTTGATAGATGAATTGACATCCGTAGGTGATAAACGATTTAAGCAGAAGTGCAAAGAAACCTTTGATGCAAAAAAGGACGTGGCAAATTTCCTGTTTGTTTCCCATAACCTCAATGAGTTAAAGCGTCAGTGTGACATAGGTATTTACATTAAGGACGGTAAAATACATGTTCACGATAGTATTGATGACGCAATTGCAGCTTATAACGCTATGTAACAGTTTTTGGTTCATTAACACTATTTATGACTGACACGAAACAAAAAACGCCTGATCTAAAAAAGGTTGCCAATAAACCTCAGGCCATCCCGGCAAACAAACCTGCAACGGTTGAAGTCAACAAGAAAAAAGCCGACATTGTTGAACTGCCTAAAGCCAGAAAAAAACCACAACCACCACAAAACAAGTGGATAAAGCTGGCCAGAAAACATCTGTTACACAAACAGGCTGGTCGCTGGTTTGTTGGAATGGTGGCAGCACCGTGGGCTCTGTCTGCGATTTACTACACCGGCTTTGCTTCTGATCGCTACGTATCTGAAGCCAGCTTTATGATTGAAAAGAATAACGGCAGCGGAAGCTCAATCGAAGGATTAAGCCTTTTTGGTGTTACCCCTCAGGCCAGCAACGACCAGCGCATTCTTGAAACCTTTATCAAGTCTCCGGATATGCTCTACTATCTGGACGAAAAAGCAGGCTTGCGACAGCACTACGAAACCGGCGACTTTTTATCCCGCCTTGCCTCTGAAGAGACCCACGAAGGTTTTCTTGAGTTTTATCGTGACCATATGCAGGTTCGGTTAAACGACACTAACGGTATGCTGGACCTGGAAATTCAGGGCTTCTCGCCTGAATTTGCTCAGAAACTAGCTGGACTGGTGCTGGAACGCAGTGAAGCTTTCGTTAATGAAATCAGTCATAACCTGGCTGGTGAGCAGCTGAAATTTGTGCAGGATGAGGTGGCCCTGTCCGAACAGCGCCTGAAGGATTACACCGCACAACTGGTCGCTTTCCAGAACGAAACCGGAATGCTCAGTGTCAGCGAACAGGGGGCAGCCCTGAACACCATTATGAATGAGTTGCAGGCAGATCTGATCCGTAACCAGACCGAACTGCAAACCCTCACTTCCTATCTAAACGACAGATCACCACAGGTTGTAGCACTTAAGCAGCGTATTAATGCCCTGCAAAAACAATTAAGCACTGAAAAGGATAGGTTAACCGACAGTGACGCTACCACCCTGAACGATTTGGCCGCTAAGCAGAAGGAATTGCAGCTTGATCTTGACCTTGCGACAAAGGCTTATTCGTCGGCACTGGTGGCCCTGGAAGGCGCAAGAACCGAAGCCAGCCGCAAGCTGAAACAACTGGTGGTAGTGAGTAGCCCGCATCTGTCAGAGGAAGCTAAATACCCAAGAGTTGCTTACACGCTAACCAACATTCTTCTTATTCTTTTGGCACTATATGCTTTGGTTCGTATGATGCGTGCAACCATTCGAGAGCATAGAGACTGATAAAAGTGCTATTGGGGAGGCAGCAACATACAATAATGGCTTTGAGCAACGTAAAACTTCAGGGTTAGTTTATGACATGCACCGACAAGCACTGGAACATGAAGCCCAATCATCGAATGGCTAAGCAGCTTGCTGTACGTGATCTGGCTTGTTTGGTCTACGATGCGGTTAATCTTGAAGGCGTTGCCATGACGCTTCCCGAAGTTCAAACGCTTCTGGATGGAATAACGGTTGGTGGGCATAAAATAAGCGACCAGAATATGGCTCTGAATCAGGCTGAAACCTGGAAACGTCTGTTTGCTCTGGTTGAGCAGAAGCAGTTTGCATTTTCGAAAGCTACCGCACTGCTTTTACACAGTATTGCGGGCAAGGATGAAGCTCTGGAGTGGGGCGTTTTTCGAACTGGTAATGTGACGATTAGTGGGTCAGAGTACGAGCCGCCTGCTCCCGGTGCGCTGGATAGCATCTGGAAAAGCATTGAACAGGATGTTGCCAAAAAAGATGATATTTACGATAAGGCAGTTGCCGCATTCTTACAGTTGGCAAGAGCCCAGTTCTTTTGGGATGTGAACAAACGAATGGGGCGATTTATGATGAATGGCATCTTGCTATCAGCAGGTTATCCGCTCATCAACGTTGTGGCTAAACGACAACAAGAGTTCAATCGCCTGATGCTGGATTTCTATCAGTCTAATGATATGCAGCCCATGAACGCATTTCTGAGAAGCTGCCTGAATCCAAAAATCATACAGAATTTTCAGACATAATTAGTTGGCTGTTGGCTGTTGGCTGTTGGCTTTTAGCTGTTGGTGGTTTCGATTTTGTTTTTGAGGCTGTTTATCATTTTGGCGATTTTGTTGCATTGGTTCAGGTAGTTTTGTTTTTCATGTGCTGACAGGTAACCGACCTGCTCAGCAATGGTTAGCTGAGTTCTTAGCTCAGCGCATGAGCCAAGGCTAATACAAAGGAACTGAATCTTTTCTTTGTTTCCTTTACGGCTCATACCCTCTGCAATATTGGAAGGAACGGACAGTGAGGATCAGGTGATCTGGTCTTTAAAACCAAAATCCCGACAATATTTAAAAGAGAGTATGACCTTAGTGCAAAGTTCAACGGCTTCTTGCCAAACCAGTAGTCGTTCAAAATTCATAATTCTTTTTTTTAAATCGTTAACAAAGTAGAAGCCCACTCACCATCTGTCCAGCCAAAAGCCAAAAGCCAAAAGCCAAAAGCCAAAAGCCAAAAGCCAAAACTATTTTTTCATAACTCAAAAAAGATAGCGCATAAGCTGTCATGATCAAGATTCCGAATTTTATGATATACAAACGAATAGCTGTTGCTTCTGCTGCGGCACTCATGCTCAGCCTCAATGCCTTTGCAAACACCCCTATGCCAGCACCAGAAACCTCTGGCCCTGAAGTGGTTGAAAAAGCCACCATTCACCCGGTATTCGGACAAAACCTTTTCAGCGGTTTTCGTAAAGCCGAGTTCAAAGGCTTTAACCCCGAGTACAAACTGGCGATTGGTGACAAAATCACCCTGCAAATGTGGGGAGCCTATGAGGTGTCTGTTGAATTAACCGTTGATGCCCAGGGCAATGTGTTTATCCCACAGGTTGGCCCGGTTCGGCTGCAAGGCGTTGCCAATAAAGACCTGAATAAAGTCGTTGAGAAAAAAGTTCGCAGTGTTTATCAGAGCAATGTGAACCTCTATGCCAGCCTGAACGCTACGGAACCCGTTAAACTGTTTGTCACCGGTTTTGTTCAGTCGCCGGGTCTTTATGGTGGTTTTTCCTCGGATTCTATTCTGGCCTTTCTGGCCAAGTCCGGCGGTATACGTCCGGAGTCTGGTAGTTACCTGAATGTTGAGCTGAAGCGGGGCAACAAAACCCGTGCGTTCTTTAATCTTTATGATTTCCTGCTGACAGGCACCATTGAGCAGGTACAGCTGCAGGATGGTGACACCCTGGTGGTAAACGGTCGTCAGGGCGTAGCGGCCTTTGATGGATTGGTGGAAAACCCCGTTCAGATCGAATTTGCCGGTGGTGAAATTGCCCTTAATGACGCTTTGCAAATGGTCGGCCTGATGCCGGAAGCGACCCATGTTCGCATTAGTCGTAACCAGCTGGCTAAACGTAATGTGGATTATCTGCCACTGACTGATGCAAAAAAGGTAATGATCAGCAGCGGCGATGAAGTCAATGTTGTGTCGGACAAAATGCCGGGTACGATCAGTGTTGCCGTAGAAGGGGAACACAACGGTCAGGCGATTTATATCCTGCCTTATGGCAGCACCATGAATGACCTGATGGCCAGGTTGCAGCCTAACGAACGCTCCAATATTGAAGCCATGCAGCTGTTCCGGGAAGAAGTCGCCCAGCGTCAAAAGGCGATGCTGGACGTACAACTGCAACAACTGGAACAGGCTGCCCTGTCTGCCCGAAGCAAAAGTGTCGGGGAAGCCCAGTTAAGAAAGTCGGATGCCGAATCCATTCTTCAATTTGTGAACAGAGCCAGACAGGTGAAGCCACGGGGACAGGTGCTGCTTGGTCACAACGACAACCGCATGGACGTGATGCTGAAGGATCAGGACCGGATTATTATTCCGAATAAAACCGTTCTGATACAGGTACATGGTGAAGTGATGTTCCCGAACGCCATGGTGTTTGATGAAGGAAGCGTTATAGACGACTACGTTAATGCTTCCGGTGGTTACTCACAAAAAGCCGACCAGTCTCGCGTGTTGGTCCTGCATCGGGACGGAACCATCTCCCGCATTGAATACAAAAACGGTTGGTTTAATAAAGGGCTGGCGAAATACGATGTGCAGCCGGGTGATGAAATTCTGGTGATGCCGCAGGTTGATGAGAAAACCATGCAGTACACCAGCGATGTGATGCGGGTGATTTACCAGGTGGCGATGAGCGCGGCAGTGGTACTGAGGTTTTAGTCGGTACTGTCTTAAAACCTATTAGGTAGCAAAAAAGATATAATGGTATCTGTTTTTTGGTATTGATTGCATAAAAAGATACTATAATATCCATAAATAAAGGATGTTTTTATGGATTTACTATCTCTGCTTACCCCGGTCGACACACAGCAAAAGCTGGCAGATCACATTAAAAAGAAGCGCAGGCAAAAAAAGTGGTCACGTCAGGCACTGGCTGAGCGAAGCACTGTTCCGGCTTCCACCATCAAGAAGTTTGAAACCACCGGGCAAATTTCCCTGCGACAGTTTTTGTTGTTATGGCAAAGCGTTGACCGGCTTGATGCGCTGGTTGCTCTTACCCGTGAAAGCGTGGCAGAGCCAACCAGCATTGAAGAGGTACTGAAAAGATGAGTACTCAAAAGCTGGATGTTCATCGCTGCTTCAGTAATGGTCAGCAACACTTTGTGGGACAGCTGGCTCAAAACCGGCAGGGTATTTATTTTCAATACGATGAAGACTACCTGAAGCAGTTTAACAGTCTGTCGCCTTTTACATTGGCCTTTAACAGTACATTGCATAAAGCGCCCGAAATGCCCCATCAGGGTTTGCACGGTGTGTTCGCAGATTCACTGCCTGATGGCTGGGGACTGTTGTTGATGGATCGGGTATTTCGTCAACATGGCCTATTACCTCAACAGATTACTCCCCTGGAACGCCTGGCGTATGTAGGACAAAGGGGGATGGGCAGCTTAAGCTACTCCCCGGTTTCCGATTATACGACCAAAGACGATAAAGCATTACAGGCTGTTTCAGTGCTGGGGCAGGAAGCCCGACGTATTTACGAAGGTCAGACTGAAGAAGTACTGGCCGCCCTTGCCAGTGCCGGTGGTTCAGGTGGTGCCAGACCCAAAGCCATGATCTACCTTGACCCTGATGATGCGAAGTGTGTGAGTACATCGGCTGAGTCAGGCTTAACCCCCTGGCTGATTAAGTTTACTTCGCAGAACTTGCCTCTGGGGCATGAAGAAGGCTTGTGCGAAGCCGCCTGGCTCACCATGGCAAAAGAAGCAGGTATCACAGTTCCCACATGGACACTGATTCACGAAACAGGCAACCCTGAAGCAAAGGGCTGGCTTGCGCTGAAGCGCTTTGATTGTCCGAATGAACAACCCGCTGGGCGTTATCATATGCACACCCTGTGTGGCTTAATGGACGCTGATTTCAGGCAACCTTCCATGGATTATGAAGACCTGATTAAAGTCACCCAGGTTGTGTGCCAAAGTCCGGCAGCGGCTCAGGAGCAATTTACACGAGCACTGTTTAACCTGTTTTCACTCAACCAGGATGACCACACTAAAAACTGGTCCTTTCTAATGGACGACGATGGTCAGTGGACTGTAGCCCCCTTTTATGATGTTACATTCAGTCCGTCACCTTACAGCCAGCACATGACCGCTTTTTGTGGTTACGGCAACCAACCTCCGGCAAAGGTTATTCAAAAGTTGGCAGAGCTGGCCAACTTTGGTAGTTGGAGTCAGGCAAAACAATGTATTGAGCAAGTGGCCGATGCTGTAGCCAGCTGGCCCGATCTGGCAAAGCAACTAAGCATCAAGACGACAACACAATGTCTGATCAGCCAGCAATTAAACGACTGCTGGCAACAGAATAAGCAGCTGCTTAAGTGAAACAGCACTTTTCTATACAGGTCAGTATGATGTGCTGTTTAAGTCGGGGGGGATGACAGAGGCTCTGTTTGCCAAAATTAGCAAAATCGTCGTAAACCCTCGCCCAATGCGGGCGGGGATATAAGCTATTGTCAGCTAACTACCGTTAAAGAGGGTTTTGTAATGCCAGAGCCATCCACATCTGACAAGGTTATCAACATGCACGAAGCAAAAAGCCGCTTATCCCAGCTGGGTGAGCTGGCCTGGCGTGGTGAGCGGGTGGTGATCTCAAAAGCTGGCAAGCCCTATCTGGAACTGGTTCCGTACCGAAAAAGAGAAGTACGCAAACCCGGTCGATTCAATGGCAAAATCCAGATAGCCGATGATTTTGACCAAACTGGTGAAGGTATCATTCAATTATTCGAGGGCAACGAGCAAGCCCCTCGGGTTGTCAGGCAGGCTATTTCACGATTTATGTTTGCGATCTCTATGTAACTGCCATCGCACCCAGAGAGCGACTAAAACCGTGGCGACAAAAAAGAAGGCCATAACCTGAGTGGCGGGGGTCATATCAAACATGATTACTCTCCAGTATCAGGCTGCGAAGTCTGGTTTGGAAATACAAAATCTGCAACTGACTTAACTAATTAATGATGAAGTTCGAAACGGTCTCTGTTATTGATCTGGTTGAATTGTTCGGTGGTGCTTAGAACCTAATAATGAATACATATATAGTCAAAATAGTATTTTCAGGCTATTTTGACTATATATAAGGTCATATAGGTTCCTATTGGTGCCATCATGGAGAACATAGGCAAAACATTCAAAGCCCGGCGGAAATCCAAAGGCTGGACTCAGACCGAACTGGCAAAGCGTGCCGGAACGACCCGAAGTGTGGTGTCTGCCATTGAGAATGGCCGCTACCGTGGCGCATTATGGGCGTTGACTAACTGCCTGGGTTTGCTGGAGCTTGAGCTGTCCGTCAAAGAAGCCACAAGGCCGACCTGGTACGAACTGGACGAACTCTTTGGGGACGATGAATGAAAGCCTTCCATAACTGGCCCGATAAAATAAACCCTGTTTATGTTCATACCCCACAGAGGCAGGCGGGTACTTTAAGCTTCGAACGTGGTTCCTACGCCTTTTCTTACCACGCTGACTCCAGTGAAGATATTTCGCTGACCATGCCGCAACAGGTAGCGTCGTATAACAGTGGGGTTTTACACCCTGTATTTCAGATGAATATCCCGGAAGGTTATGTACGGGAAAGGCTAACGGAAAAACTGCGCCGTTATGTAAAAGTAAACGACATGCTGTTTCTGGCGCTTCAACAGCATTGCGGTATTGGGCGCTTGTCTTACAAAAGTGACCTGATTATAGAAACTGAAAACCATGACAGCCTTGAGTCTCTGGTTAACTGGGACAGCCGCGAGAGTGCTTTTGAATACTTGCTCGATAAATACCTGCTTAACACCGCCGCCATTTCCGGAGTGCAGCCAAAGCTGCTGGTAAACACACAAAAGCCCAGTGAAAAGGGAACACTGATCGAGCCGGAGCTGATTGTTAAAACCGGTGGCGACGATTATGAGAATCTCGCACTCAACGAATATGTCTGCATGAGCATTGCCAGGGCTTGCGGCATCAGCGTTCCTGAGTTCTGGCTGTCAAAGAATAACGAACTGTTCATTATGAAGCGGTTTGACCTGAAAAACGGGCAGGCACTGGGCATGGAAGATTTCGCGGTGCTCATGAAAAAATCAGGGGACGATAAGTATCTGGGTTCCTATGAGAACGTAGCGAAAGTTGTGCAGCTGTATACAAGAGATGTAGAGCAGACCCGGCGTATTTTCGATTACGTCGCCATCAGCTGTTTACTGGGCAATGGTGACGCGCACCTGAAGAATTTTGCACTTCTCTACGACAACATAAATCCTGTCAGTGGCTTGAGGCTTTCTCCTTTATACGACGTTGTAAATACAACCGTCTATGAAACAGACTCCCATGATTTAGCTCTAAAAATGGACAAAAGCCGGGAATTTCCCGACAGAGACCGACTAATTCGCTACGGTAAAAGCATTGGGGTTGAAAACCCTGAACAACGGCTGGAAGAAATGGCGGATATTGCCAGAGATTTTATTGACCACTTTGATCGCTGGTCACTTTTTCCTGCGCTAAAAACTACGCTGCAAGCGTCTGTCTCAAGAGCAATGTCAACCTCTGATGTGGGCGTTCGATTCAATGTTAAACGCAGTAAAAAACGCAAGACCGACCGATATCTGTAAACGGTTCACCAGATACCTTCGCACTGGTGAACCACTCATCAGTTGGTGGGCTAATTGGCAGGAAGGGATTGGCGAATTAAGAGTTCTAGCTGGTCAAAACGTTTTTCCAGCTGGTCGAAGCGTTTATCGTGCTGGTCGAAGCGTTTATCGTGCTGGTCGAAGCGTTTATCGTGCTGATCGAAGCGTTTATCGTGCTGGTCAAAGCGTTTATCTTGTTGATCAAATCGCTCCCGGGTTTCTTTAACAAACTCATTGTGCTGCTCGTCTGCTCGCCTGAACCCTGCATGTGTCGCTTCCGCAAGTGCTTTAACGCAAGCGGTTAAGCTCTGAACATCTGACTTTATGTCTTCAACATCAGTTTTTACGGATTCAACATCAGTTTTTACGGATTCAACATCAGCCTTTAAGTCTCCAATGTCGGCTTTTACGGCTTCAACGTCCAATTTCACGCCTGCAACATCAGATTTTACACTTGCAACATCCAGCTTCAGGGAAGCTATATCGTGCTGGTTGGTAAGGGCGATGTTTTTTATATCTGCACACACTCTGGCCAGGCCATGCAAACAGGCATCTGTTTGCTTATGGTGTTCTTCAAGTTTTTCGACTCTGCACTCAAGGTTCATACAGCTTACCTTTCTTATTTGATTTTCGGACATTGAGCATAGCAGAGAAGAGACACTTGGCTCGTTGTGTTTATTGATTTCGGTAGCTCTTCAACAGCAAGGTGTTAAAATCCCTTTAATGCAGCACATTCTGAAGACAAACCATGCTACCAAAAACAACCTGCTCCCATATCATTCAATACCTGAAGTCAGAGTTTAAAGAGTCTTTGCAAGGGATTGTTCTGTATGGCAGTCAGGCAGCAGGCAAGGCCACAGAGCGCAGTGATATTGATCTGGCTGTATTGTTGAACCGGAATATATCGCAATACCCTTTATGGAATACTGCCCAGACACTGGCCTGCCAGCTTAAGAAAGACGTTGATCTGATCAGCCTGAGAAAGGCAACCACGGTTTTGCAAAAAGAAGTAGTAGAGCATGGCAACTGGTTGCTGAAGAGTGATGAATTTGCCTGTAACCTGTTTGAGACCCATGTATTTTCGCAGTATCAGCAGTTACAGGAAGATCGCCGGGAAATCATCGACGACTTAATAGGCAGGATTAAAAATGGATGACGTGATTCTCAATAAGTACGCCATTATCCAGCGTTGTCTTATGCGCATCAGGGAAGAGTACGTTGGCCATGAAAACGAGCTGACCACCAATTTCACCCGGCAGGACTCCATCATCCTGAATATTCAACGGGCTTCCCAGGCTGCACTTGACCTGTCCAACCGGATTATACGGCTGAAACAGTTACCGGTTCCCCAGGAAAGCAGGGAATCATTTTCGATTTTATCCGACCACAGTCTTGTATCCACTACCCTGACGGACAGCATGATGAAAATGGTCGGGTTTCGTAACATTGCCGTACATGAGTATCAGAAGCTTAACCTCGATATTCTCAAAGCGGTTATCGAACAGCATGTTCAGGACATAGAACGGTTTGCGGTTGAAGTTATGAAGTCTGTCGATTAAAGCTCTGTCCTCAAAATTTTTATCAAGTATCTTGATTTGTATCTATATGGATACATAATCAATGGTGTGGACTTAATTGAAACCACCAAAATTTTTGATAAATGGCTGAAAGGCTTGAAAGACCGTGCAGGCCAAGCCCGAGTTCTAATCGCTTTAAAGCGACTTGAGCTCGGGCAGACTGTGTACAGGAAATCTTTAGGTGGTGGGCTGTCAGAGCTGCGGAAGGAACTGGAGGCACAGCATGAGCAAAGACCTGAAGAAATTCGACGCATCAGAATACCTTACCGATAGTGAAGCCATTGCAGAATACCTTAATGCGGCAATGGAGAGTGGTGATCAGGCGCTGCTGATGGCAGCTATTGCCGATGTTGCAAAAGCAACCGGTATGCAGGCTATCGCCAGGTCATCCGGGCTGGGTCGTGAAAGCCTTTATAAAGCACTGTCTCCCGGCGCTAAGCCCCGCTTTGAAACCGTTTATAAAATCCTTCAGGCTTTGGGTGTCAGGTTATCTATGAGTGCTCAGCCATAATCGGGAATCGGTCAGTGTAATGTGTTTTTACACTACGCAAGAACTGACCTTTGAAATCCCTGAGCCTTAAAACCTATCAGATAGTGCTGAGTTTGATGGTGGCGCTTAGAATCTAATAATGAATACATATATGGTCAAAATAGTATTTTCAGGCTATTTTGAACATATATAAAGTCGTTTAGGTTTCTATTGGTGCCATCATGGAGAACATAGGCAAAACATTCAAAGCCCGGCGGAAATCCAAAGGCTGGACTCAGACCGAGCTGGCAAAGCGTACCGGAACGACCCGAAGTGTGGTGTCCGCCATTGAGAATGGCCGCTACCGTGGCGCATTATGGGCGTTGACTAACTGTCTGGGGCTGCTGGAGCTTGAGCTGTCCGTCAAAGAAGCCACAAGGCCGACCTGGTACGAACTGGACGAACTCTTTGGGGACGATGAATGAAAGCCTTCCATAACTGGCCCGATAAAATAAACCCTGTTTATGTTCATACCCCACAGGGGCAGGCGGGTACTTTAAGCTTTGAACGTGGTTCCTACGCCTTTTCTTACCACGCTGACTCCAGTGAAGATATTTCGCTGACCATGCCGCAACAGGTAGCGTCGTATAACAGTGGGGTTTTACACCCTGTATTTCAGATGAATATCCCGGAAGGTTATGTACGGGAAAGGCTAACTGAAAAACTGCGACGCTATGTAAAAGTAAACGACATGCTATTTCTGGCACTTCAACAGCATTGCGGTATTGGGCGATTGTCTTACAAAAGCGACCTGATTATAGAAACTGAAAACCATGACAGCCTTGAGTCTCTTGTCAACTGGGACAGCCGTGAGAGTGCTTTCGAATACCTGCTCGATAAATACCTGCTTAACACCGCCGCCATTTCCGGAGTGCAGCCAAAGCTGCTGGTAAACACACAAAAGCCCGATGAAAAGGGAACGTTGATCGAGCCGGAGCTGATTGTTAAAACCGGTGGCGACGATTATGAGAATCTCGCACTCAACGAATATGTCTGCATGAGCATTGCCAGGGCTTGCGGCATCAGCGTTCCTGAGTTCTGGCTGTCAAAGAATAACGAACTGTTCATTATGAAGCGGTTTGACCTGAAAAACGGGCAAGCACTGGGCATGGAAGATTTCGCGGTGCTCATGAAAAAATCAGGGGACGATAAGTATCTGGGTTCCTATGAGAACGTAGCGAAAGTTGTGCAGCTGTATACAAGAGATGTAGAGCAGACCCGGCGTATTTTCGATTACGTCGCCATCAGCTGTTTACTGGGCAATGGTGACGCGCACCTGAAGAATTTTGCACTTCTCTACGACAACATAAATCCTGTCAGTGGCTTGAGGCTTTCTCCTTTATACGACGTTGTAAATACAACCGTCTATGAAACAGACTCCCATGATTTAGCTCTAAAAATGGACAAAAGCCGGGAATTTCCCGACAGAGACCGACTGATTCGCTATGGCAAAAGCATTGGAGTTGAAAACCCTGAACAACGGCTGGAAGAAATGGCGGATATTGCCAGAGATTTTATTGACCACTTTGATCACTGGGCGCTTTTTCCTGCGCTAAAAACTGCGCTGCAAGCGTCTGTCTCAAGAGCAATATCAACCTCTGATGTGGGCGTTCGATTCAATGTTAAACGCAGTAAAAAACGCAAGACCGACCGATATCTGTAAACGGTTCACCAGATACCTTCGCACTGGTGAACCACTCATCAGCTGGCGGGCTAATTGGCAGGAAGGGAATTACGAATTAAGAGTTCTAGCTGGTCGAAGCGTTCTTCCAGCTTGTCGAAGCGTTTATCGTGCTGGTCAAAGCGTTTATCATGCTGATCGAAGCGTTTATCATGCTGGTCAAAGCGTTCTTCCAGCTGGTCGAAGCGTTTATCGTGCTGGTCGAAGCGTTTATCGTGCTGGTCAAACCGCTCACGAGTTTCTTTAACAAACTCATTGTGTTGTTCGTCTGCTCGCCTGAACCCTGCATGTGTCGCTTCTGCAAGTGCTTAACCCTGCTATATCCGATTTTACTCCTGCAACATCCAGCTTCAGGGAAGCTATATCGTGCTGGTTGGTAAGGGCGATATTTTTTATGTCAGCACATACTCTGTCCAGGCCATGCAAACAGGCATCTGTTTGCTTATGGTGTTCTTCAAGTTTTTCGACTCTGCTCTCAAGGTTCATACAGCTTACCTTTCTTATTCGATGTGCGGGCATTGAGCATAGCAGAGAATGTTACAGAGGCACTGGAACCGTGCTGCTTGTTGATTTAAGTGCAATGCACCAGGTTAGGGGATCTGAAGCTTAGGATATTTCGCTTTTTGCTGTTGGCTACTCATACTGACAGCCAACAGCCAACAGCCAACTCAAAGCGGTTATTGAACTATTGACACAAACAGCGGCGAAGGTTACGCCGCATTACCCTTCGCTCAGGCTTTAAGAAGCCTTCACATTGCGTATACACCAGCACTGACAAGGTTTTTATACTGGCCGCCACAACTGCTCGGTCACGGAGTCCTGCTGTTTCGGTATATGCATCCTTTGGAGAATTGACGGGCGGTAGCGTCTGCTTGCAGGTTCACCGAACATGTATAGGAAAATAAGGTTTTCTATACATGTTCTGATAACCTGTATAGAAAACAGCACTTTTCTATACATGTTCAGGAGTGAGTGTGAAACCATTTCAGTTGTGTGAGCTGCCATTACCCAACGAAACCAGCCTGGAAAGTCGCAATGTATTGAAAAAACTGGCTGCTGCCCATCGGCATCTGGCAGAGCTCAAAGGCGTTGTACGCTCTATTCCGAACGAGGCTATTTTGATCAGCACCCTGACGCTTCAGGAGGCAAAGGATAGCTCGGCAGTGGAAAATATTGTAACGACTCACGATGAACTGTTTAAGTCGGGGGTTTATGACAGCGCTTACAACCCGGCAGCCAAAGAAGTAAAAAGCTATGCAATCGCCCTTGGCAGAGGGTTTGAGACTGTCAGAAAAACAGGGCTGCTGCGATTACAGGATATACTCGACATCCAGCAAACCCTGGAGGAAAATCGAGCCGGTTTGCGGAAGTTGCCCGGTACTGAATTAAAAAATACATCGACAGGTGAGGTCGTATATACACCACCACAAAACCCGCAACAGGTTGAAGCACTAATGACCAACCTGGTTGAATACCTGAACGATATTACATTGTCGGATAATGATCCGCTGGTCAAAATGGCCGTTATTCACTTTCAGTTTGAAAGTATTCACCCCTTTTATGATGGCAATGGCCGCACTGGTCGAATTATCAACATCCTTTATCTGGTAGCACAGGGGTTAATGGACTTACCAGTGCTCTACCTGAGTCGCTACATTATCCATAACAAAGCGGCCTACTATAGTTGCCTGCAGGCTGTCAGGGACGAACAAAGCTGGGAAAGCTGGTTGCTGTTTATGTTGGATGCGATTGAGCAAACCTCAAAAGAAACCGTCGTCCTGATAGAAGCCATAAAGCAACAAATGCAAACCATGAAACACCGGATGCGGGACGAGTTGCCAAAAATTTACAGTCAGGATTTGCTTAACAACCTGTTTTGCCACCCTTACACCAAAATAGAGTTTCTGGAACGGGATTTGGGCGTATCGCGGTTAACCGCAGCAAAGTATCTGGATGCTCTTTGCAAAAAAGATTTTTTGGTCAAACACAAGATGGGACGTAGCAATTACTATATTAACCAACCTCTTGTAAAACTGTTCGTAGATATTGGTCGATAAATTGGCTTCGCTTCCTTTGATGTGCGGGCACTGAGCATAGCAGGGAATGATACAGCCAATAGCCAATAGCCAACAGCACTTTTCCAGTTTTGAAAATGACTGATTAGAACCAGTCAAAATAATCCCTGCAACCTGCAACCTGCAACCTGCAACCTGCAACCTGCAACCTGCAACTTCAATCCTACCTACAAAGCTAAAGCCGTTTATGATTCAGCACACTACAAGCCGCAAAGGCATTATTCTTGCCGGTGGTTCCGGCACCCGTCTGTACCCATTGACCAAGGTTGTCAGCAAACAGCTTATGCCTGTTTACGACAAGCCAATGATCTTCTACCCGCTGTCTACCCTGATGCTGGCAGGCATTCGTGAGGTTGCCATCATTACCACCCCGGATGAACAGCATCGCTTCCAGCGTTTGCTGGGAGATGGCTCCCAGTGGGGCATTAAGCTGGAATATATTGCACAGCCATCACCAGACGGTCTGGCACAGGCCTTTATTCTGGCAGAAGACTTTATTGGTGAAGACGACTGCGCCCTGATACTGGGTGATAACCTGTTTTACGGTCACAAGTTTTCCCGCCTCCTGCAAAAAGCGGATCAACAGAGCGGTGCCACCATTTTTGGTTATCGAGTGGCTAACCCTAAGGCTTACGGTGTTATAGAGCTGGATGAAAACGACAAGGCTCTTTCCATTGAGGAAAAGCCCGAGCATCCCAAATCAAACTATGCGGCAACCGGCTTATATTTCTTTGATAACCGGGTAGTCGAGTTTGCCAAATCCGTAGAGCCTTCCCCCCGTGGTGAGCTGGAAATCACCTCTGTGATCAACTGCTACCTGCAGGAAGGCTCCCTGAATGTCGCTAAAATCGGCCGTGGCTCCACCTGGCTGGACACCGGTACGCACCAGAGCCTGCTGCATGCCGCCGCCTTTATTGAAACCATTGAATCCCGTCAGGGTATGAAAATCGCCTGTCCGGAAGAAATTGCCTACCGAATGGGCTATATCAATGCCGAACAGCTGTTTGAAGTGGCTGAACCTTTGCGTAAAAGTGGCTACGGCGAATACCTGCTCAATATTATCGAAGAGCTGGAAGGCATCAGCTGGTTTGGGAAAAATGACTTGCGCTTTGCTTAGTCATTTTTGTTTAAAGGTTTAATGTTGAAAAGTTTAAACGTTTGAACTTTTTAACGTTTAAACTTTTCAACATTTCAAAAACGAAGTTTATGAAAGTAATAGAGACTGGTATTGAAGGGTTGTTGATCATTGAACCTCAGGTGTTTGGTGATGAGCGTGGTTTTTTTATGGAAACCTGGCAGGCGAAAAAGTTTGAAGAGCTTGGTCTGCCTTCCCACTTTGTTCAGGACAACCACAGTCGGTCCGGAAAGGGTATTCTGCGGGGTCTGCATATTCAAAAGCAGAACACCCAGGGCAAACTGGTGCGAGTGATTAATGGCGAAGTCTACGACGTGGCTGTTGACCTGCGAAAAGACTCACCCACTTATGGCCAGTGGCGTGGTGTTTACCTGTCCGGTGAAAACAAAACCATGTTCTGGGTGCCGGAAGGTTTTGCCCATGGTTTTTACGTTACCAGTGAATCCGCAGACTTTGTCTATAAATGCACCGACTATTATGCCCCAGAGCACGATATGAGCATTGCCTGGAACGACCCGGATATTAATATCGAATGGCCAATTGGCTTTGGCGAAAAACCACAGCTTTCCGGGAAGGATGAAAATGCGATACCGTTTTCTGAAGCTGGAAGCTGGAAGCTGGAAGCGACCACCATGGATGGTGGAAGTGCCGAAAATGCAGGGAGCAATTTTCGGTCTGGAAGCTGGCAGAGGGAGGTTTGAGTTTGAAAGTTTTAATTACCGGTTCGAACGGCCAGCTGGGTTATGAACTGAAAAGAACAGCCCCCGAGGGCTGTGAGCTGATTTGCGTAGACGTTGATCAGCTGGATATTACCTCTGCTTCCGCTATCAATGCATTTTTTCATGAGCATAAGCCCGATGCGCTGATTAACGCAGCGGCTTATACCGCTGTTGACAAAGCTGAATCGGATAAAAAGCTGGCCTATGCCGTGAATGCGACAGGGGCAGGGTTTCTGGCTCAGGCTTGTGCTGATGCCAATATTCCGATGGTGCAGGTGTCCACCGATTTTATCTTCGACGGTACACAATCCACACCTTACAAGCCGGAAGACAAGCCAAACCCTGTCAGCGTGTATGGCGACAGCAAGTTGAAAGGCGAAGAGGCGGTCAGCGAAATTCTTGGCAACAAAGCAGCCATTATTCGCACCGCCTGGGTGTATTCCGCACACGGCAACAACTTTGTAAAAACCATGCTGCGCCTGATGAAAGAGAAAGAGCAGCTGGGTATTGTGGCTGACCAGATTGGTACACCTACCTGGGCAAAGACTCTGGCTGAAGCATGCTGGCAAACAGTACAGAAGCTGGAAGCTGGAAGCTGGAAGCTTGAAGTGAAAGAAAAGCAGCTTCCAGCTTCCAGCTTCCAGCTTCCAACTGCATTCCACTGGACTGATGCGGGTACTGCCAGCTGGTACGACTTTGCTGTAGCGATTCAGGAAGAAGCATTAGTATTGGGGCTACTTGAGAAGCGTATTCCGGTCAGGCCGATTCCTGCCAGTGCTTACCCTACGCCTGCAAAACGTCCGTCATTCAGCGTACTGGATAAGCAAACCGCTTATGAAACACTGGGTATGCCGGTACAGCACTGGCGCGAATGCCTGAAATTGATGCTGAAAGAGTTGAAACAGCATTAATCTTTCTTAGCCTTATCGTTTTTAGTCATTTTATTCGTTGTATCGTTATGGCTCTTCAAGCCCTTTCTCTTTAGAGTGCGCTGGACAATTTCTACCAGCGCTCTTTCGGGACAAGCCATACAAACCCGACGGGCGGTAGCGTGCCTAATCCTTGAAGCGGTCTGGCCAGAAGCTGGCATCCATAAACTGTTCAAATGTCCATAGGCAGTTCGGTGGAAAATCCTCTTCAGGATAACCGGTTTCAATATGCGCCTCATAAGCGGCACGACGGTATGCTTTTGTGATGGACTCTTCCAGCTTGCTTTTCAGGCTGGGATTTTCTGCCAGAAGCTCGGGAATATCATGTCGTTGAGTTTTTATGCTCATTTCCCAGCTTGAACCTCGTCGGTCAGGTTGGTACTGCCACTTGAGAAGGTGCATTAAGAGCACTTTTAAACGGCTTTCAAGCTCACGCTTTATTTTTTTTGCCATATCCTCAATTTCATCAACAAGGTTCTGGATATCAGCCGCTTCCCACTGCCCGGTTCGCAACAGCTCCAGCTGTCTGTTGACCCAGGCATAATAATCGGTTTCGTATAAATCCTGTGAATCGGGTTTAGCCATTTCCTGCATCTCCTCTGAGAACCATCCTTTATGGTTGGGCTCACTAAATGTAGTTGCAAGCCCTTTTTTGTCAATTGATTTCAAGAATCATTATACAGTTAAAAGTCATGGATTAAGCTCTGATGACTTGAATTCAGGATGTTTATTTGGATTTCAAAATGAATAAAAGAAATGTTTTTGCTATTTGGATTTCCCCTGAAGCGAATGATAACCTTCCTGAAGATATCCAAACCAATATAAAAGCATGGAAAAAATACCATCCAGACTACTCCTTTGATGTGTATAGTCTTGATGACTGCTTTTCAATTATTGGCAACAATATATTTGGTTTTCCGATAAAAGAAATGGTAGAAACATGTCGTTTTATTGCAATGAAGTCTGATGTTTTGCGGTTAGCTCTGATTTATAAAATTGGAGGCGTTTATACCGATCTTAAAAACAAACCAGTCACTTCGTTTTTGGAAAGTTTAGAACAGAATAAAGTTTATTTGTGTGAGCATCATCCAACAGAAAACAAGCCTGATCCGCAAGGTTGTTTTTACAACTCGTTTATATCTTCCCCTCCTAACTCCCCATTAATAAAAGACATTATTGTTGAGGTGCTGACTAATATTAAAAACAGGCAAGAGACAGGAGGGGTTAGTGGTGTTTCAGGTAGTTCCGCAATACTCAGGGTATTATCGAGAGCGAAGAGTAATGACAAAGTATATGATTTTGAAGGTCTAAGTTACAGAGAAGTTTGGGGGAAGAAAATGATCAGAACCGCTGCGAGCTACAACGCAACCGGGCATTGGTCAACCCTTCAAAAAAAAGAATCACTGTATTTACACCAGCTGTAAGAGCCACTCTCTATGGTCAGTTTCACCTGGAGTAGTTGTAACTCCATTTTTGCTAATTAAGTAAATCAAATAAAATTTAATGAAAAGTATTTTAGTGACCGGCGGTGCCGGCTTTATCGGTGCTAATTTTGTCCACTACTGGCTGAATCAGCATAAAAACGACAAAGTGATTGTTCTGGATGCCCTGACATACGCAGGCAACATCGCCAGCCTTGAGCCGGTTAAAGACAATCCGAATTACACCTTTGTGCATGGCGACATCCTGAATACCGAACTGGTGGAAGAGCTGCTGCGTCATCACAAAGTCGATACCCTGGTTCACTTTGCTGCGGAATCCCATGTTGACCGTTCTATTACAGGGCCGGATGCGTTTCTGGAAACCAACATCATAGGCACCCACAGCCTGCTGAAAGCGGCTAAAAAAGTCTGGCTGGATGAAAACCTGTTAGAAGATAAAGAACACCGCTTCCATCACGTTTCCACCGATGAAGTGTACGGCACCCTGTCGCTGACCGATCCGGCGTTTACTGAAGATACGCCTTACGCGCCGAACTCACCTTATGCGGCCAGTAAAGCCTCCAGCGACCATCTGGTTCGTGCCTACAACGAAACCTATGGCCTGAAAACCACCATCAGCAACTGCTCCAACAACTATGGCCCTTACCACTTCCCGGAAAAGCTGATCCCGCTGGTGATCACAAATATCCTGCACGACAACCCCCTGCCAATATACGGCGATGGCAAACAAATCCGTGACTGGCTTTATGTAGAAGACCACGCCCGAGGCATTGAGCTGGTACTGGAAAAAGGCAGAATTGGCGAGAACTACAATATCGGCGGCCATAACGAGTGGCAGAATATCGATATTGTAAAACTGGTCTGTCAGCTAATGAACGAAAGCTTCCAGCTTCCAGCTTCCAGCTTCCAGCTAAAAAAACGTTTCCCCAAAGCTAAAGCTGCGATTGAAGGTCGATCTGAATCCCTGATTGAGTACGTAAAAGACCGCCCCGGTCACGACCGCCGCTATGCCATTGATGCCGCTAAAACCCGTGCAGAGCTGGGTTATGAGCCGAAAGAATCCTTTGAAACGGGGATTCGTAAGACGGTTGAGTGGTATTTGAGTAATGAGAGTTGGTGGAAGGCTGTGATGGATGGCAGCTACAAGAACTGGATTGAAAGCCAATATTCAAACTAACTGAGTTTGCAGAAAGAAGTAATGATTTACAAACTTGAAAACACAATCCAGGACTATGTATGGGGATGTCCTGAATCTATGCTGAAACTGTTCAACATAGAGAATAGCGAAAAAAAGCCCATGGCTGAACTTTGGATGGGCGCACACCCGAAAGCCCCGTCCAGCCTGATTGGGCATCAGAAATATCAGTCTCTCCTCGATTATATTTCTATTGATGTTGAGGTATTGGGCGAAGCCTCTCAAAATACATTCGGGTCGGGCTTACCGTTCCTGTTCAAAGTTCTCTCCGCTGATCTGCCCTTGTCTATTCAGGCTCATCCAGATAAAGCCCAGGCTGAAGCTGGTTTCAAGAGAGAGAATGCTCTCGGGCTGCCTCTGAATGCTGCAAATAGAAACTACCGTGACCCGAATCATAAACCGGAACTGGTTTATGCTCTGACACCGTTCAAGGCAATGAATGGGTTCAGACAAGTTAAAGAAATAGTTTCATTATTCAGAATGGCCAACATTAGTGCCCTGACCGAAGCTTTGGATAAGCTGGATAACTCTCCGAATGAGTCTGGCTTAAAACTTTTTTATCAAACAATAATGACCCTGAAGGGGCAACAGAAAGAAAATTTGATAAAAGAGGCCTTTGAATACTCTAAGCAATCTGACGTTGAAGCCTGGAAAGAAGTTTGCTGTCTGCATGAATATTACCCGGGCGATATAGGTGTTTTAAGCCCTTTGCTGCTTAACCTTGTGACACTTTCACCCGGAGACGCAATGTTTCTTAAAGCAGGAACGTTGCATGCTTATCTAAAGGGTACTGCCCTTGAAATCATGGCTTGCTCAGATAATGTTTTGCGAGGTGGACTCACTAAAAAACATGTTGATATTGAAGAGCTATTAAAAACTATCGATTTTGGCAGTACCAGTGAAGATCAATTGCTACTGGAGCCGACCAATACAAACAACGGTGAGCTTTTATTTAAGGCGCCAGTGAATGATTTTTGCATGAGTATTATTACTCCAGAAGAAAGCCCGGAGCCTTTCTGCATTAACTCAGCAGAAATACTATTCAGTATCAAAGGTTCGCAGGAAATTATATGTGACAACGGAGAACAGTTGATTTTGCATAAAGGTGAATCTTGTTTCATCAGTGCAAAAAGCAAACAATTCAGTGTCACAGGCTCAGGACAGTTAGCCCGAGCCAACTCAATTATTCATTAACTCAGCCAAAGCTAGAAAAGCTTCAAGCTTCAAGCTTCAAGCTTCAAGCTTCCAGCCCCCAGTTCCCAATATGCTATTACCCGTAATAATGTCCGGCGGAAGTGGCTCGCGCCTCTGGCCGCTCTCCCGCACTTTGAGCCCCAAACAGTTTTTGCCGCTTACTTCTGAGCAAACCATGCTGCAGGAAACGGTAAAAAGACTTGATGGCTTAGAACATCATGACCCTGTGGTTATCTGTAACGAAGCCCACCGCTTCATTGTTGCTGAACAGCTAAGGCAACAAAACTGCAGCGGCAGTGAAGTTATTCTGGAACCTGCAGGCAGAAATACTGCGCCGGCTATTGCACTTGCAGCACTGCAGGCTCAGAAATCAAACCAAGATCCAGTACTATTGGTTCTGGCTGCTGACCATGTCATTACTCAGCCTGAAGCTTTTCGAATTGCAGTAAAAAAAGCCCTGCCTCTGGCTGAAGATGGCTACCTTGTAACGTTCGGCATTGTTCCTGATAAGCCTGAAACTGGTTATGGCTATATCAGGCAAGGCAGTGTAATTGGTGAAGACAGTTATCAGGTTTCTGCATTCGTAGAAAAGCCTGACTCAGAAACAGCCAGACAATACCTGGCCAGTGGTGACTACAGCTGGAACAGTGGAATGTTCCTGTTTAAGGCCAGTCGCTATATTGAAGAGTTGAAAAAACATAGCCCCGACATTCTGGCAGCCTGTGAAAAAGCCATCGCTAAGACCCAGGAAGATATGGACTTTATTCGCATCGATGCGCAGGCATTTCTGGCCTGTCCTGATGATTCCATTGATTACGCTGTTATGGAAAAAACAGATCGTGCGGCAATAGTGCCAATGGATGCGGGCTGGAGTGACGTGGGCTCGTGGACCTCATTATGGGAGGTGCTTGAAAAAGACGACAGTGATAACGCTACCAAGGGTGATGTTGAGCTGCTTGATGTAAAAGGAAGTTATATCGATGCCCGCAGCAAGCTGGTTGCTGCAGTCGGCGTGAGTGATCTGGTGGTTGTCGAAACAGAAGACGCAATCCTGGTAGCTGATAAATCCAGAGATCAGGACATTAAGAAAATTGTCGAGCGACTGAAAAAAGACGACCGAATCGAATCCAGGCATCATCGTGTAGTGTATCGTCCATGGGGCATGGTTCATCTGCAAACTCGCGGTGAGCGTTATAAAGTAAAGAAAATTACAATTAACCCCGGTCAGAGACTCTCTTTGCAGAAACATTACCATCGGGCCGAGCACTGGGTTGTGGTTGCCGGAACTGCCAAGGTAACTTGCGGTGATACCACTCAGCTGGTCACCGAAAACCAGTCAACCTATATCCCTGTTGGAATGCCTCATGCTCTGGAAAATCCGGGTAAGTTACCCCTGGAAATGGTAGAGGTTCAGACGGGTTCTTATCTCTGTAAGGATGACATTGTTCGTCTTGAAGATTTGTACGGTTTTGATAAAGATGTGGCGGAAAAGTGAAAGAGTTAACCTGTTTTAAAGCCTACGATATTCGTGGCCAGTTAGGCGAAGAACTTAACGAAGACATAGCCTACCGAATTGGCCGGGCTTATGGTGAATACCTGAAACCGAAAGCGATTGCTGTAGGTGGGGATGTCCGTGAAACCAGTGAAAGCCTGAAGCTTGCTGTTGCGAAGGGCTTGCAGGATGCGGGCGTTGATGTAATTGATATCGGCCTTGCCGGTACTGAAGAGATTTATTTCGCAGCTCAGCATCTTGATGTTGATGGCGGCATTGAAGTCACCGCCAGCCATAACCCCATTGACTACAACGGCATGAAGCTGGTTCGGGAAGGAGCCAGACCGGTTAGCGGGGATACGGGGCTTTTTGAGATCAAGAAGTTGGCTGAAGCTGGAGGCTGTGGGCTGGAAGCTGGAAGCTGGAAGCTGGAAGCTGGAAGCAAAACGGGTGAGTATCAGAAAGTTAGTATTCTTGATGCTTATGTGAAAAAACTTCTGAGCTTCGTGAGTCTTGACAGCTTTACACCTTTGAAACTGGTCATTAATAGTGGCAATGGTGCTGCTGGTCATGTGATTGATGCTATTGAAGAGCGCTTTCAAAAGGCTGGCGTACCCATTGAACTGATCAAGGTTCATCATGAGCCGGATGGCTCTTTCCCTAATGGTATTCCTAACCCTCTGTTGCCTGAGTGTCGTCAGGACACTATCGATGCTGTTAAAGCTCATGGTGCGGATATGGGTATCGCTTTCGACGGTGACTTTGACCGTTGCTTCCTGTTTGATGAAAACGGCGAGTTCATCGAAGGTTACTACATTGTAGGGCTACTGGGTGAAGCATTTCTTGCTCATGAAACAGGTGCCAAAATTATCCATGACCCTCGTCTGAGCTGGAATACCATTGAGGTGATCAGCGAAGCAGGTGGTCGCCCGGTTCTGAGTAAAACCGGCCACGCCTTTATTAAAGAGCGTATGCGGGAAGAGGATGCCGTTTACGGTGGCGAGATGAGTGCTCATCATTACTTCCGTGACTTTGCCTATTGCGACAGCGGTATGATTCCCTGGCTGCTGGTTTCAGAATTAATGTGCCGTAAGCAGATGAAGCTCTCCGAAATGGTAAAAGAGCGCATTGAAGCTTACCCATCCTCCGGTGAGATCAATAGCAAGATCGCAGATCCAAAAGCGGCCATTGAGCGTGTACTGAATGTGTATGAAAAAGATGCACTGGCAGTCGATCATACCGACGGTATAAGCCTTGAGTTTGACAACTGGCGCTTTAACCTTCGTTGTTCAAATACAGAACCGGTAGTGCGTTTAAATGTTGAAAGTCGGGCAAATTCCGAATTGATGCAAACCAAAACAGATGAAGTACTGGCGCTATTGCGACAGTAACAACAGCCAGTCGCCCTGAGTCACAGACAGACTTGGGGTATTCCACAGTTTTGAGCGAATAAAACAAAGGGTAAGCTTCCCTGCGCCCAATTTGCTCCTGGCTGTTTCGAATATTTGCCTGTAATCGACGGGCGGTAGCGTCTTTTTTGGCCTTACAGCCTTAAAACCTCAAAAATTAAATACAGTAAAACCATGCCATTAGATCAGTTTATTTCTGAAAACTCCTCACGTTTGAACGATATTGAAAGCCAGATTCGCAGCCAGCTAAGAGAAGGTGGCAGCGATCAGCTTTTTGAACAGCTGGTAAAAGAGTTGTCTAAAACCCGCCTGGTCAGCGAGTGCCTCGCTCTTGAAAACCAGCAACTTAACAAAAAAGTTCGTGCATTGTCGGTGCCAATGCCAACGCCACTGGTCGATCTGAGCAATAACGACTTCCCCGACGAGTTACTCATTGATGCACGTATGCCACTGCGTGGAGAAGATGGTTTCTACGCAATGGAATACACAGGCTCCGATGCCGTTCGCTGGACTGGCCCTGAAAACAGTTTTTCCTTTTCAATGATGGTTGACCGTTCTCGTCCACTGGCTTTTGAACTGGAAGTAATAAAAGCCATTGCTGAAGAGTGCTGTGAAAATGTGACCTATGAAATTGATGGCGTAGTCAAGCGTTTAGAAATAGAAGGTCAACTCTGGAAAGGCATCATCCCTGCCTCAGGTAAACCGCAAACACGGGTTACGTTTAACCTGGCTAAAACATTTACGCCCAGTGAACTGGATGAAAGTTCTACTGATCATCGTCGCCTGGGCGTCGCCTTCAAACAAATGACTATCAAGCCTGCTATGGAAGAGGTTAAAAACCCGGGCAGTGAGCAGGAAGAACTGGTTCGTAAGGCAGGTTGAGAGAAAGAGAAATGGCAAGAATAGCAGCAGCAATCTGTACCTGGAACCGATACGACGTACTCCCGAAAGCTATTGAGAGTGTCGCTAAACAGTCGCTGGGTAAACACGAATACAAAATCTTTGTAATCGACAACTCTCCTGACCACGACTACTGCGAGGAGTTCGGCAAGCAGTTCGCACATATTGAAAACCTGGAATATGTGGTTGAAAAAATTGCTGGCCTTTCCAATGCCCGTAATGTTGCAACCCGCATGTGCGCAGAGCAGGGGATTGACTACATCGCCTACCTGGATGATGACGCCATTGCCCGCCCTGAATGGCTGGAAAAAATACTCGAAGGCTTTGACAGCTTTGGTGAAGAAGTTGATGTTGTCGGTGGCCGTGTTGACCCTATGTGGTCTATGCCTCGCCCACGCTGGCTGGGGCCAAAGCTTGAAGGCTATGTTTCCATCGTCAACTGGGGCGGTGAACTGCGCCTGGCTGAAGAAAGCGAATGGTTTGCAGGCACCAATATTGCCTTTCGTGTTGACACTCTGCAGGTACTGGGTGGCTTTTCCACTACTCTGGGTCGCACAGGCAGCGGTGCAACGCTGCTTAGCAACGAAGAAACTCAACTGCTGGATCGTATTAAAGAAACTGGCGGCAAACGAGTGTATCACCCGGATGCCGCACTGGATCATCTGGTGGAAGAGAAACGTTTATCCCGCCAATGGTTCCGTAAACGGATGGCATGGCAGGCCACGTCTGATTTTCTGATGAAAGCAGAAGAGTGCATCGAACAGTGTGCCGGGCATTGGGAAAACATTCTCGAATACTCAGCCATGGTGCCACCAAGAGAGCGTACACTGCGTGGGTTAATGTACGACACAGATGATGCGGAACTGTTCCACTGGCAACTGTCTGCCATTTACGGCTGGAACGTGCTGAACCTGGCCGGATTTGAAGGTGTCGCTGAGGAAGAGGTCGCATGAGTGAGATGCTGAACTTGCCGGGTGCCGACATTCTGGTACTGGCTCCGACCCCGACATGGCCTCTGGATTATGGTAACCGCAAACGGATTTATTCGGTTTGCCAGTCCATGAAAGATCGCGGAGCGCGGATACACTACCTGTATTACCCCAGTGAAGTTGACTGGCGCAACGACGTGCCGCTTGACTCAATGCAGAAAATGCATGAACAGTGGGACAGCTTTTACATGGTGCCTCCTACCCGGGATTTGCATACATGGGCAGAAGGTGAAGACCATACTATTGATGAATGGTGGGACGACGCGATTGGAAAACAGCTGGAATGGCTGTTTCATAAAAAACGCTTCGACGCCATGATCGTCAATTACACCTGGCTGAGCAAAGCGCTGGAATACGCACCCGCTGGCACATTGAAAATACTCGATACCCACGACCGTTTCAGTGATCGCCGCCAGCTTCTGGAAGCCAACGGCATTGGCCGTGAATTCTTCCACACCACCCAGGACGAAGAGCGCATCGCCATTGAACGTGCCGACCTTGTATGGGCGATAAAGGAACACGAGCAACACTTTTTCTCTAACCTCTCTGCAAAACCCAATGTTCGCACGTTAATCCATGTAGACCTGGACGAAGTGGCAGATACCGCCGCAGACAAATTCAAACAGGGCTACCTGCGTGTAGGGATTTTAGGCGCCAGAAACAATATCAACCTCACCAACACCCGCAACTTTATTGAACAGGCTATCCCCCAGTTCAAAAAAGCCATGGCACCGGTCAAAATCGTACTGGCGGGTTCCATGTGTATTGAGACAGAAGACCTTGAAGGTCCCTGGGTTGAAAATATTGGTTTTGTCGATTCAGTGGCAGACTTCTATAAAAGTGTTGATGTAGTGGCTGTGCCCATGACTTTCAGCACCGGCCTGAAGATCAAGGTAGCAGAAGCCATGAAATACGGCGCTCCCATGATTTCACACGCCCATGCCAGTGAGGGATACCCGGTAAAACACCCGTGGCACAACCTGAAATCGTTAGAAGCCATTACCGAGGCCTGTATCGACCTGGCCTTCAACCCTGACATGCTGCCTAACCTGCGCAGAGCCAGCGAGCAGGCTCAGGAAAAAGCTGAACAGGCATTTTTTGATACCATCAATAAATCCATGCAGGACATTTGTCGTCATAATGTTCTGACGACTTTTGTGGTGGATGCAGAAAACCTGAAGAAACACGACATTATCACAACCCGGTTGCTGGAGTTGCTGGATTTTGTGCCCTGGGCAAACCGGGCTCAGGTATATATTCAGGGACAGCTGCAGGAAGAACAGAAAAATACCGTGCGTAAACTGGCAAACGCAGCCCAGGTATTTGCTCACAATACAGCAGGACTGCCTGATACCCTGATACAGCAGGTAGATACCCTGTCAGAACTGTTGAACCGATGGCGCAGTGACCACCTCTGGGTCATGACCGAAAACCCCCGGGACGATTTGGCAGAAGTCAGAAAATTACCTGAGATATTGATCGACAGTTGTCTGATGTCTCCGGCTGCCGCAAGAAGCTGTTATAAAGATCAGCCCCGACGCACTGAAGTGATTGCCAAGTTTAACTGCAGCCGCCTGAGCCAGCATGCCAACACCCGTGTGGTTCTGCCGTTCATCAATGGCGGGCGTGGTGCCAATATCAGCATGAACCATCTGCCCCATGACCACGGCGGTACTGTACTGATGGTCTGGTCCGGTCCGGCTGAGTACCTGGTATACCTGCAAAAGCTGGTGGCTTCCCTCTGCGGGGAAAGGACAAACATTGTCTGGCTTACCCACGACATTAACGCCAAATTCCAACTGCAGAAACAGCACCAGAAAGCTTATACCTTCGAAGAAATTTCACGCAATACAGCGTTGTTGCCAAAACACGTTGCTTTTGCCGTAGATATGGATTTGAAGCACAAGGCTAACTGGCTTCATGAAATCATTGCCCGCTCAAATGTGCAGGTGATGCGCCCGCAATTCCCCCAGTTAACGGTTATATCGCATGGGCAAGTCAGCCTGAATGACTTTATTCAGCAGTTTATGCAGCTGATGGAGAGTTATGAGGATAACGGGCATCGGTATCACGAAACGTTTGGTAATGATGCCGGGTGGAGTTTGCTGTGGCATAAGCTGGCGAATGAAGCAAAAGAAAGAAAACGATTTTCATCTTTGTTGACAATTTAGAAAATTAAAATTTAGTTTATTTTTTGTTTGGTGATTGAAATGGCATCTCCTGATTTCCTGTGTATTGGTGCGCAAAAAGCGGGTACAACCTGGCTTGATAAAATGTTTAAAGGCCATCCCGATATTTGGACTCCACCAGTAAAAGAGCTTCAATTTTTTAATGAGTTTTATAATAAGGCAGCATACCCTTGGACACAAAAACACCGTGAGTCGCATGCTGTCAATGCTATACGGTATGCTGTTAATGAGAAACAGCCAAACTGGGAAAAAATTAAGCTCGCAATGCATATTGCAAGTGAAAATATCGGCTTTGATTGGTATGAAAAAATTTTTGATTATGCACCGGAGGGAGTAGTTAAAGGTGAAATGACACCAGAATACTCTTTGCTTAATGAAAAACACGTAAAAGAAATAAGTGAAAAGTACCCTAAGCTAAAGATTATTTTTATTATGCGTGATCCCGTTGAACGCGCACTATCTGGAATAAGAATGCGGATGAAGCAGCAGGGTTTTAATGCTGACAGCAAACAGGAAGATATTGATAATTTCGTAATTGAAGCGGCATCGAACTGGGATGTAATTCAAAGAAGTAATTACTCATTTATACATAAAACATGGAGTGATTATTTTGATTCTGAAAGCTGCTTGTTTTTACTTTCTAGTGATTTGAGAAATAACTCCAAGAAAGCTCTGATTAAAGTAGGTGGCTTTCTAGGGGTTGATTATAATAAATTTAAGTTTAACCCAGATGAAAAAGTTCATGTTGGTATGCGCTTCAATATTTCTGAGAATGCGATTTTAGAAGTGAGAAAGAAGCAAGAGGATAATACTGAGTGGATGGAGGAAAACTCTGATCTATTTAAAATAGGATTATGAGAACTATAAATGAGAAATAAACTTTTTGACTCGTTAGACCTTCTTCAAAAAGAAAAAATTTTTACAGGTTGGGAAAAAATAGATGATGTTTATTGCAAATTTTCACTTCATAATGTAAATATCCCATTAATTGTAACTTTTTCAAGTGCTAAAATACCGATACCTATAAATAAATTAGATGATCCAACTTGCTCTCCTTGGGGTTTTGATTTTGTCAGCAAGTCTGGTTTTAATGTGATTTCTTTTTCGTGTATTGAAAAAGATAACTGGTATAGAAGTGATGTTTTTTTAAAATTCATTAAGCAGCTAGGTGATAAACTAAGAAAGTTTAATAGTCGTCTCGGTTATGGTGAAAGCATGGGGGGGTATGGTGTTAGTGCATACGCCAACCTCCTAAATTTACAAAGGGTACTGATTTTAAATCCAATTAGCACCTTGAAATCTGATCTAATTCCTTGGGAATCAAGGTTCCATAGTGAAAAGAAGCTAAATTGGGACTCGGGATGTTTTGACGGTGCAAGAATGCTATCTAGTGGTTATATAGTGTATGATCCTCTGCATAATCTAGATAAAGCTCATGCTTTAAGATATAGCAATGATCTAATACCGCTTAGATTGCCTGCTGTTGGTCATGGCATCCCATATCATTTAAAGCGACTAGGAATTTTAAAGAAATTATTTTTTGATTTCGTGTATGATTGCGTTGATTTAAGCTGGTTTTATCGTAAAATTAGAGGGAGAAAAATATACCATCACTACTATAAAACGTTATCTACCCATAGACGAATTACACCACTTAGGAAGGAAGTACTAGATAGGCATTATCGATGTTTTAAAGAATGGAGTGATCACACTGATATACCAGTGAATGATCTACGTGATGCTGCTATATCAATTGAAAAAATCAATATTAAACTTGCCTTGGAGTTAATGGAGAAAGCACTTAGAGCAAGACCCGAAGGCGACTTTATAAGGGCTAAAGTTCTAGAGTATAGAAAAATGCTACCTGGTTACAACACCTGAACAATATTATTAGAGATACTGTAAATGAATTTATGTATTTGTGTTAGTGGTCAGGTCAGAGATGATATTAATTCACTCAAGCACCTAAGCAAAGAACTTCTTAAACTCCCAAGTAGTTTGAATGTAACACTAATATTTAGTCTCTGGGAAAACTTATCAACAAAAATTGACGGAGCTCTAGGTTATAACCAAATATTACGAATTTTTGATAATGATATTTCTAAAGTAATTCCTGTTGATTTTTATGGTACTGGTTTTTGGAAAAACTTTCCAAATCTTTTTAATTCTTTGGAATCGTCAGATAAGAGAGTTGTTAAAGGGGAGTTGTCAGAGTTATTTCCAAATGCAATCATAGATATTGAAAAAGATAACTTAGATTTAGAATTTAAAACATTAAGGCATGATAAAAATTCAATTAAGATGCTTTATAAACGCTGGCGATGTAATGAAATAAAAAAGAAGATTGAGCGTACACAAGGCACCCATTTTGATTGTGTAGTAGTACTAAGGCCGGATATGATGATTAACATCAATCCAGACAGTATAATTAAATCAATCAGTGATAAAACTTTTGAAGAAAGCAGTATTTTTCTACCCTTATCTGAAAGAGTTAATTTCACCAATGATGTTATGGCTTATGGCTCATCCTATGCCATGGATGTTTACACTTCCTTGTTTTCGAAAAGCCTTTCTAATAAATGGAGCGGGATACACAGTGAGCTCTTTTTTCATTTAAAAGAGCAGGGTTTAAAATCAAAGCGCCCTACGCATATAAATTTCGGTGGCTTTAGCATACCTGATAATAAAATCAGTGCGTCAGAAGCCTGCAAAGATAATTCTTTTCTAGGAAAACTGTACTCCTCCTATGAGGATTTGACTCTAGAAAAAATTCCTGACTTTATTGATGACAAGTATAAGAGAATTTCTTTTTATACATTGTTATCAATGAAATACAAAAAAAAACCTGATTACCGCAGTCAGTTAAGAGCACTGCTTTTGGCTGAAGCTTCTGAGTTAGCAAATTTTAATAAAAATAATGATAGATATCGTTTCTATGTCTCGGATTTAGCAGATTGTTTAATTAATCTAAATTTAACCATTGATAAAGTTGAATCAGTCATAGCTAAAGAAGAAATAACCGACAATTTTGATAAAAACATAAACTATATTTCACAAGAAAGTTTTTTTGTTAAAACGTTTTTTGAAAGGAATATTGAACATTTTGTTTTGAATGGTTTATGGTCTGAGGCAAAAGATAACTGGGATCTATACCCGCTACCAGCTAAGTTTGCAGATTTGTTGAGAGATAAAGCTCTGGAGATGGAAAAACAAGGTGCCTATGAGACTGCTTTTATGCTTATGAATAAAGCAAAAGAGATAAGACCAAACGGGCAGCGTATTGTAAATAAAGTAGCAGAGTATAAAAAGGTCCTTGGGCTTTAGTAAATGATGAAAAAGATAGTAATTGACCTTGATGGCACAATCACCCACGATTCAGCGCAGAGTTATGATAACAAACCAGCCAACCAGGATATTATTGCAGCGTGCAAAAAATATAAAGAACAGGGTTTTTCAATAGTCATCCATACCAGCCGCAATATGCGAACCTACGATGGAAACGTTGGTAAAATTAATATCCACACCCTCCCTGGCATTATTGCGTGGCTGGAAAAGCATGACGTTCCTTACGATGAAATTCATGTAGGGAAACCCTGGTGCGGTTTCGATGGCTTCTATGTTGATGACAAGGCTATCCGGCCATCAGAGTTCGCTTCTATGAGCTACGAAGAGATCCAGTCTTTGCTGGCAAAAGAAAACCCTTATAAAGATGGCGGTAACGCATGATTCTTATTACCTCCGGCGCTTATGTATCTGCCGACCTGAGTGCGGAAATTGGACGGCTGCCGCCTTCTTTTTTACCTGTAGGTAACAAACGGCTGTTTACGCTTCAGCTGGAACAACTGGCCTCTGCGAATGGTGATATATATCTTTCGATACCGGCGGGCTATGCTATCAACGATCTTGACCGGCAGTTCTTCAGGCAGCACGATGTTAGCCTGATCGAGGTTCCTGAAAATCTGACACTGGGTGAGTCGATCTTATATTGCTGGAACTGTACCGGTAAGCAATATAATAAATTGCAGGTTTTACACGGCGACACACTTATTTATGATCTCGACTTTAACCAGCTTGATACTGTCTCTGTCGCTGAAAATCAGGGCTTTTATCACCGTGCTACTGCATCAAATGGCCCATTTAATCAAAGGTTTTTTAAGGATTCCTGGGCGGGCGATGGTGAATGGGTCGTGTCCGGTTTTTTTGCCTTCAGCAAACCTCATCAGTTTATACAAGGCATAGTCAAAAGCCAGGGTGACTTTATACAAGGTTTAAAGCACTACAGCGAGAAGACACCCCTTGCAGGAAAGGAAACGGGTAAGTGGTTTGATTTTGGGCATATTAATACTTTCTTTCAGTCAAGAACCCTGATTACCACTCAGCGTGCTTTCAATGAAATGAGGATGACGACACGCACCGTCACCAAGGCCAGCAGCAATGGTGCCAAGATGAAAGCAGAGGCTAACTGGTTTTCTTCTTTACCGGGCAGCTTACGAATTTATACCCCCCATTTAATCGAAGATAAAACAGACACAGAGGCACCGGGTTATTCTCTTGAATATCTCTATCTGTTGCCGCTGAATGATTTATTCGTTTTCGGGGAGTTACCTGCTAACGGCTGGCGACAAATTTTCCGTTCATGTATTAATGTCAATCAACACTTCAGACGACACAAACCTGATACAGCTGTTGATTACAAGCAGTTTGAAAACCTCTATCTGCCGAAAACGAATGCACGACTGAATCAGTTTGCAGAGCAGGCTGATTTTGATATTCATAAACCATTAACCATAAACGGTATCAAGGTGCCTTCTTTGGTTGATATTGCAAAGCGTACTTCTGAACTGATCCCTGAGGCTGATGAATCTATTACTGGCATCTCTCATGGTGACTTCTGTTTCAGCAATATTCTGTATGATCCGCGAGTGCAATCTATCAAGCTTATTGATCCCAGGGGGATTGATAACGATGGTGAGTTGACTATATACGGTGATACACGCTACGACATTGCAAAACTGCATCACTCGGTGATAGGGCTATACGATCTGATCATTGCCAACCGTTTTGAACTGGACGCAGATATTTCGCAAGGTAACTATTCTCTTGACTTCCCTGATCTGAAGCGTGTTGCTCCAATACAGGAAATCTATCGTCACATCGTTTTTGGACAGTCTCCTGCCACTGAACGCTATGTGCTGGCGATTACGATTCACCTGTTTCTTTCTATGCTGCCATTACACTTCGACCGGCCACAGGGGCAATTGGCTATGATCGCGAATGCACTTCGCTTGTATGTAGAGTTGCAGGATATGGATAAGCTCAATTTTGAGGCGAGTGTATGATTGTAATGCCAATGGCTGGTTTATCCAGCCGATTCACCAAAGCTGGTTACGACAAACCCAAATACATGCTGGAAGCGAAAGGTAAAACGCTGTTTCAGCATGCGACTGAAAGTTTTTCAAACTATTTTTCGACTGAAGAATTTCTTTTTATTGCTTTACCTGTAAAGGAAACAGAGCAATTTATACGTGATGAGTGCGAGAAGCTGGGGATTAAGAACTATCAGATAGTAACGCTTGATCATCCAACAAGAGGGCAGGCAGAGACGGTATACCTTGGTTTGAAGAAAGCTCAGGTCAAGATGGATGAGTCATTAATAATTTTCAACATTGACACGTTCAGGCCCGGTTTCACTATGCCGGTCTTTTCAAATCAATCATCGGTTGATGGTTATCTGGAGACGTTTATAGGTGCAGGAAAAAACTGGAGCAATGTCGTTCCCGTTGAATCGGGTAGTGATAAAGTAAAGCTGACTGCTGAAAAGCAAGAGCTTTCGGAATACTGCTGCACAGGGCTATATGCCTGGTCAAAGGCTTTAGACTTCTGTCAGATTTTTGAGGAGATGAGTTCAGCCAGCCCTGAAACTCTGGACGGTGGTGAGTACTACATAGCGCCTATGTACAATCACCTTATTCGTAATGGCGGTGATGTGCGTTTTACCATTACCGAAGAAGAGAACGTTATCTTTTGTGGTATACCGGAAGAGTACCTGACATTTCTTAAAGTTTGACAAAAAAAACAAGAGGCAGATGAACTCATCAGGCTATTGCCCCAGATATAACGAACACAAGCCAGTCAAATACACATAACTCTCGTACATTCCGCAGTTTTGAGAAAATTCATTCAGGAGTAACCTCCCTGCAAAATTTGACTCAGCTGTTTCGGATATTTGCTTCCTGCCACCGACGGGCGGTAGCGTCTTTTTTTGGCTGTAAAGCTATAAAGCTGTAAAGTTTTAAAGCCTTACAGCCTTACAGCCTTACAGCCCCAAACCCACAGCCATTAGAAAATGATAAATTCAATCAGTTCTTTAAGAGAAAAGTCCAGAAGAATGTTACAGAAACCAAACAGATCAGTTTGCAACAAGACCAAAGGTCACCTGGACTCACTGGAAGGCAGTTTCCTAAGCGGCTGGGTATTTGATACAGAGGCACCGGACGTCGAGCAAGAATTTGCCATTGAAGTTGACGGTAACATCATCGCCAGCGGAAAAACCGGCATCTACCGTGAAGATCTGAAAGCGGCTGGTATGGGGAATGGCAAGCATGGCTTTACCATTTCACTGGATGATAGCGCTAAACAGTGCTTTGAAAAAGATATTAAAGTGTTGTCTAAAGCGGGCAGGAAAGTAGACGGCGCAAACCTTACCATTCAGGCAAAAGATGGGCTGTTCTGGTGTGGCGTAGAGCGCTTTGAAAATTGTCATCTGATTGGCGACCTGGTCTCTGAGCGTTTTAGTGGTGAAAAGCAAGTACTGATTTATGATGAAGATAAGCAGATTGCTGACTTTACACTACAGGTAGAGCCGGGTCATAACAGCTTTGCCATTCCACTGCCAATGGATATTTTTGATGGTAATGTACACCTCATTTCTGTTGGCGTTAATGACTTCCCATTCCGTTTGTGGCGCGATACACGAAAACTCGACGTTATTCAGACTCCATGGGAGTACCTGAAAGGAAGCTATAAAGAACCAGGCTTCACCGGGCTTTCTTCTGCCTCCCAGCATCGCTATGAATCTCTGCGCCATCAATTGGAAGCGATTGCGAATGGTGAGTCTGAGCAAACCATTAAAGATGTACAGGAAGCTCATGACCTTGTCGTACAGGGTTGGCACGGGCGCAAAAAGTTTCCGAAACTCTGCCTGCCAAAGTTTGAAAACCCTGAAGTCAGTATCATTATCCCTGCCTATAACAAGCTGGAGCTGACTTACCACTCTATTGCTTCCATCATTCTGAGCTATAACAAAACCAGTTATGAAGTGATTGTGGCTGACGATTGTTCTACCGATGATACCCAGAGGCTGGAAGAGATTGTTGAGAATGTCCGGGTAGTACACAACGAAGAAAACCTGCTGTTTCTGCGTAGCTGTAATAATGCTGCACAGTATGCAAAAGGTGATTACCTGATTTTCCTGAATAACGACACTGAAGTAACTTCCTTCTGGATTGATGAACTGGTTGCGCCTTATCAAAGTAACAATGTCGTTCGTAAAAAGGTTGGCTTAACGGGTTCAAAACTGCTGAACCTGGATGGTTCCCTGCAAGAAGCTGGCGGTATTATCTGGGGTAGCGGTCAGCCATGGAACGTTGGTAATGGTAGTAATCCGATAGCACCTGAGTTCAACTATGTTCGTGAAGCGGACTACCTGAGCGGTGCTGCGCTCTGCCTGCCTACTGAAGTATGGCTGGAAGTGGAAGGGTTCAGTGAAGAGCTGGCACCGGCTTACTATGAAGACACTGATATTGCCTTCAAAGTCAGAGATGCTGGTTATCAGACGCTTTATACACCCCATTCCCAGGTGGTTCATTTTGAAGGCCAGAGCAATGGCCGTGACCTGACGAAAGGAATAAAGCGTTACCAGGTTGTCAATGAAGGGAAATTCCGGGCTAAGTGGTTCAATGCCTATAAGGGTAATGGACAGGAAGGTGTTGATCTTCATTTACAGAAAGACCGCAATATCGACCACCGTGTTCTGGTTATTGACTATGCGACACCTGACGCTGATGCCGATGCGGGTAGCTACGCTGCCGTCCAGGAAATGAAACTGCTTCAGTCTCTGGGCTTTAAAGTCACTTTTGTTCCGGAGAATATGGCGCATTTTGGCAAGCTGTCCCACAAGCTGCAAAAAATGGGCATTGAAGTGCTGTATGCTCCATTCTATACCTCGGTATTTGATGTTATCGAAAAACGCATCAGTGAATTCGATACGGTCTACATTACCCGTTACTCAGTAGCTGAAAAGTACATTGATGATATTCGTGCCAGAAGTCAGGCAAAAATTGTCTTTAACAATGCTGATTTGCACTTCCTGCGTGAGTTACGAGCTTCCCTTACCGAAGAATATAAGGACCTTGACAGCGTTCTGAAAACAAGGGAAGACGAACTGGCTGTAATGAACAAAGTGGATGCCATTCTGTCTTATAACGAGACGGAACATGCGGTGATCATGTCACACCTGCTCAAGGGCGGTAATATTTTCAAATGCCCCTGGGTACTGGATGAAAAAGCAGCTGGTAAGCCATTTGCCGAACGTGAAGGCATTGCGTTCCTGGGTGGCTTCCGACACCACCCTAATGTAGAAGCGGTTAAATTCTTTGCGAAAGAAGTGATGCCGAAGCTGGTTGAAGCGATGCCGGATATCACATTCTATATCTATGGTAGCCATCCCAGTGAAGAAGTCGAAGCACTGGAATCTGAAAATATTGTAGTTAAAGGCTTTGTTGAAAATCTGGATGATGTATTCCATAACCACCGCCTGATTGTAGCTCCACTGTTATCCGGTGCGGGTATCAAAGGTAAAGTACTTGAAGCGATGGCCTATGGCACACCACAGGTTCTGACTGATGTAGCAGCAGAAGCTACCGGGCTGAGTCATAAAATCAGTGCGCTGATGGCAAAAACACCTGATGAGTGGGTTGATTGCATTAAAGCAGGCTATGAAGACGAACAGCTCTGGAGCAGGCTTTCTGAAAACTCAATGACTTTGGCGAAAGAGCAGTTTTCTTTTGTTAAGGGGCAGGAGAGGTTTAGGGAGATGTTTAAGGCTGTTGGGGTTTATACTAGGTGACAGTGTACTACTATCAGTATGGCTGTGAGAAAGAGTAAACGGTCTACATGCTTCGCACTTCATAGAGACAACTTTGTTAGTATTGAGTTATTAGCTGTTCCCTTTTGGTTTGATGGCACTGACTTAAGTGAAGATACCTTACCATTCACGGGCTTTGGTCTGCGTTAGCTAAGCCAGCTGTGTACCAAAAAAATTAAAGCCTTTTATTTACAAGCTCACTATTTTCCAGAGATGATTAGATTAATGTTTCTTTTATCCAAATCTGATCATCTCTGGATTTTTGTTTTTGAGCTTATGTCAGTGTCATTGGTTTTTAATTAATTGTTCTTTGAGCTAGTAAAATAAATACTATTAAGTCTCAAAAGTTAAGATGTATTTGAATTTTATGAAACACAAATTAATACTGCATATTGGCCCACATAAAACAGCTTCAACATATATACAAAAGTGTTTGGTTGAAAACAGAGATGCCCTTAAAGCAAAAGGATATTTATATCCAGAAGCTGGCCAGGAATTCTTATATGGGCATCACAAACTGGCAGAAGCTTTCTCGTGTAAACAAACGTATAAATTAAAAAACATAAAAGAAGAAATAGATAGTTTTGATGGGAATGTTATTATTTCTAGTGAAAATTTTGATCGCTTAGGAATTGAAAATATTCAGTTGATTAAAGACAGTTTTAGAGACCACGAATTTGAAATTTATTATTTCAAAAGATCATATCAAGATGTATTGTTTTCAAACTGGCAAGAAGATGTTAAGCATGGTAGCTGCAAGACATGGAGTGAATACATAGTTGAACCTATATCTAGACCATTCGGCAGTAAAATTTTAAATCATTGCTTAGTGTTAGATAGTTATGCTTCTGTATTTGGTAAAAATAAATTAAGAATAATTGATTATGATTACGTAATAAGAAACAATTATGATATATTTGATTTCTTCATAAATAAAATAGATTTCAGTATTGATGGTTTAGAATTTAGCAAAAAAAGAGTTAACAACTCAATGAGGTATGAAGCTGTTGAAATTGTAAGGCAGTTAAATTGTAAGGCCAAGGTTTGCGGTAAGCTGAATGGTTTAAATGTCAGAACTGCTTTTTTGGAGTTGTTGAAAGCAGGTGACAGAAATGAAATAGATGAATTGATTGATTTGATTTCAAAAAATAATACAGAATATTCTCTAGCGTCATCTTTTGTATATAATGCTTTGAATAACAATTTTTACTCTTGCTATGAAGACGCTTTGGTTACTCCCAAGTTTGCAGAAAATGATCAAAAAGGGTTGAGTTTGCCATCTGCCACATGGCTATCAAATGAAAAAGCTATAGATTTGATTGAGAAAATATACAAGAAAATTGAAATGTTTTTGTGACGATGAGATTTGTTTAGAGAACTGGGGTCAGCTCTTGCATCGTGCATAAATCCAGCATCATGGGTCTGGAAGAATTCAAACAACTGTCCGATATGCTTGCCGCCAACCGGATGGTGGAAGAACTGGCTGGTGTGGCTGACAAAGTTTACATGCGAGACTTATTTGGTTCGGACTGACTTCCAGCTTTGCTGCCGAAAGGTTAAAGGCTGGAAAGCTGGAAACAGCTATTGCTTTCTTTTCATGACAAACTACACCTAACCTATCAGTAAGTGACAGGTTAGGTGTCTTTGTGCCATTCTCTGCTATGCTGTACCCCCTAACTATTCTACTGGCGAAGTAGCCAATGAGTTCCAGTGCAAAGAACGATTCCGATCACAGTCTCAACACCCTGACTGATGTTGTACGCCTGCTTGGGGATAGTCGCAAGGATGTTAAGCAGGTACAAGAACACCAGTCAGAGCATGACCATCGTTTCGACCAGCTTGAATGTAAAGTCGATGCTAACCAGCAAGAGAGCCGTAAACGCTTTGACCAGCAAGATAGACGGCTGGACAAGATCGAAGAAATGCTGTCTGCCATCTTGTCCAGACTCCCCACCAAGTAACCCGCACCTAACAATAATTTCCAAAGGGCGGTGCAGACGCACCGCCTCTGAAATTGGGGTTAAAAACAGTTAGCAATAATCCACTATTATCTAAAACTATCCAGTGTCGCGGGGTCAGTTCTTGCATCGTGCATAAATCCAGCATCATGGGTCTGGAAGAATTCAAACAACTGTCCGATGTGCTTGCGGCCATGCCGAAAATGCTGATGTGAATGCTGCAAAAAATATCTTAGCGTCAGGACATGGCGTGTTAGCCTGTGGAGCAGGTTCGTTAGAACCTGTGATGAAGCAGGAACCTCGGCAAAATCGTGAGAGAGTAGCCGCCTGATAGGAATCCCCCACCGACTCAGGTGGGGGAGGATGTCAAAGAACACCAACTACATCCCCATAGATTTCCTGCAAGGTGGCAGAGAAATCTATGGAGACCAGGTGAGCAACTTCCTGCTCATGGGTTAAGCGAATAACTTCCCAACCTGCGCTGGTGCTTTGGTAAATATCCACGGCTATTTTGTCCTGATGCACCAGGACATACTCCTTCAAGCCGGGGATTGCAGTGTAGGCTGCCAGCTTTTCCATCCGGTCTCTGGCTTCAGTGGATGGTGAAAGCACTTCAATGATGATTTGTGGATGGTCTTCAACATAGTTATTGTTGCTTTTCTGGTTACAACTCACCATTACATCCGGGTAGTAGAAAATATTATTGCCTTTGTGGCTGGCATTGACTTTCATATCACTGGCAAATGTCTGGCAACCAGTACCTCGTAAATGACTTCGCAGCATTGAAGCGAGGGCTAGAGTAAGTAGGTTATGCCTGCGGCTGGCACCTGCCATGGCAACGGTAAGTCCATTAACATATTCATGTTTTATATCAGACTTTTGTTCCACTTCCAGGTAAGCGTCAGGCTCTAAAAAATTGAGTGGTTCAGCCACTGCCATTATCACTCCAAACGTAAAACCCCACTTTTAGTGAGGGGATGTAAGTTCAGCTTGCGAAGCAAGCCTCTTGTGCTATCTTCTTCTCGTCTTGGATGTTTTAGCGATTTCGCTGCCAAGACAGGAAAAGAAAATACCTCCGCTCTCTGCCCGTGTTTTTAACAATCCGAAAGGTAGAGCAGATTGTCGAATAAGGTGTGTCCCGCCACTGGTAAGGGATGCACTGCGGCAGGGCATTGCCGTCTAGCTGTAGGAATCCTCGTCGTTTACGGCGAGGAGGATGTCAAACTCTCACTTGTTGGTTGTTAACTTCTAATAAGAGGATATATCAGCATGGCTGATAGATGCCATTCATCTGTGCCGTCTTCTGCCTTTTGCTCCGAATCCGGAATCCGGGGTCAGCTCTTGCATCGTGCATAAATCTAGCTTCAGGAATCTGGAAGAATTCAAACGACTGTCCGATAGAAACACAGCTGGGGCTGTGTTGTTGAAAGGTTTAAGATTGAAAAGTTGAAAGGTGAAGAGCCCTTTAACTTTTTAACCTGACACTTTTAAACTTAAGAGAATAGCTCCCTCAGCCTTTCTATGACTTCAGAAAATTGTTGCTTTCTTCTCATTACAAACTACATTGAACCTATCAGTGAGTGATAGTTTACGTGTCTTTGTGCCACCCTCTGCTATGCTGTACCCCCTAACTATTCTACTGGCGAAGTAGCCAATGAGTTCCAGTGCAAAGAACGATTCCGATCACAGTCTCAACACCCTGACTGATGTTGTACGCCTGCTTGGGGATAGTCGCAAGGATGTTAAGCAAGTACAAGAACACCAGTCAGAGCATGACCATCGTTTCGACCAGCTTGAATGTAAAGTCGATGCTAACCAGCAAGAGAGCCGTAAACGCTTTGACCAGCAAGATAGACGGCTGGACAAGATCGAAGACATGCTGTCTGCCATCTTGTCCAGACTCCCCACCAGGTAACCCGCACCTAACAATAATTTCCAAAGGAAGGTGCAGACGCACAGCCTCTGAAATTGGGGTTCAATGTAGTGAATAATAATAGCGGGCTTGAGAACCTTCTGATGTTGAATGGTGAGGAATATACCGACGACAAAGGCTATAAGATTCGAATACAGGTCATGCAGGTTAAGCCCGATACTACGGGTGTGGACCAAACGATTCGCTTACTGTTCGCTTACTGCTGGAGGGAGAGAAATGAACAAAGTGATGAAAATCGGCATTATGCCTGAAGAGGCTTACAAAGCCAGACTGCTGGCTATTGCAAAGGGTCATTACATACCTGCCCGTGGTGAACCCAAAATCTGGTTTGAATCCTTTCAGGCAGCGGCACAGCTGCTTTCTAACGAAAACATAGAGCTGTTGCGATTGATGGCAAAAGAAAAGCCGGAGTCAATTAAAGAGTTGTCTGACCTGACAGGAAGAAAAGATAACAACTTGTCAAGAACACTTAAATCACTGGAAAAGCATAATATTGTTCGTCTTGAAAAAGCGGCTAACAATTGCAAAAAGCCAATTCCTCTGGCGACCAGTTTTTGCTTTGAAAACCGTGAGCGCTATTACGCAGTTTGATCAGTGAATGGGGTCAGACCTTACTGAAGAAAAGGAAAAAAGCTTTATGAGCAAGCAAATTCAGTACACTGATGAACCCATAGGCGACACTAAGCTGGTAGCTGATTTTCTGCCATCCCCGAGTGAACTTAAATTAAAAAATGATAGTACTAAAATCACAATAACTCTGAGTACTGATAGTGTTGAATATTTCAAGTCGGCTGCTGAAGAATATGGTATGCAGTACCAGAAGATGATACGACAGTTGCTTGATGAATATGTGACTCATCAGAGAAAAGGGTAGAAAGCCTGAAACACAGCTGGGGCTGTGTTGTTGAAAGGTTACAGGTTGAAAAGTTCAAAAGTCAGGAGCCCCCTTTTGAACTTTTCAACCTGTAACTTTTCAACTTAAGCGTAACGTCGGGGTCAGTTTTTGCATCGTACATAAATCAGTACTGCCATTGATTCTTGGCATACCCTTGCGGCTGAAATTCTTTAGAGGTTTGTTGTTGACGCACGTTGTTTCGGGCATAAGAATGTAGTTTTAGTCTGAAGGTATGTGCGATGCCTGTTATTTCTTCCTTTTTTGGAATTTACATCAGAATGTACCACGATGATCACCCACCGCCGCATATTCATGTTGAATATCAGGGTTTTGAAGCTCTGGTTGGTATCGAAGGAGGTGCTGTTCTTAAAGGCCACCTGCCTAAGAGAGCTGCCAGGCTTGTGTCTGAGTGGTGCGGTGAACATAAGAATGCTCTGTTGAATAACTGGCAAAGAGCAATAGACCTTCAGCCATTAGAGCGGATTCCGGGTGCAGATTATGATTAAGCTCAACAAGGCCAAGTGGCTGGGTAGCCAGGAGATTCGGCTTTCTTTTTCTGACGGTTCCTATGGAGTTATGGACTTTTCACCGATTTTGGCTAAAAAAACGCCCATGACGCTTCCTTTGGAAGATGAGCAATACTTTTGTCGCTTTTTTCTGGAGCTGGGGGCTTTGTGCTGGCCTAACGGTCTTGAGTTTAGTCCGACCAGTCTGCATGAAAAACTGGATAAGGCTGGAAAGCTTGTTAGTGTCGATGCAGCCTGAACGTCGGGGTCAGTTCTTGCATCGTGCATAAATCCAGCTTCAGGAATCTGGAAGAATTCAAACGATGGTCCGATAGAAACACAGCTGGGGCTGTGTTGTTGAAAGGTTTAAGGTTGAAAAGTTGAAAAGTCAGGAGCCCCCTTTTGAACTTTTCAACCTGTAACTTTTCAACTTGTGCCCAGGGCCCCCTGTGTCAGGGCAATAAGCGGGCTGCTGTCAGCAATAATAAGGGACTTGCTTTGGCTAGCCAAGGTTGTCTAACTCCTCGTCTAGCTCACCTGCATCGTAGTCGATCAGTGTTATGGGGTGGGTTGTTGAAAGGTTTCAGGTTTAAAAGTTGAAAAGTCGAGAGCCCTCTTTTGAACCTTAAACTTTTAAACCTGAAACTTTTATGGCGGTTCACGCGATCCCGAGCCAAAGAGCTACCAGGCGGGTAATTTCTGTCATCTGTCTTGGGCTGAGTTGCCCTATAGGGTTGCCAACTTTATCTATTTTTATCGTGGTTATTTTATCAATCATGATTTGTGAGGGCCTGGTTAACCCATTATCGTTATCCTGATATACGTTGTACCTGAACAGCGGGGTATCCCGAATTTCACCGGTGATGGGTAAGATGGTTACAGATGGGTGCTGCTCAAACAGGTCTGACTGTATGACCAGGGCTGGACGGGGTTTTCCATAATCTCCTTTAATGGCAACAGTGACAATATCTCCACGCCTCATGTCCAACCCTCATCATCTGAAAGATGCTCAATCCAGTTCAGGGTATCCATTTCTTCAGGATCATTTTTCAAACTGGCGGATTGTTTCCTGCATTCTTCAGCAAAGCCTTCCTGCCGGGTGTCTGGCACCCAGATTTGAACTGGCCGAAACCCTGCTTCACGCAACGCATCTCGATGACGTTTTACTCTTTGCCGTGCACTCTCTGAGTGATGTTCATTTGGCATAAACGACCTGCTATGTTTCATGTTACGTTACATGTAACGTAGCAGGATGCACCAGCCTGTCAAATTTTCTGGCTGTGGTGTGGGTTGTTGAAAGGTTTCAGGTTTAAAAGTTGAAAGGTGGAGAGCTCCCTTTTGAACTTTTAACTTTTAAACCTTTAACTTATTTTGTGGCTACGTCCTGCAGGGAGCCGGAAATGTATTTATGAATAATGCTGGAAATCAGGGTCTGGTAAGGAATACCTTCCTTCTGTGCTTTTGATTTAATGGCATCCAGATCCCGGTTGGTGATACGGATATTGATGCGCTTGTCTTTTGTGAACGTTTTGGCTGCCATGGCTTCAAGCTCGGCTTTTCTGGCAGGCGTCAATGTTGATTCAAACTCACCAGCTTCAACGGCTTCCAGAAGTTTCTGTTCCTCGTGGTCAAGGTTGTTATTTTTCATAAGTCACCTCCCAGGTAACGTTTCGTAAATTGCCGACTCGGAATAATGGTTTTCAGAAAAACCTCTGTTTCGTTCTCGACGTAAGGCACCAGCCACGCATAGCCCAGAATGTTCACCACAAAAATCCGCTGATGAGCGTAGGCCATTTTATTGGGGTGGGCTATATCGTCCAGCAGGTCGCCGTTCTGAATATGAAAAACAACCTCTTCGAAGGACTTACCACGCTCTGCGATGAGTTGCTGATTCTTGTCAGCATTCCAGTTGAAGGTTTTCATAGAGGGAGTATAGACGCAGTGTGTGCTTTTTGTCATCAGATTATAAGCTGGCATTTATGCTCAAAATCCAGAAACGAACACAGTTCTCACGGTGGGATATTGAAAGGTTTCAGGTTTAAAAGTTGAAAGCTCCCTTTTGAGCCTTTAGGGAAGCAGCAGAACATAATATACCGCTGTTGGCTGTTGGCTGTTGGCTGTTGGCTGTTGGCTGTTGGCTGTTGGCTTTTGGCTTTTGGCGGTTGGCTGTATGAGCAGCTAATAGCCAAAAGCCAACAGCCCGGTAAGTTATTGAATGCTGCGCCCCTTAACTTTTAAACCTGAAACTTTTTGTAACATTACCGGGGGCAGTCCTTGTATCTTGCAACACCCCAACTTCACTGGTAGCTAACTGATTTGCAACACTCCAGATGTGTTTTACGCTACAAAAGTTTTGATGGCACTTGCCTGATTCAGAAGAATTTCTTCAATTACTGCCAGTCTGACATTGCCTGTTTGAATATGTACCAGCTTTGGCGGAAAACCGTGCTGTCTCGCAAAGTGCAAGAAGTCTTTGTCTTTAGTAACAATGGTGAGTTTGTATTCCCGGGCATAACGCCAGATTTCAATATCTGGCGAGTTGTCTAGCCTTGATTGCAAGACGTGCAGACAGGCCGGGAAGGTTTTGCTAACTCTTGCAATAAGTTTTGGTGAAAGATTTTCATCAAACAGCAGCATCAGGCGGCCCCGGGAAGTTGATTGGCTGCATAGAGTAGTGCCGCTTTGACATGAGTAGATTGCAGGTTAGTGTGCTCTTCCAGTATTTCTATCTGAGTCATACCGCTTGCCAGCATTTCCAGAATATCGGTAACGGTTATACGGGTGCCTTTAATGCAGGGTTTACCAAAACGCTTATCCGGATCGATTTCTATGTACTGAGAATAATCTTCCTTTCTCATGTTTTTCTCCTGAGGCAGTTTGGAAGCATTGCAAGTGAAGCTAGCAGCTAACTTATCATCTTTCAATGACCCACTGACTCTTGCATATTCCGGTCTTTCAGTGACCGGGGAAACCCTATGGAATCTGGGGGCAGTTCTTGCATCGTGCATAAATCTGACTCAGGCGATCCCGAGCCAAAGTGCTAATAGCCGTATAACTTCTGATATTTGCCGTGTAGTAATATGCCCAATAGTCTTGCCAACTTTATCTATTTTTATCGTGGTTATTTTATCAATCATGATTTGTGAGGGCTTGGTTAACCCATTATCGTTATCCTGATATACGTTGTACCTGAGCAGCGGAGTATCCCTGATTTCACCGGTGATGGGTAAGGGGAACGGAAGGTTAGAATATACCGCTGTTGGCTATTAGCTTTTGGTGGTTGGCTGTCTGAGCAGCTAATAGCAAACCGCCAAAAGCCCGGTAAGACATTGAATGCTGCGCCCCTAAGATGGTTACAGATGGGTGCTGCTCAAACAGGTCTGACTGTATGATCAAGGCTGGACGGGGTTTTCCATAATCTCCTTTAATGGCAACAGTGACAATATCTCCACGCCTCATGTCCAACCCTCATCATCTGAAAGATGCTCAATCCAGTCCAGGGTATCCATTTCTTCAGGATCATTTTTCAAACTGGCGGATTGTTTCCTGCATTCTTCAGCAAAGCCTTCCTGCCGGGTGTCTGGCACCCAGATTTGAACTGGCCGAAACCCTGCTTCACGCAACGCATCTCGATGACGTTTTACTCTTTGCCGTGCACTCTCTGAGTGATGTTCATTTGGCATAAACGACCTGCTATGTTTCATGTTACGTTACATGTGACGTAGCAGGATGCACCAGCCTGTCAAATTTTCTGGCTGTGTGCTCTGCGTTGGGAGTTGGGTTGTTGAAAGGTTTCAGGTTTAAAAGTTGAAAGGTGGAGAGCTCCCTTTTGACCCTTTAACTTTTAAACTTTTCACTTTTTGTGATATTCATAATTCAGGCAAATCCTTGCGGATGCCTTTATTTATCCTGAACTGTTCTGCGGCAGATTTTAAGCGTCCTGCATTTTCTGGTGAAGAGAGTAGATACAGCGTTTCCATAAGGCTGTCGTAACTTTCTTTAGACATAACGATCACATCTTCTGCATCACGTCTGTGAACTATTGTGTGGGTCGCGTCATTAACGACGCTGTCCAAAATGTATTTCAGATTTTTCCTCATTTCTGTGTAGGACACTACGTTCATTATTTTTCTCCCAGTTAGTTGTACATAATTAAGTACAACTATGAATGCTGTTGGCAAGAAGTGCCACCTTCTCATTGCCCCCACATAAAGTTGACTTTTCAACTTTTCAACTTTTCAACTTTTCAACTTTCTCCTATGTCATTAAATATCAAAAAAGCCGTATTCCCCGTTGCCGGAATGGGCACACGCTTCCTGCCTGCTACTAAAGCCTGCCCGAAAGAAATGCTGCCTGTCGTAGACAAGCCCCTGATTCAATACGCCGTAGAAGAAGCTGTTGCAGCAGGTATTACTGATCTGATTTTTGTCACTTCATGGACCAAGCGCCCCATTGAAGACCATTTCGATAAAAACTTTGAGCTGGAGTACAAGCTTGAGCAGGCCGGAAAAGACGAGCTGCTGGAAACAGTTAAAAACATTCTTCCGAAGGGAGTAAATTGTTTTTATGTTCGTCAACCGGAAGCATTAGGTCTGGGCCATGCTGTTCTTTGTGCCAAAGATATTGTCGGTAAAGAGCCATTCGCAGTAATGCTGGCTGATGACATGATTTATTGTGAAGAAGTACCGTGCCTTAATTCCATGGTTAATCTGGCTGCGGAGTCAGGCTCTTCGGTTGTTGCTGTTGAGCAAGTGCCCATGGAGCGTGTGAATAAATATGGCGTTATCGACCCGATTACAGTGAGTGATCGTTTATACAAGCTACAGGGCGTTGTCGAAAAACCACCGATTGAGCAGGCACCTTCTAACCTTTCGATTGTTGGTCGATATGTTCTGCAACCCCGGATATTTGAGCTGCTGGAAAATACCCGTCAAGGTGCCGGGGGGGAGATTCAGCTAACGGATGCGATTGCAGATTTGCTAAGTGAGCAGGATGTTTTTGCCTATGAATTCGACGGGACTCGCTACGACTGCGGCAGCAAGCTAGGTCATATGAAAGCTAACGTCGAATATGCACTTCGTCACCCTGAGTTGAATGGGGCGTTTCGGGGGTATCTTGAGGGCTTGAAGCTTGAAGCTTGAAGCTTGAAGCTTGAAGTGTTTTTAGGAAAATCGTCGTAAACCCTCGCCCAATGCGGGCGGGGATATAAGACGGGAAGGCGCAGAGCCTTCCGCCATCAATCTGGTGTACTCTGGCTATTAACGTAGTCCTTCAGAGTCTCGATAGTTGCACCGCCAGCACTGCAAGCAAAGTAAGACCTTGACCACATTAAGCCTGCTTTGCTCTGAGCAGTAAGGTGGGTATTCAGCATTCGCAACCGTCTTGATGATGTTGATTTGAGATTATTTACCATGACACTGATAGCCAGTTTTGGTGGGTAGGCCACCAACAGGTGTACGTGATCTTTTTCGCCATCCATTTCAAGTAACTGGCATTCCAGTTTTTCACATGCACTCTCGAACGACTCCCGTAACTGCTTGATCATATAGCCATCAAAAAGCTTTCGCCTGTACTTTGTCGTGAACACCAAATGAACAACCAGCTTGGTAACGCTATGTCGTTTGCGAAGATACCCTTTAAGCAAATCCTTATTGTGTGCGCTCACTTGAAAACCTCTTTCAAATACCTGTAATATAAAGTTTATATTAATGAGCACTGAAATAACGTTCCATGCTGAGAGCCACCAAAGTACGAATCTATCCAACATCAGAGCAGGCGGAATTTCTCGACCGTCAGTTTGATGCTGTGCGGTTCGTATGGAACAAGGCCCTGGCTATTAAGGTTCATTATTACAAGGCTCGTGGGCAGAGCCTTTCTCCCAAAAAACACCTGAAGCCCTTGCTGGCAAAAGCCAAGAAAAGCCGAAAGTACTCATGGCTGAAAAACGCTGACTCTATTGCACTGCAACAGGCCACTATCAATCTGGATACGGCCTTTCAAAACTTTTTCAATCCCAAATTGCAGGCAAGATTTCCTCGCTTCAAGAAAAAGCATGGCAAGCAAAGTAGCTACCATTGTACGTCTGTCTCTGTGGGCGATAACTGGATAAAAATCCCCAAGTGCAAGCCCATAAGGGCTAAAGTGCATCGTGAAATAGTGGGTAAGGTGAAGTCTGTCACCCTGAGCAGAACGCTAACCGGCAAGTATTTTGCCTCCATATTGGCTGATGATACCCAGGAACAACCAAAACAGATTGATAATCTTGAAGCTAATCAGGTTGTCGGTGTTGATATGGGGATTACTGATCTGGCTATCACCAGTACCGGCCATAAGACTGGCAATCCTCGCTTTCTGAAAAAAGCACAACGTAACCTGAAAAGAAAACAACAGGCTCTATCTCGCTGCAAGAAAGGCTCAAAAGGTAGGCACAAAGCCCGTTTATTGGTGGCAAAGGCGCATGAGCGTGTAGCCTTTGCCCGTAATGATTTTCAGCATAAGCTATCAAAACAACTCATCGACGAAAACCAAGCGGTGATTGTGGAGACACTGAAAGTTAAAAACATGCTCAAGAACAAGCGTCTTGCTCGTTCTATTGCTGATGCTGGCTGGCATTCACTGATAACCAAACTCGAATACAAGGCAAAGCAGGAAGGTAAACATCTGGTGAAGATAGACCAGTGGTTTGCATCCTCTAAAACTTGCTCAGTCTGCGATTTGAAACAGGAAAAAATGCCATTGAGAATCCGATCATGGGAGTGTAGCTGTGGTGCTATCCATGACCGGGATATTAATGCAGCTCGCAATATCAAGAAGCAAGGCATATTGAAATTAAAGGCGGAAGGACTGTCCGTTTCTGCTGATGGAGGCTTGCGTAAATCCGGCATACTGTCGGTTGCTGCCTAAGAAATCAGAAGCCTCACCCGATAGGGTGGGGAGCAGTCACGAAACAGTGCAACCCTCTAATAGATTGAAGCAGTGACTACAGGTAACTTCCTGTAGTTATTGTCGTTTATTTCTTATAACGGTTTTTATTCTGTTCTTGTACAGTAGCATGAAATTTTTTGCTGCTTGCTGTTCCGGATATGCCATTTACCGAAGGGCGGTAGCGTTTTTTTGGGCTGTAAGGCTGTAAAGTCCTCACAGTCGCCTTACAGCCTTACAGCCTTACAGCCTTACATGCTAAAAAAATTCATAGGCGGCATACACCGCTGGCAGCATCATAAACAACCATTATCGTATACTCCGATCCAACAGCTGGAAGCAGGTGAGTCTTTCTGTTGGCAGGCGACCGGTGATGACCCGGGCTTCAATGTAAAGCCAGCAAAAGGACCAATGCCTCGTGGCTGGTATATGGTAGAGGTAAAAGTACGTTCTACATTGTCCTTTTTAAGAGCAAAGTTGTATTACCATTTTGGCAAGGGCTTTTCGGAAGAACAGACATATAAGCTACCACTGACCTCTGGTAAGCTCACCAAGAAAGTCATTTTTTTCCCAGATATCCCTTCTGCCCTGAGGTTTGACCCTTGTGAAGAACAGGCTGAATTCACCATAGAACACCTACGGCTGTGTAAGCTGACGTCGTCTAAGGCAAAGCAGTTGATGACGAAGAAAGCTGGAAGCTTGAAGCTGGAAGACTTGCAGAGAACTTACTCGGCGTGTTTTGAGCATCTGCCATTGGCCGGGAGCTACCAGCAGTGGATTGAGCGGGCTGAGAAACCTTTGTTTGGTGATTTGACCCGTTTGAGTGAGCTGACTGAAGAGTTTGAGTCTTCACCGCTTATTTCGGTCGTTATGCCGGTTTACAATGTGCCTGAGCGTTTTTTACGAGAGGCTATCGAGTCTGTCAGGAAACAAGTCTATTCAAACTGGGAGCTGTGTATTGCTGATGACTGCTCTACCGAACCTTATATTCAATCTGTATTAAGGGAATATGCAGAGCTGGATAGCAGAATAAAAGTGGTTTTCCGTGAGGAAAATGGGCATATCTCTCATGCGAGCAATAGCGCCCTTGAGTTGGCAACAGGGCAATACATTGCCCTGTTGGATCATGATGACATGCTTGCACCACATGCTTTATTCGCCGTTGTCGATGCCCTGAACAAGCAGCCTGAACTGGAATTTATTTACAGTGATGAAGATTTTACAGACGAAGAGGGTCACCGGCTTCGTCCGCATTTTAAAAGTCAGTGGAATCCGGAACTACTGAATGCGCACAACTACATTACTCATCTTGCTGTTGCAAAGCTTGACCTTGTAAACCGGATTGGAAATTTTCGACCTGGCTTTGAAGGTGCGCAGGACTATGATCTGTTTCTTCGGATTACCCACGAGTTACCAGCCGACAAGATTGGGCATATCCCCCATGTTCTCTACCACTGGCGAGCCATTGAAGGCTCAACCGCTGCCGGTGCCGATGCCAAGAATTATGCGACGATTGCAGGGCTTAAAGCGTTGAGTGAAGTTCACTCCGGGCAAAGGGATACTGCTGTTAAACATGGCACCCTGGAGAACTTTTATCGGGTGACTTATCCTGTACCTGAAAAAGCCCCTTTAGTCAGTTTGATGATTCCAACCCGTAATGGCCTGGATATCATAAAGCCTTGTGTTGATAGTATTCTTGATAAAACACAGTACTCAAATTATGAAATTCTGATTATTGATAATCAGAGTGATGACCCTGAAACATTGAAGTGGTTCTCGGAAGTAAGCCAGAAACGCAATGTGCGTGTACTGAGCTACGATCACCCTTTTAATTATTCACTGATTAATAACTTTGCAGCCTCACAGGCGAATGGGGAAATACTCGCACTGGTTAATAATGATGTAGAGGTTATCTCTCCGGACTGGCTGGATGAAATGGTGTCACTGGCAGTTCGTGATGAAACTGGTTGCGTAGGTGCGAAGCTTTATTATCCAGACGGTGATATTCAGCACGCAGGAGTCATTCTGGGTTTGGGTGGCTACGCTGCCCATGCTCACCGGGGCTTGCCGGGCGATCATCCCGGATACTTCAACAGAGCGAGTGTCCGGCAAAACCTTTCTGCCGTAACAGGTGCCTGCCTTGTGGTAAGAAAAGATATTTTTCATGAGGTTGGTGGTCTGGAGTCTGCATTTACCGTTGCTTATAACGATGTTGATTTTTGCCTCAAAGTTCAGGCGGCTGGCTACAGTAACGTTTATACGCCCTATGCGGAGCTGTACCACCATGAATCCAAAACCCGTGGATTCGATGATACACCGGAAAAGCAGGCTCGCTTTGAGCAGGAAAAACGGTTGCTTGCCGAGCGATGGGGAAGTCTGTTGGAAAACGACCCTTTCTATAACCCCAATTTAACTCGCAGTAATGAACACTTCTCAATTGCTGTCTGAAGTTAGTACTGTGTGAAAAGATTATGTCTGAACTTAAACATTTACTGAATACTGGCATGCAGCCAACAGGTTGCCAGCCAGTTGCAGGTGAACCCAGAACCATAGTGGTTGTGGGAGTGGCCAGAGGTGGAACGTCCATCGTTTCTGGCGCTATGGCGCACTTAGGTGTCTTTATGGGCAAAGCCAGAGAGCCGGTATATGAGGATGTTGCACTCTCATTGGCAATGGAAAGTGGCGATAATGAAAAGTTTTGCGAAATAGCCAGAGCTTATGACGAAATGCATCAGGTATGGGCATGGAAGCGACCATCGGTTATAAATCATCTGGATGACATTAAAGATAAGCTTAGGAATCCATATTTCATATTTGTTTTCCGTGATGTGTTTTCTATTGCAAATCGAAACTCAATTTCTATGGGACTGGGTATTATCGATGGAATGGAAAAGGCACTGAATGAATACAAAAAAGTGTTGGAGTTTATTAGAAAGCATGATCCCAGCGGGATGATAGTTTCTTCTGAAAAAATTGTTAATAACAAAAGTGCTTTTTTGAAAGAACTGGCAACTATATGTGATCTGTCTGAAACTCAATTCCAGCGTAAATTTACCCAGGCCAGTAGCTTTATAACACCAAATCCTGAAAATTATCTCAAAGAAACCCACATCAGAGATTCCCTGGGGGTGTTAGATCGTGTTACTAAAAAGTTTGTTTCTGGCTGGGCCTGCCTGAAAGACGTAAAAGACCCCGTTAGCCTGATGATAAAAGTGAATAACAAGACTGTTGGCAAAATCATTGCCAATAATATGCGTGAGGATGTTCGCCTGCATGGGCTGCATCCTACCGGGCTTTGTGGCTTCAGGTTTGATTTTGAAAACGACATGACTTTAAAAAAGGGGGATGAGGTGTCTGTAATCTTTGAAGAAGGGCTACAGGATCTCAAAAAGTCTCCATCTGTTTTTTGAACTATTGGTAATATCACTCATAACGTATGAGTATGATTTCACAGCAACGAATGAAGATAACCTTCTGAATATACTTATCTTTATTCTGTCGTTTTTTTTGTATGGTGGTGTTGTCTTAAAATTCCTAGCGCCGCTGTTTCGAATACTGCCTTAATCGAGGGGCGGTAGCGTAAGAAAGCTGGAGGCTGGAAGCTGGAAGCTGGAAGTTGAATGTGCCTGTGCCCGTTCGCTTCCGGCTTCCAGCTTCCAGCTTCCAGCTCTATAAGAGCTGATAAATGTTATCCCAAGAACGATTAACCCACCTAAAACAACTCGAAGCCGAGTCCATCCACATCATCCGTGAAGTAGCTGCAGAGTTTGATAACCCTGTAATGCTCTACTCCATTGGCAAAGACTCTGCTGTAATGCTGCATCTGGCGGCCAAAGCCTTTGCTCCGGGTGTGCCACCATTCCCGCTGATGCATGTGGACACTACCTGGAAGTTCAGGGAAATGATCAGTTTCCGTGACCGTACCGCTAAAAAATACGGCATGGAACTGCTGGTTCACACTAACGAAGAAGGTCGTGCAGCTAACATCAACCCGTTTGATCACGGCTCTGCCAAGTACACCGACGTAATGAAAACCGAAGCCCTGAAGCAGGCACTGACGATGCGGCTTTTGGTGGCGCACGCCGTGACGAAGAGAAATCCCGTGCTAAAGAGCGTGTTTACTCTTTTCGTGACAAGAACCACCGCTGGGACCCAAAAAACCAGCGACCTGAGCTGTGGAATACTTACAACGGTAAAGTAGAGAAAGGCGAGAGCATTCGTGTATTCCCACTGTCTAACTGGACAGAGCTGGATATCTGGCAGTACATCTATCTGGAAAACATCGAGATCGTACCTCTGTATTTTGCAGATCAGCGCCCGGTTGTTGAACGTGACGGCACCCTGATCATGGTAGACGACGAACGTATGCCATTGAACGAAGGTGAAGAACCCAAAATGGAATGGGTTCGTTTCCGCACACTGGGTTGCTACCCGTTGACGGGGGCTGTCGAGTCCAAAGCTAACACCCTGCCTGAAATTATTCAGGAAATGTTGCTCACCAAGACTTCAGAGCGACAGGGGCGGGTGATTGACCACGACTCTGCGGGGTCGATGGAAAAGAAAAAGATTGAGGGGTACTTCTAAAATTCCTGAGGAATTTTAGAAGGGCTGGAAGCCGGAAGCTGGAAGCTGGAAGCTGTTTGGGTCGGGAACTTGTTGGGTTCTTTTTTGTCGAACGGTTTTTTGATTTTTGGTTTTTGGGTTCTGGTTTATGGATTTTGAGAAATTGGATGTTTGGAAAAAATCTGCTCGTCTTTCGGCTGAGTTGTATAAAGCTTTGAAAGAATTGCGGGACTTTGGGTTTCGTGATCAGATTACCCGGTCTGGGCTATCAGTTCCGAGTAATATTGCTGAAGGCATGTCACTGTCCAGTAATAAGCAAAAACAGCACTTTCTCTCTATTGCCAAGGGTTCTTGCGCAGAACTCCGTACTCAAATTTATATTGGCATGGATATTGGCTATATCGATAAGAAACAAGGTAGAGCCTGGCTTATCGAGACACGTGAAATAGCCGCCATGCTATCCAGCTTAATGAATCGAATAAAAGCTGATGGTGGTTGAGCTGAAAGCTGGAAGCTGGAAGCTGGAAGTAGTTCGTGCAATTTTGCACGGCTGTGGCCAGATTCTCGCTGACAGCTTCCAGCTTCAAGCTTCAAGCTTCAAGCTAAAACAATGAACCAATCCGAACTAATCGAAAAAGACATCCTGGGCTACCTCAAGCAGCATGAATCCAAAGATATGCTGCGTTTTTTGACCTGCGGTAATGTAGACGACGGTAAATCCACCCTGATTGGTCGTCTGTTGCATGACTCCAAAATGATCTTTGAAGATCAGCTGGGTGCAATTAAAAACGACTCCAAGAAGTTCAATACAACCGATCAGGAGTTTGACCTGGCTCTGCTGGTTGATGGTTTGCAGTCTGAGCGAGAGCAGGGCATTACCATTGACGTAGCTTACCGCTACTTCTCTACTGAAAAGCGTAAGTTCATTATTGCGGATTGCCCCGGGCATGAGCAGTACACCCGCAATATGGCGACCGGTGCATCTAATTGCGATCTGGCCATTATCCTGATTGACGCTCGCTATGGTGTGCAAACCCAGACCAAACGTCACAGCTTTATTGCCAGCCTGCTGGGTATCAAGCACATTGTCGTTGCAGTAAACAAAATGGACCTGGTGGATTACTCTCAGGATCGATTCCGTGAGATTAAAGCGGAATATAAAGAGTTTGCTGATCAGCTGAACCTGTCTGATATTCGCTTTGTGCCTATTTCTGCACTGTGCGGTGACAACGTGGTGGAGTCTGGCGAGAATATGCCCTGGTATCCGGGTGCAACTCTGATGAAGCTGCTGGAAACGGTTACCATTACTGATGATCTGAATACCACCGATTTCCGTCTGCCAGTTCAGTATGTTAACCGCCCTAATCTGGACTTCCGTGGTTTCTGCGGTACAGTGGCTGCGGGCAAAATCCACAAAGGTGACGCAGTGACTGCACTGCCGTCTGGCAAGCAGAGTACTGTGAAAACGATTCACTCTCCCAATGGTGAGGTCGAAGAAGCGTTTGTAGGTCAGGCTATTACTCTGACTCTGGATGATGAAATTGACGTATCCCGTGGTGATATGCTGGTTAACAGTGATCATCTGCCAGAAGTGAGTGAGGCAGTTGAAGCCCATATCGTATGGATGAGCGAGCAGGCTATGGTTCCGGGTCGTGAATACGCTCTGAAATTTGCCACAAAGAGTACCTTTGGTCGTATTGAAAGCATCGAACATCGTGTCGATGTAAATACCCTTGAGCAGCAGGAAGCTCATCAGCTGGCACTGAATGAAATCGGCTTGTGTCGTGTAGTAGCGAACGCCCCGATAGTATTCGACAAATATGATGATGTTCGTGGTTCAGGCAATTTCATCGTGATCGACCGTATGACCAATGTAACCGTTGGCGCAGGCATGATTACCGGCAAAGCAGGTGAAGCTAAAGTTGAGAACCGTGAAATCACTCCGGAACGCATGAAAGAGTTCGAAGTGAAAATGAATGCTCTGGTTCGCGAGTACTTCCCGCATTGGGAAGCGGTTAAAATTGAACTTTAAGCTGGAGGTCTGAAGCTGGAAGCCTGAAGCTGGAAGCTGGAAGCTGGAAGTCTGAAGCTGGAAGCCTGAAGCTGGAAGCCTGAAGCCTGAAGCTGGAAGCCTGAAGTTCTGTGGCAGAGATTGGAGTTTAGTTATTTCTGATCTTTGTTTTCATCTTTTGCTTCCAGCTTCTAGCTTCCAGCTTCCAGCTTCCAGCTTCTGGCCCAAAGCTTCCAGCCTCCAGCCTCCAGCTTCCAGCCCAAAGCTTCGCTTTGGACATGCCATTCATAGTTATAACAACCCTGACCCTTCTGGTTGGAACCTTGGTGAGTAACCGGGTTCGACCGGCTGTGGCATTTGTTTCTACCATTGGTTTATTTGTTGCCCTTGGGTATATCAGCCTTGGTGATGCGCTTGATAATGTGGTGAATCCGGCCTTGGTAACACTTGTGTTACTCATGTTGATTTCATTGGCGCTGGAGAAAACTCCTTTTGTTAATGGCCTGGGCGATTCATTACTTAATAGTGGGTATCGTCGTTCTTTGGCAAAACTGTTTGTGGTTGTGAGTAGTGCCTCTGCGCTGGTTAACAATACGGCGGTTGTCGCTTCACTGTTAAGTACTATTCGTAAAAATAATCACTTCCCGGCTTCCCGGGTTTTACTGCCGCTGTCTTATGCTTCCATTTTTGGTGGTGGGCTGACTCTGATCGGCTCCAGTACCAATATGATAGTGAATTCGCTGGCGATTCAGGAAGGGGTTGAACCCCTGGGCTTTTTCACTTTTACCAGACTTGGTTTAGTGATGGCGGCACTTGGCTGTGGCCTGGTTGCTTTTTTGGGTAAAAAGGTTTTGCCTGATCGTGCCACAGGCAAGGTTGAAAGTAAGCAGTATTTTATTGAAGCCAGAGTTAGCAAAAGTTCACCATTGGTTGGTCAAAGCATTGCTAATAATGGCTTACGACATTTGGGCAGCCTTTTTCTGGCAGAAATTGTCAGAGGTGACGAGCTGATCAGCCCGGTCAGCCCCGGTGAAAAGCTTCGGTCGGATGACGTGCTTGTGTTTTCCGGTGATATCCGGTCAGTGCATATGCTGAGTCAGTTTAAAGGTCTGGTCTTGTTTGATGAGCCCGGGGAGAAGCTGACTGAAAATCTGACAGAAGTGTTTATCAGTCATCAATCCATTCTGCTTGGAAATACTATTCGTGAAGTAAATTTCCGTACCCAGTTTGATGCTGCCGTTGTTGCGGTACGACGGGGAAGTGAGCGTCTGGGGGGGTGCCTGGGTAATATTCGCCTGATGGCGGGGGATAGCCTGATCCTGGCGACTGGTGAAGATTTTCATCAGCGTAATAACCTTGAGCGCAACTTCTATCTGGTTAATGGCTTAAAGGCGAAACGTTATCTTTCCAGAAAGAGTAGTATGCTGGTCATCACAGGCTTTTTGGGAACTCTGGCCAGTTCCCTGGCTGGCTTGGTTCCTTTGACGGAAGGGCTTGTGTTTCTACTGGGAGCTTTTCTGTTTACTGGTGTTTTAACACTGGAAGAAATTCGCCGCCGCTTTCCCTTCGAGTTGCTTGCCATTGTAACGGCAACGTTGGGCATTGCTCAGGTTATTGTCAGTACAGGTGCAGCTGCCCTGATCGCTGACGCAGTCGTGTCCATTATGGGGCATTGGGGCATTGTTGGTGGTTTGGCAGGTGTTTATCTGATGACACTGTTATTCACTGAAATCATCAATAATAATGCCGCTGCTGCCCTGGTTTTTCCAATCGCTATGGAAATAGCTGCCCGCTGGGAGGCGCAACCTCTGCCGTTTATTATCGCCATTATTTTTGGTGCCAGTGCCAGCTTCGTTTCGCCCTTTGGCTACGCCACTAACCTGATGGTATTCAGTGCCGGTAACTACAAAGTTCAGGACTATGTCCGGATGGGGTTGCCGATGTCGATTATTTACAGTGTTGTGGTGTTGACGCTGATTCCTTTGTTTTTTCCTTTTTAGAAGCTTGAAGCTTGAAGCTTGAAGCTGGAAGCCGACAGTGCAGTTCGCAGTATTCAGCTTCCAGCTTCCAGCTTCCAGCTAACAAAGCGGAGCTTTGTTCCCTCATGGAAAATATTGTCTGGCACCCCCACAAGGTGTCTAAAGAGGCTCGTTCAGAGCAGAAATCCCAAAAGCCCTGCCTGCTGTGGTTTACCGGACTGAGTGGTTCTGGCAAGTCTACGGTGGCCAATGCTGTTGATGAAATGTTGCATGAGCAGGGTTACCACACTTATGTTCTGGACGGTGACAATGTTCGTCATCGTTTGAATAAAGATCTGAGTTTTTCTGATGAAGACCGGGTAGAAAACATTCGTCGTATTGGTGAAGTGTCTAACCTGTTTGTTGACTCTGGTCTGATTGTGTTGAGCGCTTTCATCTCTCCTTTTGCAGCAGAGCGCCGTATGGTGCGAGACATGTTGCCAGAAGGTGAGTTTATTGAAGTGTTTGTCAACACACCTATCGAAGTATGTGAGCAGCGCGACCCCAAGGGGTTGTATCAGAAGGCAAGGGCTGGGCAGATCAAAAATTTCACTGGTATTGATTCTGCCTACGAAGTACCTGAAAACCCGGAGGTTGTTATCAATACTGCTGAGCTGACTCTGCGAGAGTGTGCTCAGAAGGTGATTGACTATCTGGCAAACCGGGGGTTACTTCAAAACGCCGAAATGAACGCCAAGACCGCCTGACTTTTTAGCTGGAAGCTGGAAGCTGGAAGCTGGAAGCTGGAAGCTGTTCGTGCATATCGCTCGTTTTGCTTCCAGCCTCCAGCCTCCAGCTTCCAGCTTTTGCCTTTTCCCTGAAGGAAAACCCGAATGCTGAATAATGTTATCGAAATCGCCCATAAAGCTGGCGATGCCATCATGTCTGTTTACCAGCGTGATTTTGCGACCTATGAGAAGAAAGATGAGAGTCCTCTGACTGAAGCTGACCTGGCTGCTCATGAAGTGATTATGGCTGGTTTGCAGACGTTGACTCCTGACGTTCCTGTGTTATCTGAAGAGTCTGCTGATATTTCCTGGGAAGAGCGTCAGAAGTGGGATACTTATTGGCTGGTTGATCCTCTGGATGGTACTAAAGAGTTCATCAAGCGTAATGGCGAATTTACCGTAAACATTGCTTTAATTAAGAATCATAAAGCGGTACTGGGTGTTGTATATACACCGGTTCTTAAGCAGTTTTATTACGCTGACGAGAACGGCGCTTTCAAAATGACAGAGGGTGAAGCTGCTGTAGAGCTGAAAGTCGCTGACCATCAGGAAGGTGAAATCTGGAATGTTGTAGCAAGTCGCTCACATATGAGTGATGAAACTAAAGCATTCGTTGAAAAGCTGGGTAAAGCGGAACTGGTTTCTATGGGAAGCTCTCTGAAGCTTTGTCTGGTCGCTGAAGGTAAGGCCCATGTTTACCCTCGGTTTGCTCTGACGAGTGAATGGGACACCGCTGCCGCACAGTGTGTGGTTGAAATGGCAGGCGGTAAGGTAGTTACACCTGAATTTGAGCCCGTTCTTTACAATGCAAAAGAGAATATTCTGAATCCGTTCTTCATCGTGTGTGGTGGAGCGGCTGACAAAATTCAAACGTTAGCGAGAAGCTGATAAAACCAATATCTTCTACAAAGCCCGGTACTGCCGGGCTTTCCTTTATCTGAGCTATGCCTGCTTTTTTCTCTCCAAAACTGTTTAAGCCTTGCGGAACTTACAATACTCCCTGGAATGGAAATATTGTTCTTCTCACTGATTCCAATAGCCCAACCAGGGATATTTATTTTACCTGTCGGTATCCGGAAGAAAATGTAAGAGAAGTATTCTCGGATTGTTCTCCTGAGGTTTTGGAGCACTTTGTAAGTACGGGTGACTTTGTTGTCATTATCAGAAATCAGCCTGCACGATTGCTGAAAACATTAAAAAAAATAAAATATAAGTTTGCGGGTGTTGCATGGTTTATTGATGATGATATTCCGGCAGCATGGTCTGATCCGCACCTGCCTGGTGATTATGGCCGACGATTAACCTGGTCTTATTTGAAAATAAGACATTTGCTGAGTGGCCTTTGTGATCGGATTTGGGTTTCGACACAATGGCTGGCTGGTAAGTATTGCCTGCCAGAAAGCGATGTCATTTCGCCAGGTTTGGTTAGTGCTACCGTTCCGGACAGGAAGTTAAGGTATTTTTATCATGGTTCAAAATCGCATTTACGTGAAATGAGATTTTTGCGGCCTGTGGTTGAAGAAATACAGAAACGTTATGACTTCGCTCAGTTTGAGATTTTTGGTGACCATGAGGTTTATAAACTCTTCAGGGATATTCCGGGGGTACGCATAGTACATCCCATGAAGTGGAATAAATTCAAACATTATACGGCTACAGCTAACCTGGATATTGGTTTGGCTCCAGTGCTTGAGTCGCCATTTAACAAAGCACGTTCACACAACAAAATGCTGGATATCTCACGCAGTGGAGCCGTAGGGATCTACTCAGAGTTACATGCTCTCTCTGGTGAAATTGCAGCTAATAATGCCGGTCTGGTTGTTAATAATGAGCCAGAGCAGTGGGTTGAATCATTTGATCAAATGCTGAGAGTCGACAGGACAGTCATGCTTGCGAATGCAAGGCAGATGATAACTCAGATTGAAAAAAGTACAGACCTTCAAGCACTGATTAGAGATGTTAAATCATAGATTCCATAGCAGTCATATATGAATTAAACGACAGTTGTTCAACCAGTACCAGTTTAATGAGGTGTGTTACAGGTGCAATAAAGATTCTTGTAGCAGGCTATGAGTAGCGAGACTGTGGGTTCTTAATCCCAGATTTGCACTGGCCGAAAATCAGCCTCTCAAAAGTCAGGCGACTTAAAAATAAACTCTTCAGGAGTAAACACCGGAAGCTCTGATACAGCAAAGTCTTTTATATTTCGGGTGACAATGGCTACGGCTCCCGCTTTTATTGCTGAGGCATGCAGCACGCCGTCCTCATAATCTTTAAAGCCACTGTTAAGGGCAAAAGTGAGTATCTGGTGATCCACAGGTGCTATTTCATAGATTTGTAACAGTTTTTTGATAGCACCTGTGCCCTCCTTTTTGCCGATGGATTTACAAGCCAGATAGTGGATGGTTGTTAACGTAGTGGCGCATAACATGCCGCCGAGTGTTCTGCGCTCTATTTTGCCCATAATCACCGATGAGTGGTTAACAAAGGGCTTGCGCTCAAAAAGTACATCCAGAATGACGTTGGTATCTACCAGAATTTTCATAGATATTTATCTTCCAGATGTTTTTTGTAGCTTTCCTCATCTATCAATTCCTTAGAGTCAGCCAGCAGGCCTTTAAGGCTTTGCGTAAGTGGGGGGAGCTGCTCATCGTTAGCCGTTTGCCGGGTCAGGTCGGCAAAATAATCAGCGACCAGTTGCGATAAAGAGGTGCCGTGCAGCGCTGCATATTCCTTGGCACTGTTCACCAGTTCGGTATCCATTCTAAGAGTCAGTTTGTGCATGTTATCACCGTGACGTATATATAAGAAAAAGTGTACGTCATGGTTTGAATTTAGTCCAGTTATGAGAGTGGCGGGTTTAGCCTCTGGGCTTCGAGGCTGGTTTTACAACAGATTGGACAATGCAAGAACTGACCCAGACTGCTTCCTATAGCGTCTCAAAAGCCCTGCAAGGCACCGGTACTGGTGTCTGGATGGAAAGTATTTAACGAAACTCGCAAAATTCACCATTCATAGCCTTATTAGAATCAGGCTATGGCTGTAGCTTATCAGCCAGGTGGGTATACTATGGCAGAAATACAAGAACTGCCCCTTGACCCAAGGACAAAGCATGCCCCATAAAATCACTCACGCCCTGGTCACACCAGAAGCCTACCTTTCCCATGAGAAAGCTTCGCAGGATACACGCCATGAGTATATCGACGGGTATGTGGTCGCTATGGCAGGCGGCTCTATCCGGCATGGAAAAATGATTACTAACATAGCCCGGTTGCTGGGTAATCATCTGGTTGGTAAGCCTTGTGACGTGTTTTCATCAGACGTAAAACTCAAGGTTGAGTCGGCCTTTGTAAAATCTTTCCGGTACCCGGATGTTATGGTTTCCTGTGAGCAGAACCGAAGGTTTGATGACATGTGTGAGTCTGCGACCGTGCTGGTTGAAGTGCTTTCTGAAAGCACAGAGTTGACTGACCGGGTGTATAAGTCTGCTGAATATGGACATGTACTGAAGGCGACTCAGGGCGAGTATCTGGTGGTTGATCCGGACCACCCGGTGATTGAAAAGCGCATGTGGCATGAAGGGCGGTTTGAAGTGGTGGCAACTTATGGCTCGGGGGATATCATCACGCTGGACAGTCTGAAACTGGAGCTGTCTATGGATGACCTTTACCCGGACAGCTCTGGGGCAGGTCTTGCATAGTGCAAAGGAGCTGGGGTCAGTTCCTGCACTGTGTTCAACCCCCATTGCAACAGTCAAGCGACTTCAAAATAAACTCTTCAGGAGTAAACACGGGAAGCTCTGATGCTGCAAAGTCTTTTATATTTCGGGTAATAATGGCTTCGGCTCCCGCTTTTATGTTTCAAGTATCCACCAATGCTACGATTATCTGCGGCTTTTTTTGTTCGATTCCGATAAGTCGTAATCGATAGTACCGAATGTTTCCAGTAACTCCAGTTGTTGTCGATGTCGAACATATTCCACCAGAGCTTTATTAACAGCAGTCTGTTTGGTTTTGTAACCACCCAATTTTTGAACCTGTGATATAAGGTCATCGTCAATAGCAAGATTGTCAGACATATTTTTTAACCCATCTTAATTTACACAGAGTGTTACACAATCTTAGACTCACTCTTGCAGAGAGGGCAGCTCTGGTCTTTGGGCTTCGAGGCTGCTTTTAGAACAGATTGCAAAATGCAAGAACTGACCCAGACTGTACAAGAGCGGTTGCCTACCCGCTTTGAGAAAACAGCGCTCTCAGCTTTCCTGTGACTTCAGAAAATTTTTGCAATTTGAGTGTTGCGATCTCCTGTCGGATAAGGCTGCTGTGAGCTGTAAAAAGCTTGCATGGTCGGGCAAAGCTTTTTAAATTCAGTTGGCCGCTGCTGAAGTCTTCAAGTGTAATCGGTACGGCAGCCGGGTCTGAATAGGCTTTACTGGTTATTTGACACAGTATGATGTCGCCTCTGCTCACCTGTGCCAGAACAAGAGCTGGTCGGCGTTTGGTGGCCGATAAATCGGAGAAGGGGAAATCAATGGTTACTATTGTTCCTGCTGCAGGGATTCCCATGCTTTATCTTCCTCCGGTTTATTCCAGTCTTCAGCCAAAGCCTGCTCACTGAGGAGGGCTTCATCATTCACCGTATCAGGTAGAGGCTTGTCCAATACGGTGATAAGTACCTGTGAGCCTGATGGTAAAACGATATTTTCCGGAAGTTGAAGGTTGCCTTTCTGGTCAATAGTTGCTTTATAGGTGTGTAACATTTCCTGGTTCCTTTTTTTGAGATAATGCTGGTAAGTTAGCTTAGTTCCTGGTGCAACGGAAGGACAAAAGCCGAGGGCAGTACTTGCACTGTGCATAAATCTGTCTTTTACCCTTTTGCATGGCTGTAGTCTTTAGACTACGATCTGTTTATGCTCAAAATCCAGAAAACAACACAGTTCTCACAGTGGGAATCGAAACTCAAGGATCAGAGGGCAGAGGTTGCGTGATATCAAGCTAGCCAGGGAATTGGTAAAAGCATTGGAGAAGAAATCATGAAAACAGAACTACACGACTATGATCTTGCTGAGACACTTACTACACCAGAAGCCATAGAAGTTTTTATGGCGGAGGCGTTTGAAACGGGTGATGCAGGTTATATAGCGCATGCTTTCGGGGTAGTGACCCGAGCAAAAGGTATGACTGCTATTGCGGAACAAACAGGGTTGTCCAGAGAGCAGCTTTACCGGTCTTTCAGTGACCGGGGAAACCCTACTCTTAAAACATTGCTGGCTGTGTGCTCTGCCCTGGGTGTGACACTGAATATCGGAAAGTCTGCTCAGGCTTGAAGCTTCGGGAAAAACTGGGGTTATGGGGTGGGTTGTTGAAAGGTTTCAGGTTTAAAAGTTTAAAAGTCGAAAGCCCCCCCTTTTTGACCCTTTAACTTTTAAACCTGAAACTTGTATGGCGGTTCAACCAATCTCAAGCATTTCATGACCAGCCCTCATCGTCAGAAAGGTGTTCTATCCAGTCCAGTGTGTCGGTTTCTGCCGGGTCACTTTTCAGGCGAGCTGACTGCTTTCTGCACTCTTCGGCAAAACCTTCCCGACGGGTATCAGGCACCCAGATTTGCACTGGCCGAAAGCCCGCTTCCCGCAAAGCGTCACGATGGCGTTTTACTCTCTGGCGGGTACTGTCTGAATGATGTTCATTGGGCATGATTGATCCTTATTTGTCTCATGTAACGTTACATGAAACTTGGGCAGGGTACTCAGGCATGTCAAATGTGATTTTGGGCAATTGAAGGAAATAGAGCCAGTTTCTGCAACGTGCGTATTTGCTGATGACGTTGGTGTCAATAAAATACATCACGTTCGCCTCCGTCATTGATACGCTCAAAATCTGCGTCAGTACCAACGTCTGGTATGTTTTCCAGGGCTTCTGTAAAACTCTTTTTTCTGGGATCAGGCAACGCTGACTCTAAAACCCTGCGGTGTTCAGCTTCAACACTTGGTTCGTGTTTGTCAGCTTGGGTTTTAAGCGCATCTACGACTTTTTCATCAATGTTACGCACGATAAGGTTTGCCATCGCTCTTGCCTGAATCAGATCGATGAAAAAATGATGGCATTGATATCTCATTTAACAAGTTTGAAAAGCAAGAACTGATCACCTGCATAAGTCTGCCAAATAGAGAAGTAATCCCCCATTGTCCCAATTTGTCACTGTTTCCAAAGGTATATCTTCAGCGCCAGAGCTCAGGCATTTACTGACAGATTCCGTTCAGCATCTGAATAAAGCACGGCAGATATTAACAACGAGTTACCCAACTGACAGTGTTGTGCTGGGCTGGGGGAAAAAAAACAATACCCATCAGGCCAGGGCGATAGCGGCCAAACACAACCTCCCTTACTGGAGCCTCGAAGAAGGCTTTATCTCTTACCTCGGCCACCCGGCCCTGGGCGACCGTCGTTTCTCCCTTATCGTCGATAAAACCGGCATCTACTACGATGCTACCCAACCTTCCGATATTGAATACCTGTTGAACCGGCCTGAAGAATGGTTAACGGCGGAGCTGCATTCCCGTTCAGCCAGGCTGCTGGAATTGATTCGTCAACATCAGATCACCAAATACAACCACGAGCCGGTATCCAGGTGGCAACCGGAAAATAACGACATTGACCGGGTATTAGTCGTTGACCAGACCTACGGCGACTGTTCTGTAAAATACGGTATGGCGGATGATTCCAGCTTTAAGGCGATGCTGGAAGCGGCGTTGTCTGAAAACCCCGGTTCTGAAGTGTGGGTTAAGGTTCACCCCGATGTGGTTTTAGGAAAAAAGAAAGGCTACTTTGAGTTGGAACCCTGTGGCCAGAAGGTTAAGGGGTTTGATAATAAGCGGCTGAAAGTACTGGCGGATAAGGTGAACGCCCAGTCTCTGTTTCCACACTTTGAGAAAGTGTATGTAGTGACGTCACAGCTCGGTTTTGAGGCGCTCTGGTATGGTAAGAAGGTCGTATGCTTTGGGTTGCCTTTTTACAGCGGCTGGTCGTTGACCGATGACCGAATACCCAGTCCACGTCGTCAGCAGAAACACTCCATAGAAAGCCTGTTTGCAGCGGCTTGCCTGAAATACACACGCTATATAGACCCGGAAACCGGTGAACGCTGTGAGCTGGAAGAGATTGTTGATCTGCTGGCATTGCAGCGTCACTACCAGGCGCAGGAAGTTAACACGCTCTATGCGGTTGATTTCAGTTTGTGGAAGCGTGCTTTTCTTCACTGTTTTATCGGTGGTCGCGCCGAACGGATTCAGTTTGTCCGATCCACTGCAAAGGCCCTTAAAGCAGCATCAGTGGGTGATGGCATTCTTTTATGGGGAACCAAACAGTATGAATTTAAGGCACCTGAAGGCATCGCCCTGTGGCGTGCGGAAGATGCCTTTATTCGAAGCAATGGTCTTGGAGCCGAATTGCGCAGGCCCGGATCACTGATCATCGATAAACAGGGAATGTATTTTGACTGTACCCGTCCCTCTGACCTGGAAACCGCGATTAATACGCTAAAGCTTTCAGAGAGGCAGATTAAACGGGGCAGACAGCTGGTTAAAACACTGGTTCAACAGCGGGTGAGTAAATATAACCTGCTGGGTTCCGGGCATCAGGTGTTTGCGGACGCCGCTTCTCAACAGAAGAAAATTCTGGTTACCGGGCAGGTGAATAATGATGCTTCTTTAAAATGGGGCAGCCCGGCAATTCATAGCAACCTTGATTTATTGAAAGCGGTCAGGGCTTCTGAACCCGGTGCGTACATCGTTTATAAACCGCATCCGGATGTGTTGCTGGCGGGAAGGGAAGGACACATACCTGAGTCTACGTCTTTGCAGTGGGCTGACCGTGTTGTGGCCGACAGCGATATTCTGGATTGTATCGATCAATGTGATGAGCTGCATGTGATGACATCTCTGGCGGGGTTTGAAGCACTGACCCGGGGCAAAACCGTCCACTGCTGGGGTGCGCCATTTTATTCCGGATGGGGATTGACCGTTGACCATCTGGCTATTTCCCGCAGAACCGCCAAAAGGTCATTGGCGGAATTAATCTACTTTGCTCACTGTTATTACCCGTGTTATGTGCATTGGGGAACCCGGCGTTTCACAACCGTCGAGCGCATGATTCGGGCCCTTAAACAGGAAGCAGTCGTTCATCAGGCCAAATCCAATAAGTTATACAACTGGCTGGCAAGAACAAAGCGTAAGGTCGGTTATCTGGCAGAGGCATTTACAAGATGATGTTGCGGAAATTCGCTATCCGGACTGTACTACTTTTCTGACAGAATAAATCGGTTATTGATACAACAATATAATTTTTGTCTGTTTTAGGACAGACTTCTTGGATCAGTTCAACGTGCAAAAGTCGTCTGTATTATTTTTACAAGGGCCGTTAGGACCTTTCTTTCGGGAACTGGCCGGTGCTTTTTCTCAGGCGGGATATGACACCCATAAAATTAATTTTAACGGCGGTGACCGCTTTTATGCAGGCGCAGATTGCGTGACCGACTATCAGGGAAAGCCAGACGACTGGCCGACTTTCTTGCAGGAATACCTGTCAGAACATTCGATAGGTGCCGTCTTTCTGCTGGGGGATTGCCGTTATTATCACCGCACGGCAAAACCGGTTTGTGACCGGCTGGGTGTTGCCTTTATGGTGTTTGAGGAAGGGTATTTGCGACCCAACACCATTACGCTTGAGCCCCACGGCGTTAATGCATTAAGCCGACTGGACCTGTCTTTACAGCGGCTACAGCAAACAACGGTAAAGCCCGTTAAAACGCCGGTAACGATTGGCAATACTATGCTTCGCAGGGGTGTGTATGCGTCGTTGTATTACTGGGCTGCCCTGTTCAGCCGCAGGCAGTTTCCACACTCTGTCCATCATCGGGCTTCGAACCCTGTAAAAGAAGGGTATTGCTGGCTGCGGGGATTTGCTCGCAAATGGCTGGTAAAGCCTGCGGATTATCTTATTAAAAGACGGCTGACAAAAACCTGCAGTCAGCGTTTTTTTCTGGTGCCTTTACAGGTACACGACGATTCTCAGAAGATTTATCACTCAAACTTCAGTTCTGTTGAGTCGTTTATTGCTGAAGTCATTGACTCCTTCAAACGTTATGCGGCACCTGATCAGGTACTGTGTTTTAAGCATCACCCTATGGACCGGGGTTATACGCACTACGGCAGGTTTATTCGTGAGAAGGTAAAACGCCTGGGCTTGCCGGATCGGGTGGTTTATTGCCATGACGTTTCACTGCCTGAACTCTATCGTCATACTGCCGGAGTGGTTACTGTGAACAGTACGGTGGGTGTGTCGGCCCTGTTGCACGGTTTACCGGTTAAAGTAATGGGCAGGGCCATGTACGATATTCAGGGTCTGACTCATCAGGGTAGCCTGGCCTCCTTCTGGAAAGCGCCTCAACCGGTTGACCGGTCGCTGTTTGCAAAGTTCCACTCCCTGTTATTTGAGCAAACCCAGGTCAATGCCAGCTTTTTCAGGCATTTCGATATCAGTTGCAGCAATGCGCTGATGTTTTTTGAAAAGATAATCAGGCAAAGTGTTGCTTCGTCTGCGGTTTATAGCCTGCCTTCCCGTAACGCCAGCCATCCCGAAGTCAAAGACCTTCCACTGAGTGCCGCCTGAACAGCGGCCATTCCTTTCTCAATCCTCCCTTCAGGTCCTGAAGTCGACTCCTCATCTCTCTGATCCTTCCTTTGCCAGGGTTCGGCGAGTATGGCACCATTCTCGCCACTCTTTACTGCCTGTAACTGTCACTGTAATGGACTCTATCGACCGAAAAATTCTGCTTGAATTGCAGGAAGACTGCACTCTTTCCCTTGCCGAAGTTGCAGAAAGAGTCTGTCTGTCGCCTACTCCCTGCTGGAACCGAATTAAGCGTCTGGAAAGTCAGGGCTACATCAATAAACGGGTTGCCCTGATTAATGCCGGGAAAGTAGGGCTGGGGGTTTCTGTGTTTGTTCATATAAAAACACAACAGCACTCGTCTGACTGGCTGAAAACTTTTTCGGATACTGTTAATAGCTTCCCGGAGGTAGCAGAATGCTACCGGATGAGCGGCGAGTATGATTACCTGCTGAGAGTGGTGACCAAAGATATCCAGTCTTTTGATCACTTCTATAAAGGGCTGGTTAACAGTATCGACGGCCTGAGTGATGTGACCTCCAGCTTCGCCATGGAGCAGATGAAATACACAACGGCGCTTCCTCTTTAGTTGAAAAACTGTGTAAAGCACACATAGAAATACGACCTTGTACTGGTAATATCACGGCAGCACTTACTATAGGGAAACATTATGTTGCGCCAGATGAGACGTCTATTTCTGTTTATGGTTATCTCTTGTTTGACTTTGCCGGTCGTTGCTTCATCAAAAGCCGAACTGAACGCTACCGTCAAGGAAACATTGTCGGGTCTTTACGACGAAAGCCCAGCCGCCAGAACTCTTGGTAAAGAGGCCAAAGGCATTCTGGTGTTTCCGAAAATCATTAAAGGTGGTTTGTTTGTGGGCGGTGAGTACGGTGAAGGCGCGCTGCTGATCAATCAGCAGGTAGTCGACTATTACAACACGGCTTCGGCCTCTGTTGGTCTTCAGCTGGGTGCACAGGTGCGTTCTCAGATTGTCATGTTTATGACCCATGAAGCGCTGGAGACATTCCGTAACAGCAAAGGCTGGGAAGCAGGCGTTGATGGTAGCATTGCTATTGCCGAGTTTGGTGTCGGTGAAACCATTGCCACCAATACCGTTCAGGAGCCGATCATTGCCTTCATCAGTGACAATAAAGGCCTGATGTATAACCTGACCCTGGAAGGCACCAAGATGACCAAAATCGATAAGTGAGCCTGAAGCACAGATCATAACGCTGTCCGCTGTCCGCTGTCCGCTGTCCGCTGCTGGTTGTTGGCTGTTAGTCAGGCAGCCAGCAGCCAACAGCCAGCAGCCAGCAGCCAAAAGCCAAAAGCCAAAAGCCAAAAAAGTCTTCCGTCTTTTACCTCAGTGTTTTAGCAAAATCGTCGTAAACCCTCGCCCAATGCGGGCGGGGATATAAGACGGGAAGGCGCAGAGCCTTCCGCCATCAATCTGGTGTACTCTGGCTATTAACGTAGTCCTTCAGAGTCTCGATAGTTGCACCGCCAGCACTGCAAGCAAAGTAAGACCTTGACCACATTAAGCCTGCTTTGCTCTGAGCAGTAAGGTGGGTATTCAGCATTCGCAACCGTCTTGATGATGTTGATTTGAGATTATTTACCATGACACTGATAGCCAGTTTTGGTGGGTAGGCCACCAACAGGTGTACGTGATCTTTTTCGCCATCCATTTCAAGTAACTGGCATTCCAGTTTTTCACATGCACTCTCGAACGACTCCCGTAACTGCTTGATCATATAGCCATCAAAAAGCTTTCGTCTGTACTTTGTCGTGAACACCAAATGAACAACCAGCTTGGTAACGCTATGTCGTTTGCGAAGATACCCTTTAAGCAAATCTTTATTGTGTGCGCCCACTTGAAAACCTCTTTCAAATACCTGTAATATAAAGCTTATATTAATGGAGCACTGAAATAAAGTTCCATGCTGAGAGCCACCAAAGTACGAATCTATCCAACATCAGAGCAGGCGGAATTTCTCGACCGTCAGTTTGATGCTGTGCGGTTCGTATGGAACAAGGCCCTGGCTATTAAGGTTCATTATTACAAGGTTCGTGGGCAGAGCCTTTCTCCCAAAAAACACCTGAAGCCCTTGCTGGCAAAAGCCAAGAAAAGCCGAAAGTACTCATGGCTGAAAAACGCTGACTCTATTGCACTGCAACAGGTCACTATCAATCTGGATACGGCCTTTCAAAACTTTTTCAATCCCAAATTGCAGGCAAGATTTCCTCGCTTCAAGAAAAAGCATGGCAAGCAAAGTAGCTACCATTGTACGTCTGTCTCTGTGGGCGATAACTGGATAAAAATCCCCAAGTGCAAGCCCATAAGGGCTAAAGTGCATCGTGAAATAGTGGGTAAGGTGAAGTCTATCACCCTGAGAAGAACGCTAACCGGCAAGTATTTTGCCTCCATATTGGCTGATGATACCCAGGAACAACCAAAACAGATTGATAATCTTGAAGCTAATCAGGTTGTCGGTGTTGATATGGGGATTACTGATCTGGCTATCACCAGTACCGGCCATAAGACTGGCAATCCTCGCTTTCTGAAAAAAGCACAACGTAACCTGAAAAGAAAACAACAGGCTCTATCTCGCTGCAAGAAAGGCTCAAAAGGTAGGCACAAAGCCCGTTTATTGGTGGCAAAGGCGCATGAGCGTGTAGCCTTTGCCCGTAATGATTTTCAGCATAAGGGGCGCAGCATTCAATGTCTTACCGGGCTTTTGGCGGTTGGCTATTAGCTGCTCAGACAGCCAACCACCAAAAGCTAATAGCCAACAGCGGTATATTCTAACCTTCCGTTCCCCTAAGCTATCAAAACAACTCATCGACGAAAACCAAGCGGTGATTGTGGAGACACTGAAAGTTAAAAACATGCTCAAGAACAAGCGTCTTGCTCGTTCTATTGCTGATGCTGGCTGGCACTCACTGATAACCAAACTCGAATACAAGGCAAAGCAGGAAGGTAAACATCTGGTGAAGATAGACCAGTGGTTTGCATCCTCTAAAGCTTGCTCAGTCTGCGATTTGAAACAGGAAAAAATGCCATTGAGAATCCGATCATGGGAGTGTAGCTGTGGTGCTATCCATGACCGGGATATTAATGCAGCTCGCAATATCAAGAAGCAAGGCATATTGAAATTAAAGGCGGAAGGACTGTCCGTTTCTGCTGATGGAGGCTTGCGTAAATCCGGCAGACTGTCGGTTGCTGCCTAAGAAATCAGAAGCCTCACCCGATAGGGTGGGGAGCAGTCACCAGGGATGTAGATCCCCCCCCGTTACCGGTATTATTTATTCACTTAGTGAATTTCGATAATCACATAAAGAGCTAAAAATTATAAATTGTTAGCATTGATGCTGATTTTTCTGGGAAAACATTGCAATCATGAGTCGTCCAGCTAAGGCGGTCATTAATCTTGATGCCCTGCAACACAACTACCAGCTGGCCAAATCGTTAGCCAACCGGGAACGAACCAATGGCAAGGTTCTGGCAGTGGTGAAAGCCGATGCTTATGGACATGGTGCGGTGGCCTGCGCAAAGGCTCTGTCGGGTCAGGCAGACGGTTTTGCGGTGGCCTGTATTGAAGAAGCTCTGGAGTTACGCAGTACGGGTATCCAGCAACCGATTCTCCTGCTGGAAGGTTTTTTTGAAGCCATTGAATTGAACGAGATCAGCCGTCATAAGCTGGACATTGTCGTGCAAAATCCCGAACAGCTGACCATGCTGGAACAGAGCCCGCAACCAGAGCCTGTGCGCGTCTGGCTGAAAATGGACTCAGGTATGCATCGTGCCGGTCTGTTACCACAAGACTTTCGAGCCGCCTGGATGCGTCTGGACGCCCTGCCCTGGGTCAGCGATATTGTTATGATGACTCACCTGGCCTGTGCGGATGAATCGGATAACGGCTATACACGACACCAGCTTGAAGTCTTTGAGCAACATACCCTTGGCTTGCCGGGTGAGCGCAGTATTGCCAATTCAGCCGGTCTGGTGAACTATCACCAGGCCCGGGCTGAATGGAATCGCCCCGGGTTATTACTGTACGGCGCTTCTCCCTTTGAAACCGTTCACCCGATTGAGCAACAGCTACAGCCGGTCATGGAGCTGCATTCCGCCATTATCAGCATTAAGAATATTCCTGCTGGCAGCCCGGTGGGTTATGGCAGCGCCTGGACCAGTCAGCGGGCGACCCGGCAAGGCGTGGTGGCTATTGGTTACGCTGACGGTTACCCGCGCCATGCGCAAAACGGTACACCCATCCTTGTGAAGGGTAAACGAGTACCGGTGATTGGCCGGGTTTCCATGGATATGCTGACTGTTGACCTGACTGATGTGCCGCAAGCCCGACCGGGCGACAGTGTTGTATTATGGGGCAAGGATCTCCCGGCGGCAGAAGTAGCTCGTTATGCCAGCACCATACCTTATCAGCTGTTCTGCAACCTGAACCGGGTTCCGGTTGAATACGCCCAGTCATCGATAGCCGTTGATGTCTGACTCTCAACCGTCATTCACCACCCTATTCAGGAATAAATTTCTTGGTACGTTGAGCCCAAAATAAAAATGATCGTCGATTGCCTCTCTGATATTCCAACCATGTGTTTCTCCGTCCCGTTAACCGACAGCACATGAATCCCATCAAAGCACAGGAAAACCCATCTGCCCGTTGGGTTCTGGGCTGGTTTCTTCTTCATGTCCGGGAACGTTCGGCTCTGCCTTTTCAGTTCATAGCGGATTCGATGCTGAATTGCAGCATAGACCATAAGACAGAGTGTCATCACCATTAACAGGGCCTCAATACGCTCAGGTTTTTTGAGATACAGTGAAGACACCAGAAAATCAGGGCTCTTCAGGAAGCGAAAACCTCTCTCAACCTGCTGCTGGGATTTATACGTCCTCAGTAGTTCGCCAGCGTCAAGCCGGACTGTATCTGTATCGTTGGTTGCCAGAACAAAACAACCCAACGATGCTTCTGCATCACGACGAGTCTGTACAGCAACCGTGCAGGAGCCTGTCACATAATATTCATAGTGGTCGGGAACCGTCCCATCAGCAGGACGGCCTTTGGTTTTATAGCAGGGACTCTCGATGATCTCAGGTTCAGCCTGGCAGTATACGGACTGTTTTTGCCATAGCTTGAAAGCTTCCATGGCATCCGATTCGCAACAGAATGGCTTCTTGCCCAATTTCTCAAGTTCCTTGAACTCCTTCAGGGACTTTTTCTGCATACGCCTTGTCAGTGTCTTCTGTTCTGTTTTCTGGCTTTGATTATTTCGAAACAGTACCCAACGTTGTACGACACCTGCATAGTCAGACAGAGTCTCTACAGATTCGTAATGCTCAAACCCTTCAACCTCAACCATTGAGCGCAATGGCGCACTTTGAACCAGTTCTTTGGCTGCACCAATGTTGAGAGGAACTCTGGAGATAAACAACTGATCCTGCTGACTCAGTTCCTGAACGGTTTCAGCCACATACAATGCAGCATCACCGATGAAGTAACGGGCATTCAGTGCCGCCTTGAAGCTCTTTATATGCTCAGAAACCACTTGTTTGAAACTGGTCTTGTCCGTCACATTACCGCTGGCTGCTTTCATAAACATCGGAATGCCTGCCCGGTTTTCGGTCAGCAGGAGCAATATGGCCTGGTTCAGGTCAGGACGATGATCTCGGCTGTAGCCCTTGCAAAGCCTGATGCAATTGAGGTCCTCGTCACTTACTTCCTCCTCGCTGTTATAACGGCCATCGACGTGAAATCCTGTGCCATCAAGGTTGAGTGCATCACATGGCAATTTGAGATGCGTAGCCACCTTGATAGCCAGCTCAAAATAGACTTTACTGACACCCAGTTCAAACAGTTCATCCAGTGTTCTTCCAAGAACTTTGTCGTTTATGTGTTCGGGCTCAATCCCCTCTCTGATCAGTTTATCGAGGGGTTTATTGGAGAAGAACTGAGGGAACATGTGGAGAGACTGCCCCGTAAAGCCGAGGCCATTGATAATCATCGCGACAACGGCCTCACCGTGGGAGATGTTCCATTCGTCAGATACTTTGGGCGCGCGCCTGTCGATATGGTCGGCAATGCCCAGCTCTTTGCACATTCCAGCCACTAGACCGAGATGATCCATGACCTGAGAGTGGTATTGAATAGGAGGCATAACAAGGCTTCTTGATATTTGCTTATCTGATAGATAGCAGGTATTAGGAAAATGTCATGTTGGGTGGTGAATGTCGGTCTCAACGATGCACCCGGCTATGACAGTCGACTACGAGCATCACATTTACTGGGCTATCTTGCTTATTTTTTGCACACAAACGGAAAATTTACATAGCAGGTCTATTTAAGCACTTGAAGATTTTCTGTCTGTGCCATACTCTCACGCACCATTCGGAATGTTCGTCTAACAACAGCTGAAACCATGAGAAGCCGCAAAGAAGTCATTCGCCAACTGGACAGGATTGATCGTAATATTCTGCGTACCTTGCAGGAAAATGGTCGTATTTCCTACGTAGACCTCGCTGACCGTGTGGGTCTGAGTACAACGCCCTGCATGGAACGAGTCAAAAGACTGGAGCGTGAAGGTGTTATTCAGGGCTACAGCGCCCGGTTAAATCCACAATTCCTGCAAGCTGGTCTGCTGGTGTTTGTCGAAATCAGTTTATATACCAAATCCGCCGATATCTTTGATGACTTCCGCAGGGCAGTCATTAACCTGCCCAATGTTCTGGAATGTCATCTGGTATCAGGCCACTTTGATTATCTGGTTAAAGCCCGGATTTCTGAAATGGCCTCCTACAGGGAACTACTGGGCGACATCCTGTTAAAGCTGCCCGGTGTAAGAGAGTCGAAAAGTTACATTGTGATGGAAGAACTGAAGGAAACTCTGAACCTGCCCATTCCTGATTAAGGCTTCTTATCAGTAGTCGCGGATAAAGTAATTAAGGGCCACCTGATCCTGTTCGTCGATCTCCCGCAGCTGGAATCCAGCGGCATAGCTTCCCGGAGTCGGGGCTGAAGGCGAGTTGCCCTGTTTGCTGCCCGATTGGCACCAGACGCATTCAGCTATCAACGATACCTGGTGATAGCTTTTCTGTGGGCCGGGTAGCACCAGTGTTATATTACGGACCTCATCCTGACGAATGATCTGGTTGGTTAACAGACTGAAACCTCCCTTTGAAACATCTTCCAGAACACCCAGTAACTGACCAGTGTCGTTATCAAGAACCTGTGCGGGCTCTTCAAGCAGTTTGCGGGGGAAGCGACGTTTTTCAAGTACAGTGTCTGTCATAGATCGTCCTCCTTTTGACTATGGAAATGCAGTCTTCCCAGAATCTGAAATAATTTTTATTTTCAGGAGTGAGCTGCGCTCTTGTCGTACAGAGTCGCTCATGGCTAACAAGATACCCAGAAAATGTCTCTGATGACAAATTTTGATTTACATCGGCCTGTTTGATAATACGTCCACTGTCATCTACGCCAATAGGAGTGTCCCCGGGTTCCTCATTCAGCTGCAATAGTTGCTGATCGATATTCTCTAAAGAAACGCGACCGGAAGATCCCCCGTCCATAATGATTTCCCTGTAAAAATTAATTTCCAAGGCTATCGGCAACAGGGCAGGTTTTCTCACGTATAAAGCAGTAGCGTGTTGAGTGTACAGGTAGTTTTAGGTCAAAATTTGACAACAGCTTCCGATCTCATTCTTAATCACAATAAGGGACTACAATCCCCGTAGCGTTAATCCTGTAACCAACCCGTTTGCAGGATGCCTGAAATAAAAATAAGAAATAAAGCAAAATCAGAGCCTTATCCGCTCTGAACCATTCGGAGGATCCCGTATGTTCAGACAGATAACCCAGGCCAGGATGAATGATATTCATATCAAGTACGATGAACATTCCGGCCTGAAGTCCATAATTGCCATCCACAATACTCGCAGAGGCCCTTCTCTGGGCGGTTGCCGCTTTATCCCTTACCCTTCTTTTGATGATGCCGTGACCGATGCTATCCGTCTGGCCCAGGGTATGAGTTACAAAGCGGCTCTGGCCGGGCTGGATCTGGGTGGTGGGAAATCAGTCATTATGATGCCTGAGGGCGATTTCGATCGTACTGAGCTATTCAGTGCCTTTGGACGTTTTGTCGATGAGCTGGGGGGGCGATATATCACGGCAATAGACAGTGGCACCAGCGTTTCCGATATGGATATCATTGCCAGCCAGACCCACCATGTTTCCTGTACGTCAGCCAGCGGTAACCCCGGGCCTTCAACGGCCAAAGGAGTCTATTACGGCATCCTTTCTACGCTCAAGGCGCGTAAAGAGTTTGGCAATACGCTCAAAGGTATGACCATTGCTGTTCAGGGGTTGGGAAGTGTGGGTTATGCCCTGTGCCAGCTATTGCACAGAGACGGAGCCCGGCTGGTTGTGTCAGACATTGACGACGACAAAGTTGAACAGTGCATCCGGGAGTTTGGTGCCAGAGGGGTCAATCCGTCAGAGATTCATTCAACCTCCTGCGACATTTTCAGTCCTTGTGGCCTGGGCGGCGTACTGAATGAGCAGGCGATCGACCAGCTTCAATGTGGTGCCGTTGCCGGTTCAGCCAACAACCAGTTACTGACTCCGGAATGTGGGGAGCAACTGTTTAACCGGGACATCCTTTACGCACCGGACTATCTGATTAATGCGGGTGGCCTGATTTTTGTCGCCATGACCCACGCTCGCAAAAGTAACCACGAAATGAATCTCAGAATTAAAGGGATTGGAGAAACGCTGCTACAGGTCTTTCGCAGACAGCAGCAACAACAGGAGCCTGTTAACCGGATTGCAGATCAAATGGCTGAAGCTATTTTGTTTGGTGATGAGTTCAGGCAGCTAACTGCTTAAAACTATCTACTATAAACAGGCGGTCTGACTAATAACAGAGGCTTCTACTGTGAAACAGAAAGAACTTAATCCAATTCCCATCTACCGGTACCTGGATGCTGAAGGTGAAGTGATCGAGCGATTGCCAGGCTGGACAGAGGATAAAGATATTCTGCTTGGTTACTATCGTAATATGGTGCTGGGCCGTCAGGCTGATGCCAAGGCGGTTGCTTTGCAGAGAACGGGCCAGATGGGCACTTACCCTTCCTGTCTTGGACAGGAGGCTATCAGTACTGTGACCTGCGCCCTGATGAAAAAAGAGGATGTTCTGGTTCCTTATTACCGGGACCATCCGGGGCTTATGGTCAGGGGCATTCCCCTATCCGACATTTTGCTCTACTGGGGAGGGGATGAGCGCGGGAGTTCTGGTGACCACTGGGGCAAGGACTTCCCCAACTGTGTGCCCATTGCCACTCAGGCCTGTCATGCCGCTGGTGTGGCAGCCGCTTTGAAAATACGACAAGATTCCGGTATTGCGGTGTGTGCTCTTGGGGATGGCGCAACATCAAAAGGGGATTTTCTCGAAGCATTGAACCTTGCCGGTGCCTGGCAGCTGCCCGTGGTCTTTGTCATCAATAACAACCAGTGGGCCATTTCAGTCCCAAGACGCATCCAGTCCGGTGCCCCCACTTTAGCCCAGAAAGGCGTATCAGCGGGTTTACCCTCTTACCAGGTGGATGGCAATGATGTGATCGCCCTGCACGAAGTGATAAATGAGGCGATAGGCAGAGCCCGTAGTGGCAAAGGCGCAACGGTTATTGAAGCCATCAGTTACCGTCTGGGTGATCACACTACGGCAGACGACGCCAGTCGTTATCGTAGCAGTGATGAGTTGCAACAGGCGTGGGGCAAAGAACCCATCAAGCGACTCCGAACCTTTTTGCACCACCGGGGGTGGTGGGACGAACAGCAGGAACAGGCGCTGATTAAAGACGTCAGCCAGCAGATTGAACAGGAGGTTCAAAACTATCTCAATACGCCGCTTCCACCGGTAAAAGACCTGTTTGATTACCATTATGCGAACATGCCGCCAGCCCTGCAGCAGCAAAAACAGGAGGCCGAGTTGAGAGCCGCGGGAGGTCAGAGCCATGAGTAAGATCACAATGGTAGAGGCGGTGAACCTGGCTTTGGATCATGCCATGGAGAGCGACCCGGATGTGGTGATGTTAGGTGAGGACATTGGTGTGAATGGCGGTGTGTTTCGTGCCACTCAGGGGTTAAAGGATAAATACGGTTTTAAGCGGGTCATGGATACACCACTGGCAGAAACGCTGATAGCCGGCATCAGCATTGGCATGGCTGCCCAGGGTTTGAAGCCCGTGGCAGAAATACAGTTTATGGGGTTTATCTTCCCCACTATGGAACAGCTAATTTGCCACGCAGCCCGTATGCGCAATCGCACCCGTGGTCGTTTATCCTGCCCGATGGTATTGCGGGCTCCCTTTGGTGGGGGCATTCACGCACCAGAACATCATTCAGAAAGCACTGAAGCTCTGTTTGCACATATTCCCGGTTTAAGGGTGGTCATTCCATCATCGCCTGTGCGGGCTTATGGCTTGTTGCGGTCTGCTATTAATGAACCGGACCCGGTTATCTTTCTGGAACCCAAGCGCATCTACCGGGCATCAAAGCAGGAGGTTGATCACAAGACACCACTGCTGCCGCTGGATAAGTGCTTTACCCTGAAACAGGGGCAGGACGTTACCCTGGTCAGCTGGGGAGCCTCGGTTAAGGAAACCATGGAAGCAGCCAACACTCTTGAGCAACACGGTGTTTCGACTGAGGTGATTGACGTTGCCACCATTAAGCCTCTGGATATGGAGACGATTCTGACATCGGTTCAAAAAACCGGCCGGTGCGTGATTGTCCATGAAGCCTGTAAAAGCTTTGGTGCAGGGGCAGAAATTGCTGCCAGTCTTGCCGAACAGGCGTTAATGGTTCTCAAAGCACCTGTAGAGAGAGTGACCGGTTTTGACACCATCATGCCTTACTATCGAATGGAAAATCATTATCTGCCCAGTCCTGACGACATCATGAAAGCGGCATTAAAAACGTTGTCTTTTCATTAAGAGTCGTTTCATAAATCGTCGTTTTATTAATTGTCATTTCATTAAGAAATTAAAACGGGAAGCTGCCAATGAAATTTTTTAACTTGCCCGACCTGGGAGAAGGAATTCCTGAAGCAGATATTGTTGAGTGGCATATACAGGAAGGCGACCACGTAAAAGAAGACCAGATTATTGTTTCTGTTGAAACAGCCAAAGCCATTGTTGAGGTCCCTTCTCCGGTTACTGCTGAAGTGGCGCGTTTATGTGGACAACCCGGTGATACCATTCTGACCGGCGCGCCACTGGTTGAGTTCGTATCGGAGGAAGAAGACTCAGGCACAGTGGTTGGAAAGCTGGCAACAGACACTGCCAGCCCGACAGAAGAGACTTTCTTTATTGGCTCTCCACCAGAAGACTCATCAGTGAGTCGTAATGCACAAGGCTCTGTCAATGAGCTGGCTTCCCGTCTTGGCATGACACTAACCGAAAAGCCCGCTCAAACCGGATACGCACTGGAAAACCCTGAGCCTTTGAAAGGCGTTCGCAAATTTATGGCGAACACCATGGCACAGTCCCACGCTGAAGTCGTGGCTGTCACCCTGTTTGATGATGCTGACATTGATCACTGGGCAGAGGGTGAGGATATTACCGTACGACTGATTCAGGCTACTACCAGAGCCTGTCAGGCTGAACCGGCATTAAACGCCTGGTTTGATGGCAAGTCGATCAGCAGGGAAGTGTTTGACACCGTTCATCTTGGACTGGCAGTGGACAGTGAGGAAGGGTTGTTCGTTCCGGTCATTCGTAATGCTGACCTGCTGGATGCCAAACAACTGAGAACTCAGATCAATGCTTTCAGAACGGCGGTTAAAGAACGTACCCTGCCGCCTTCTGATATGGTTGGCGCAACCGTTACACTGAGCAACTTTGGCGTATTTGCCGGTAAATACGCAACGCCGGTTGTTGTACCGCCGATGGTTTGTATCGTTGGTATCGGGCAGTTGCGGGAAGAGATTGTCAGTATTGACCGGCAGGCCGTCAGTCATAAAGTATTGCCGATTTCTGTCACCTTTGATCATCGGGCTGCAACCGGTGGGGAAGCTACACGCTTTCTGCACACCCTGATCGCTCAGTTAGAAAAATAATGACAGGTGCTGGTGGACAGGCGGCTTATTGCTAAGCCGTCGTACGCCAGCACCGGGCCTGCCTTATATAAATACGTCACCTGACTTGTACTGACGGATGGTCAGAAAAATCGGCCAGCCCTGTTAAAACAAAAAATACGGTGATTTAAGCGTCCAGCTATTGCAGATTGTTTAAAAACTCCACATTATAAATTCAAAGGGGCTCGCTTTTTCCCGCTCTGTTTGAGTTAACCTCCAATAAGTTTTTCTTATACGCAGGTTAAGCGTTCCATGATGTCAGCCAATGGAAATGGCTGTCAGCCTCGACCACTTTTTAGCTCTTGTTCAGAAGGGTTAAGCTCAGGGCTGTTTTGAGCTCAGGGCTGTTTTGAGCTCAGGGCTGTTTTGAGCTCAGGGCTGTTTTGAGCTCAGGGCTGTTTTGAGCTCAAGGCTGTTTTTTGACAGTTCTATAATTAAAAAGTGGTCTTTGTACTGATTCTGTCGATAACCCTGTTGTGAGAAGACTGTTTGCGCAGCCTCAGCATGGGAATCGACCCAACACATCAGACAGGGCAGGTGACGCGATATGGATATCTTTGACAGCTATCAACAGAGGTTTCAATCCCATCAACAGGAAGAGCTGACGATTCAGGAATACTTGCAGTTATGCAGGGATGAGCCTTCCACTTACGCTAATGCTGCTGAACGCATGTTGCAGGCCATTGGCGAACCGGAAATGATCGACACTTCCAGAGACCCACGGCAAAGCCGAATTTTTTCCAATAAACTGATCAAGTGTTATCCCGCCTTCAAAGAGTTCTATGGCATGGAAGAAGCTATTGAACAAATTGTGTCGTTTTTTAAACACGCCGCTCAGGGGCTGGAAGAGAAAAAGCAAATACTTTATCTGCTGGGACCGGTGGGTGGTGGTAAATCCTCTCTGGCTGAGAAGCTTAAAGCGCTGATGGAAAAAGTTCCTTTCTACGCCATTAAGGGGTCTCCGGTATTTGAATCCCCTCTGAACCTGTTTAATGCCGATGAAGACGGTGACATCCTGACCAGTGAATACGGTATTCCCGGTCGTTATCTTGGCGGCATCATGTCCCCCTGGGCGGTTAAACGGCTGAATGAGTTTGGCGGCGACATCACCAAGTTTAAAGTGGTTAAACTCTACCCCAGTATCCTGAACCAGGTAGCCATTGCCAAAACTGAGCCGGGGGATGAAAACAATCAGGATATTTCCAGCCTTGTGGGTAAGGTCGATATTCGCCAGCTGGAAGAATACTCTCAGGACGATCCCGACGCTTACAGCTTCTCTGGCGCGTTGTGTAATGCCAACCAGGGCATCATGGAGTTTGTGGAAATGTTCAAGGCACCTATCAAGGTGCTGCACCCGTTGTTGACGGCGACGCAGGAAGGTAATTACAACAGTACCGAAGGCATGGGAGCGATTCCTTACAACGGTATTATTCTTGCTCACTCCAATGAGTCGGAATGGCAGAGTTTCCGTAACAATAAAACCAATGAAGCGTTCATTGACCGGGTGAATATCGTCAAGGTGCCCTATTGCACCAGAGTGAAAGAAGAAATACAGATATACGAAAAACTGCTGGAAAACAGTTCTTTGAAAGAGTCGCCCTGTGCGCCGGATACTCTGAAAATGCTGGCTCAGTTCTCGGTGCTGTCGCGGGTGAAAGAGCCGGAGAACTCCAACGTTTATTCCAAGATGCGAGTGTACGACGGTGAAAGCCTGAAGGACACCGACCCGAACGCCAAACCATTACAGGAATACAAAGACGCCGCTGGCGTTGATGAAGGCATGGAAGGGTTGTCAACGCGCTTTGCGTTCAAGATTCTTTCCAAAGTCTTCAACTTTGATCCCGGTGAAGTCGCTGCCAACCCGGTACACATGCTTTATGTTCTGGAGCAGCAGATTGAACAGCAGCAGTTCCCGAAAGAAATCCATGAGCGTTATTTGCGCTATGTGAAAGAGTTCCTGGCACCGAAATACATTGAGTTTCTGGGCAAGGAAATTCAGACCGCTTACCTGGAATCCTATTCTGAGTACGGTCAGAACATCTTTGACCGTTACATTACCTACGCTGACTTCTGGATTCAGGACCAGGAATACAGAGACCCGGAAACCGGTGACATTCTTGATCGCGCTACCATCAATGAAGAGCTGGAAAAAATCGAGAAAGCCGCCAGTATTGCCAACCCTAAAGACTTCCGTAACGAAGTCGTTAATTTCGTATTAAGGGCTCGGGCAAACAACAACGGCAAAAATCCTGCATGGTCGAGCTATGAAAAAATGCGTTCAGTGATTGAGAAGAAAATGTTCTCTAACACTGAAGACCTCCTTCCGGTTATTTCTTTCAACGCCAAAAGCAGCAATGACGACCAGCGTAAACACAACGAGTTTGTAAAACGTATGGTCAACAGAGGTTACACCGAGAAACAGGTAAGACTGCTGGCTGAATGGTACATACGCGTAAGAAAGTCTCAGTAGCTGTGAGGTCAGCAGGCGGGGCAGGGACTGCCCCGTCGTACGACTAACAAACAGGGAGCGTGTGAATGAGTATAATCATTGATCGTCGTCTGAACGGAAAGAATAAAAGTACGGTAAATCGTCAGCGCTTTCTTGACCGCTATCGCAAGCATATCAAGAAAGCCGTTTCTGAAGCGGTCAATAAACGCTCCATTACGGATGTTGAGTCTGGCAGTGAAGTGACTATTCCTACCAAGGATTTATCCGAACCCCACTTTCAGCATGGTCAGGGTGGTCGTTATAAACAGGTGCATCCGGGCAATAAGGATTTTGTTCAGGGTGATCGTATCAAACGTCCTAACGGTGGGGCAGGGCGCGGCAGTGGTGCTGGCAAGGCCGGTAATTCCGGCGATGGAATGGATGAATTTACTTTCCAGATTAACCACGAAGAATTTCTCTCCCACATGTTTGACGATCTGGAACTGCCCAACCTGGTTCGCAAACAGCTCCATGACGCCACCGAGTATGAAACCAAAAATGCTGGCTTTACCAATGAAGGTTCACCGGATCGCTTAAACATTGTTCGCTCACTGCGTTCAGCCCATGCCCGAAGGATTGCTTTGGGTGGTTCCAGCCGCAAAGAAATTCGAGCCCTCAAAAAAGAACTCAGGGAAATGGAAGTCAGCCCTGACGCGACGGACCTGGAACGGGCAAATGAGTTGCGGGAAGAGATCAAGCGGCTGAACGGTAAGCTGAAAAAGCTGCCGTTTATTGATGATTTCGATCTCAAGTACAACAATCGTATCCGGGTACCACGCCCCAGCAATAAAGCGGTGATGTTCTGTGTTATGGATGTATCAGGTTCCATGACGCAGGAAATCAAGGACATGGCTAAACGCTTTTTTATCTTGTTGTATCTGTTCCTGCAACGTAATTACAAACAGATCGAAGTGGTCTTTATTCGTCACCATACCGCAGCCAAAGAAGTCGACGAAGATGACTTTTTCTATTCAAGAGAAACCGGTGGCACCATTGTATCCAGTGCCCTGGAAATGAGCCGGGACATTATCGACAAACGTTACAGTCCGACTGACTGGAACATCTACATTGCCCAGGCTTCCGATGGTGATAACTGGGAAGGCGACTCCAGCGTCTGCTCAAAAATTCTTACCGAATCTATTATGCAAAAGGTGCAGTATTTCTCTTACGTAGAGATTACGGATCGCGCCCACCAGAACCTGTGGCGAGAATACGAATCGGTGGCCGAGCAGTTCCCGGACCACTTTGCCATGCAGCAGATCAAAACGCCTGAAGATATTTTCCCGGTCTTCCGGAGACTGTTTGAGAAGAAGGAAAACGCATGAGCGATGATGAACAGTACATTTCCACCGGTCCCGACTGGACCTTTGAGCTGATTGAAGAATACGACCGGGAACTGGCTCGGATCGCCGATAAGTTCCGGTTGGATACCTACCCCAACCAGATTGAAATCATCAGTTCTGAACAGATGATGGATGCCTATTCCTCCACGGGCATGCCATTGATGTACAACCACTGGAGTTTTGGCAAACAGTTTCTCCATACCCAGCAAAATTATCAGCGCGGACGCATGGGGCTGGCTTACGAGATTGTGATCAATTCTGACCCCTGCATCGCTTACCTGATGGAGGAAAACACCGTGACCATGCAGGCGCTGGTGCTGGCTCATGCCTGTTACGGACACAACTCCTTTTTTAAAGGTAATTACCTGTTCCGGACCTGGACCGACGCTGAATCCATTATCGATTATCTGATGTTTGCCAAGTCTTACATTGCTCAGTGTGAAGAGAAGTATGGCGTGGAAAAGGTTGAAGAAATTCTGGATGCCTGTCATGCCCTGATGAGTCAGGGGGTCAATCGTTATAAGCGGCCTCGCCCGTTGTCTGCGGAACAGGAAAAGGCCCGCCAGCAAGAACGTGCTGAATACATTCAGCGGACCCTGAACGATATCTGGAGTACGATCCCCAAATCAGAGGAGAAGGCCGAAAAGAAAAAAGTCCGCTTTCCCAAAGACCCGGAAGAAAACGTACTGTATTTTCTGGAAAAGCATGCGCCACTGCTGGAAACCTGGCAGCGTGAGCTGGTGCGCATTGTCCGGAAAATTGCCCAATATTATTACCCGCAACGACAGACTCAGGTAATGAACGAAGGCTGGGCCACTTTCTGGCATTACAACCTGATGAATGAACTGCATAACGAAGGCAAAGTGACTGACGGCTTTATTATGGAGTTTCTCCACTCACATTCTAACGTTATTTATCAGCCTCCGTTTGACAGTCAGTTTTACAGTGGTATCAACCCTTATACACTTGGCTTCAATATGTTTCAGGATATTCGCCGAATCTGTGAAAATCCGACTGATGAAGACCGGGAGTGGTTTCCGGATATTGCCGGTAGCGACTGGCTCGAAACCGTGCATTTCGCCATGAAAAACTTCAAGGATGAAAGCTTTATTCTGCAATTCCTCTCCCCGAAGGTCATGCGGGATTTAAGGTTGTTTTCAGTGCTGGACGACGAAAGTAAGTCCTATCTTGAAGTGGATGCTATTCATAATGGCACCGGCTATAAAGAAGTCAGGGAAGCGCTGGCAGCCCAATACAATCTGGGCAATCGGGAACCTAATATTCAGGTTTACGACGTTGATACCAGGGGAGACCGGACGCTAACACTGAGGCACTATGAACACCAGGGTCGACCTCTGGATAAAACCACGCCTGAGCTGTTAAAGCACATTCACCGGCTGTGGCAATTCGATGTCACCATCGAAACCTGTCAGAGTGATAAAGTGACCCAGTCTTATCACTGTCCGGAAAAAGGCACGTCATCAAAAGATAAGTAAATCAAAGTATCGAACCTGTATTGCTGACAAAGCAGGCAGGTCGATTCACAGACGTTCTGCTGGATTATAACGCTTAATAAAATCTTACATCGATTGATTCCCGTCATGTGTTGAATACCATTTACAGGAAAAGAAAGATTTGCAGGCGATCTCGCTTCAGGGAATAAATAAAATTTTGATAAGACCCATTTTAAGTCAACAATGTTATATTGTGTTCATTCAATTGCAGGTTTTTACATTTTTATTTCGTAAAATAGACTTGAATACTTCCATCAATTAAAACCTTGCGGTATAAATAAGAGCACCTAGATTAACACCCACGTCCGTACAAGCATAATTCGGATATTAAGTCAGATGAGGGAGTCATTTTAAATGAACGTTTTTGAAGAAATTCAACACCGCCTGAGCAGTAAAACCCGTATTCGTTCCCTGTTCAAAGATGTTCATGCTGAAGATCTGGAGCGCATCATTTCTCGCATGAACGACGTTCTTTCTGAAAAGCTGGAAGCTCGTGATAAAGAAGAAGAACAGCGCCAGGCTAAAATGGAAAGCATTGAAGCGATCAAGCAGATTATGAATGATCGTGGCGTATCCCTGGATGATCTGGGTGCTCTGGAGCTGGAACTGCCTAAAAAGCGTCGTAATATTCAGAAGTTCACTTTTGAATACCAGACTGAAGCAGGCGACACTATTCAGTGGCAAGGCGCAACCACTGGCCGTCTGCCTCGAGACTTCCAGGCTTACCTGGATCGCACTGGCAAAAAACGTCTGGATTGCGTTGCTGAATAATTCTTTCAGCCGTCAACATAAAAAAGGGAGCGTCTGCTCCCTTTTTTATGTTGATAATATTGACCGTTTTGGTCACTCATTCATCGGCTAAAATCATCAACCGTTTCTTAGGAAAATGGCAAACAAACTTACTGCCCTTGCCCGGATGACTGCTGATACTGATCCGCCCTCCGTGACGAAGCATAATATGCTTTACAATGGCCAGCCCCAGGCCGGTTCCGCCGGTTGCATGACTACGACTCTTATCGACCCGGTAAAAACGCTCGGTTAATCGGGGAATATGGATTGGATCAATACCAATACCGTTATCTTCCACCATTAAATGACCACGATCTTCATCCTGCCACCATCGCACATAAATCTTGCCACCTGCCGGGGTATAGCGCACCGCATTGAACACCAGGTTCGAGAACGCACTGCGCAGCTCGTGGGCGCAACCCCCCAGCTCGGCATCCTCCGGGCATTCCAGATAAATCTTATGCTGGCTTTCCCCACTTAATGCCTTGCCATCCTCAACAATGGCGTGCAGCATCGGTCGCAGGCTGACAGCGCTGTTCTCATCGATTTCAGCGGCTTCCAGCTTAGACAGCGTCAACAGGTCCTGCACCAACCCCTGCATACGCAGTGACTGCTCCTGCATACGGTTCATGGCCTTGCTCCAGACCGGTGGAAGGTCATGGTCGTGCAGGCCGTCAATCAACGTTTCCAGATAGCCGGAGATCACCGTCAACGGGGTTCTCAGCTCATGGGAAACGTTTGCCACAAAGTCCTTACGCATGATTTCCAGCTGCATAAGGCGAGTGACATCGCGGACAATAATCATGCGGTTGCCACGACCATACACAGTGACATTGACTTCAATCTGGTACTCATCATTGAGTGGCGAGGGAATCAACAGCGGTTTCTGATAACGCCCCTGCTCAAAATAATCCACAAAACGTGGGTCACGCAGCAAGTTCGTGATGGGTTGTCCCTTGTCGTCGGGAGTCTTGAAGCCTAACAACTCTTCCGCAGCAAGGTTCCACCATTCAAGGTTGTTATGGCGGTCCACCATAATCACCGCATCTTTTAATGCGGTAGTCGAAGACTGGATTCGGTCTATAACCGTAGAAAGGCGACGGCGGGCGCGTCCATGGTGTTTCTGAAGGCGATAGATTCCATCGAATATCTCACCCCATAAGCCTTTGCTTTCAGGCGGCTCTTCGTTGCGGTCTTTGGCTGCATGGAGCCAGTCCAGCAACCGGAACAGCTCTTTGACACTCCAGAGGCAATAAGTCATCAGTACGACGGAGAGCCCAAGAAAGGCATTGCCCAGAAGCCAGCCAAGGCAGAAGCCGACACCGGAAAGTAACAGCATTCGGCTCAGGACGTAAGATTTGGTAATACTGGTCATTCCGACTCTATTTTCGAATTTTAATGAACTGTCTTAAACCTTTACAGAGAATCGGTAACCCGTACCGCGAACCGTCTGCACAAAGCCTTCATAGTCTGACCCCAGCGCCTTGCGTAGCCGACGAATATGCACGTCGACGGTTCTTTCTTCCACGTACACATTGCCTCCCCAGACCTGGTCCAGCAACTGCCCGCGGGTGTAAGCCCGTTCCTGGTGCGTTAGAAAAAACTGCAACAAACGGTATTCCGTGGGACCCATCTCTGCCGGGTTGCCGTTGATACTGACACGATGGCTCACAGGGTCAAGCTCAAGGCCTTTAATAATAATCGGGCTCTGGGCGTCCTGCCCACCGGCACGGCGCAGTACCGCTTTCAGGCGTGCTGCCAGCTCCCGTGGTGAGAAGGGTTTGACGATATAGTCGTCTGCGCCCGTTTCCAGCCCCTGAATTTTATGGTCTTCCTCGCCTTTTGCGGTCAGCATGACAATGGGTATCTCAGAGGTCAGCTCATTGCGTTTTAAACGACGCGCAAATTCAATGCCGGAGATATCGGGCAACATCCAGTCCAGCAAAACAAGGTCTGGCTTATGATCGATAACCTGAGCGTGTGCCTGTTTGGCGTCAGCCGCTTCCAGACAGTCATAACCCGCCATTTCCAGAGCGACTGAGACCATTTCCCTGATGGGTTCTTCGTCGTCGACGATGAGAATTGTTCTTCCTGACATGCCTGTTCACCTTTCCTGTCTCATCTGTTACGGAGCCTGGCAGCCTGTTTTGCCAGATAAAATCACTCATTTGCGCCATTACACAGCCCAAATGTTACAAACAGATGACATCTCTATGTTGTAGAAGCTCAAAAAGGCTTAAACATAACTGAAAGCAATGCCGAGGAAAATCACGGCTCCTACCCAGTGATTACTGAGAAACGCTTTAAAGCAGCTCATCCTTTCCCGATTTCGCGTCCGTAACTGCTGATGAACAAACAAGCCTGCGGCAACCACCAGTGAACAATAAAAACTCAGGCCAAGACCTGCCTGAATACCGACCATGACCAATGTAGCAAGCGCCAGGCATTGAAGAAGCCCGATAATGATGTTGTCCAGATCGCCAAACAAAATAGCCGTAGATTTAATATCAATTTTCACATCATCATCACGATCCACCATGGCGTACTGGGTATCGTAACCGACCGTCCAGAACACGTTGCCAAGAAACAATAGCCAGCCAATCTGGCTTATGCTTCCACTCTCAGCCGCGTAGGCCATGGGGATAGCCCAGCCAAAAGCGGCTCCCAGAACCACCTGGGGCAAATGAGTAAAGCGTTTGGCAAATGGATAAATAGCCGCAAGGGCAAGTCCACCCAGAGAAAGCATTATTGTCAGAGGGTTTGTCAGCAGTACAAGAACGAAAGAGAGGGCGACCAGAAGCGAGAAAAAGATCAGAGCTTCTTTTTCATGGATTTTTCCCGTTACCAGGGGGCGGTTACTGGTTCTTTTTACACGACCGTCAAAGTGGCGGTCAGCGTAGTCGTTGATGACACAACCGGCACTGCGCATCAGGACGACTCCGGCAATAAAAATTAACAGGTTTTTCAGGCTTGGCAGACCTTCTGCCGCCATCCACAATGCCCAAAGGGTGGGCCATAACAAAAGGTAGATGCCAATAGGGCGATCCAGCCGACACAGCTGGGCAAAATCCTTTATGCGGGGGTAACGGGCAGAAAAAGATTGAAGGTTAAAAGAGTCCCCCGCCAGCTTTTTAAGATACGTCATAATCATTGTCATTGTTGCAACTGGCTTGGGTTTCAGTCTAACAGGTTAGACTTTCTATAAGTACTCTTACATAGGTTTCGAATCGTATTCCGGTAAAAAAACTTCGCAAACCGAAATGGTTTTACCATTCAGGAAAAACTGCGATCGTCTTCCCCAGGCGCTCTCTTCCTTATATGGTCGATCTAAATGTGGATTAAACTGGCAGGCGGGTAGTTCATCAATCTCAATCTGACCTCGCTTGAGTGACGGCTGGTTAAACAGAAACTCCCCCAGCGGGCGCTCTCCCAGCTCCAGTAATTCCCGATTGGCTCCGGTCAGGCTGCTGGCAGGCAGTACACTTCTGGCAAAAACAGCAGGTTGGTCATCGACCATCAATAACACTTCCCGAATGCTGGCCATTTCATGACTGCACCCCAGAAACTCCAGCTCTGAACGGAATGGAATACCCCATTCCTGCCTCAGTACTTTGACCCGGAATTGTCTGGCACACGTGGACTTCAGGCGCTGGGTCAGTGACCCGGAATCCAACAGCCAACTTCTGTAGGGTTCCGGAATATTCCTCATACACTCATCGGTCAGCACGGGTTTGGGCTGCCAGGTCTGGTGAGCAAAATCTATAAACGGCATTGGTTGTATTCAACTGATCTGCTGACTATCCAGAACACAATAGCACTTTGAGACAGGGTTCTGTAGGAGGATTCTTTAGCAGAGCAAGGTGTGCAGGACGCACACCTTTTGCAGAAGGGAAACTGAAGTATTCAGATACCAAAAAACACAAACTTCAGTGCAAACAGAGCAGCCAGAGCCCAGACACTAATGCTCACATCAGAAGTCCGGCCAGCCAGCACCTTAATGACCGGGTAAGCAATAAAACCAAGGGCAATGCCGTTAGCGATAGAAAAGCTCAGGGGCATCATAATCGTGGTGATCAATACCGGCCCGGCTTCGGTCAGGTCATCCCAGTCGATGCGGGTCAGGCTGCCTACCATCAGAACCGCGACATAAACCAGTGCGCCCGCCGTTGCATAGGCAGGCACCATTCCAGCCAGGGGCGACAGGAACATGCACAGCAGGAACAATGCACCTACAGTGACAGCGGTTAAACCGGTGCGGCCACCGACTGCCACACCAGAGGCGCTTTCAACGTAAGTGGTGACGGTTGGCGTACCCATAATGGCACCCATCCAGGACGCTGCCCCATCGGTCATGAGGGCGCGATTCATGTTGGCCATCTTGCCATTTTCGTCAGCCAGGCCCGCTTTGTCTCCCACAGCGATCAAAGTACCGGTGGTGTCGAACAGGTTTACAAACATGAAGGCAACAATGACACCAATCATCTCAGGCGACAGAGCACCCATAATATCCAGCTTGCCAACAATGGGAGCAATGCTGGGTGGTGTAGCCACAATGCCGGTAAAGGACACGTCACCAGCGATCAGGGCAATCAGGGAGACAATACCAATAGCAATCAGTACCGACGCTTTAATACCACGGAAAGACAGACCAAGAATCAGGAACAGGCTCAGGCTCGCCATCAGCGGGCCAAACTGAGTGATATCCCCCAGGGTAACAATGGTTCCGGGGCTGGCCACCACGACTCCGGCACTTTTAAGACCAATCAGAGCCAGGAACAGACCGATACCACTGGTGATACCCACCCGAAGTCCGGCAGGAATGCTGTCGATGATCCATTCACGGACTTTCAACAGGCTTAACAGCATAAAGCCAATACCGCCCCAGAACACCGCACCCATTGCCTGTTCCCAGCTGTACCCCATGCCCTGAACAACGGCATAGGCGAAGAAAGCATTCAGTCCCATGCCCGGAGCCAGGCCAACCGGCCAGTTCGCGTAGACACCAATAAAGATGCTGCTGAGACCTGCCACCAGACAGGTTGCGGCAAACAGTGCACCGGAATTCATACCGGCATCTGACAAAATAGCCGGAATAACAAAGATCACATAACACATGGTGATGAAGGTGGTTGCACCGGCCATCAGCTCCGTTTTAACGGTGGTATTGTGTGCGCTCAGTTTGAAAATACGTTCGAGAAATGAAGGTTTCAGCCCTGCGGAGGCGCCGAGAATCTCCTGTGTCGTGTTGTTCACACCTGACTCCTAAATAGTTCAAGCGTTTATTATCCAGCCATGGTACCAATATTCATATCAGGGAAAAGCACATTCAATTTAGTTGAATGTTAAGTATTTATCTGAAATTTAATGACAGGCCCATTGACTGGATTTACACCCTGACTAAAGCTATAAAAACTAAAACCATCGATAGAGAGGGGGGAGTATGAAAAAGTGGCAATGCATTGTCTGTGGGCTGATTTACGACGAAGCAGAAGGCTGGCCAGAAGACGGCATAAAACCAGGTACTCGCTGGGAAGATGTGCCGGAAGACTGGCTCTGTCCTGACTGTGGGGCTGAAAAGTCAGATTTTGAAATGCTGGAAATGGCCTGAATTCAGTTGAAAGCCCGACTATCAAGGCATTCAGGCGCATTCAGCTATTGCCCTTATGGCATCAGTGAATTAGTCTGTTTGTTGTTGCCTCACCAATGGGACACAAAAAAACAACAAGGGAGTCCATGACACCATGCGCAAACCAGATCTCGTTAATGCCATTGCCGATCAGGCAGACCTTACCAAAGACGAAGCCGGTAAGGCCCTGAACGCACTCATTGACGTTATTACCAAAGCACTCAAAGAAGAAGATACTGTGAGCCTTGTAGGCTTTGGTACTTTTCTGCAACGCAGTCGTGCAGCCAGGACAGGCAAGAACCCGCAAACCGGTGAAGCTATCCAGATCGCAGCCAGTAATACCGTTGCTTTTAAACCGGGAAAAGCATTGAAAGATGCGGTAAACGATTAAGCATTAGATTCCTGTTTTCATACAATAATAGAGCTCGTTTGCAGCAGCATTCGAGCTCTTGTTGTCATGGGTCATGTCTGTTTTTTAAGCCAGACTTTTTCTGCAAAATGGCTGAGCGCCCAGAAACTCAATCCCAGCAAAACAAAAAACAGCGCCTGATGCATCACGTCCCAGACGTATTCAAAAAACAGAGTGTAAATGAGAAGAACGAAAAAACTGATACCCACATGCCGGTAAACATCATCATCCCATTTTGCCCCAACCCAAATAGCGACTCCACAGGCAAGGGCTAATGGCAGGTTCCACTGCCACAGTTCGTACTGGGATACATCACTCCAGCGGGCGATACTGTCATAATTACCAAAGACAGCCACTCCCCATAACCCAACAAACAGGCTCAACAGTCCTGCTATTTTTGTCATTGGAAAGAGCGACCTGGTGACAGAACTGTACGACATTAAATAGCTAAAACATAAAACAACCGCAGCAAAAAGGCTGAACCGGACAGGCATATTCATGCCATAAAAATAAAGGGAGTCGCCTGCCTGATAATAGGTTTCTTCAGTAAACCACCAGAACAGCGCTATCAGCGCAAACAGCCATAGTGTCCGGGAAAAAAGAACCAGACCTGCAAGGGCATAGATAAAGAAAGCCAGAAACAACAGTAACGAAAAGTGACCAATGCCAGTATCCAGTGCCTGACCCAGAAACCAGTCCGACGCAGCGATTAATAATACGCCAAGAAAATAGAAAGACTCCCGGGTATAAAACCGGCCCGGTGCCTTCTTCCCAAACTGATAGCCAAAATACAAAACCAAAACAGCAGTAACGGCAAAACCGGCAGACTTTATTATTGCGGAGGCATCAAACAGTTTTAACAGAAGCTCAACCAGTTTTTCATCTATCAGAACAGCAACAATAGCTAAAACACCACAAACGATTGTGCAGTAAAAAGCATAACGTGCCATAAGCTGCCAGCCGTTTTTCTTTTCTTTAACCGACTGTCGCAGGCGTGCCGATTGCTCGTCGGTTAACAGCGCCCTGTCTACCCAGAAGCTCAACAGCTGGTTAAGAAGTCGCATGTCTTTCCTGTTTAACTGCATTCGGACCTCCCCTGTAATAACTTAAGTATCAACTACTTATGAAAGCACTTTTGCATTGCATGCGTAAAATCCGCAATCAAATTTTCAACCGTAAAGTGTTGACTCTTTCAGTGATCATCCCTACTATTCGCACCACTTGCTGAGCACGACAACGCAGCTCACGAGGCCCAGGTGGCGGAATTGGTAGACGCGCTAGCTTCAGGTGCTAGTGTCCGAAAGGGCGTGGAAGTTCGAGTCTTCTCCTGGGCACCAACTCATTACTTGATCAATGAGTTATTTTCGGGTTCAATCCTGATCCCACAAAGAACATTCAAGAGTTCTTAAAAAACTTGATTTGCCCAGGTGGCGGAATTGGTAGACGCGCTAGCTTCAGGTGCTAGTGTCCGAAAGGGCGTGGAAGTTCGAGTCTTCTTCTGGGCACCAAATTCCCAAAAAAGCTGAATCAGCTCTTTATTAAAGAGTGGTTCGGCTTTTTTCTTATGTGCATTTCAAAAACCTGCCTGTCTTACTTTTGTTTCATTAATTTGCATTTTCTCCCCTATGGAATAGGCAATGTCTCACACAGGCCAGAGCTTTTTTCACCTGCCAGAAAATTCTGAACCCTGCATAATGGAACCATCAGCACGGCAGGACGCCAAAACGGTCAGGAAGACTCAGGCTGATACAGGAAACAGTTTGGCAGAATGTCATTCGACACGGATTGTCACCAAAGCAGACCCTAAGGGTCTGTTTTCGTTTATAAATTCATAAAGCGTGTTGACAAAAACAAGCTCCGAACATAAGATACGCATCGTTCCTTGCCGGTATAGCTCAGTTGGTAGAGCAACTGACTTGTAATCAGTGGGTCCCGAGTTCGACTCTTGGTGCCGGCACCATATAAAGCTTGTTAAATCAAGCACTTAGAAGCCCTGATGTACGCATCAGGGCTTTTTTGTACACGCCCAAAAATGTTTTACTCACCCCATTTACTCATCCTTTCTCATGATCTTTTTTTTCATTACTCACCCTTCATAGGATGAGTAAGAGATTTGGACTCATCCCTTATAAATTAGGCTCATTATGGGTTTCAGGGAGGTGAAATAAACTCGGTTTTTCCGACTGTTTACTCATGCCATACCAAGCAAAAATACTGGCATGATGAGGTTTCACGATCTCCTCGATAATGCAAAATGTTACGAACAGTTGAGGCAGCTACGCTGGCCTGCTGGTGTGTACTGCCCGCATTGCGGTAGTCAGAACGTCATAGACGGGGAAAGCATAAGACTCAGCCTGATAAGCAGCGCTACGAGTGTAAGGGATGCCAGCGTGACTTCGATGAGACGAGGGAAAGCCTCTATGTCAGGGTTGCTGGAGTTGCTTTTAAGCTAACTCCCTGAAACCCATAATGAGCAATAAATTATATACACGTCATTTGTTGTATTTGTTGTGCGAAAATTAGCAACTGTTGAACTAACGCTTAGTTTGAACAATCGTTCAATATTTAGCCATATAATTATTTTATTTTAGTGCGATGAATCAGTACTATTTCAAAGCTAACGATCCATCGGCATCTCAACAATTTGGGTGTTGATCTGGAAACTGGTGGGTCGTTAGTATAACTAACTTGAGAGCCAAAATAAGCCTTCTCAGGGGATTTTATACTGCTGTTTAGGATATGGGTGTCACACAAGAAAACAGTATTCCCACGGCAGAACTCACCTTGATCAGCCGAAATAAGCTTGAACTACAGTATCAAGGCTAAACAAGATGAGTACTGCAAATACTAAATTAGTTGAAAAAAACTGCTGACCTGTTTCGATCAGTCAGAATTCCTCAAGATGGCTGAACAATTGGGCTTTACTATACGACAGCGGAATATACACCTTCTGGACTTTATTCTGTCACTCATTGCCGCCCTTGGTGGCGATGGGAACTGGCTGATCTACACCGTAAATTTAATGAGCTCACCGGCCTGAATGTGTCCTATCGCTCTTGGGCAAATCAGGCTAAAAAAGATGCTCTGCCCACTCTCATCCTATAGCTATGGCTGCAATGTCTGGAAATATTTTTCCGTAAGGTCATGGCGTTTGACGAGAGCAGTCCGCTTTCGGAATTTGAGCATATTCTTATTCAGGATGGCTCCTCACAGGCTGTCTATGATGCATTGAAGGAAGCGTTCCTCGAACGGTTTTCAACGGTCAGCCCGGCGGCAGTAGAGCTTCATACGACACTGGATCTTCTCACCAATAATCTGGTGCGAGTACAGCTCACTGAAGATACCCGCTCAGAAATGGACTGCCTGCCGCCATTGCCAACTTCAATGGCTTACGTGCTAATGCTCATGGATGCCAGTTACTTTGAACTGGAGCTTTTTGCGGCTATTGATGACAGAGAAGGCGCTCTTATCTGCAAGGCACCACAAAGCATCAACCCGACAATACTCAGCGCAGTGAGAGAAGACGGGAAAAAGCTTAACCGTTACAAAGGTCAAAAGCTAAAGGATGTCCTGTCCGGTTTCCCTAAAGATCAATGCCTCGATCTTGATGTGGAATGGTCTGACTATAAACGTTGGCATACCGTTTGGTTGTCCGCTGGAATGAGAAGAAACAGAAGTGGGCTTTCATTGTAACGAACCTTGCTCGTGCGGAGTTTACCCTGAGCGAAGTGCTACAGGCCTATCGCCTCCGGTGGCAGGTAGAGCTGATCTTCAAAGAGATCAAATCCTACTCAGGGTGGCATCGCTTTAATACAAAATCAGCCACACTGGTGTTCAGCCTGATCTTGATGTCCTTTGTGGTTGTGACGTTGAAAATGGAGTCAGTAAAGCGTCTGATGTCCTGTATCAGAAAGCTCCTTTTATTCTGGGAGCAGAACGCTAAACGTGAATACCCTGCACGAGACGGATACTCAGGGCGTACACACTTGGGATTATGTAAGCTGGGTGGGGCTCTACCCTAAGAGTCTTTTAGCATGCCTGCAAGATGATTAAGGGCTTCAGCAAGGGTGTTTAACTTGTGCTTTATTTTATACCTTTTTGAAATTATTTTTAATTAAAGGGGAAGGAAAAGAGTAAAAGTTGGAAATACAGGCAAAAATAAAATATTAAAATTATTGAATTCTAGTTTTGTATTTAACAACAGATAATTGAAATTGAATTTAACAAATACAAAGCAAAGCTTTGCTTTGCAAATCTTGAATTCAATAAACAATATATAGCTTCAATTTTCTTTTAAAACTCTAAACGAGTTTTAAAAGAAACTTTAAAAGACCATTTTTCAAAATTGCTACAAGTAGCGAAAAATCAACACAAACAAGATGTTTTCAAACCAAGTAATGTAACCGTAATCTCACCGAAAGGTTACAGTAATCTCACCGAAAGGTTACAGTAATCTCACCGCAATTATTCTCTATCAATAATTACATACTCAACTTTCTTGTTTGTTTTAATATTGTCTTTATGCTGTTTTTTGATTGATACAGTCCAGCCATAAAAGTTATTCATGCTTTTTAAAAATGTTCTTACTTTCGACCTATATACTTTTTTAGTAGACTCACTATAGTTATCGAAATCATTAAAAACTTTACGACAAATATTATCTAAAAGTATCTTCTTGCCCTTTGTGTGCTGCCAGATGCAGCTTGATAAATAACTGTAAACAAGAATGGATAAACTATCTTTAATCTGTCTCAAATCTGACATGTTTACATAAGTAAAATGAGAACTTAATATAGCTGCTGCGCTTTTTGAATTAATCGATATTATTAGCTCTCCAGTATCTTTATCAGTCTGATAGTCTAACATTTTCATCGAATATCTTGATCCATTTTCGTCAACAAAGAAAACAACACCTGCCAAGCGATCCAGATAATTACATAAGCTGGAATAAGTATCGCCACCCTTCTTATACCCAGCAGCAGTATAAATATTTTCGGCTTTACATCTAATGTAAATAATGGGATCAAAAATATCTTTATCATTATCAGTTAGCATAAATATGCCTGATCTAATCTTTTTGATTGACTCTGTTTCAGCATCATTTTCAATAACCTTGCCTATATTTTGGTGTGTGCATAAAGACAAGATTGCTAAAAACATCTTTTTATCATTGCCGTTCAAAAAATCGAAAGACTTGATAGTTAAAGTAATTCCTTTATGTTCAATAACTTCCTTATAGTATCTCAGGCTATTATGAGTCTGCCAAACTTGAAACAACTTTATGTAAGTGAAAATTGGACTTACTTTGATAGAATCTTTTTCTTTTTTTAAATTTATTTTTTTATTATTTTTCTTTAACTCTGTTACCATAATTAATCTTTTTCCTTTTATCTTTTTCTGTTCTTCTCTCTTCTAATTCTTGCTTCATCGATTGTTTCTCGATTTTTTTAAAAGTACACGCAGCTATGTCGGGAATATTTGAGCTAATACGCTTATATAAAAAAACTTCTTTATTATTAGAAAAATTAGCCTTAGGCATTGCTAAAGCACAGTAATGCTTCTTCTCATCGTCTTTTAAATTTAAAAGCCCGTAGTCCAAGAAGACACTATCAGCAACATTACCAACAACTGCGTTCCACTTACTATGGTCGACAAGAACTGCGCTACCTTTGCATGCAAACTGACTTAAATCTGAACTTTTTCCGGCTTCCTTACTACTATGATGTGTAAAGCCAACGATAATATTAAACTTTTTCGCAATGGTAATAATTTGCTTTGTAACTATATCCATTTCACTACCGTCTAACTCATTTTTGTTGTGGAAACACCTAAATGTATCAAGAAAAAGTATGTCGTATTTAGCGGCATAGTAACTTAAATATTCGGCCCAGTACGTACTCATTATGTCTGGAGTTTCATTGTATAAATCATTAACAACAAAGTTATTACATATTAAATCTAGTTGTTCATCATTTAATTTACTTAAAAAATTGTAGTCACGATGCCAGCTTGGTGCGTCCGGGTCTTCAACCGGAAAATAAGCAGCTTTAACATTACTAATTGTTCCTCTGAGTCCTGTATTTGTTAGTGTATAGCCGCAGGCTTCGAGCAGCATTTGCTGCACAAGCGTTGATTTGCCGATTGCGCCAATACCAACAAAACTTGCCATGATGCCTCGTGGTGCGCCAAGCAGTAATGTTTCAATTGGCTTAGGTTTAGCTCTAGCCCTTAACCTTAAATCTCTTTCATTTCTTGTTATTTCACTTGTCGTAGTAATTATCTTATTATTATTTAGTAATTGTTCTTCATGACTAAACACGTCTGTTTCTCCTTTTTTCTGGATTTGTTAATCCTTTTTTAATTTTGATTTGCTTAAAATATGTTTCAAAAGAACTTGTTTTAATAATAATTCCGGTTTCTTTTCTGAACGCTGTATTAAGTTGTTCATAGCTATATTTACTGACTTTCAGTTTAAACAATTCATCAAAAAACTGCTCGACTATATCAATAGTTCTTATTGCCTTGACGGGTTTTTCATTTTTTAAATGATCTAATAATGACATTTTATTCTCCTGTTTTTTTTATTCTCCGAAATAATATTAGAGTAATTAATTTAGTAATCGTCAAATTTATTCTAACACTAAAGTAAATTTTCAAGAATATGTTAACTTATATAAGTTTTTAAATAATTACATGAACGACAATTTACATATAAAAATAAATCAAAGAAAACACAAATAAAGGCATAGAACTTTCTACCTTTTTAAGTTTAAAATAAGGTTGGCAACTAACACATAATAATGAACAAAATAAAACACAAATAAGGGCGTAAAAGTTTCTACCTTTTTGGCTTGCATTCTGATTGGCAACAAAGTTGGCAACAATCACGGTTCGTTGTCTCGTTCGTCATGCTCTTTGTCTTTCTCCTTCCTTTGTTTTGCTTTCTTTTTATGCTCTTGCTTGAAGTCCCTGTCAGACACATCTATAAGCCTGTTATTAGGCTTTTGCTGCTGGCGTTCTTGCTTCATCTGTTTATGTTGTTTTGTCTGCTCTATCCTTTTATATTCTTTTATTTTATCTTCAAGATCTTCATTTGTAATACTTATGTATTTGTATTTCGCTGCTAACCTACACACTCTATCTTTGTAGTCGTTATCGCCCGTCAAATATACTTTATTGTTGTACTGCTTTGCGGCAAGTAGGAGTCCTGCTTCCAGCTCATCGTCTGTATTTTTTTCGACATTATCAAAACTTATTTTGTTGCCCTTATCGATGAAAATTACTTCGTTATTTTTGATGAATTCGATTTCTTTTGTGTCATTGTTATATTTAAAATCAATATCCCTGAACAGTTGTTTTTGTTCGATTTTGAAATTAGGCAGGTTAGTGGATCGATATTGACTGCTTGCGTTTAGTGCTTTTTCTTGCTCGTTAAATCTCTTTTTATTTAACCTGTATTCTTTGTTTTTTTTTGCTGTCTTTTGGTATTTATATGTGCGGTCTTTTGCTTTTTCATCAACAAAATCGATCCAATTTATATTTTTTATTGGATATTTTTCTTCTACACCTTTTAATGCCTGTCTTTTTTCTTGCAGCACTTTTTCATTTTGTTTAAGGGTGTTAAAAGCATTCTCGCTCCTCATTTTAAGATATATATCCTTCGGCAAGTGCTTTACACTCAGCTCCATTCTCTTAAGGGCACATTGTGACCTAAATCCATCTCTTTGCTGTTTCTTTATTTCTTTATAATGTTTATCCAATTTTTGTCGTATTTCTTTTTGTTCTTTTTTTCTGGGAATATCATATGTTTTTTTGTAGTAATCTTTTTCAGATTTGAAGTCCTCATACATTAATTGTGATTCTGTTTTTTCTTTGTTTTTCTTTACCTCCTTTTCTGTTAGTGGTTTATCCATTTTTTTTGGCTGTGTAAGTTGTTTTTCTGGATTATATTTTTTTTCTGGCATTACTGCGTAATGGTTTATTGTTGATTTTTCATACTTACCCAAGTCTTTTTCAAGTTTTGCTTTACTAAAGTAGCGTCCTATGTCACTAGCTTTTGCTGAATACTTATCATTATTGATATCGTGAATTGTTAGGCCGTTGCCTTTTTGTTCAAATTTAAGATTATACTTAGCAAGCTCATTATGCAAATCACCCCAGTTATTGCAATTATCTTTTTTAAATGCGGTTAATGGCTTAGTTACTTCTTCTTTTATATAACTTTTAAAACTTTGTGTATGGTTAAAAGTTTCTAGTTGTGCTGCTTTGCCTTTAGCTGCATCTCTGTCTTTATTTTTATAATCGGGATTCTCGAAGATATGCTTGTTGCCACTGGTGTCGCTGCGAACAACGTATAAGCCGTTGTCGTGACTAAATCCTAGCTCAAGCTCAATTTCTCTCATTGCCCTGTGGGATGACTTGTGTAGCCAGTCGGGGTTATGGCAGTGGCTTACGCCCGTTAACTCATTTACGTATACTTTATTAATAAGTAAATGCAGATGATGGTGCTGGGTATTTTCATGAAGTACTGAAATCGCCTGATGATCACCCCATCCCATTTTTTTTAAAAATGATTTTGATACTTGCTTTAAACTATCTTTATTCAACTTATGTTTTTCATCTTCAGGAAAAGATATTATGCAATGAACAACAGGATCTTTTTTATCAAGATTCTGATCAGCAGTAAGTTTCATAATTCTTGCTGCTTGCTGTTTATTATTGGCAATTAAATTGAAGTAAAATACAGCTTCTTCTTTATCACGATACTGTTTAGCATCGTCGTCAATATATTCTATCGCAGACCTAAATGAAGTTTTTCCATCTTTTCTTTTATCTGGGAATATTATCACCATTTTGTTTATCTCCTATTATTTTTGTTATATAAATAAGTTCACTAAAGGTGTCTTGTTCATTGTTTATCTTGGAAATCAACTGCTTCATTACATTATTTAGCTCGTCGTACTTTGACATAATAAGTTTTCTTCTTTGATTAACGGACTTAAGTTCATCAATTATACTTTTAGTTAATTTCTCATACTTGTTAAGAGATAAGTAATGCAGCTTTGCCATGCCGTAAAGCCTGTTAAAAAGCAAATCCAATTGATCAGTTTTAGTTTTTTCAGTAGGCTTTGGAATATTTTTTTTGATTATTCTGTGACGAACTAATGCGGACTTTCTTATATTCATATTTTTTGATTCTTCATTAATTTGATCTAATTCAGACTGAGATACAAGTACTTTATATTCTGCCCTTTTAGTAATTTTTTGGGGCTGGTCATTGCGGCAATATTTAAATTTTTCATTAAACAAACAAGCTCTAATATATTCGCTAAATGTCGCATACTGATATTCTAGCTGTCTTTCTATTGCATACTTTTTTTCTTCATTACTTACGCTGTAATAAATATACTTGTCTCTTCTGCTCACTTAACTCTCCTTAATATATGTGTGTAATGTTCAGGATTCTTAAGGATGAAATCCTTAAGCTGGATTGCCAAATAAAATGTGCGAAACTACAAAGTAGTTGAGAACTTTTATGCCTCCCATCCGATCTACGTAGTAGTCGGGGGGAGTGGCGCATCCAGTCCTTCTTATTAATTTACTTATAAGCATATTGTAAAACAAACACCTTACGTAACAAAGCAGTAGCCTGCACATATAAAAACAGTAAGCAATACAAGAGAAAGCAAAAGAGAAGCAAGACAAAAGCAATTTAATTGCAAGACAAAAGACAGATATTTAGCAACAGCACTGCAATAAATAATTAAGTTAATTAACAAGGCTGATTGACATTAGAATTAAATTTACTAAATTGTCTTAAACAAAACTATTGACTTAATAAAAACGATAGTGTTAACGTCAATAACAAGAAGAGAAAATAAATGAAGGAACTTGATAAAAACAAAAACAATAAAGTTGATTTAATAACTGCCAAGCAATTCGAAAGTCAAATCAATAAAGCAAAAGAAAGCTTAAATAGCTTACTTACCTCAAACACTGCTCCACGCAAAATAAGCAACTTTGAAAAGCTAAAAAAGCTGAATAAAGAAGTGCAGGCTTTGTTTAAAGCTGGATACACAAAAGAGCAAATATCCGAGCAGCTTCAAAAAGCAAACATATACATATCTCCCCGCACCTTAATGCAGTATATGCGAGACATTAAAAGCGGAAAGAAAGACACAACAAAAGCAAAACAAAAACAAGACACAGTAAGTTCAAATGTGCCTGAAAATCCAATTACCAAATCTCTTTCCACCAGTAAAAAAATATCAGAAAAATACAAAGTTAACCGCATTAAAATGGTGGATGATGACTTCACGCCAGATTTCGATGAGGAGGATTTATAATGAAAAGGATAACAATTGTAACAAGCGAAAAGGGCGGCGTTGGAAAAAGCTTCCATTCAAAAATAAAAACTGAATTCAAACACAAGAATTCAAAAGTTTTATTAATCGATTCTGATATAGCTAACCCTGATGTTTGCAGATATTTTAAAAATTCAGACATAAATTCAAAGCAAATAAATTTAACCAATCACAACGGCTGGATGGATTTCATAGATCTTTTAGATGAGGAAAAAGATATAGACGAAGTAGTAGTTAATATGCCTGCGAGGACAAATAAAATATTAATTGCAGAGGCAGAAGTGTTTTTTGAAGTATGCAAACAATTGAATTTCAAAGTCGTAATTGATTTCGTGATTTCGAGAGACACCTATTGTTTAGTACTTTTAAAACAGCTATACGAAGGCTTATCTGGCTTCAGTTTTAAGCTCAATATTGTGCTAAATGGCTACTTTGGCGAGCAAGAGAAATTTACAAGATGGCACGAATCAAAAATTAGAAAGCAGTTATTGGACGACAATAGGTCAGAATTATACTTGCCCGATCTTGATGATAGAATTGTCGATAAGCTTAAGGCTCCAACGCTAGAATTGCTTAAAACAAAAGAATTATCCCTATCCGAGCGAATGAATTTAGAGCGCTGGATAACTAAGGTCTTTAATAAATTGGAGGAGATGGACAATGAGTGAGAAGATAGATAAATATTTTGAAAAGTTGACGGAGCGCAAGATTACTGACAAAGAAAGGCTTCTTCTTTACAAGATCAAAGACACCTTGGGACTTAAAAATGATGATGCAGTTTGGTCAATATTTATAGCTCTAAATTACCATTTAAGACTTTATGAAAAAATACCAAACAGCATTGAAGATGTAATTAACCATACGTCCGATAACTTACAAAAAGAAGTTGTTAAAAGCGCAAAAGAAGCAGCAACCAAAACATGCCATGATACCTTTTACGCTTACACTACAAGTTTTCAAAAAGAATTGGATAAACTTGCTAAAACCGCTAGAACAGAAGAAAGAAAGCGCAAGGGAATAAATTTTAAAAGCTACTTTGTAGCGCTAACAACCCAGTTATTTTTTAGTACATTCTTTATGTTTTTGGGAATTTCAATAGCTACTGCAAGCCCAGAAATTTTACAAGATTTACTAACATATTTTGAAATAACAGTTAACTGACCTCCGGCATAGCCGGAGGCTTATTAGGTTACGCCCTCTAAGGGCTTTTATTGCGCCCAAGGGTGCTTACCAATCAAGATCATACTGACCTTTCCTTGAATCATTCTTTTCTTGATCTCAGATATAGGCTCGTACCACTTCTTCATCAAGTCCAACAGTTGAGACAAAATACCCTCTGACCCAGAAGTGCTCTCCATTGAAATTTCGTTGCCTATCTTTGACGTTTTTGGCAGCGTAGTCTTGAGCCTCAAAACCCGTTGAGAGTACATATAGCGATGCTTTTCCACGCATTCCATGAATGTTTCGAAACAGAAAATATGTGTATGAACTCATAGGCTATACGACCATCCTATGGCAGAATAACCCCTTTAGCCTGCGTCTTATTCTATAAAAAATTGGAGCGGCAAACTTTCACTGCCCTGCTTGCAGCTATCTCTATTTGGGCATGCAAGCGGCATTTTTTTCACTTAGAGGCCGATTCAGTGGCTAGAAAACCAGCAAGAAAGAAAGAGAAATCATTCGAGGAAACACTTTGGGATGCAGCGAACAAGCTGCGTGGCAGTGTTGAGTCCTCTGAGTACAAGCACATTGTACTGAGTCTGATCTTCCTGAAATTCATCAGTGACACTTTCGAGAAGCGCAAGCAAGAGCTGATCGATGCAGGTCAAGAGAAGTATGTCGATCTGGTGCAGGCATACACCAAAGAAAACGTATTTTACCTACCAGAAGAGAGCCGCTGGAGCTTTATCCAGAAAAACTCCAAGCAGGAAGATATTGCACTAAAAATCGACACCGCCCTGAGTACCATTGAGAAGACAAACAAAGCCCTACAGGGTGCTTTGCCAGATAACTATTTTTCCCGGCTTGATCTGGATGTCAGCAAACTTTCAGCGCTTTTGGATGTCATCAATAACATCGACACACTGGCAAATCCTCATGAGGATGTAGTGGGTCGAGTGTATGAATATTTCCTCTCAAAATTTGCAATCGCAGAAGGTAAGGGTAAAGGGGAATTCTATACTCCAAAAAGTATCGTTAACCTGATAGCAGAACTGATCGAGCCGTATAGGGGGAAAATTTACGACCCTTGCTGTGGTTCCGGCGGTATGTTCGTTCAGTCTATGAAGTTCATTGATAACCATAAGGGCAACAAGAAAGATGTGTCCGTTTATGGTCAGGAGCAAACGACTGCTACCTACAAGCTAGCGAAGATGAACCTCGCCATCCGGGGTATTTCCGCTAATTTGGGAGCAGCAGCCAAAGATACCTTTTCCAATGATCAGCATGAAACGTTGAAAGCCGATTTCATCATGGCAAACCCGCCCTTCAACCAGAAGGCATGGAGAGCAGCAGATGAGTTAACTGATGATCATCGCTGGGATGGTTATGAAACACCTCAAACGGGCAATGCCAACTATGGTTGGATTTTGCACATGGTATCGAAGCTATCAGAAGAAGGAGTTGCCGGATTTATCTTGTCGAATGGCGCACTATCTGGTGATGGCACAGAAAAAGCTATTCGTAAAAAGCTGATTGAAAATAATCTCGTCGAAGCAGTGATCATTTTACCTCGTAATATGTTCTATACCACTGACATCAGTGTAACTTTGTGGATTCTTAATAAGAACAAGAAAGAACGCACTGTTCCTCATGAGGATGTAGTTCGTAACTATCGAGATCGTGAAGAAGAAATCCTGTTTATGGATCTTCGACAACGAGGCGAACCATTCGAGAAGAAGTATATTCAGTTCTCTGAACAAGATATCAAGGACTTTGCTGAGACTCTGCATACTTGGCAGCAAGTAAACACCAACAGTGCTTATCAAGATGTTGCTGAGTATTGCTACTCCGCTCGAAAAATTGAGGTTGCAGATAAAGGCTATTCACTTGTTCCAAGTAAGTATATTGAATTTACAAACCGTGATGAGAATATTGATTTTGACGAGAAAATGAACAACCTCAAAGAGGAGTTCAGTGGGCTTTTGGCTCAAGAACAACAATCAAAAAATGAATTACTAAATGTTTTTAAAGAGCTGGGCTATGAGATCAAACTATAAAAAATTAGGTCAGTTTATTCGAGCTATTGACGTTAGGAATAAGGAAGATCGCAAAGATAATTTACTTGGGGTATCAACTCAGAAAATTTTTATCGATTCAGTAGCCAACACTGTCGGGACTGATTTTAAAAAGTATAAAATTGTCAAAAAACATCAGTTTACTTACGTACCTGACACCTCTCGCAGAGGTGATAAAATGGGCATTGCGATGCTTGAGTCACTGGATCAGGCTCTAGTATCTCAGGCTTATACGGTATTCGAGGTGACTGATACAGAACAGTTGACACCTGAATATCTGATGATGTGGTTTAGACGACCTGAATTTGATCGGTATGCTCGATTTAAGTCTCACGGGTCGGTGCGTGAAATTTTTGATTGGGAAGAAATGTGTGAGCTAGAACTTCCTATTCCATCCATAGAAAAGCAGCGTGAAATCGTACGTGAATACAATGTGGTGAATGACCGTATTGCACTTAACGAAAAGCTTATGGCTGGGCTGGAGAAGAGTGCATTTGCCATATTCGAAGAACATTTTCCAATACACGGTCACGAAATTGAAACCGAACACACCATACTAGATGACTTAATTGATTTTAACCCCAAGCATACGATAAAGAAAAATGCATCAACAACTTACGTTGAAATGGCTAATGTGTCGGAAAACAGTATGACTATTGGCAACCCTGTTGTCAGACCATTTACTTCTGGATCGAAGTTTAAAAATAGAGATACTTTGCTTGCTCGTATAACTCCTTGTTTAGAAAATGGTAAAACGGCATTTGTAGATATCCTAAGTGAAGATGAAGTTGCTTACGGCTCAACAGAGTTTATCGTTATGAGAGGCAAGGGGATAGTCAGTCCCTTTTGGATCTATTGTTTGGCTAAAAATGAGAACTTTCGATCGTATGCCATCAGTAGTATGGTCGGCTCTTCTGGTAGGCAGAGAGTCCATAGTGACTATTTGAAGGAATATAGAATAGATACTGACGCTTTAGCAAGCATGTCTAATTTTCATAGGTTAGCCACACCAATATTTAAATTAATTTCCAATAAACATGCAGAAAATCAACAATTAAAAGAGTTGAGAGGACTGCTCCTTAAAAAGGTAGCTAGAGAATGAAATTCACAGAAGAAAAGCTTGAGCAAGCCATTATTGAGTTGCTAGGGAAAGAAGGCTATCCACATATTCGTGGTGAAGGGATTGAGCGAGCGCCTGAAGATGTGCTGATCAAGACTGATCTTCGTGAATTTCTAGCACAACGCTACCAATCCGACTCAATCACTGAAGGTGAGATTGAGTCGATTATCCATAAGCTGGAATACCTCCCAGCCTCTGATTTGTATGACACTAACAAAGCCATTATGAAACTTGTTTCTGATGGTTTTCTGATCAAGCGTGAAGATCCCAGCCAGAAGGATTTATACATCCAGTTAATCGACTATGACGATATAAGTAATAACCACTACCGCATAGTCAACCAGATGGAAATACAAGGTTATGAGTTGCGTATTCCTGATGGAATACTGTACATCAATGGCCTACCACTTGTGGTGTTTGAATTTAAGAGTGCTATTCGTGAAGAGGCAACCATCCACGATGCCTATAAGCAACTGACAACCCGTTATGATCGTGATATTCCAGAGCTGTTCAAATACAACGCTTTGTGTGTAATCAGTGATGGCGTGAACAATAAAATGGGCTCTTACTTTGCTCCTTTTGAGTTTTATTACTCTTGGCGCAAAATCACAGGTGAAGAGAAGCTGGGTAAGGACGGTATTGACTCTCTGTTTACCATGGTCAGCGGCTTGTTTAATAAGCAGCGTTTGCTGGGAGTAATTCGTAACTTCATCTATCTTCCGGATACCTCAAGTAAACAAGAAAAAATTGTTTGCCGCTATCCTCAGTATTACGCTGCCACCAAATTGTTTACCAACATCAAAAAGAAAATGAAGCCCCACGGAAATGGAAAAGGGGGAACATACTTTGGAGCAACGGGCTGTGGTAAAAGCTATACAATGCTCTTTCTTACTCGCTTGCTGATGAAAGATGTTGAGCTAGGTAGCCCCACTGTTATTTTGATCACTGATCGTACCGATTTGGACGACCAGCTTTCCGGTCAGTTTACCAATGCAAAAAAATATGTTGGCGATGAGAATATTGTCAGTGTTAAAAGTCGTGCTGAGCTACGAGAAGAGCTAAAAGGTCGTAAAAGTGGTGGTGTTTTCCTAACGACCATCCATAAGTTCACAGAAGATATTGAGCTTTTAACTGAGCGTACCAACGTTATTTGCATCTCGGATGAAGCGCACCGTAGCCAAGTCAACAAGGAGCAAAAAGTCACTGTTACAGAAACAGGTGTGAAGAAAAGCTATGGCTTTGCCAAATATCTTCATGACTCCTTGCCCAATGCAACTTACGTTGGCTTTACTGGTACACCAATTGATGCAACGCTCGATGTCTTCGGTAAAGTCGTTGATAGCTATACCATGAACGAGTCTGTCTACGATGAAATTACTGTTCGGATCGTTTACGAAGGTAGAGCTGCAAAAGTGCTTCTGGATGGCAAGCAACTGAACGAAGTAGAGAAGTACTACAAAGAATGTGAAGAAGCTGGAACAAACGAATACCAGATCGATAAAAGTAAAAAAGCTATGGCAAGCATGTCCACCATTCTAGGTGATCCTGATCGTATTCAAGCTATAGCGAAAGACTTTATAGAACATTACGAAACTCGTATAGAGGAAGGTACAACCCAGAAAGGCAAAGCTATGTTTGTCTGTAGTAGTCGTGAAATTGCCTTCGAATTCTACAAGGAGCTAATAGCACTTCGCCCGGAGTGGGAAGAAGTTAAAGCTTGTGAAGAAGGTGTCATTTTATCAGAAAGCGATAAGAAAAAAGTCAAACCAATGGAACGAGTCAAAATGGTCATGACTCGTGACAAGGATGATGAGAAAGCTTTATGGGACAAGCTCGGTAATAAGGACTACCGAAAAGAGCTAGATCGCCAGTTTAAAAATGATAAATCTAACTTCAAGATCGCTATTGTAGTTGATATGTGGCTTACAGGCTTTGACGTACCGTTCCTTGACTCAATCTATATTGATAAACCGCTGCAAAAGCACAACCTGATCCAGACCATTTCTAGGGTAAACCGCAAGTTCGAAAAGAAAGAAAAAGGTTTGGTAGTCGATTACATCGGCATCAAAAAGCAGATGAATCAAGCTCTTTCCAAATACACTGGAGGGCAGGAGAAAGAACATGAGGACATCAAACAATCTGTAATCATAGTAAAAGATCATCTTAGTCTACTAGATGCCCTGTTCCATAAGTTTGATTTCAAACCATACTTCGAAGGAACACCACTTGAACAGCTCAAATGCCTGAATGCTTCTGCCGATTTTGCGTTAAGAACAAAGAAGTTTGAAAAAACTTTCATGGACTTAGCCAAGCGCCTCAAGTCCGCATATGACATCTGCGTGGGAAGTAGTGAACTGACTCAAGCCCATAAAGACAAAATTCATTACTACTTGGCTGTCAGGACTATTGTCTTCAAGATCACAACAGGCGGTGCTCCAGATGTTGACCAGATGAACGCCAGAGTGCGTGATCTTGTTAAAGATGCGCTTATTAGTGATGGTGTAGAAGAGATCTTTAAGCTTGGAGAGAAAGACGGCGGTGAGATTGATATTTTCGATGACGACTACCTTGCCAAGCTGGAGTTAATTAAGCAGCCCAATACCAAGCTGGAACTGCTTCAGCAAATGCTGGCTAAAGCTATTGGAGAGTTCAAAAAAACCAACAAGGTTAAAGGCGTTGACTTCAGCAAGAAGATGAATGCGCTGGTCGAAAAGTATAATGAAAGAGATGAGCAGGACGTTCTAAGAAGCGAAGTCATCAATGATTTTTCAGACGAAATCATCAATCTGTATAACGAACTTCGTGAAGAAATGGCCTCTTTCGGTGAGATGGGCATTGACTTTGAGGAGAAAGCATTTTACGACATCTTGGTTTCACTGGCTCATAAATATGACTTTACCTACCCTGAAGAAAAGCTGATCGACCTCTCCAAAGAGGTGAAAAAAGTCATTGATGATAAAGCCAAGTATACTGACTGGAATAAGCGAGACGACATCAAAGCGGAACTTCACTTCGACCTGATCATTCTGCTTGATGAGTGGGGCTACCCTCCCATTGACCGGGATGAGGTGTACAAAGAAATCTTTGAGCAGGCCGAGAACTTTAAGCGGAATGCTGCATAGCTCTTACACTTAAGGCGCTGATGGCGTTGCAAGCTTGCTTGCAGCGTCAGCAGTGTCCAACCATAAAGAAATTGCCTTCTTCATTCAGATCGGTCAGTCATTAAGGTCAGCTACTGTCGCTACGGTTAAATCTATGTAAGTCTCCCCAGCATAGCCGGGGGTTTATCAGTGTTAATTAACGCAGGATCGAAAGCGCTGGACGCTGGCGAGAAAGCTGCAAGAGTTGCGGTTAAAGCGATTAGAGGGTGGTTTAAATAAGCAAGATAAAGACAGTAGATTTATTGTCTGCTGCCTTTTTCTTTAAAACTTAATAAGGTTAATTCTTAGATAGCTTATTTTCTACCTTTTCTTGTGCCTCTTTCATCACTTCAGGCGAAAAATCAGAACTAGCTTTGAGTTGCTTAATTACACGCTTTAAATAGCTTTCAACGTTGTCTGATACATTAAACTTAGAGCTTTGAATACGTGCAGCTTCCCTTAGTACTTTTAAATCAAAATCTGTACTTTTTGAAACTTTAATATTAAGAGAAACTTTGTCGGCTTTCGATGTTAATTTTGGCATTTTATTATTATCCTTTTTATGCATTTTTTAAGGTAGATTAATTTCTACCTTAATAACCCTCTTTTTGCTTATTTGAAAAGGGAGAGATAAATAAATATTTTTTTCTATCTCTTAAATACAATCTTAATGAAGAAAAATTTAATGTCAATGCCGTTTTCCTATTTTTCATGCTAGTAAAACCTTTATACTAGCGTTGTCGTTTACATAGATTTCAATAAGTATTTAAATATCCACTTAATTGCTGCTTTGTATAAAAATATATTTAAAGTGTGTCAAGCTCAAAATAAATTTATATATTTTTAACTTTTTTAAAATTATTTGTTTTTATGAATATTTTCACTTTTTTTTGGTTTGATTTTGGATTTTGGGATTTTTTTACTAACTTATATATGCATAGAACGAGCGATAATGAACAGCACTGGACATAATAATAATGAAACCTTTAAACATGGATGACTTTAAGCAGTTATTAAATACAGAATCGGAAGCTTTTGTGTACGCTTTTTTAAGCGAAAACAATATTGTTCCACTGCAATTTGGTGGACAAATAATTGTAACTGAACAAGCTTTAAATGCAGCAGTTGAGCTAAAAGGCATTAACCAAGACCTTCACTTGCTAACACAAAAAGAAGTAATGAAAGCAACTAAGGTTTCTTCCCGAACAACTATTTTAAAAGAAAGAAAAAAAGGTAGATTTCCTGAGCCTGTAAATCCTGAATCAAAGCGTAATTTAAAATGGCGGAAAAGTGATATTCAAAAGTGGCTTGAAGGAAAAAAGGATTGGAGTAATTAAATAGCTATTACTCCAATATTGGTTTATTTTGATTTTCGAATATTTTTCATTTCGTGCATATCTTCTGGCAGTCTATCAGTAATTTGATCGAATGGCTTGTCAATTATATTGCGTAAATATTTTTCCCACTTGTTACTAACCTCCAATTTTTCAGCAAGAAATTGAAAATCCGGTGAGTACACCTCGTGGTGCATACTGTTTTGTATTTTTTTTCCATCGTCGTCAACAGTATGAGCCTGTAAACGCATTATTGTTTTTTCATCACAACCTGCTTCTTTCATGCGAGTTGTAACAGAGCCTCGGATCATACCTATTGTTATGTTTTTAAAATGGTCAGAATTTATTTTATCTTTTATAAAACGATTAAGTGCTTTAGTTCGCTTGTCCAAATGCTTACACATATGTTCATTTTTATAGCTGCTACCATTTTTCTTTGGAAAAAGATGTTTGTATTCGCCAAATTTTTCTTTCAAAAATTTAATATCGCTGAGGGCTAATTTATTCAAAGGAACTGCATAATATTTTTGCTCGACGCTCATCCCTTTTTTCCACTTGTTATTTAGTACTCTGATATTGGGAATTTTGAAATCAGTGTCTACATCAAACCATTCCGCTTTCATCAGTTGTCCTTGCCGGACACCACCGAGTGACAACAATAGGCGTGATAAATAACCAAGGTGTGTATTCATAGCTTCTATTCCATGATGCCAAATAATCCAAATTTCCTTATCAGTCAGTTGATCTTTCCCTCTATTTTCAACTTCGCCCTTACGTGGTATAGACCCAACCGGATTAAACTTAATATTAAAAGTTATTTCGTGCTGATTTTCGTAATCTCCTTCTTGCTTTATCATAGCTTTAAACGCAGCATGGAGATGACTTCTTAAGCGATTCATGTAAACTCTGACTTCGCCTTCAATTTCAATGCAATCAAGAAATATTAATTTAATGTCATCCGATGTTATATCTGTTGCTTTTTTTAAAAGGAGCTTTTTAAACTTGTTTCTTTTCTTGAAAATATGCTTATTAAAAGCACTCTTTATATCGCTATAAGAATCTCTCTCCTCACCTATAAAAACATCACGATACCAGATCAGCAAATCTTCAAATGAGCCATAAGTTTCTAGCTTTTTAGCTTCCTCTTTTTCTACCTTTTCACGTTCCTTTTTTTGTTCCTTAACAGCCTTTACATCAGCCAAATATTCGCTTAAAGTTCCGGCTAAATTATGATCAGCAAATATGGTTGCACGTTTAATTGCTTCATTTAATCCAATACCGTCCGATGATGCGTTTAGCAAATTATGTTTGCCTATCGGCTCAAGAGATACCTTGCCATTTTTTTTGTATTTGTAATAAAAATATACGCCTGAAAGATTAGTTTCGATATACAAGCTTCCAGAGCCTTTTTTGCCCAGAGAAAGGCTTTTCCTGTCAGGCTTTTTGTCGCCTGAATCTGCCTTAATTTTATAGCTGCCGACCAGCATGCTGTCAGTTAGTTCGTTGTTCATTACGTACACCCTATTGCAATTATTATTCTGTGTTTGCATTATAGTACTTGAATCAGATTTTACTCATCCTTTCGCAAAATCGCTAACTTTACTCATCCTTTTTACTCATCCTTTCCGAAAACGGGGGTTGGACGCATGAAAACGCTAATAAACGCTATAATCAGTTAAATTATTGAAATAGAAGGGAAAATATTGGATTTTTTATATAATAAGAGCAAATAATAAACAATATTGGTTATATTCTTTAATTACATTTACTGACTTGTAATCAGTGGGTCCCGAGTTCGACTCTTGGTGCCGGCACCATATAAGACAAAGCCCGTAGCGTTAGTAAGCACTACGGGCTTTTTCGTATCTGGGGATTTGGTCCCCACATTGGTCCCCACTTCTGTCGGACTGCATTTAAATCCCTCCCTCTTTATTACGCCCATTGAATAATGCCCAACTTCCAGCCACAGATTTATTTGATGGTTATTTGATAGAAACAACCCAACTCTCAAAACCAAATAGCTCACCCCCTGATAATAAAGGGACTGGGGAATAAATTTTATTTGATGGTTATTTGATCGTTATTTGATAGCCACAACCATTACCCTCAGAATGGGACGTATTGGTACAATGGTTCGCCTTATTGTGACCAACCAGTGGTGACCTGTCCCCATGACTCCGGAGTTTGATGGATGAATAAAAAGGAACTCAGCGAACGAGATATTTGCACCAAGTTCATTACCCCGGCTCTAGAAGCCGCTGGCTGGGATATACAAACGCAAATACGGGAAGAGGTCACCTTTGCCGCCGGTCGCATCACAGTAAAAGGCACACTGCACAGCCGTGGTAAACGACGCAGGGCGGACTATCTGCTCTCATACCACGATGGCCTTCCCATCGCCGTCATTGAAGCGAAGGACAACAATCACAGCCTCGGAGCCGGTATGCAGCAGGCTCTGGAATACGCTGACCACCTGGACACCCCTTTTGTCTTTTCCAGTAATGGCGATGGCTTTATCTTTCACGATAAAACCGGCCAGTCCGGGCATCAGGAAACCGAGCTGACTCTGGAGCAGTTCCCGTTGCCAGAGACCCTGTGGCAGTCTTACTGCCAATGGAAAGCACTGGGCAAAACCGAACAGCAAAGCATCAGCGCCCCGTTCTACATTGATAAAGACGGAAAAAAGCCCCGGTACTACCAGGCCAACGCCATCAACCGCACCATGGAAGCCATTGCCAAAGGGCAAAACCGTGTACTGCTGGTCATGGCGACAGGGACAGGCAAAACCTACACCGCCTTCCAGATCATCTGGCGGCTTTGGAAGTCGAAGCAGAAAAAGCGCATCCTGTTTCTGGCGGATCGCAATATTCTGGTCGACCAGACCAAAAACAACGACTTCAAGCCCTTCGGGGCCGCTATGACCAAAATAGCCAAACGGCAGGTCAATAAATCCTTTGAAATCTACCTGGCGCTTTATCAGGCGGTAACGGGCAGCGCAGAAGAGCAGAACATCTTCCGGCAGTTCTCCCCCGATTTCTTTGACCTGATCGTTGTCGACGAGTGTCACCGGGGCAGTGCCAAACAAAACTCTGCCTGGCGCAAGGTGCTGGACTACTTCTCCGGCGCAACCCAGATCGGCCTGACCGCCACGCCCAAAGAGACCAAAGACGTATCCAGCGCCACCTACTTTGGCGAACCGGTATACACCTACTCACTGAAGCAGGGCATTGATGACGGCTACCTGGCTCCTTACAAAGTCATCCGCATTGATATGGACGTCGACCTCGATAGCTGGAAGCCGAAATCCGGGCAGAAAGATAAATACGGCCACCTTATTGAAGACCGCATCTACAACCGTAAGGACATCAACCGGCACATTGCCTTTGATGAGCGCACCCAGCTGGTGGCAATGAAAGTCACCGAATACCTCCAACAGACCGGTGAGTACCAGAAGACCATTATCTTCTGTGAGGACACCGATCACGCCGAAAGTATGCGACGGGCACTGGTTAACCTGAACCCCGAGCGCATCAAAGAGAACCGCAAATACGTGATGCGTATTACCGGTGAAGACAAAGACGGCAAGGCGGAGCTGGATAACTTCATTAACCCGGAGTCCCGCTACCCTGTTATTGCCACCACCAGTAAACTGCTGAGTACGGGAGTGGATGCCAAAACCTGCAAGCTGGTGGTGCTGGACCAGAACATCGAGTCCATGACCGAGTTCAAGCAGATCATCGGGCGCGGCACTCGAATTGATGAGGAGCATGGCAAATACTGGTTTGCCATCATGGACTTTAAGGGGGTCACCAAACTCTTCAAGGATGAGAAATTCGATGGAGACCCCGAGGTCATTTATGACCCCAAACCCGGTGAGCCCCCGCTCCCAAAGGAAGAGAAAAAAACCGAAACCCGCATCAAATATCAGGTGCAGGGGGAAAGTATCAACATCGCCAGCGTCCGTGAGCAACACATGACCATGGACGGCGACCTGGTGACCACCTCGATTCAGGATCACACCTGCGACATCCTGAAAAAAGAATTTAAGACGCTGGATGAGTTTCTCCGTAAATGGTCTTCAGCGGACAAAAAGCAGGCCATTATCGAAGAACTGTCCCGGCAGGGCGTATTCTGGGAAGAGCTTCAGGTTCTGGTTCAGGAAAAACAGGGCGTCGAGATGGATCCCTTTGACCTGGTTTGCCATGTCATTTACGATCAGCCCGCCCTCACCCGCCGGGAACGGGCAGAGCAGGTGAAGAAAAGAAACTACTTCACCCGTTTTCAGGGGCAGGCCCGCAAGGTGCTGGAAGCCCTGCTGGAGAAATACTCGGATACCGGCATCGAACCTATAGAAGATGTTAAAATTCTCTCTCTGGCTCCCTTTACCAGGATCGGCTCACCGATGGAAATCATCGAAGCCTTTGGCGGCAAACAGCAATACCAGCAGGCTGTGCAGTCTCTGGAGCAGGAAATATACGCTAACCGCGCCTGAGCATTCTTCTCCCCTTTGTAACCGATTAACCCGGCAGCCGCGCCCCGGCTGCCTGACAGGAATCTGACATGTCGATCAGTACCACCATTAAAGCCATTCAGGACATTATGCGTAAAGACGTAGGGGTCGATGGTGATGCCCAGCGGATCGGCCAGCTGGTCTGGATGCTGTTTCTGAAAATATACGACGACCGCGAGTTTGAGTGGGAACTGATGGACGACCACTATCGTTCACCCATTCCCGAACACCTGCGCTGGCGCAACTGGGCAAAAGGCAGTGAAGGCATTACCGGTGAAGACCTGAAAACCTTTATCGACGACGACCTGTTCGATGGCCTGCAACGACTGCCCAACATTGCCGGTGATCCCCGTGCTGCGGTGATTCAGAGCGTCTTCAAAGATGCCTACAACTACATGAAGTCCGGCCAGCTGATCCGCGAGGTCATCAACAAAATCGAGGTAGGGATCGACTTCAATAAGTCCAGAGAGCGACACGCCTTTGGGGATATGTACGAACAGATTCTGAAAGACCTGCAAAGTGCCGGTAATGCCGGGGAGTTTTATACCCCCAGAGCCGTCACCGAATTTATGGTCGACCGGGTTGACCCGCAGCTGGCAGAGTCCGTACTGGACCCCGCCTGCGGCACCGGAGGTTTCCTTAGCTGCGCCATTGAACACAAACGCCAGCGTTACGTGCAGACACCGGAACATGAACAGGTGCTTCAGGCCAGCATTCACGGTGTTGAGAAAAAGCCCCTGCCCCACCTGCTGGCGACCACCAATATGATTCTCCACGGCATTGAAGTGCCGAGCCAGATCAAACACGACAACACTCTGTCTAAACCCCATACGGACTGGAGCGAAAAAGACCGGGTGAATGTGATTGTCGCCAATCCGCCGTTTGGTGGCACAGAAACCGATGGCATCGAAAGCAACTTCCCTTCGCAATTCCGAACACGGGAAACTGCCGATCTGTTTATGTGGCTGTTCATTCATCTGCTAAAAGACGGTGGTCGTGCAGCTGTGGTATTGCCCGATGGCTTTCTGTTTGGCGATGGCATGCAGGCCCGGCTGAAAGAAAAGCTGCTCACCGAATGCAACCTGCACACCATTGTGCGCCTGCCGAAAAAAGTCTTTGCTCCCTACACAGACATTGCCACTAACCTGCTGTTCTTTACCCTAAATTCAGCGGTTAACCCCTGAGCTAAACTCTAACCCTCAACAATATTGAGGGCTCGAAGATGGTTCGACCACCAAAACCCACTCCCCCAAAGGGTGAGTTGTCTGAAATGGAAAAAGATCCCTTATCCGTCAAACTCGAAGTCGATTCTTTCGACGGTAAAATTCATGTCGAGTGGGAGCCTGAAGCATCGGTCACCCCAATGGGACAGCTTCCTTTTTTTATACAGTTTTTAAAAACAGGTCACCGATTTGAACCCTGGATTAACGATTGCCCACTAACTTATAAAAGCCCAAACGCCCCTCAAAAAGTGGATGTGATTGGCTCATTAATGCTTTCCATTCTTTCAGGACATAAACGCTATGCGCATATCGGAACAATTATTGGTGATAAAGTAAACGCTCAGTTGCTCGGGATGAAAAAAATTGTCAGCGATGATTCTGCCAGGCGTGGTTTAAAGAAGATTGACGAAGATGAAGGCGTTGAATGGATGCAAAAACACCTCCATCTCTGTTTTGATCCGTTATTAACCATTCCATGGATTATGGATGTTGATGTTACCGTGAAAACCATTTATGGGCATCAGGAAGGAGCGGTTAATGGCTATAACCCACATAAGAAAGGGAGACCCTCTCATACTTACCACTCATATATGATGGCTAATCTTAAATTAATACTGGAAGTTGAAGTCAGACCCGGAAATCAAAGTCAAAGTAAATACTCTTTACCCGGTTTAATGGAGCTATTAAATCGACTTCCAAAACGCTGCTGGCCTGAATTTGTTCGTGGTGATTGTGATTGGGGAAGTGACCGGGTAATGAGCGAATTGGAAGATGCTGGTTGTCATTATCTTTTTAAAATGAAGAAGCACGACAACGTTAAGAAAGCCATAGGGAATGCGCACTGTAGCGGAGGATGGGTAAAATACGACAACCATTGGGAGGGAAAAGAATCCGTAATTAAACTGTCAGGTTGGAAAAAAGAAAGACGCATAATTATTGTTCGAAGACGGCGTCCTGAAAATGAAATACCGATGTTGGAAAAAGGAATAAAAGAACGTCAACAAACGTTAGCATTAATAGAAGAGCCAGAAAATATAAAAGCTTACGAGTATTCGGTTCTGGTCACATCTCTTGATAATGATATAGTCTCGATCATTAATCATTATCGCAATAGGGCTGACTGTGAAAATAACTTTGATGAAATCAAAAACCAATGGGGCTGGGGCGGTTATGTAACAAAAGATATGGCAAGATGTCGAATGCTGGCCCGAATGGTTGCCTTGGTTTACAACTGGTGGACGCTATACGTTCGATTGAGTAATCCGGACTCCCATAAAGAATCAATTACCAGCCGTCCCTTATTAATGAATTCAATTGGCAAGCTGACCCACTCTGGCAACCAAAAGAAAATAAAGCTGACAAGCCAGCATCGATGGATGTATAAAATTGCGAAATTACAAAGTGAACTGTGTGATTTTTTTGATTCAATCAAAAGTATCGCACCGCAGTTGAATCCAATTAACGCATGGTGTCGTATTTTAACGAAAGCGGTCTCAAAATTTTTGAAAAAAGGGCAGGTTATTACGATGCAACCATTAATTCGATCGGGCTAATGACTTAAAAAAAACGCTGCTCAGAACCGTGAGAAGCTATTCCTAATGGCATGGCTCAGTGGCGTTCAACTGCTGAATTTAGGTTTACCAAAGGCCAGCCCACCGAGACCATCTGGTTCTACGAACACCCCTACCCGGAAGGGCAGAAAAGCTACAGCAAAACCCGCCCCATGCGCGTGGAAGAGTTTGCCCCGGAACAAGCCTGGTGGGGGAATGAAGCCGATGGTTTCAGCACCCGAACCACCACCGAGCAAGCCTGGTCGGTGGATTTCAAACAACGGATGGCCGATGCCAAAGCTAAGGCGAAACCCCACTGGGACAAGGCTGAACAGCTCAGCGATGAAGCCTCCGGCCTGTCCGCCGAACTGCGGCAATTGCGACAGCAACTGAAAACGCTGGATAAAAAAAGCACCGACCGCCCTGTATTGCAAAAGCAGATTCAGCAAAACACCGCCAGCATTAAAACCCTGAAAGCCCAACAGGCCAGAGCCCGGCAGGCAGGCGATGCCCTTTACTGGCCGATCTTTAACCTGGACTGCAAGAACCCCCATATTGGCGAACAGGTCAGCCACGATCCAAAGGAACTGCTGGCACGCTACCGGCAGCAACAGCAGTCCATGGCCGACACCCGTCGTCAGATCAAAGACATTCTGGATACTGCCCTGTCCAGCCAGCGGGAGGAAAAGGCATGACGATTAACGGCCTGACCGAACACCTGGAACTGCTGACCACCACCCACACTACCCGTTCATCCAGTGGCCGGGGGCGGGGCAGCAAGCTGGAACTGACCGGCATAAAGAAACTGCGGGAACTGATTCTGGAGCTGGCGGTGCGGGGCAAGCTGGTGCCGCAGAATTCTGATGATGAACCGGCTTCTGTCTTGCTGGAACGGATTGCGGCGGAGAAGGCGCGGCTGGTTAAAGAGAAGAAGATTAAAAGGCAGAAGCCGTTGCCGCCGGTTGCGGAGGATGAAAAACCATTTGATCTGCCTGCTGGTTGGGAGTGGGCAAGACTTGGTGAAATAGGACGAGACTGGGGGCAAAAAAAACCTGATGATGATTTCACCTACCTTGATGTTTCTGCAATAGATAATAGTAAGGGAAAAATTGGATCACCGAAGGTGTTATCTGCAAATGAGGCACCCTCACGTGCTCGAAAGCAGATTGCACAGGGAACAGTTATTTATTCAACGGTAAGACCCTATCTGCAAAATATATGTGTTGTTGATAAGCTTTTTTCTCCAGAAGCTATTGCAAGTACAGCGTTTGCAATTTTGCATCCATTGCAGCAAATGTCTGGTGAATTCTTTGCCTTATACCTGCGCAGCCCTGTATTTATAAGGTACGTGGAATCTGTTCAAACAGGCATTGCTTACCCTGCAATAAACGACAAGCAATTTTTTAGCGGCATAACCCCAGTTCCGCCCCATGCTGAAGCATTTCGCATCATGGATAAAGTCAACGAACTAATGACCCACTGCGACCAACTGGAGCAGGACGAAACCGACAGCATTACCGCCCACCAGGCACTGGTGGATACCATGCTCACCACCCTGACCGACAGCAAAAACGCCGGGGAACTGGCCGAAAACTGGTCGCTGGTGGCGCAGCACTTCGACACCCTGTTCACCACCGACCACAGCATTGAACAGCTCAAGCAAACCATCCTGCAATTAGCCGTAATGGGGCGACTGGTGCCACAGGACGCCAGCGATGAACCCGCTTCCGTACTGCTGGAACGAATTGCAACGGAGAAAGCCCGGCTAGTGAAAGAGAAGAAGATTAAGAGGCAGAAGCCATTGCCTGCCATTACGGATGAGGAAAAGCCGTTTGAGTTGCCGGAAGGGTGGGAGTGGTGTCGAGTCTGGGATATTGCAGAGTTGATCACTTCAGGCTCAAGAGGTTGGGCGCAACACTACTCGGAAGAAGGTGCCATCTTTGTGACGATGGGAAACTTATCCAGAGGTAGTTATGATTTGCGAATGAATACTGTTCGATACGTCACTCCGCCTGAAAATAGCGAAGGGGCAAGAACAAAGTTGATAGCGAATGATCTGCTGATTTCAATTACTGGCGATGTCGGCAATTTGGGTTTGATACCGGAAGGCTTTGGAGATGCTTATATCAATCAGCATACCTGTCTGTTGCGTTTCATGCCCGAATGCCAGAATTTATTTTTTCCTGAAGTCATGCGAAGCCCATTAGCACGTTATCAATTTGATGCACCGCAGCGAGGAATCAAAAACAGTTTCAGGCTCGGTGATGTTGGGGAGATGATTATCCCTATTCCGCCTTTTACCGAGCAAAAGCGCATAGTGGCAAAGATCAAGGAACTTATGTCACTTTGCAACACCCTGAAATCCCAAATCCACCAAACCCAAACCACCCAGCAGCAACTGTCCAGCGCCCTTGTTGAGCAGGCACTGGCCTGACCGGCAAAGGAAGCATGCGATGGCAATAGAACAGGGCATCTGAAACAAGTTTGAAAGATAAAAGATTAAGTAATCCCTGCATTGATATTTTTTTGTTGATGCAGGACTCTGCAAGCCACTATAAACTCCATCAGTGAGTAACTAACTGGCTGGACGTCAGGCATAAATCGACAAGCGTATATCGAGGCTCAATGGTTTACGAACGCCCCTGGAAAACATTCCAACAACAGCTGGATTTATTAATATCCAGAAATCTGGAAGTGACAGACGAAGACGCTGCTCTTAATCATCTTCAGCGCATTGGTTATTACCGATTAAGTGCTTATCTTTATCCTTTTCGAGTGTTTCGCATCCAGCCCAACCCTGACACAGGTAGTATTGAAACGGTAAAGCAGGATCAATTTGTCAATAATACCCATTTTTCAGATGCCGTTAATCTTTATATTTTCGATAAGAAATTGCGTCAGCTGATGCTGGATGCCCTTGAACGAATCGAGGTGGCATTAAGGGTGGATATTGCCTACCTGTTGGGCGAACGAGACACATTTGCCTATAAGCATATTGATCAGTTTCACCCGACATTTGCTTACAGGGGAGAAAAGCACGCCAACTGGTTGAAAAAGTACGAGACTTTACTGAGGCGATCAAAAGAAGATTTTGTTAAGCATTACCGACGCAACCATGGTCCTGATTTACCCATCTGGGTAGCAGTGGAAGTATGGGATTTTGGTGCAATGTCTCAGCTGTTTTCCATGATGAAAGTACCTGACCAGAGGGTAATTTCGGAAAAGTACGGTTTGTCTGATTTTAAGGTGTTTTCCAGCTGGCTTCGTTCACTGAACTATCTTCGTAACTTGTGCGCCCACCACAGCCGGGTTTGGAATCGCAATGTCATTGATCAGCCCAAACTTCCCCGACAAGGTGAAGTCGGTTGGTGCGACAAGTATCTTGGGAAGAACGACCTGATTTCCAAACCGTTTTTGCTGATTAACATTGTTGCTCATCTGATGAGTATTATTTGTCCGGCTACAAAGTGGCACGACAGGCTTATAAAACAGTTGGGTGAGTTCCCGAAAATCCAGTCTGACAGGAAGGTATCAATAAGCGATATGGGGATACAGGATGGCTGGAAAGAGTTGTTAGGGAGGTAAAAATAAGAACCCCCGCGTAGGTTGCATGCAACGAAGAGGCGGGAGCCGTGTTACTGAGAATACTAGCTCAACAAAGGGTCAAGTCAACTTAAATTTACCCTTCCTGTGTGAATTTCTTTTAGCGCAAATTACAAAATACTATATGTAGTGTGTTGGCATAAAAGGTGGCACAAGGGCTGTGTTAGGTTGATAGCACCGGCTTGGGTTAGTGTGTTTTGGCCCCGACGGCAGTGAAGATATAGATCAGGGGACGATCTGCTGTTCCATTCTTTCTCACAACACTACCTGCAATGGAGTAACCGGCATGCAGCAATCGGTGGAACAGGCTTAAGCGCCCACGATCAACATAGCCCAGCTTACGGCCACCCATCTCAATACGAATGGCCTGACTGTCATAGCCATTGTCGGGTTCGGGGACAAACTGAACCGGTGCGTCGATAGCGATGTCATCCGGCACGACCTCAGACCCATGCCGGAACCCAGCCACTTCCGTAATAAACTCAAAAGGCTGCATGGCATTATCAAACGGATGAACCAGTTCGAAGCCATCATCAGGCAGCCGGGCTCCAACATAACCCAACAGGGCAAAATCACTGATTTCGGCATCAGGATTCAGCCCCCTCATTTCCATATAACGGTAAAAGTCACTACGACTACGGGGCGGCAGTCTTCTGACAAAAGCCTCCAGCACCTTATCATCATAAGTCGTGCCTTCTTCTTTTATACGAAACGCCGGATGTCCCGAAAAGCCATGCTGGCAGGCTCGCTCAAAATCTTCAGTGTCATTAAGGTAATTGAGAACTACCTTGCCTTCTTTGCGCACCAGCTCGCCTACGACATAACGTGAACGGTCTTTGCTTTCCTGTGCCTGCCAGGACAGCAATAAACGAACAGGCTCAATCAGGTGCTCAATGTACCTCATTTCCAATTCTCTCCAGATGTTCGAGCAGAATACGTTTTCTAAGAATAGTTAGCTGGTGTACAAAATCTGCTCTTTCAACAGACAGCGGCGACTTTATGTCAAAGGACGTTAATTCGCTAAGTGCCTTTTCGAGAGCTTCCTCTTCCCAGCCAAGGCTGTCAACCAGCAGGGGTATAGTGGCCGGGTATTTTACACAAAAGCGGCAAACCCCTTCCATAAGTGGTAATCGGCCCTCCTCTGCAAGGCTCCATTTCATGTGGTGCCTGCCTTTTCGGATATAGGCACGTAACCCAGTTTCATCGGTTCTGAACTGATGAATCTTTTTTTCGAACAGCTCATGGCCCAGGCTGGTGCCGTTATCAAATAAAGGTGTGAGTCTTGCTGACTGCTCTCTGTCGTTCCAGATAACGCCCCAGTTTTCCTGATGACGATCGGTATTGCCGATCACCGCATCAAAGCAGAGACATAAACCCCAGTACTCCTGCCAGTCATGACTAAGAATTTTGTAGCGGGAGAGTACTCTTGAGAATTTAATGATGGTGTCCAGATTATGTAGCCGTCCTTTGTCACGGTCATAGCCTTCAATCATAGATTGCATGTGGTCGCCACCAGGAGTAAACCGTTCGACGATCCCGGGGTCATAGCCTAAAAACCATTCGATAATAGAACCCGGCTCCCCGGTTTCTGAATTCACAGCTACAAAAGCGGGAGGAACAGGCAACTTCATCATTCGCCCAATTTTAAAGGCAATTACTTCAGCCCAGTATTGATCGGGATGTCTTTGCTTTCTCGGGTCTTTGGCACTTTTTATGGCTTCTTTGAACAGGTATCTGTGATTCGGCAGGCAAAAATCAAAAGGGGCCGTTGACGGGCAGACCCTCAGGCTCTTATCTCTGGCACCAACAGGGAAGACCTCATAATCTTCGTGTACGGGCCAATGAGCAATATCAACAATCTGATCACAGGACTGGTGGATATTTTCACGATCAATCAACTGAGCGTACCACTGAGAAAGTTTTGCCAGTCTTGAGTGTACTTATAGTCGCTGGAAAAATCCCGCAAGGCTCTAATAACCTGCTTCCTTATGTCATAGTTGCTGTCCGGCAGAGTACACAGTACGGGCCAAGCTGGCTGAGAACGACACGGTAATGAAGCAGATTAAAAACAATATAGCCGAGTAGGTACTGCTGAGTAACTTCCACCATGCCATTGATCCTAAATTCAGCGGTTAACCCCTGAGCTTCTGAGTAACTCCTCCGGTCTCGCCACTTGCACAGAGTCAAGCTGGTGAGGCTGTTTCAACCCTGACCAGCTTGTACCCCATTTCTTCTGCACGCTTTTTCATATTTTTAATCACTCGGTCACGATACTGCTCCTCGTAGTAATCCTGACCTCGCTCAACATATTCTGATCCATTTTTCAGCATGCTATAAATCAGTCGTGCAAGTTTGTGTGCAGTCGCTGTAATCGCTTTGGGTGCACCCAGCTTACTTCTCATCCGGCGATAATAGGCTCCTAGGGCACTTTTTGAATTTACCAGTGTCAATGCGGCCATCCTCAGAGCTGAAGCAGCCCTGTTTGGAATCCTTTTGGTCTTACTGCTTAACACCTTTCCCCCGGATATTTTGTTTCCGGGACTCAGCCCCAGCCAGGAACAAAAGTGCTTCTCTGTCGGCCAGCGGTTCATGTCCGTCCCTGTCTCAGAAATAACTTTCAGGGCGGTATTTTCTTCTATCCCCTCGATCGCTGTCAGATCGACCCCGGTCATCCTGTAAAGGTGAGCTCTTACATCAAAGCCGGGGGCGCTGGCTGATTTTCTCTTTGCAGGCAATGAGGCGCTTTCGACCTGATCATCGAACTGACTCAGCTGATTCTCAAGTGCCTTATCACAAGCTTCGATTTCCTTTTCGTAAAAATCATAAAGCTCAACGGCCTGCTTCAGAGCAAACAAATGCTCTGCCCGATAGTGTCCATGCAATGATTTAGCAATGACTTTCTCTGATTGCTTGCAATGGGAATCACGGTGGCTCGCCAATACTACAGGATCGCGCTCACCCCTGAGGATGGAACGAATGATGCTCATCCCGGTTTTGCCGGTAACATCCGAAACGACATTATCCAGCAGCAGGTTCATTTGGCGTAAGGCTTTCTGCATGTGCTGTATGTGCGACGCTCGATAGCGGATCAGGGTTTCACGTTGGCGCATGTAAGCACGCAGAGCGCACACCTGATCTTCAGGACGAAAAGCACCTTCAAGCAAGCCATGTGTATGCAGTTGTTGTAACCACTGGCAGTCCTGTACGTCACTTTTACGACCAGGGACGTTTTTAACGTGGCGTGCATTCACCAGCCTGACTTCAAGCCCGTGCTCTTCAAGCATTTCGAAAGCAGGAATCCAGTATATTCCGGTGGACTCCATGACTACGGTGGTAATCCCGATACATACAAGCCACTGGGCCATCATCTCGAGATCAGCAGTGAAGCAGGCAAAAGACCGGACAGGCTTATCATCCAGCTCTTCAGGGACAGCAACAAAGTGGAACTCTGAGCCAATATCAATGCCTGCCGCGTAGAGGTTGACGGTTTTAAGATGACCAGATATTCGTTTTTGTGCTTTAGTGGGTTTTGGGTTGTGCTTCATGATTGCCTACCTATACTCCAGAGCGAAGGCATATCTGGGTATGGGGCTGTCGATCATATGCAGTCTTCCGAACGAGATCGCCAGGCGTCATCAGTGATGCGGTCGCCAGCCTCCCGACCACGCTAAACTCCGGGCACGGGGCACCAGTGTGCGTTCGGCCTTTGGCCTGGATATGCCTTCCTCCTTATCGTAGAACGAAGGCTCAAGGTTAGCTTATTAAAAGAGTTACTCTGGGATGTGTGCCCGCAGGGTGGGCTAGTCCGCTAAACTCTAACCCTCAACAATATTGAGGGCTCGAAGATGGTTCGACCACCAAAACCCACTCCCCCAAAGGGTGAGTTGTCTGAAATGAAAAAAGATCCCTTATCCGTCAAACTCGAAGTCGATTCTTTCGACGGTAAAATTCATGTCGAGTGGGAGCCTGAAGCATCGGTCACCCCAATGGGACAGCTTCCTTTTTTTATACAGTTTTTAAAAACAGGTCACCGATTTGAACCCTGGATTAACGATTGCCCACTAACTTATAAAAGCCCAAACGCCCCTCAAAAAGTGGATGTGATTGGCTCATTAATGCTTTCCATTCTTTCAGGACATAAACGCTATGCGCATATCGGAACAATTATTGGTGATAAAGTAAACGCTCAGTTGCTCGGGATGAAAAAAATTGTCAGCGATGATTCTGCCAGGCGTGGTTTAAAGAAGATTGACGAAGATGAAGGCGTTGAATGGATGCAAAAACACCTCCATCTCTGTTTTGATCCGTTATTAACCATTCCATGGATTATGGATGTTGATGTTACCGTGAAAACCATTTATGGGCATCAGGAAGGAGCGGTTAATGGCTATAACCCACATAAGAAAGGGAGACCCTCTCATACTTACCACTCATATATGATGGCTAATCTTAAATTAATACTGGAGGTTGAAGTCAGACCCGGAAATCAAAGTCAAAGTAAATACTCTTTACCCGGTTTAATGGAGCTATTAAATCGACTTCCAAAACGCTGCTGGCCTGAATTTGTTCGTGGTGATTGTGATTGGGGAAGTGACCGGGTAATGAGCGAATTGGAAGATGCTGGTTGTCATTATCTTTTTAAAATGAAGAAGCACGACAACGTTAAGAAAGCCATAGGGAATGCACACTGTAGCGGAGGATGGGTAAAATACGACAACCATTGGGAGGGAAAAGAATCCGTAATTAAACTGTCAGGTTGGAAAAAAGAAAGACGCATAATTATTGTTCGAAGACGGCGTCCTGAAAATGAAATACCGATGTTGGAAAAAGGAATAAAAGAACGTCAACAAACGTTAGCATTAATAGAAGAGCCAGAAAATATAAAAGCTTACGAGTATTCGGTTCTGGTCACATCTTCCGAGTAACTTGCCCTACAGAGCCTGGTATCAGTGGATTTATGCTTTTAGAAACATCGTACCTAAAAGAGTCTGATTGGAACGGAAGTTTCTCGTAGATGTTAATCCGCCGTGGCGGCTTGGGGCGCTCTTGATAATGATATAGGTAACTTTTCTACAAACCGCTTCAAAATTAGCAATTAAGACACCGCTTTTCCCTATTGTTGCCTCCAATTGTTATACCTTTGGCGGATCATGATTGCGCATTTCACAAAGCCGCTCCTCACTCATTAACCAGGGCAGATAAGGAGTGAGATCATTAGGTGGCTTCCTGCCATTTATGGCACAAGCCTCAAGATAGGCACCCAGCCAGATTTTTGGATTAATATCCCAAAGCTTTAGCGTCATAAAAACGCTGAATAGAAAAGCGGCTATATCAGCACTCCATACGCTGCCAGAGCCGTAGTAATTCTTCCTGCCAACGACACCTGTGCGCAGTGCTTGCTCTGCAGCGTTGTTATCCATGGGGATACCGGGATCAGTGACAAAGCGGGTCAATCCTTCCCAGTGATTCTGTAGACTTTCGAGCACTTTTTTCGCTCTGACTCGCAGTTTAGGACGATTAAGTTCCTGAACCCTCTGGATTGCCATCTGCTCTACCTGATGTTCAAGCCGTAACTGCTGTGTTGCTAGCTGCTCTGGTTCATCAAGCACTTCAAGTCGCTGACTATTAAGATGATATAAACGACCAATCCTGTTCACCCAGGTGGCGCTCCATTTCTCCAACTCCGGATCACCTCGTTGAGCGTCAATAAAATCCCGCCTGACGTGAGCCCAGCAGAAAGCTAAATTAATAGTCACCGCATCATTCGCAAGCTTTTTGTACGCTGAGTATCGGTCACACACCAGCGTTCCAGCCCCGTCACCAATGATCGACTCTGGTACGACAGCCGCACGGGTGTCAGCAATGCTGAAATAAACCGCCTGATCACAGAGAAATACCCAAAGCCAATGTTTGTGAGAACCTGTGGTCTCGTGTGCCCAGCTGATCCACCGGGTTTCATCAGCATGCCACTGATCGCTACTGGCGACGAATTCCCGAGTAGCTTCGGCAACCGGCTCAAAAAAGGGCGTTATAGCTTCCAGGCCAAAGGAGATGGTCGCCTGCGACAGTTCCAGTCCCTGAGTCTTATAAGACTCAAGTTGCCTGTTTATGGGGATGCCGTATGCGTACTTATTCAGCAACAGCTCCACCCAGACAGAAATACCAAGCTTTCCTTTGTTGATGAGTCTTGGTGGAGGTGGTGGAGTAGTAATATTGGGCGTTTCAGGGCACTGGCAAGTTTTTTGGTAATGCCTTCGGTGATAACGACGAACGTGAGCCTTAACTTCAACTTCAATTACGTCGCAGCTGTCGTCATTGAAAAAAGACTTGAATGGCCGGTGACAGACTGTACAACACTGTTTGTCCACTGGTAAGTCTACAGACTCATGAACCACTGGCAGGTTGTTGTGAAGATGGCGACCAGAGCCGGGGACTCCGGGCTGGTGACCTCGTTTTCGATTTGAAGGTGGCCGGGTAGTATTGCCACTTTTCTTTGAAGAAGAACTGGTCTTCTCTGATTTACGACCGAAAAGCAAGTGCTTCATGTGTGCCAGTTCTGATTTCAGATCAGCGACCTGGGTGTTCAACCCAGCCATTTCGGCTTTATGCTGAGCGATAAGAGAGGCATTTTTAGCCAATACTTTTTTCTCTCGGCCACAGGCCGCCTTCCACATGGCATGCCAGAGGTTGGCCTGCTGTTTTAGCTGGATGTGTTCCTGCTTGGTGAGGATGACCTGCGAGGTAGCAAAGGGGGCAGGCAGTAATGCAGGTGTTGTGCCTGATCCTGAAACATGAGCATTTTGCATACTCTAAAAGTAGACGACTTTGAGCTTATGTTTAGTGGTTTGTAGAAAAGTTACTGATATAGTCTTCCGAGTAACTTGCCCTACAGAGCCTGGTATCAGTGGATTTATGCTTTTAGAAACATCGTACCTAAAAGAGTCTGATTGGAACGGAAGTTTCTCGTAGATGTTAATCCGCCGTGGCGGCTTGGGGCGCTCTTGATAATGATATAGTCTCGATCATTAATCATTATCGCAATAGGGCTGACTGTGAAAATAACTTTGATGAAATCAAAAACCAATGGGGCTGGGGTGGTTATGTAACAAAAGATATGGCAAGATGTCGAATGCTGGCCCGAATGGTTGCCTTGGTTTACAACTGGTGGACGCTATACGTTCGATTGAGTAATCCGGACTCCCATAAAGAATCAATTACCAGCCGTCCCTTATTAATGAGTTCAATTGGCAAGCTGACCCACTCTGGCAACCAAAAGAAAATAAAGCTGACAAGCCAGCATCGATGGATGTATAAAATTGCGAAATTACAAAGTGAACTGTGTGATTTTTTTGATTCAATCAAAAGTATCGCACCGCAGTTGAATCCAATTAACGCATGGTGTCGTATTTTAACGAAAGCGGTCTCAAAATTTTTGAAAAAAGGGCAGGTTATTACGATGCAACCATTAATTCGATCGGGCTAATGACTTAAAAAACGCTGCTCAGAACCGTGAGAAGCTATTCCTAATGGCATGGCTCAGTGGCGTTCAACTGCTGAATTTAGGGTAATTAAACTGTCAGGTTGGAAAAAAGAAAGACGCATAATTATTGTTCGAAGACGGCGTCCTGAAAATGAAATACCGATGTTGGAAAAAGGAATAAAAGAACGTCAACAAACGTTAGCATTAATAGAAGAGCCAGAAAATATAAAAGCTTACGAGTATTCGGTTCTGGTCACATCTTCCGAGTAACTTGCCCTACAGAGCCTGGTATCAGTGGATTTATGCTTTTAGAAACATCGTACCTAAAAGAGTCTGATTGGAACGGAAGTTTCTCGTAGATGTTAATCCGCCGTGGCGGCTTGGGGCGCTCTTGATAATGATATAGTCTCGATCATTAATCATTATCGCAATAGGGCTGACTGTGAAAATAACTTTGATGAAATCAAAAACCAATGGGGCTGGGGTGGTTATGTAACAAAAGATATGGCAAGATGTCGAATGCTGGCCCGAATGGTTGCCTTGGTTTACAACTGGTGGACGCTATACGTTCGATTGAGTAATCCGGACTCCCATAAAGAATCAATTACCAGCCGTCCCTTATTAATGAGTTCAATTGGCAAGCTGACCCACTCTGGCAACCAAAAGAAAATAAAGCTGACAAGCCAGCATCGATGGATGTATAAAATTGCGAAATTACAAAGTGAACTGTGTGATTTTTTTGATTCAATCAAAAGTATCGCACCGCAGTTGAATCCAATTAACGCATGGTGTCGTATTTTAACGAAAGCGGTCTCAAAATTTTTGAAAAAAGGGCAGGTTATTACGATGCAACCATTAATTCGATCGGGCTAATGACTTAAAAAACGCTGCTCAGAACCGTGAGAAGCTATTCCTAATGGCATGGCTCAGTGGCGTTCAACTGCTGAATTTAGGTTGATGGTGCAGTGCCTTTCCAACCCGGAGGTGCAGCGGGGGTTTGCGCGGGTTGTGCTTGATATGTTGAAGGGGTGATGAAAGGCAAAAATGAAAGGCTGTAATTCATGCTACAGCCTTTCTCAAGTTGGGCTTACTTCCAGTCCGGGGAGTGCTCACCTCTAGCGCGACATACAGCATGCTCGATGAAATTAGGTATCCATCTGGAGGTCAATATTGAAGTTGATCGGCCAGTTCTACCCGTTGTCATTTTCGAATCATTCGTATCGGTGAAATACTCCTTAGCATACTGAGCCAAAGAATCTGAATCCTCTTCGGGGAGCTTTGATAAAATTTCCCAGCCATTATTTGACAAATAGTGAGCGCAACTTTCCGCACATATAAAAAAAGCGGAGGGTCTTTCCCAAAACCTTTGATGTATCTGATTCAAAGTTTGAAGAGAAATCACACTGTCCCCATTTTCAATTTTTCCCCAAGCTGTAGGGCTAATATTCAGCCGATCTGCAAAAGCTCTCTTTGAAAAACCTTCATCAATACGAAATTGCCTGAGTGTGAATGAAAGTATTGTTGCTAAAGTAGTGCATGGTCTGCTATCAAAACTATGTGTCATTTGCCTAAATCCTTAATTAAATAAACCAGAGAGGCTTTCGTTGCTCTCCACGATACTTTTGTCAGTTAAAAGTGTCATTGATTAAAGTGTGCTTGAATTTTATCAACCAGAAATCATGAAGCGCTATGTGTGTCATTCCCCATTTTTTTTGTGCCATATCATCTTTTGATCCTTTGATTAGGTGCTTGCTATGCAGTGTGTAGCAATAGATCGAGAATCATGCACTTACCAGACCGTATTCATCAAAGATGACTTTGTTATATGCCCTGTCAAAATAAGTACACTTACTGGACACCCTCCCGCCCCCGGCTAAGTCATTGATCCCCCGTGTCCAAAAAACTTAATCCTGCCCAACTGGACAGGATGTAAAGCAGGGTCTGGCTTTTCCTTTACTCAGAATAAGGGGAACGGAAGGTTAGAATATACCGCTGTTGGCTATTAGCTTTTGGTGGTTGGCTGTCTGAGCAGCTAATAGCCAACCGCCAAAAGCCCGGTAAGACATTGAATGCTGCGCCCCTAAGAAGTAGAGGAACCCCGCCATGAAAGGCCAGAACGTCGGATACATCCGGGTCAGCAGCGTTGACCAGAACCCAGCCCGCCAACTTGAAGGTATTAATCTCGATACCACCTTTGAAGACCATCGCAGCGGCAAAGATACTAACCGACCTCAGTTGAAAGCCTGCCTGCGCCACACTGGCCTGCTCTGAGTTACTCCCCAGCGTATCAGCAGACTTCCACAGACGTCTTTCTATGGCTTCAATATTTTCCAGTTGGGACATACTTTCTCCAAAGCTGTAAAGCGATTGGCAGCCTCAAATTCTGCTGTTCTACTTGGAATGATGAGAGCCTGCGGTGTTGGTTTATCCGGGGATTTTACTGATTCAGGGAGGGGGGCCAGCCTCTCATATCCGTTACCTCTTTTGCCAGTGCGGGCGTCGGCAAGTATGTCGATCATTGTGGCGGGGCGCATGGTCATTGCTTGTCCCGTTAACGGGTTAATGTTTTTCACGAATGCACGATATGTATTTGTGCAGTGCAACTTACAACACTTCAGGAACAGATATGAATAAATTAATAACAGCTGTCGCTCTCTCTCTATGTTCATCAATAGCAGTTGCCAACGGGGGGAGTGGAAGTGGAGGGTCAGGTGGTGTTCCTTCTCTGCCCTGTTATGTCAATGGCAAGGTTATCAGTACGAATATGCTGGTCACTACCTGTCAGTCAAAACACAAAGGTAGCCCATCTAAAAAATATTCTTACGTTAGTGAATCAAAAGATCAAAGAAAGGCTAATCGTTGATGTTGCTACAGGAACGAAGTTGTTACCGTTCCTGTTTTTTCTTTAAGTCTCGTTGTCTATCAGGTCTCTTTCAATGAGCCAGAGGCAGCGTGCAGTTCTTCTTTCAAATAAAAGTCGATATGGCTCAAAGCGCCAGCTTGACGGCAAGCGAGGGCTCTGGCATCTGGAAAGTCTTCTTGCGTGGCTTGAGCAGCAAAAACAATCTTAATCGCACCAAAAGTCCGGAACTAAATGACTAATGTCGTATGGATCGCTGTCGTCAACAGAAGGGTCAGGATTGTTGCTTACAAGGCACAGTGGAGGGGGAGTGTGCAAGGCTCTGTCTTCAGCGGCTGTCGACTGGGTCATAGTCGTTACAGTGGCTGCAGGCAATTGCTGTGTAACGATCACGGCACGCCCCTGGGGGGATGTGATGGTGCTCCTGATGGTAGTGTCGAAAGCAGTGGTAACGGACTGTGTGACTGCTCTTACCTCACCTACAGGAACTGTCTGTGAATGCACCGTAACTGTAGCGGTCGAGGTAGATACTCCACCATGTTTTTTTTGCTGGTGTTCTTTGCGCTTTTGTGCAGACGAAAAGCTTTTATTACAGACAGAACAGTCTTTAGACGACTCTACAGCACGAACCCGCATTCGTTCGTTATAAGCCTGAGGGTGCTGGGTTTTCATGTGTTTTGTTAAGAGGTTCGAACGCCTAAAAGTCTTGTCACATTCCTCACAATGAAAGGGTCTTGCTCCGGTATGAGTCAAGATATGTGCATTAAGGTTGCTCCGTGTAGTGCAAGCTATCTGACAGTGTGGATATGGACACGGATAAGGTCTCTCTCCAGTATGAGATAGAAGATGTACCCTTAGGGGAGTTACTTGGTCGAACTCCTTTTTGCATACCTCACAAATGAATTTTCTTCTCATAACAAAACCAACCTGCACTTGAAGAACTTGTCATTCAGTGACACACTCCCTCCACTAAATCGGCAAGCCGATTCTAGTGGGGGCTTCTAATCGGGAATTACGTGCGACCCACTATGTCAAATAACATAGCCTCTCGCTGTCGTACAGGTTGCCGAACCACGACAGGGGAACTCTTTACACATACGCTGTGTCCCAGCGCATCGGCGGTAGAAGCCAGAAAACGGTTGTGTTTTCCTGATTTGTTTCTCGTAGTTAGTCCAGCAACGGTGACGCTTGAGTATTTGTCCAGAGGCTTATCTGTCTGTCGAGTAGGCTGTTGTCTCAGCCACCAAGCCCATTATGCAGGGTTTCGCAGTGCACTGAAGTTAGTACATGGGCTTGCTCTACGCAAGCCTCGCTATCCATCTCCATCCAAACCTTCAAAGGTCGCGCCGCTCCCAATGAGAGGCTATGGATGGCGAATTTCGCAAGGTTCGTTAAAACTTTTTAGGGCAACTCTGAGTGCTTTTTGCTGACACTGGCTATTACAGCCAAGGCAATGCGTTAGCCATGGTGAACTATAGCACTCCCCCCCTCATTGCAGAAAAGCAGGATACTGATCACAGCCCCCGATTGTATTTTGGACGGGCAATCGGAAAATCAGGCCTTGAAGGTGTTTTTACAGGCTCTTTTTCCAGCTTCTCAAGCAGGAACTGAATGGCCTTGTCCAGCTGAGCGTCACTGCCGTTAAAGGTAGAATGGGGCAGGTTGTCAATCTGGATATCGGGTTCTACGCCCCAGTTTTCTGTCAGCCAGCGACCATTGGTCCGGTAGCCTGCGATAAAGGGAACCGACACAAATCCCTGATCCATCAGTTCAGAGAGAAACATCCATATTCTCCCGCCCCAGGTACGAGAGCCAATAATGGTTGCCAGTCCCAGTTCCCGCAAGTTTTCTGCCAGTTCTTCCGCATCAGATGCGGTATGCTCGTTCACCAGAACAACGATATGCCCCCTGAAGGCGTATGGCATATTCCAGTCCATGGTGGAACCCATATAACTGTTAAAGGTGATGGCTTCTCTCTGCAGGCGACTGGTAATCCAGCTGTCAATGTTACCGCCTGAGTTGTTGCGCAGATCCAGTATCAATCCGCCACGCTTAAAGATGGGGTAATACTGTTGCACCCACTGTTCGAAATTATCAGGCTCCATACCTCTCAGGTGAACATAACCAAGCTTTCCCTGTCCCTGGTGTTCGGTGCGCTGTTGCCGGTCGTACCGCCAGGAATCGTAGCGCAGTCTGGCAGACTCCTGAGGCAATATTGGCCAGACAATCTGCTCAATGGGGTCTGGAATACCCGGCTTTTTAACGGTCAGTAGCACTTGCTGGTTTTCCCGGAACGTTAGCCGTTCTTCTATTGGCTGCTGATGATCCAGCGGTAAGTGGTTGATGGCGGTAATACTGTCCCCTTCTTCAATCCGGATGCCTGGCCGGGCTAACGGTGAACGCTTCAGGGGAAAGTCAGGATCGGTTTGATAAATCTGATCAATGAGTAGCCCCTTGTCTTCCTGCGAGAAGATAGCCCCCAGCGAGCTTTCTACACTCCACTTGTCGTTGAATCGCAGGTCACCTCCGCCAAGCTCAAGGTGAAGCACTCCCAGCTGGCTAATCATGCTGCCAATAAGGTGATTCAGGTCACTTCGGTTTGTGACCCGGTTCAACATCTGCAAATGAGTGTCTAACTGTGCAGGCCAGTCTGTGCCGTTCATCGAGCGGTCTGCAAACTGGTTGCCCAGCAGAGACCAGACATTAAACAACAGCTGTCGCCATTCATCCTGTGGAGAAACATAAACCCGCCATTGCTTCAGGGATAAAGGATTGATGTCAATATTGCTTTCAGCCACGCCAACAGGAATGAGGGCGAACTCGTCATTGTCACCATGGATCAGAATCTGTTCTCCGGATTTGGAGGGCTGATAACCTGTGAGTCCTGAAGCAACGATGAAGGGTTCATTGTCAGGGGCATTGCTGACTTCCAGGCTGTAAAGCGTGAAAGTATTTTCAGAATTCGGCTCCCCCCAGAACAGATAGCCGTTGGCGAGATCAAGACCATAATAGTTGCCGGGTGGGACAGGTATCTGATACAGGCGATCCCGCAGGCCATCCAGTTGCACAGTAATGCGCTGTGGCTGCTTTTCTTCAGAGGTTTTTGCTTGTTTTTGTTCTTTTTTCATAAGCCGGGCAACTTTCTGTTGCAGGACTTCATTTTCAGGCTCAAAAGGCCAGATTACCTCTGGGTCCATGGCGTACATAAACAGACCACGGTTTGTATCTGAATAAGGCTCTGGCTGATTCGAGCCGAAGGGGTTCTTTACCCTGGAGTGGAAGAAGCGTTCTGAGATAAACATCAGCCATTTGCCGTTGGGACTCCAGACTGGAAAATCACTGTCAGTGCGATCACTGGTAATCGCTGTCAGTCGATTGTCGGAGAGGCTAAACAGATAAATCTGTTTTTTACGGTTGCTGGCCGGACTGGAAAAGGTTAGCCACTGACTGTCCGGAGACCAGCTGAACTGACCGGGGTAAATATCCCGGGGTTCAAACTGACGGATAGTTTCTGTTACGCCCGATTGAATGTGGGTCAGCCATACGGTGGCATCAGAATCAGTCCAGACGAAAAATTCGTTATCCGGTGAGATAACCGGATCATTAACCACTGTTTTGTCCGTTTGATGAATTTTCACTGCCTGCTGACTGCCATCAGCAGGCAGTAGCCAGAACGATTGATAAATGCCTTCTGAAGCCAGCCCCAGAAGGTGAGGAGAACGGGGTAAATACTGGGCCGACTCAAAAAAAACGCCTTTACCCGGATTGGGAACGGTAACGGTGCGGCCATCTTTTACTGGCAGCAGGGTGATCTGCCCCCGTGCCGACAGTGCCAGCTGGCTAGAGTCGGGAGACAGGTCATAACTGGAGAGATAAGCAGCGGGCCAGGGCAACCAGTGTGGTCGCCGCTGCTCAAAGTCGGAAGTGAGGGCTATCTGGATTTTTTCGGGTCTGGCATCTGTCTGCTTCAGGTCTAAAGCGTAGAGGTCTGGCCCCAGCTGGTAAACAAACTGACCGTCGTCCTGCGCTGGATATTCGATATCCAAGCCCTTATGAAAGGTATGCTGAATCAGGTTTTGACCATCAACGTCCATTGACCACAGGTTGCCACTTCCATCCCGGTCACTGACAAAATACACCCGTTGATTCCAGAACAGAGGGTGTCGGCTGGTGCCGGGAAAGTCTTTGGTGAGTGGGGTTGCTTCCTTGCCCTCAACATATTTCCAGATATTTTGAGCGGTTCCCCCCTGATAGTGCCTGATATTATGGAGGGGACCGGAAAGACGGGTAAAAAAGAGAGTCATAGTGTTGGTCGGGCTGGCACCAAAAATGCCTTCAAAGGCCTGAGCCAGTGGTATCCAGTTGCGTTCACGGGTTTCAGTGTTCAGAGTGACCAGCTGAAAGTTCTCACCAAACACGGTTCGTTCATTGGTGGCGTAAAGAATCTGCTGATGGTTAACCCAGCCCCGGGGAATGACCTGACCTTCTGACCAGGTCAGCCGTCTGGGTAGACCTCCGGACATTGGCATGATGTAGAGGTTGTCAGGCCCGTCGTATTCGGCAAGAAATACAACCTGCTGACCATCCGGAGAAATAACCGGTAATATCTCCCGGCCGTGATTTGTGGTTAGCCGGGTGGCTGTCCCCCCTGCCAGCGTTGTTTTCCATAAATCCCCCTCTGCTGAGAAAATCACAGTGTCTTGATGAATACTGGGGTAGCGGTAGTAACCTTCATTGTTGGCACCTTCATCGCTGGCATGGAGAGAAACTGAAAAAAAGAACGAAGCTGCCACAAGAAAAGAGAGGAAGCGCATATCAGGCCTGTTGTTTTGGTTTTATGTAATTAAGGTAGCAGTTGTCTTCTGGCTCTGTTTCCGAGTCCGATTATTGGCTAAAGAGTTTTATACGATGCCGAAAAACGAAGAATAGAGTGCCATTAAAAGGCGACAGAATCTTCGGGAGGCAAGGATGCCCTGCAAAAAACTGGCTTATTTATTTCCACTGGCGGTATTCACCGGGGCGATTGCAAATTCCCATGCGCAGCAGGAAATGGATCTGGCTTCAAACACGTTTATGTCTTTACAGATGAGCCTGATTGCGCAGCAGGAGGCTGAGTCAGCTCCCCTGCAGCGTCTGAGTACTTCCCGACATTTTGGCAGAGGCTACTCCTACGCTGATGACTTTGCCGACATGGGTGTGTGGGGGCAGATGCTGGCCTCTGGCACTTCTCAGGATGACTGGAAAAATGACGAAGGCAATGCTCTGTCGGGTTTTGATGCTGATGCTGAGGGTTTCACCCTGGGGTTTGATCGCTCAACAATAATAGGTCATTACGAAATCACTTATGGCGCTGCATTCACAATCGCTGACGTTAAAGCTGACAAACAGAACTCGAAAGACTACAACCGCCTCAAAAATCGTCAGATGAATATCTATGGTTCTTATACTCGTGATGAGTGGTATCTCGACGGGGTTGTTAACTACGGGTGGAGTCGGAATGATCGTACCCGGCATGTAGGCTCAGAGCCATCAGGCAAGTCTGAATTTGACAGTAATAATTATGGTTTAAAGCTGTTAGCCGGATTTAACTACCCTTATCTGAACACGATATTCCAGCCTTTACTTGGCTTTAATTATTCCCGTATTACCATTGATGATTACAGGGAAACTCTTACTGGTAATGTCGGTCAGGCACAGGCGGTCAGTGGTCAGACTTACCAGAAAATGGAGTTGGGTGCCGGACTGGAAATGAGCCAGATATACGAATTGCCGCTAGGGGATTTAGAGCCTTCTGCCAGGATTATGGGTTGGTATGACATGAAGGGCGACAAGGTCAAAGCACACTCGACCTTGACAGGTAGTGGCGATGAATTAAGCGTTGAAGCAGGACAGCCTGTTAAAAGCAGCTATTCGGCTTCTTTTAATCTTACTTATCGGCGGCTGGACAACCTGTCTGTCATTGTGAGCTATGACCTGAATCAGAAGTCTGATTACAGGAACCATAGCTATTACTTAAGAGCGGAATACGATTTTTGATTCCCGGATCAGGCCCCAAGCGCCTTCCGACAGGCATCAATGGTGACAACGCCAATCACATGGTTATGGGAATCCTGCACCACCAGGGCGCGAATCTTGCTTTTGTCCATCAGGGCCCTGGCGTCGCTGGCGCTGGCTTCTTCTTTAATAATGATCGGGGCCCCATTCATGATATTACGAGCCGTCATCCCGCTCAGGCTGTCGACGCCAGACAGTCCACGTCGTAAGTCACCGTCGGTAATCACGCCTGCCAGGTCGTCACCATCCATCACCAGGCAGATTTTGGAGCCGGTGGCTGTCATAGCCTGCATCACATCGCTGATCTTACTGTCAGGCGCAATACGGCCATAGTTGTCGGTACTCATTATGTTGCGTACCCAGGTAATTTTCTGGTCTTTCCTCAGACCTTCCAGGTCACTGGCCTGAAACCGTTGCAGGGCTTCCGCAAGCAGGTCGCCGATGGCCAGTAGAACCGTTGTGTAAGTGGTTGGCGCGTGTTTCTGATCGGGCAGGTCTTCAATCACACTGGCGTCGAGTACGATGTCAGCCTGTTCCGCGACAGGGCCTTTTGGATCGCCAGTAATAGCAATCACTTTGTTGCCCACATGTTTGACGACCGGATACAGCCTTATCAGCTCTTCGGTCATGCCGCTGTACGACAGCATAATAATAATATCGCCGCTGCCCACCATGCTCAGGTTGTCGTGCCAGGCATCGGCAGGGTTAATCAGATGACAGGAAAGACCAGCGTTATACAGGGTGGCCGCAATTTTACGACCAATATGACCGGACTGACTCATGCCCAGCATGATCACGCGGCCCCGGCAGCTGGTCAGGAGCTTTATAGCCTCAGTGAATTCGCCGTTGATACGTCCCTGAAGTTGCTGCAAAGCGCCGATCTGGCGGGCAACACTGGCTTTCATACCTTCGCTTAACGTCACTTCCAGTGGCGAGGTCTGGTCGTTACTTGTGGCCATAGGTTTGTCCTGTATCTTTCCGTCATTTTTTATCCGGTTTTTATTGCCCGGAACTGATGTCTTCAATGGTTTTCATCATGTCACACTGTCAATTTCTGATTGTTGATAGTCGTCAACATAATGTTTTCATTCTTCCGGCGTATTTCGCAGCCAGAGAGATGGCTTCAACCAGGCTGACAGGGCTTGCAATACCCTGTCCGGCAATATCAAAAGCAGTTCCGTGATCAACCGATGTGCGCAGAAAAGGTAACCTGCAGGTGATTGAAATGGTTTTCTCAAAATCGACCATCTTGGTCGCGATATGACCCTGATCATGGTACAGGGAAATCACCGCATCGTAACGCCCTTGCAGAGCCTGATGGAAAACGGAATCCGCCGGTAACGGGCCGGATATCCGAAAACCTTCCTGCTGAAGTCGTCGGATCGCCGGTTTTATGGAAATCATTTCTTCATTGCCAAACAATCCCTGTTCGCCGCCGTGAGGGTTCAGTGCGGCAATCGCCAGATGAGGCTTCTCTATCCCCAGTTGCCGCAGGGCTTTTATCGCTTTGCGGGAAAATTCAACAAGGCGTGCTTCCGTGATGTAATCACAGGCCTCTCTTAATGACAGGTGTCTTGAAAGGAAAAAGACCCTGAGTGTTTTTACCTGAAACAGTGTCAGAGGATCAGGGCAGTGGGTCAGGTCAGCCAGTATTTCGGTATGACCAATGTGAGGAATGCCAGCCGCTTTAAGCGATTCTTTATTGATGGGGGGGGTGGCCAGGGCATCGACATCTCCCCTCAGGGCCAGCTCGGTAGCTGTTTTAATGCATTGCCAGGCGGTTTCCCCGGCGGCACTGGTTACCCTGCCAAAAGGTGTTTCACTCAGCGGTGGACAGGTGACCGGGAACAGGTTCAGGGTCTGCTTCTCATCGGTTACTTCTGACACATGCTGACAGAGGTTTAGTTTGAGTTTGATCTGGCAGACGTGTGCGGCACGTTTCAGACACTCTTCGGTTCCGGTAAAAATAAGGTGACAGGTATCGGGCAAACCGGATTCAGCCACTGACTGAACAATGATTTCGGGACCAATGCCAGCGGGGTCTCCCATTGGCACGCATACCAGAGGCTTCATAACATTGAGTGATCTGATGGTTAGAAGTAGTCGTACAGTTTAGCATTCTCGCCGCAAGTCCCCTTACTTTGCGTCAGCCTCTTTAGTTGGGGGAGCATGTCACAAAATACTGGTTGCAAGTAAGAATAAGTAGTCTACTTTTCCTTGGTGCTTTCGCCTTAAGCCTTCTGGCTTTTAGGAGTTGTCGCGATAAGCCTTTTAAAAGCCCTTTAAAAGCCCTTTAGTTGGTTGGTAGTAGCAGCCATTCTTGAGCAAGCCTATACGGGTAAAATATAAGTGATAAACGTAACTAACTTTTTTATTTCGACCCTGTTGTTTGTATTGTTGTTTTCTTTTCTTTCTGAAGCAAAATCTGCTGAAACAGAAAAAAACGATTTCCCGGTTGTTATTAATGACAATCCTGCCGGTGTAGCTGTAACTTATAAAACAGTCTCTAATGCCCAAAAAACGAGTACCCATATTTTTTTAGGGCAACATTATGAGCATATTCCACAACAGCTTTGGGATGTTATATCCACCTCTGTCACGACGGCCTCTCTGGTTTTTTCTCCTTACCTGTATGCAGCCGCTTCCGGAGGTGTTGCCAATAGGATTCAGGCGTGGCGTCCTGAGTCTCGCTTACCATCGGCACTCAGGTCATCAGTACCTGTAGTCGGCAGTACCATTTCTCTGCTGACAACGGTTGCGCTATTCAATACTGTCGCTCATGTATTTGCCGGAAAAATTAAAGATGACAAGGCGGTTCTGGATAAGCAAACGGCTTGTGAACGACATAAAAAACGAAATGGCATTATGCCTGTTTATCCTCAAAATAGCTGGCTGGGTAGGCATTTTCATCAACGTGTTCTGTTTACTGAAGAGTACAAACCTGTCCTGGAGATAAATCGGTTAGCAAGTCCGGGCTGGTTGTCTGATGACGGGGAGTCCAAGGCTGTTTCAGAGTGGGTCGATCTGTACAAAACGCTTTCCAGACATCAGGTAAATAAAGTTACGGTACAGCCTGATGACAAAGGCTTAAAGCTGACTTTTGACGACAATGTCACTTTCAGGAAGGTATCAATTATTGTGAGTACTTTCGATGAGTCTGGTATTTCCTGGGATATCGATAGACAACACTATTGTTCTGTATTTGAGGGCAGTGGTATTTACAGTATTTTTCATCAAAATACCGTTAAAGCTATCGCTCAGGCTATAGAGCAGGCGATCAGTTTTAATAATGATGTGTTTTTCCTGTCACCCAATAAAAGCAATTTCACAATGAATGACGCAGGAGCTGCAGTGGTTCAGCTGGATCATCATAAAGAGTCGTCGTGTGTTGTTTATTCAGATCGTGATTTTTATGCTAAAAATGCAGGTTATTTTTTAATTGCTGAACCTGGCCATAAAGCACAAAGTTTGTTTAAGCTTGCCTTGAATATGGAATCGGACTCATTGGCACGACAATACTCATCTCAAATAGTCTGGGGGCAGGAGGATATTAACTACTTAATTTATGTTCTCAAGTTTATAACAACGGTGTCATTATGCAGAGGTATTTATAATAATTTAAATACTCTGTGCGGAAAAGATGGCTTTTTTTCTGAAAGTGTTGAGCCTGATAAATTTGCTTTGAACGAAAATATAATTAAGCACAGGAAAGCTGCAAATACGGGTTTATCCAAAAAGATATCGTACAGGTTACAAGCCCCGCTGGTGAAAATGAAAAAGGAAATGCACACACTGTTTTATCCTGTACATAAAGCGGTTATCAGCACTTATTCTACTTTTATGGTGGATCCGGATGAGAATCTGGAAACGACCTTTAGGCCTGAAGAGGGCGGGGGTGCTCAGGTTTCATCTGACCAAAAAAGAAAAAAGAACGATGATGCTCTGAAAAGAGCAGAAAAAAAATTCAAAAGCATGCTTTCTGCACTAACGGGCATATTTGATGGTTCTCTGGCAGTAGGGTCAAGAGAGCCCGTTAAGGGCATGCCTTTCTGGGTAACACCTGTTGTTCTCAAAGGGGGTATCGCCTCTAGAGAATATGCTGCAGGAGGTGAGCTTACTGATTATGAACGAAGTCTCCTTGAAGAACTGAGCATAGACGTAACAGATAATACACCTGAAGCTGTTGAAAAAAACCGAAAGTTATTAAACTCTATGTGGCTTACAAATGAATCTTATATTGCCACACTCAACCGTATGCTTGAAACAGGTCATTATCGTATACAATATCCTGAGCAAGGTATGCATCTCCTTATTCGAAACCTCATATCTATGGGTGAAAAAGAAAAGGCAGACGATTTAATCAGCTTGATAACTCCTTTCTTTGATAAGATTCGTTTTTTTCCAGAGCCGGCTGAGTCACCTGTCAATATGGGGGATTCGTTTAGTTTTTATACGGTAGATTGGATGAAAGGTTTCTTTAAAAAAATGAAAGATGTGTTCGAAGATCCCCGGAGTAATTCGGATCGGCTTATCTATGAACAAATTCTGAGTGAAAAAATGAAAAATAATGCTGATGACAGGTTGTCACTTCTTATGGAGACCATCGAAGGGGAGCCTCCCTATCTGGATGATAGTAAGCTCTGTGGAGGCTTTCCTTGCCGGTTGTTTCCTGAAGGCTGGTTTGAAAGAGCCAAAGAAAATATGGCAGAGAAGGGTAGACTGCTTGACATTGCAAAAGAAAAACAGTTGAAAATATTCACAAGAAAAAGAGGAAGTAACCTACATATATTAAAAATCATGCAATCCATCCTTGATAAAAATGTTGACGAAATAGCTGTTAAAAAATTGCGCAAAATTATGGCGGAAGTTAATCGTAAGAGAGGCTTGCCCGGAAGTGAAAGGTATGATGATTATAAAAAACGAAGAAAAGAAGGGCTCGATAAGCATCTGGAAGTAGACAAGGCTTTGTCTCTTTTCATAGACGAGTTGGAACGTTTCCCAAACGACAGGGGGCTTGATAGTGTACACGTTGACTATATGGTAGGTTTATTTAAGTACTTTGAAGTTGATAAACCACTTAAGGTGACTGCTGATAAGTCGCTGGCAGAGTCAGGGAAAAAGCCTCTACAGCTTGGTAAAAACGTTGCCGAAGAGTCAGAAAATATAGATTCTCCATTAAAAGATGAGCAGTTATTATTTAAGCGAGTCAGCTTATTACCACAAAGAATGGTACTTAAAACTATCAGTAATCTTAAAAGGCTACAGACTGCTACTTTGGAGGAGCATCTCAAAGCAGGGCGGATAAAATCTGCAAAGCAGATGTCTGAATTGTCAAAACATTTGATTTATGTCGAAAATGATAATATTCCTGATGCAGGTTTGAGGGCTGTTGATGGACAATTGCGAAAAGCTTTTCGTAACAGGCGGTCTTTACTTCTGAGGGGCTTGCAATCTCAGGTTGAGGAGGATGAAATGCCATGGCGGAAAATTATAGACACATTTGAGAATAAGGAGAGCTCTCCTGATAGCGATGCAAATGCTCACCCTTCAGTCTTGCAAGCCGAAAGTGATGAGGCGCGGGCAGTTCATTTGGTAAAATTGTCAGTTAATTATTTTCCCTACTCGATATTGCCTAACCCATTGATAGGAAGCATTCAAAAACTGGTAAAGAGTCGCACCACTACAAAAGAGCTTGCAGCTGATATATTTGAGAAAACTTTCAGTGTTACTTTTTTAACAGCAGCCAAGTATGCTGCTGAACAAATGAGTGGTACGTTGTACGCCAAATATTATTCAATTCCATACAATGAAATACTTAAATATACTGCGTCCGCAGACTCCGCCTATGGTCATAAACCCATATCTGAAGAGCTTTATAATTTGTGTTTTAAGCTCAGCTGTCTTTCCCAGAAACCCGAGGGTAGTGCAGGAAATGGCATGATTATCGAATGGCAACAAATTATTACAACTCATAATTTAGCCCCATTTTATGATGATATTCTACGATCTGATAATAATGAACAACATAGTAAGAAACGTATTACAGATACGGCTGAATGGATAGTTAATGAGATTACCAAGGTGTATAAGGTTGATTATCATTTGGATAAAGATAATCCTGCTCATTACCCTGAAAGACTCCGCAGGCGGAAAAATATAGCCTATGCTTTCAGACAACTGATATTTTACCTGTCATTTGAAGAAAAATCATTTCAACTGGAAGCTCTGAGCATGCTCAAGGAAATACCTGACAGATTGGACAAGCTTCACACCGGTCATAAAGGAAAGCTGTTATGGGACGATTCCCTGACTGACGGAAGCTCGAATCCGTCTCTTTCAGGAAGTATAAAAAGGCAGGTGAAGCATATAAAAATAGAAGTAGAACAGATGCTTCAAGGACTGGAGCTAACCATTCATGGCCTACCTAATCCCCACCGTCCCTTTCTGGGCTGGCTGTCACGACAGGAGCGCAATCAAGAGGTGTATCGTTCCAACAGGGAGGCTGCAGCCATCAAGGCTGAGGAAGCCATCAAAGCTGAAAATGAAAGGGTTGCCAGTGTTGGTCGTCTTCCTTAAGGTGGTTGCCTTATTGAGTCTGTGAATATTCGTTAATTCTGGCCATATTCCTCATACCAAAAGAGCTATCGCCGGGGCAGCAAGGACATTCAGCTCCGTTAGCTGGAAGCAGAAACCACCCGGATAAAAGACTCTGGGTGGTTTTCTGTTTTATCCTTTAAGCACGAATCAACTGACCGCCCGCTTCTTCAATGGCCGGGATATTATCATCGTGGAAACGGCTGTCGGTAATGATAGTGTCCAGATCGCCCAGTTGGCAGATGGTCTTCATGCTGGATGCGCCGTACTTGCTGGAGTCAGCCAGCAGGATCTTGCGGGTAGCGCGTTCCAGCATCTTGCGACGGATATAGTAGTGGTCGGTAGACGCTGTCGTCACACCGTGTTCCAGGCTCCAGCTGTTGGTGGCCAGGAAAACAACGTCAGCATTAATGCTGTCCAGAAAGCTCAGGGCAGCCACATCGGTGTGAGCCTTGGTGATAGAGCTGACCAGCCCGCCAGTGGTATAAACCTTGGCAGTGGTGGAGTCGGACAGTTGCAGGGCGATCTTCAGGTCTGGAGTGATCACTGTTACGCGCATGCGCATCAGCATTTTGGCCAGCGCCATGGTGGAAGTGCCCGCATCCAGCAGTACGATCTGGCCTTCACGAATGTGCTTGAAGGCTTCTGAGGCGATGGACTTCTTCTCTTCGATGTTAACCGCGTTTTTCTTTTCGTAGGGAATGTCTTCCATCAAGAAGCTTTTGGAAACCGCACCACCGTAAGTGACGCGCAGCTTGTCTTCCTGCTCCAGAGTTCGGATGTCTCGGCGAATGGTCATTTGTGAGACGTCAAACTTCGAGGCCATTTCTTCTATGTTGGCGCAGCCCTTTTCTTCAACATAAGCCAGGATGTGTTCACGACGCTCGACGGGAAGCATATAAAAACCTCTTTCTTTGGATAAATCGCTCCGGACCGTGGAAAGTGACCGATTATCAGTCAAGCTCCTGACCATGACCGTAGTCACTGGTAAAAAGTGACTATCATAGCCTGAGGCGGAGTATGGGTTTGGGCGCTCACTGGTTCTGCCGATACAAAGGGGGACGTTGACAATTAAGCCGCCCCATGGGGTGACAGAACCAGAAAATCAGCGAATGGCGATTATACGGCACAAATGATGAAACAATGAAGGCAGATTCTACACAGCAACCCGCTGACGCAACCAGCCAGAGTCAATCTCCTGCCTGTCCGCAGGACAGCAGCATTACTCTTTGTCCTGACTGTGATCTTGTCATCAGGGAAGTGGTTAACCCAAATCCTGCACATAAACTGACCATCTGTTGTCCAAGATGTAACCGAAATTTACGGGAGTATCACCCGGAAGGGCTTATAAAATCATTGTCATGGATCATAACTGGCTTACTCCTTTTCCTTCCTGCCAATATTTTTCCGGTGTTAATGATGGAAATTCTGGATCACCAGGAAGCCAGTACGATCTGGGATGGTGTGGTGACGCTTTATCAGGAAGGTTTACAGGGGGTGGCGCTGCTGGTGTTTGCGCTGGCTATTCTGGTGCCGGGTGTGCGATTGCTGATTTTATTGTTTGTGATGGGCGCAATATTTCAGGAACAGCGCTTTCAGGGTTGGCCGCAAAGTCTTGCCAGACAACTGTTCCGGCGTTACCTGCAAATGGGCGAGTGGGGCATGGTAGAAATCTATTTGTTGGGGATTCTGGTGGCGGTCATTAAGCTGGCCGACATGGCGACGGTTTACCCCGGAGCCGGTTTGTTATGTTTTGCCGGACTTATGATAGCGGAGCTGGGCATCAGTATCTGCATGGATGAGCAGGACATCTGGGAACGGTTGGAGGAGAGCCGTCAGCGGGAGGAGAGCCGTCAGCGGGAGGAGAGCCATGAAAACCGATCCTGCTGAGGTCAGACACTGGACGACGGGCGCTGGCGTCGGGCTGAAGCTTTGTCTCAGCTGTCACAAAGTGTGTGCTGAACAGACGACACACTGCCCGCGCTGTGACGCCAGAGTGTATCAACGACGCCAGAACAGTATTACCAGAAGCTGGGCGCTGACTTTGACTGCCGCTTTGTTATATATCCCGGCCAACTTGCTGCCAATGATGACCGTCAGCAAGTTTGAAGAGGGACAGCCGCAAACGATTTTCTCAGGTGTTATAGAGCTGATGAATCAGGGCATGGTTCCTATTGCCCTGCTGGTGTTTACCGCCAGTGTGGTGGTTCCCGTGCTGAAGCTGTTGGGGATGGTATGGCTGCTGATCTGTGTGCGGTTTCCCAGGGCCACCATGCACCGACAGCAGATGCTTTACCGGATGATCGTCTGGATCGGGCGCTGGTCAATGCTGGACATTTTTATTATTTCCCTGCTGGTGGGGCTGGTGCAGTTTGGAAAGCTCGGTACGGTTACGGCGGGCATTGGCGCTTATGCTTTTGCCAGTGTGGTAGTGACCACCATGCTGGCAGCCATGCAGTTTGATCCGCGTTTATTGTGGGACGCAGCAGAGATTAAAAAACCATGAACCAGAACACTTCTGCACCGGAACCTGCCCGTGCAAACATTAAGAAACGTGGCAATCTGTCGCCTGTCTGGTTATTGCCGGTTGTCGCCTTGTTGATTGTTGTATGGCTGGCATGGAAGTCGGTCAGTGAAGCTGGAATTGTTATTGATGTGCAGTTTCAGAATGGCAGAGGCATTAAACAGGGCAAAACAGAAGTCATGTTGAATGGTATTGCTGTGGGGAAAGTAACAGACATAGCTATGTCTGACGATCTCAAGTCGGTCAATGTGACGCTGGAAATGGATCGCCGAATGTCGTCCAGCCTTACGGACAAAAGCCGCTTCTGGCTGGTGCGGCCGCAGGTGAGCGTAGCGGGTATCTCTGGTCTTGATACCCTGGTGTCGGGTAATTATATCGCTTTCCAGCCCGATGATAGCGGGGTTAAGCGCAGAAAGTTTGTTGCCCTGCCGTCACCTCCTCCTCTGGGTGAGCAGGAAGAAGGGTTAAGCCTGACGCTCAGGGCAAAAGAGCTATCGTCGATACAGAATGGCAGCCCGGTTTACTACCGTCGTCTGAAAATTGGTGAAGTGTCGTCTTACAACCTGTCTGTGGACGATCAGTACGTGGATGTCGAGATATTTATCAAACCACAGTTTGCCCATCTGGTACGTCGCAACACCCGTTTCTGGAACGCTGGAGGGGTCGAACTGTCTGGCAGCCTCACCAACCTGAAAGTCCGAACACAATCGATTGTGTCCATTGTTCAGGGCGGAGTGTCGCTTTATACCCCGGAGTGGGAGCAGGAATTTCCGGAAGCCTATCAGGGGGATGTATTCCCACTTTACCGTGACTATGACGAGGCTGAAGCGGGCATTGCAGTCGAGATTGATTTCCCGCTGGATGTCGCCCTGGGGCAGGAAAAGACCCGTATCCTGTTTCATGGCAAGGAAGTAGGGTTGGTCAGGGATACTCAGCTGAAGGACGACTATTCCGGTATAACCGCAAATGTCATCATACGACCAGACGCTGTTAACCTGATGGTAAAAGGCGCTCGCTTCTGGCTGGTGAAGCCGAGTATTGGCCTGCGCGGGGTTTCTGGTCTGGAAACCCTGTTGGGCGGGCGATACATCAATATGGATGTCAGCAATAAGGATATCAGGGCCGCCATTCCCAAGCGTCATTTTGAGGGTTTAGCCAGCGAGCCTCCTGCCTCACCATCAGCCCCCGGCTTACATTTGAAGTTGCGAGCCGGCTCTCTGGCGGGTATCAGCCATGGAAGTCCGGTCCTTTTTCGCAAAATGCAGGTTGGCTCGGTGCAGAGCCATGAATTAACGGACGACGGCGTTCTGATAAGGATACTGGTTAATCCTGCTTATCAGCATCTGGTTAACGACAGTAGCCGGTTCTGGAATGTCAGTGGCATCACCCTGCACGGAGGCTTGCAGGGGTTCAGCATTAAAGCCGGTACGCTGAACTCCATGCTGGCGGGTGGTATTGCTTTTGATACGCCTGACAGAACATCAGGCAAAGTAAAAAACGGTACTGACTTTATTCTGTACGATAATTCTGAAAAAGCTCATCAGTTCGGTCAGAGAATCACTCTGATCTTTGCAACCGCTGAAGGGTTGCGGGTTGGCACCAAAATAAAATACAAAGGTCTGGTTGTCGGACATCTGACTGACCTGAAGTTGGATCAGCAGGAAGGGCATATAGTGGCTGATGCCCTGTTGGGAGAAAATTCCGGCTGGGTAGCCCATGAAGGCAGTCGCTTCTGGCTGGTCAGGCCAAAGCTTGGACTGACCAATACTGCAAACCTGGAAACACTGGTGACGGGGCAATACATTGAAGTACTGCCTGGCTCCGGGCAGGAAACGGCGGCTGAAACCCGGTTTACCGTTGAGATGGCTGTACCTGACGACCTGCCATTGAGTAACGGGTTGCGCCTGCAACTGGTCAGCAGCCAGTTAGGCTCTATTCGCCGTGGAAATCCGATTTATTACCGTGAAATCCCGGTTGGCACCGTAACGGGGTATCGTCTGGCAGACCCCGCCAGCCAGGTCCTGATTTTTATTAATATCGAAGAACGCTACAAATCACTGGTCACCAGAAAAAGCCGTTTCTGGAATGCCAGTGGTATCGAGGTAAAATTCGGTTTGTTCAGTGGCGCTCAAATCCGTACCGAGTCGCTGGAAGCTTTGCTGGCAGGGGGGATTTCCTTTGCAACACCGGAACCGGGAGAACCCGTTGCCCCCGGCTATCGGTTCACAATGGCTGAAGAGCCAGAATCGCAGTGGTTGCGGTGGGCGCCTGCCATATCAATCAGTCAGTAGATAAGGGAAGCAGCAGAACATAATATACCGCTGTTGGCTTTTGGCGGTTGGCTGTATGAGCAGCTAATAGCCAAAAGCCAACAGCCAAAAGCCCGGTAAGTTATTTAATGCTGCGCCCCTAAGCCACTGAAATTGCCCGCTAAAGAATATGCCATCTGCCCAGGTCGCCCTGATAAACATTGGGCGGTGTCTCAAATTCCGGGTCATAGCCGCGCAAGACTAATCCGCGTGCTGAATCACGACAGAACGAGCAATGAGTCCGGGGATACAGCTGACCCTCCAGCTGAAGCGTCTCAATCAGCTTCCCCAGACGTATATCGTGGCTGACCAAAACAACATCGAATTCCCGGAGTGGGTGCTTCTTTGCCTTTTTGCCTGGACTAGTACGATCGTCCATTATTGTTGCTTTGACAAAGTCTTCAGACCCCCATGCTTTGTGGAGTTCTGGAACCAACAGATAATTAGCACAAGGTTGCCCTGCCATTATTACTTCTAAAGGTTCATACACTCCGCTCATGAGCCTGTCTAAGCTGTTATGCAGAACAGCCCCATGTGGTGCATAGAAGTAAAGCGATGTTCCCGGTGGCACAGTGGTAATATCTGACGGCATTAAAGAACCGGGTTTCTCCAGTCGGAAGGTGCCATGGCAATGTATAATCAGATTTTGAGCTTTGCGACCACCTGTCTTGCAGGTAAATAATTTCAGGCCATTGCGTATAGATAACTTTTTTACTGTAGGTATAAAGGTAAATATTGGCATGATGAACACTTCCAAATCACCAACTCTTTAATAGGTTTAACACAAACTTCGGAGCTTCGGTGAAGAATCCTGTCGGTTATTCGGGAAATGAGCCATTGAGATCATTCTCTAAAGCGGCAATAATTCCTCTGGTTTCAGGAGTTTGTCGGATCTGAAATCCAAAGGCTCCAGGCACATCAACCGCCCGTTAAGAGAATAACTACAAAAGATGTTTACCCAGAATCTCACGCCGCGCTTTTGCGAGACTGATGCCCTTGGTCATATTAACAACACGGTTCTTCCGGTCTGGTTTGAGCAAGCCAGAGAACCCATCTTTTACATTTTCAATCCTGAAATGGATGTGCGGAACTGGCAGCTTATCATTGCCCGTATTGACGTAGAGTTTCTGAAGCAGCTGCGTTTTGGGCAGGATGTGGAACTACGTACCTGGCTGGAAAAGGTCGGGAACTCCTCCCTGTATATCCATCATGAAGCATGGCAGTCCGGGCAACTGTGTGCCCGGGGCAAGGCAATATTAATTCACTATGACTATGCCAGTGAAAAAGCCGTGCCAATACCGGAACCCGTTCGGGTAAAACTGTCAGAGCATCTGGAAGAGTGATAGTTGCTCTACACTGGATTCTGGCTATATTTTAAGCCATTACTAAAGTGCCACTTTTATATGCGGCCATACATTGTCAAAAATAATCGGCTGGGCCTTAGCGGTGGGATGAATTCCGTCCGGCTGGTTCAGCTCCGGATGCCCTGCTACGCCATCCAGAAAGAAAGGCACCACCGGAACGGTATATTGTTTACCGAGATAATGAAAAATCCGAGTAAATTTTTGAGTGTAGGCCGGTCCGTAATTAGGCGGAATCATCATTTCAAACAGTAAAACATTCACGTTTTTTTTCTGTGCCTGCTGAATCATCTGTTCCAGGTTACGGGACATGGCTTTCAGCGAAATCCCCCGTAAACCGTCGTTTGCACCCAACTCCAGCAACATCAGTTCCGGTCGATGTTCTTCAAGAGCGGCGGGTAAACGACTGAGTCCTCCGGCCGTGGTTTCACCACTGACGCTGAGGTTGACCACCTTCCAGCCAGACTTGGTTTGGGCAAGCTTTTCCTGTAATAAAGATACCCAGCCCTGTTGTATTTCAAGACCATAAGCGGCACTGAGGCTGTCTCCATACACCAGCAAAGTTTTCTGGCCATAAGCAGCCTGTGCGACAAGTAACGATAAAAAAATAAAACTGGTTGCTAAACGACGAATGACTATGAACAAGAACGCATCCCCCCAGGCTGTTCCACGCAAGGCTGCTCAGACTACAGCAATTATGGCAAAGGCTCTGGAGAAACAGGTTGTTGCCCAGAGTGGCACACTCACCATACTGTCCGGACTTGACCTTCAGATCAAGTCTGGCGAATCCGTTGCTATTGTTGGAGCTTCCGGTTCGGGCAAGTCGACCCTGCTGGGGATTCTTGCCGGTCTGGACTTGCCGACAGGCGGAGAGGTTCACCTGGCGGGCCATCGTATCGATACTCTGGATGAAGATGAGCGGGCAAGGGTGCGTGCGGCGCATACCGGTTTTGTTTTTCAGTCCTTTCAATTGCTGCCCAACCTTACGGCACTGGAAAATGTCATGTTGCCGCTGGAGTTATCGGGTGGTACAAAAGTGTCCGGAGGAGGAAATGTGCCGGAAAGCAGTCGTGCAATCTTGCAACGGGTTGGTCTTGGAGAGCGACTGGATCATTACCCAAGACAGTTGTCGGGTGGAGAGCAGCAGAGGGTGGCGATTGCCAGAGCGTTTGCAGGCAGTCCGGATATTCTGTTTGCCGATGAACCTACGGGTAATCTCGACGAAAAGACCGGTGAAAGTATTATTCAATTGTTGTTTGAGGTGAATCGTGAACGGGGTGCCACTCTGGTGCTGGTCACTCATGATATGGGGCTGGCCGCCCGTTGTGACCGGGTACTTCGGTTAACAGGAGGGGCGATTGTTGAAGAACAGCGCAAGGTTGAGGTGGTGGTATGAACGCTAGCCGGTTGTCTCTTCGGTTCTTACTGCGTGACTGGCGTTCAGGTGAGCTCTGGCTGCTGGTTCTGTCACTGTTGATGGCCGTGAGCGTCAGCACCGCCATTGCTATTTTCAGTGAACGCCTGCAACTGGCACTTGGGCGACAGGTGGCTGAAGTCATGGGCGCTGACATGATGATTCGCAGCTCCAGCCCCTTGTCCGATAAAGTGCAGACGGTATTGGATGCCCAACCATTGCAGCAGGCTCAAACTCTGGAGTTCCCTACCGTTGTTCTGGCGGGTGACGAAATGCAGATGGTGGCCGCCAAGGCTGTACCGGAAAATTATCCACTGCGTGGGCATGTTCGCATTGCCGACCAGCCTTTTGCCCGGGACCGGATTGCAGCAGAGGTTCCTGCACCCGGTGAGGCGTGGCTGGAACCAAGATTGTTCTCTCTGCTGGGCGTTAAGATTGGGGATTCGCTGGAAGTCGGCGAAACTCATCTGGTCGTCACTAAGGTGATTACTCTTGAAACTGACCGGGGAAGTAATTTTTACAGTCTCGCTCCCCGGCTGATGTTTAACCTTGCTGATGTTCCTGCCACCAATGTGATTCAGCCCGGTAGCCGTGTCAGCTGGAAAACATTGATTGCCGGTGAAAGCCGGGATTTAAAGGCTTTTCAGAGTCAGGTGAAACCTCTGCTCGACGGCAGTGAACGTTTATCCATGGCTGAAGACAATCGACAGGATTTAAGAAACTCGGTGGTACGACTGAAGCAGTTTTTAGGGCTGGCGAGCCTTGCTGCTATTTTGCTGGCTGGGGTTGCCGTCGCCATGTCCAGTCGTCGTTTTGCTGAACGACGCTTTGATGCCATTGCGGTGATGCGCTGTGTCGGTGCGTCGCAACAGCTGGTGATGAAAATTCTGGTCGGAGAGCTGCTACTGGTAGCGGTGCTGGTGGCGGTTCCCGGTGTCGTATTGGGCTGGCTTCTGCAAGCGGGTGTGCTGCAACTCCTGAAAGGCGTTCTGCCCGCCTGGCTGCCTGAGGCTGGCTATATGCCGATGCTGGTGGGCGGCACCACCGGCATCATTACATTGGTGGGTTTTGGCTTTGCGCCTTTACTTCGGTTGCGGGAAGTCACGCCTTTACGTGTGCTTCGTCGTGATCTGACTCCGGCACCGCCCGGAACCTGGCTGGTTTACGGGTTGTCTCTTGGCGCAATGATCGCACTGCTGTGGTATCACACCGGTCAATTGCTCACCACAGCAGGCATAACACTGGCTGGTGCTTTGATACTGGTGCTGATCTCCCTCTGCGTGAAAGTGGGGCTGGGCTTTATGCACAAACGGTTGCTGCGTCACTCCCTGCCGCTGCAATGGCGACTGGGTCTGAAGCGCTTATCCCGGGAGCGGGGGCAGACTACGGCGCAGATGCTGGCGTTTTCCCTGATTTTTATGTCCATGGCTATTGTACTTTTGCTGCGGACAGAACTGCTGGAACGCTGGCAGCAGCAGTTGCCTGAAGGAACACCTAATTATTTTGCCCTGAATGTTCAGCCTTCCGAAATAGACAGCTTTCGTCGTTTTCTCAAAGAACGACAGATTGATCGTAGCGAAGTCTATCCGATTGTTCGGGGGCGGCTGACCTACATTAACGGGGTTCCTGCAAAAGAGGCTGTGTCTGAAGATCAGCGCAACCATAACTCGTTAAATCGTGAGTTAAGCCTGACCTGGTCGAATGAATTACCGGAAGGCAACCAGCTGGTCGAGGGGCAATGGTGGCAGACTGGTAATGATTCAGAGCTGTCGGTAGAAATGAGCATTGTTAAACACCTGGGAGTCGCACTGGGTGATCAGCTGACTTTTTCCATTTCCGGTCGCGATGTGACAGCAACGATCACCAGCCTGCGCAGGGCTGACTGGGAATCCTTCCGCCCTAACTTTTATATGATGTTCCCGGAACGAACGCTGGGTGATATGCCAGCCAGCTGGTTGAGCAGTTTTTACCTGTCACCAGACAGACGACTGTTGCTGAATGAATTCGTGCAGACCTTTCCAACGGTTACGCTACTGGATCTGGATGCCATTATCAGTCAGGTTCAGAGTATGGTGCAACAGTCCACGCTGGCCGTTGAAGCCATGTTAATCGCGTTGTTTCTGGCCGGGTTGCTGGTGACGGCGTCGGCTATTGAGTCCAGCCTTGACGCACGTTTGCGTGAAGGTGCCCTGATTCGCTCCCTTGGCGGCACCCGGCAACAGCTGCTGCGGCTGCAGGTGGGTGAGTTTGTGGTGCTGGGTCTGTTGTCAGGCTTTGTTGCGGCTGTTGGGACTGAGCTTTGTAACTGGTGGCTGCAAAGCTATGTGTTTGGAATGAGCTGGCGGCCAGCCGTATGGCTGTGGCTGGCACTGCCTTTGACAGGGGGAAGCCTGATTGGGTTGTCGGGCTGGCTGGGAGTTCGGCGGGTTGTCCGGCAGTCTCCGATGGGGGTGTTGAACGCTGTTTAAAAAAGTTTTTTGCCTGCTGCCACTCAACTCTGGTTTTCCTGCTATTCTCAGGTAGCCCGGATATGTTGTAAACCACCCTGAAGTCAATGACTTCGAAAGTCTTTTTACACGACATTCCGGGTATTTTTTATGCCCTCTTGATTCTGCGTCATGCCCCTTTAAGCAACGCTCGTCGTTTGCATTGACGTGCAATCAAAAATACCCGTTGGATTTTCTTCTAATTTCCAGAGGAATAGCTTGTGTTTAGTTTCAAGATCAGTCGCCTGTCACGCACTCTGGTTTGCTCTTCTCTGTTGATTTCAGCCATACCCAAAGTCATCGCTGCTTCCTGGGAGCCTCATCACTGCTTATTCGATTATGCCAACACGCTGCCTTCTGAAGAGATGGCCGCAAGCCTTAAACACTTTGCCAGTAAGGAGCCTGATTTGTGGAAAAAAATTCCCGAACATGAGTATCAGAAGTTTAACAGCTTTGAGTGGAAAAGCTTTGATCAGAACAGGGAAAGCATTGGGCGCCATTGCCAGTGCGCTTATCCCCATTCAGAAAGTCAAAGCCTGGGACAGCTGAAGAAGCGCTTTGAGGAAAATGCAAAGCTCTTCAGCGAAAATCAGAAAAAAATTCAGGATTATGATTCAAGCTGGTTCAAGATTTTCAAGAACTCTCCAGAAGAGTTCCAGATAAACAGGGATATTTTATTTTGGAGTTGTGACGAGGGTTTCTTTATACCAGAGTTTGACTTGCCTGGGTTAAACCAGAATTACCCGAGCATTCAGGAAGTTTTATTAACCATTACCCAGTACGTTGCCGATCAGCACTCCGTTCAGGTTAAAGGGGGAACCTTTATTGACCGACACCATGAAGTTATTGAAACCGGTATTAAAGCAAAAGCTAAAAAGCTTGAAAAGCAAACGGAACTGTCCGTTAACATTGAGCCGGACAGCATTTCAATCGCAGAAAAGTTTGACTCCAGTTTTCTTACCCACCTTGAGCGAGCGCAAAAAGAAGGAAAAGGCATTTACAGCTACCTGGAGTTTATCAGCGGCGAAAATGAAGTACACCGGTATTATACGACAATAAAAGTTAACAAAGGTAAAAGCGGCAATATCGAAGGGCTTGAGGTATACGACCCCATGGTTATGGTTAAACTGTATTTCCCTGTTGATAAATCGGGAAAACACACCAAACTGCCGGATTTCTACCAGTCTTTTGCCAATGCTCTTATGCAGAAACACGACATCAGTGGAGTCAGGCAAATCACCAAAGTCAAATACAAGGTGCTGTTCCTGTCTGAAAAAAAAGACAAACATGAGGAGATGTAAATGACCCTCCTGCCTAAGCCTGTTGTTCTGGTGATGTTGCTGATAGTGGCTGATGGCTCGTTAGCCATAGAGGAAAAAAATCAAGCCTGCACTCCCTGGCGTACGATTGTCAATAGTGATGACCAGAACGCTATTGAGTCACACTTAAACAATAAACGACCATACCCAGGCAATAGGCGGGAAGTGAGCGCACCTTTTAGTAGTTGTTCTATGGTGCATACGATTTATTTAGGTCGACATGCCTCAAGGCATGTCACAAAAAATGAAAAGCTGTCCGAAATAGAGCAGGAGCTTAATGAACTGTTAAAAGGAGATGAAAGTACATCCAGCGAGCTTACGCTGGAAGGAATAAAAATAATACAAAACATAAAGCGGCTAAGACAGTTTGTTGAAAAAAACGAATTGGCTGGAAGCATTACCAGCTTAGGAAAACAGGAGCTGAACTTCATTACCAGACGTTTTGCGTCAGGGGTAAATATTGCCCCATTTAATTTAAAACCAGCAACCGCTATACGGGCAAGCACCAGTAAAACACTGAGAACGAGACAGAGTTTAGAGGCCTTTATGGATGGCTTGAAAGGCTGGTCTGTCAATAGCGGCTTGTCGTTTGAACCGGATATGGCAGTGGAATCTGCCGACCAGATTCTGAGAAGTTATAAGAGCTGCCCCGAAAGAACTGGGTCCTACGAAACCACCAGGGATAAATTAAAGAAAAGCAGGCAGGAGTTAGTTGATGACAGCCAGCTTTCTTTTGACCTGGCCCAAAGCTTTACCAAAAAAACAATGACCTCAAAAAATAAACTTAAAGTAATGGAGTTGCTGTATAACTTGTGCCAGATAGAAAGCAGCTTTCCTGAAAAAGAAAGGTACAACTTCTGCCAGTATTTTCTCAATGAGTCAAACCAGTCCGGTGAGGAGATGAAGCTTCTTGGAAAGATGCAAAATTTAAAACAATGGCATAAAAGAGGCTTTGCCAGCGGCAACAGGGTAATGTTTAATCTTGCCGCTCCTATTCAGGAGCAGGTGATCAGCAGGCTTACTGCTGCACTGAGCCCTAAACAAGACCAACCATTACTGTCCCTCTGGTTTACCCATGACTCAACCATGGTGGCCATGATCATGCTGATGGGCTATTTGGGTGACAACCCTGATTACAGTGACTGGGACGCCGATTTGATCACTCCCATGTCAGGTAATATTCAGTGGCGCGTCTACCAGTGTGGCAGAGACCACCGGGTGCAGATACTGCTGAATGAAATACCTGTCTGTCTGGATGACTGTCCAGATGCTTTTTGTTCGCTGACAGACTACATCAGTCGGTCAGCGCAAAAATTACAAGAGATCGACTTCAAAGGCGAATGCGGTGTTATAGAGGAAGACGACTTCAGCGCAATGGCAGATGACGATGACTGATCACAGCTTGCGCTGTTTGAATTATGACCAGTCGTAAGGCCGGGGCTCTGCAAAGGGCTTCTCAGAGCGTTATCCACAGGTCATTCAGAGGCTTGGTCAGTTAATTTGTGAATAAGTGGATAAGTATTTCTGGGCCATGTTGTTAATGTCTTGAAATGTCATGTTAGAGTGGAATAAACACGGGAAAAAGGACTACAGCATGAGCCACCACGAAGAAGCCTATCTGTGTTTACTCTGCCTGCGAGACAGCACCCGAAGAATTGCCCGGCTGTACTGGACCTATATAAACCTCAGAACCCTGTCTGGCGAAGTGCCTCCAATACTGGTCGTGATGCTGGGTGTTCTGCGTGACAAACAGGATGGTTTGCACCAGAGACTGCTGGACAGTTACCCCGATGATATGGAGCAGGGCAAGTGGCATGACCAGGCAGAACAGAGTCAGAAACTGTCTGAGATGACGGAAGAAACCCAGCAGGAGTTACAGAAAATCTGTATGACCGAGATGACGATGATCATGCTGGTTGGCAAGATGATGGAGCAGTAAGGCTGTGGATAACTCGCTGAATAACCTGAGGCTAACCTTCCCCTTCTTTGCGCTTACCTTTCAGCAGGTGCTTAAAGTGGTGGGCAAAATCCTGCGGGTTTTCAGTTTGTGCTGGTGGAACAGGCGACTCTTCAAAAGTATGCACAGGTGTGACCTGATGACTGGTGACCCCGACAAGAATATCCTTGTCGCCTACACGGATCAGGCAGACTCTGGCATGGCTGGAGAGTGGTGCGCTGGCTATAACGGTAATGCCCTGCCCAAGGGTGGGTGAGCCAGGGTTCATTTTCTTAACCAGCCAGGCCAGAACAAAAATCAGTACGATAACCAGAATCAGGGGCATGACCACCTGCATCAGGCTGAGGTCTTCAATCCCGGACTTTTCTTCTTCTGCAAACACATGAGTTGCAAACAGACAAGTCAGTAAACTGTAATACCGGATAACCATTTTTTGTTCCGTTCTAAAGATTTTTATGCTCAACCACGCCAAAGTGATAACTCAGCAAGTTTATAACCGCTTCTATGTTTTTCTGGTTCAGTTCTTCTTTATTTTGGAAGCAGACGTCTTCTATGACAGTACGGCATTTACTGGCTGGAGATCCAAGTAGTTTTTTCAGGGTCGCCGGGGTAATGAAATTCATGGCATGTTTGAACTCATCACAGTTCATAATATCCATATTCAGTTTTTTGTTGTTTTTCCTATACTCGGGTACGGTGCAGTTGGCCAGCAAACCGCAAAAACGCAGCATGGCAATAGACTCGCGCTTGGGAGCGGCACCGTCAACACACTGGGACAAGGCTATTCTGGCCGGCACCGGAGGAAAGTCTCCCTCTTGATTCATAAACTTAAATTCACTCATAAAGGTTTCTGAAGGTTTCCATTGTGCGACAGGGCTGTCTTCTGCCATTTTAGTGGCCTGTGGAAGCAAGGCCATCACCGTACTGGCACTGAGCAGCTTGCTTTTCAGACACCAGTTAAGGGCTTTGCCAATGTGTTGTCCGCTGACTTTATCGCCGAGCATCATTGGCAGCAGCAGATCGGATTTTTCCTGTTGCTCATCCGGTGTCAGCTTTTGTCTGGGGTGTTTGACCAAAGTATGGACAAAATCACAGGCTCGCCTGATGTCAGAAGGATTTTCAAGAATGATCTTTTTACGGTAATGAGTAAGGACGTTTTGCAATTTGGCGATAGCCCTACGGTGTTTACCGTAAGCTTCTGCCATTGGTTGGGCTCCCATCAGGCTAAACTGTGTTGCCCAGATTTCTGCTGCTTTTTCAGGATTGCTTTCCATTATCGTACTCAGCTCGGCAATTCGACAGTTGTTTGCTTTGAAAAGGTAAGTATCCTCATTTTTCAACATGTTCTGGTAAGTTTCTTCATCCCACTCGTTAATAAGGCTGATCGTTTCGGTAGATTTACCTTCTTCAAATTCCCCGGGAATCTCTTCTCCAGTCGCTTCATCCCGTTTTGGTTCTTTCACAGACGTTTGGTAAACAACCTGAGCTTTACCAGAAAAGGAATTCAGTGCGCGGCTGATGGCGTCTATGCAATGTCTCAGTCGCTCCCGTTGTGAAACCAACTCTGTATCATCGACTAGCTGATGTAATTTCAGCAGTTCATAGACTTCCTCGAAGCTCATCGCTTTGAGTCTTTTAGCGGTTGAACGATCGATAAAGTTGGGAACCCGGCCTGCCATGTTGATACGAAAAGGGTTGGTTAATGAGTGGGCTTCTTCATTTTCATGTACGTTGGCTGCAGCAGCACAGAGATCATTGTCGATTAACTGTATTCCGTAATAGGCCTTTCCATCTTCATCGACTTTGGGAACAAAGAAAATATTGCTGAGGTTGCGGTCTACACTACCCGCAAGATGATCAAGAAGCTGGGCGTCTGCCAGTGCTTTCTGTGTTTTCGGGTGGCGCAGGTCTAAGGGTGGAATGTCGCTAACCTGCTCTATGGTCAACACCAGATTTCCGGCATCATAGAGCTCTTTCAGCTCTTCATTTGACATGGTTGCAAGCTGTGATTCCAGAGCGGGAGAGTGAGCCTGGAGCCTGAAGCTTCTGCCCTGATCAAGTAGTTCACCATGCACAATGTCATATAGAGTGTCTATATGCTTTGCATCGTAGGGGAGATCGACGCTACCTCTTTCTGAGATATGCTGACCTTCTACAAACTGCTGGCAGGAGCCGGGCTGGCCATTATGGATGGCATAAAATGTAGGCGGTGTTAAGCCCATCCCCATGAGCAAATCAAGCTCATAAAAATAGACAGACCGGTGAGTTAGCCTGGCAGTCTCTGAATTACAGTTATTCCCTGAATGATCCGTTATGCCAAATGCTTTGGCGGCTTCAGCATTAACTACCTGGTCAGTTGTTGAGGCTTTGAAAACAGCAACGAAAGGATCATCTCCTGATTTTTTCCCTTTATAAGTGACCTTGGCGATAGAGGCAGAGTTGCCTCTGGCAAAATTTTCCCGAACATCCTGCTCGTCTTCTGGCAGGTAGATTTTGCCATAGCTTTCGGTTATACCAAACAAGAATCGTTTTTCCATTGCGATACCGTTTAGTATCTTAATGACCATGTTATATCTTTTGATTTCTGGCTCAGAGGGGGCTGCTGGCAGAGGGTATTGTTCAAGATAGTTGTTAGCGACGGTTTCCATTTTGGCAAGCTGAGCGATTTTTTCTTCTCGTAACTTAGTGTTATTTCTGGGGAACTCATCATACTCGAAGGCCAGATCTAACACCTTTTTGTAAGCGCCATCAAACAGGTATCCTGGCATAGCGCCTTCATTCTGGACTACATCCCGGGCAGGAAGCGGGTTACCAGCAAAATGGTTTTCATTATAGGCTTGTACAACGTTTTTTAAGGGACCAGCGCCGTTAGGGTTATATGCACGAATAGAATATCCCTTGGATTTACTTTCTTCAGGCCGGATTGACTCTATATCATCTCCCTTCACGAAGCATATGGAAGTCAGCACGCCTGAAGAGTTAAAGTCATAGGGATTAAACGGGTTCATAGCTTTTCCGATATAGTTTGTTCAGCCAGCGTAATTTCATTTAGTCAGATACTTACCAGCTATAACTATCGGCAGAGAGACTCCGATGGATAAACTTTTTTCTGCGCCAGATACCTGCCTCGTTTTATCTGGCGCAAGGTTGATTATTCTGGGGAGAAGGGGAGAAAAGGGGGGGGGGAGAAGCGACAGATGATGAACGGTCTGCCAGTAGATTGTTTGGTGATTTTCAGGCAGGTTTAATAGATTAGCCCCAGAGACTGCTTATGAACGTCTATCGACTTGTCAGCCCCAACTGTGACCGAACGGAGATTACTGTTGAACATCTCATCCTGCATTATACGGCAGTGGATTTGCAGGGAACGCTGGATATATTTATGAATGGTGACAACGCTGTTTCGGCACACCTGGTGATTGATACCGATGGCGGAATTTATGAATTGGTACAATGCCTGGAAGGTAAAGCATGGCGAGCCTGGCATGCCGGTGTCAGTCGTTACAGTGACAGGGAGAGGTTTAACGATCACTCCATCGGTATTGAACTGGTCAACCTGAACGGCAATTTGTTTTCCTACACGGATGCTCAGTACCAGGCTTTACAGCATGTGGTGCAGGTGCTTAAGCAGTCTTATCCGGCGCTGGCCGACCCTGAGCGGGTGATGGGGCATGAGCACGTTGCCGGCTTCCGTGGCAAGGCTGATCCGGGGTTACAGTTTAACTGGTGTCGTTTTTATCGTGAATGTTATCCACAAATGAAAGCCCCGGAACGGACACCCGTCTGTCCGGAAGCGTTGCAGCAGGCACTGATGCCTCTGGCAGAACTGGTGTCTGGCGCAACTTCAGCTGAAACCGCTTCTGGAACCGTTTCTGCAAAAAAAGAGGATGCCCGCTATTGGCAGGCTATCAGCTCTCTAACTGAGTCAGTGGTGAAACTACTGCAAGAATAAGAATGGTTGACTGGCTATGAAGATTCTTCGCTATTTTGTTGTGTCCGCGGTGGCTGCCTTTCTGTTTTTACTGGCGACTTCCGTCTATTTCTGGTTTTACCTTAATCCGGTGCCTGTTGATAAGCAGCTGTTTGTGAATGGCGTGATACTCACCATGGACGACGATGACACAATTACAGATGCCGTTCTGGTTGAGCGGGATCGAATTGTGGCAACCGGCACTGAAGCGGTATTGAAGAATCAGGCCGATGATGCCCTGGTCATTGATCTGGAAGGAAAAGCGCTGATTCCCGGCTTTATCGATACCCGGGGACACTTTTTCTCCAGCAAAATGAACATCTCTTTTACCGATGGGTTAGACGAATTAAGTCTGAATGTGCAGAAGTATCTTGTTCGGGGGGTGACCAGTGTTCGGGCTGCTTTGCCTCGTCAGGCAGAGAACAAGCCTTTGGAACTCTTGTCGCAAATTGGGGTGATTCCCCAACGGGTTTTTATCCGGAAAAACAGCAAATCATACACCAGCGCCCTTGTCGAACCTTTGAAAACGATGAGTGACTCGATCGTTCAACCTGCTATCTTGCCACCAGGAAGTGAGCCTGAAAAATACGACCAGTCACAAAGAATCATGTTGTTATTAAGGCGCTTTACCATTGACGCTGCACAAGAGCTGAATGTGGACAGGAAAACCGGTTCCATAGAAGCGGGTAAGCTGGCGGATTTCCTGGTGCTGTCTGATAATCCTCTGATCCATCAGGGGAGTCTTGATCAGATTCATGTGGACCAGACCTGGATTGGTGGTGTGCAGCGGTTTAACCGGCATGGGCTTTCCGAAGACAATGACCGTTTACCAGCGAGTCAGCCCTAACAGCTTTTGTCCAAGCTCTGTCAGCGTTGCCACATCCCCATCTTCCGGGTCTTGCTGGTAAGGCATGTTTCGCCACTTCTCTGGCGCGCGTTTGGCCTGCCAGAGGGCGATTCGGCTGGCACGGCTTTCTTCCGAATCCTCCGGACACATGGAGAGGTACTGGGCCAGCCGGGGCTGATCCGATGTGTTGATATTGCCGGAGTGCGGCAGGCGCGAATCCCAGATAATCAGGCTTCCGGCTGTGGCGGCAACATTTTTTATTTCGTAGCCTTCCAGCTCTTTGTCACTGAACCACAGATTTTCTTTCTGTTTCAGGACTTCCGGCTGTTTGAACAGTTCCGGTACGCAGCAAAACGCCCCCTGGTTTTCTTCCGTATCGGTAAGGTAGAGAATCCCCTGTAAGCGCAGAGAGGTGATTTTCTGATAAGGGAAGTCGAGATGAATATTGCTTTTGTCGAAGGCTTCAGATCGCCTTTGCGGAGGTTTGAATGACAGCCGGTCAAGCCTGACCCAGAGCTTTTCAGTGGCCAGCAGTTTGGCGAATGCCTGGTGAATAGATGTGTACTGTCGTATATTCCAGACAGCCTGATGTTGGTGTATGGGGACAATACCGTTGTGTCCCAGATCTTTTTTATACCAGCTATCCGGTTTTTTCAGGTCTGCCCCGGTAAACGACATAATAAGTTTTACAACGTCACTGCAAAGTGCCCGGGGAACGATATTGGGTAGAACAATATAGCCTTCAGTGTCTAACTGGTATTGATGTTGTTTGGTTATGTTCATAACCAGAAGTTTAATGCAGCCTGAGGTTCCTGTCCCGCTCTTTCAGATGGCTCAGCTCGCTTCAACTGGCCGTTAGCCGGACAAGGGATTATGTCTGTTTCAGCAATACAACGATGTACTAACCTTGGGGGGCGTAATTGACTCAGTGCCGTCGCATAACTTGACCAATAGCTTGAACCGGAGTGTTTACGATGCCTGATCCCCGGATAAAATTAAAAGATATTTTTAAAGAAAGCAACATGCTTCTTTTGACCAAAAGCCTGTTTTTTCAGAATACAAACAGGATAGAGGGCTCGCATGTAGACCCCATGATCCGGACAGGTGAAAGACGATTTTTCGGTTATGTCTACATGTTTACGCAGCGGAAACGTTACGTTCCTTATGCTTTTGAAAATGGCATTCCTCCAATTCGGTACGATATTGAGAGCGACGGGGGCTCCTCAGACGATTCTCCAATACCTGGCAAAACCTATGGCATCCGGTTAACAGACTTGTCTAATCGCTTATCGACTCGCCCAGATGTGAGGGGGAGTTTACTCACTCGTATTTGCTTTTACCAAATTCCCAGCGGCCGGCCCCGTTCCAACTTAGCGTTTTTAATGGATATCAGGGAGTTAGGAGGCAATGTTCGACTCAAACCAACGATCGAGGACTCTTATGGTGATGAGATTTTTGATGTGCTCGTTACGTACCCTGTTTCTAAATCAAGAATCGTAGGAGTCATTAAAACCTCTCTCCGGTCGAACGGGTCGCTAGATTCACAAAAACTTAAACTTTATGTTAACCCGAATTATACCGAGGGAATGGAGGGGGCCATGGCTGTTGCCGCGAGTTTTAATGGAGAAAGTGAATGGGAGATGGTTGACGTTGATGCCTGACTCGCACTCTGGGCGTTACGGTTTAGCTCGCTGTATTTGATCAATAGCCAGATAAGGGACTACGCCTGTTTCAGCTATACAACGATGTGCTAACCTTGGTGGACATGATTGATTCCGTGCCGTCACATAACCTGATGAATGGCTTGAACCGGAGTGTTTGCGATGCCTGATCCCCGGCTAAAAGCAAAAGATATTTTTACAGAAAGCAACAGGCTTCTTTTGACCAGAAGCCCGTTTTTTCAGGATACAACCAAGATAGAGGGCGCACGTTTTGCAACCAGTATCCGGGAAGGCAGACGTCTATTTTACGGTTATGTCTACTACAGATCTGTGTCTGACAAAGAGGTTCCTTATCTGTTCGAAAATGGTATTTCTACAGCTATGTACGATGTTGGGAGCGGTAAATGTGTCTCAGATGAGAAAAAAGTGCCCGGCAAAACGTATGGCTACCCGTTAACGGACGTGTCTACTCTAGTAAATCTGAGAAGAGTGCCATGGTTTGAAACTTATGTATGCCATTATCAAGCTCGCTGCGTTGATCCCGATAGCAGCTCAGTGTGTTTAATTGATATCAGGGAGTTGGGAGGCGTTGTTCGTAGTGAACTATGGAGCGGCAAAACTATGCGAGATTATATAAACAATTTACCACATTACCTTATGGACGATGAGGCGTTCGCTAGATTCCCCATTTCCGAAAAGATTCTTGGTGTGGTCATTATGTACCCTGTTTCTAAATCAAGAATCGTAGGCGTCATTAAAACCTTTCCTTTTTCGAACAGGTCGCTACATTCACAAAAACTTAAACTTTATGTTAACCCGAATTATACCGGGGGAATGGAGGGGGCCAGAGCTGTTGCGGCGAGTTTTAATAGAGAAAGTGAATGGTTGATGGTTGATGCCTGACTCGCACTCCGGGCGTTGCGGTTCAGCTCACTGTATTTGATCAATAGCCAGATAAGGGGCTACGCCTGTTTCAGCTATGCAACGATGTACTATCCTTGGGGGCGTAATTGATTCAGTGCTGTCGTATAACCTGACGAATGGCGTTAATCGGAGTATTTACGATGCCTCATTCCCGGGTAAACCTAAAAGATATTTATGAAGAAAGCAACAGGCTTCTTTTGACCAAAAGACCTTTTTTTCAGAATACAAACAGGATAGAAGGCTCGCATGTAGACCCCATGAGCCGGGGAGGTGAAAGTCGATTTTTCGGTTATGTCTACATGTTTACGGGGCGGGAGCTTTACGTTCCTTATGTTTTTGAAAATGGTATAGCTCCAGTTATGTACGATATGGGGAGCGGGGCTCCCCCCCCAAACAATAATCGAATATGTGGCAAAAACTATGGCATCCGGTTAACAAGCTTGTCTAATCGCTTATCGACTTGCCCAGATATGAGTGGGAGTTTACTCACTCATATTTGCTATTACCAAATTCCCAGCGACCAGCCCATTACCAACTTAGCGTTTTTAATGGATATCAGGGAGTTAGGAGGCATTGTTCATAGAGAACCACCGGTCAGGTACTATGATGGTGAGGAGATTTTTGATGTGGTCGTTACGTACCCTGTTTCTAAATCAAGAATCGTAGGCGTCATTAAATACTTTCCTTCTTCGAACACCTCGCAACATTCACAACAACTTAAACTTTATGTTAACCCGAATTATACCGGGGGAATGGAGGGGGCCATGGCTGTTGCGGCGAGTTTTAATGGAGAAAGGTTTTACGGAGAAAGTGAATGGGAGATGGTTAATGCCTGACTCGCACACCCACAACCCTGTCACGAGAACGCTTTGCCAGCGTACGTTTCGATACAGCCGCTTGAATATCCACTCCTGAAACCCAACATAAGCAGCACACCCATGATGTTGATAGAGGGCAGGGCAGTGAGCAGTCCAATGGTTAGTGAAGTGGCGGGCAAAATTGTTCGTAAAGCTCAGGAAGTTGATATAAAGCCTCTGGTTAAACTCTGCAAAGAGTCCCTGCTGGCCAGTTATGGTGAACTGGTTGCAGCAGAGCAGTTGCGGCCCTGGTCCGAAGGGAGTGATATTGAGAAATACGTGCAGGGCATCTGGCCGGATATGCTGGTAGTGGTTGATGGGCCAGACCTGGTGGGCATGCTGGCCTTAAAGGGGAATCGAATTGATATTGTCTGGGTCGCTCAGGCGCTCCGCCAGCAGGGCATAGGCCAGATGTTGATGAATACAGCTGAAGAACAGGTGGCGCAAACGTGTAAATCCATAGAAGTGGAATGTCTGGGCCCTGATATTGAAACCATCCAGTTTTATGAGGATCGTGGCTACGTCAGGGTAAAAGAGTATGTGGATAACTTCAGTGGCGTCGACAAGATCGTGATGTCCAGAACGCTTGAATCTGTATAATGCGCTTCCTCTGTTTTGTTTCCATAAGTTATTTACCCATCGGGCGTTCCTCTCTATGACTCATAAAGCATTGCGGCTGAAAGACCGGGCTGACCGCCGTCTGAAAGCAGGCCATTTGTGGATTTACAGTAACGAAATCGACACTAAAGCAACGCCTCTGAAAGGTTTTGCTACCGGTGAGCTGGTTGTCATTGAAAACGCGGCAGGCAAAGCCATTGGCACGGGTTATGTCAATCCGAATACGCTGATCTGCGCTCGCCTGGTTAGTCGTGACGCTAAATATATGCTCGACAAATCCCTGCTGGTTCATCGGATCAAAGTCGCTCTGAGCTTGCGTGAGCGCCTGTTCGATAAGCCCTGCTACCGGCTGGTTTTTGGTGACAGCGACAGTCTGCCAGGTCTGGTGGTTGACCGGTTTGGCGATGTGCTGGTCGTGCAGATTTCTACGGCTGGTATGGAGCTGGTGAAAGACCAGGTTGTAGAAGCACTGGTGCAGGTGCTGAAGCCGACAGGCATTTTGCTGAAAAACGACGGTTCTTCCCGCAAGCTGGAAAATCTGCCCGAGTACATTGAAGTGGCTTATGGCGAAGTGCCGGATGAAGTGGAATTGGAAGAAAACGGCGTACGCTTCCTGGCTCCGGTGATGAAAGGGCAGAAAACCGGTTGGTTCTACGATCATCGTCTTAACCGTGACCGTCTGCGCCACTATGTAAAAGGCAAGCGGGTACTGGATGTATTCAGTTATGTCGGTGGTTGGGGCGTGCAGTGTGCGGCTTTTGGCGCGGAAGAAGTGATCTGTGTGGACGCTTCTGAAAAAGCGGTTGATCTTGTCCATAGAAATGCCGAACTGAACGGCCTTCAGGACAAGGTCGGCACCATGCAGGGCGACGCGTTTGAAGCTTTGAAGCAGCTGAAAGCGGAAGGTGAGCAGTTTGATGTAATCATTGTTGACCCACCTGCCTTTATTAAACGCCGTAAAGACGTCAAAGCCGGTGAACTGGCCTACCGCCGCATCAATGAGATGGCCATGCGCCTGTTGAGCAAGGATGGTATTCTGGTGGCCTGCTCCTGCTCTATGCACTTGCAGCGTGACAGTATGCTGGATGCTCTGCGCGCGGGCAGTCGCCATATTGAGCGAAACCTGCAGATTATTGAACAGGGCCATCAGGGACCTGATCACCCAATCCTGCCTGCCATTCCGGAAACGGAGTACATCAAGGCGATGACCGCCAGGGTGACCCGGGTATAAACGTCAGACCTCTTTCAATTCAAACCGGGTTGGAAGAGGCTTCCGTCTGACCGATACAGTATGCTGTCCTAAAACTTTTCCTGAATTTTTCAGCGGAATTAAGGCAGTTACCAAATTGACATCCTCCCCGCCCTAAAGGCTATCTCTTTATCACAAATCCTAATCTTGACTTATCCTTTTCAGTGATGAGTCAAGATCATGTTGCCATTACCTCCTGAGCAATGGGCGGAACGTACTTTCGGGTCAGCGTATGCAAAGCGCTGATAACCTTGAGTGAATGGCCGTGATACTGGTGTTTGTAGCAGTCAGGCTGATCCAGATACGGGAAGCACTCATTTTGCCTTATAACCGCAAACAGACTGGCGATAAGGTGTGGCATGAAAAAACGTCAGCCGATCCAGTGGTCAGGGTTTTTGAGCCACAAGCGCGCAAGCATTCTCCGACAATGCGGGCAAGGAAATACGTTGCCGGAATTCGTTTGTACCGCGCGAAGACATGCAATATGGAATTTAGCCCCGCAGCATGGAGTAGCCATAGTTTCTCTATCATTTAAACTCTCAAAACAAATAGGACATTCATTATCAGGATCTCGCCCCAGTTCAACGCTGGGATAAGTAACGGTAACTGAACCGGAAGCTTGAGAGACCGTTGTCATAACTACCTGGGATGTAGCACTTTGAACTGTCTCCGTAACTTTTCTACAAACTACTTCAATATCAGCCATTCAGGCATTACCTTTCCCTATTGATCCCTCCGGTTGTTATTCCTTTGGGGGATCATGGTTGCGCATTTCACAAAGCCGCTTCTCACTCATTAACCAAGGCAGATAAGGAGTGAGATCATCAGGTGGCTTCCTGCCATTTAAAGCACAAGCCTCAAGATAGGCACCCAGCCAGATTTTGGGATTAATGCCCCAAAGCTTTAGCGTCATAAAAACGCTGAATAGAAAAGCGGCTATATCGGCACTCCAGGCACTGCCAGACCCATAGTAATTCTTCCTGCCAACAACACCTGTTCGCAGAGCTTGCTCTGCAGCATTGTTATCCATAGGAATACCGGGATTAGTAACAAAGCGGGTCAATCCTTCCCAATGATTCTGCAGGCTTTCGAGCACTTTCTTCGCCCTGACTCGCAGTTTAGCAAAGTCGTCGTAAACCCTCGCCCAATGCGGGCGGGGATATAAGACGGGAAGGCGCAGAGCCTTCCGCCATCAATCTGGTGTACTCTGGCTATTAACGTAGTCCTTCAGAGTCTCGATAGTTGCACCGCCAGCACTGCAAGCAAAGTAAGACCTTGACCACATTAAGCCTGCTTTGCTCTGAGCAGTAAGGTGGGTATTCAGCATTCGCAACCGTCTTGATGATGTTGATTTGAGATTATTTACCATGACACTGATAGCCAGTTTTGGTGGGTAGGTCACCAACAGGTGTACGTGATCTTTTTCGCCATCCATTTCAAGTAACTGGCATTCCAGTTTTTCACATGCACTCTCGAACGACTCCCGTAACTGCTTGATCATATAGCCATCAAAAAGCTTTCGTCTGTACTTTGTCGTGAACACCAAATGAACAACCAGCTTGGTAACGCTATGTCGTTTGCGAAGATACCCTTTAAGCAAATCTTTATTGTGTGCGCCCACTTGAAAACCTCTTTCAAATACCTATAATATAAAGTTTATATTGATGAGCACTGAAATAACATTCCATGCTGAGAGCCACCAAAGTACGAATCTATCCAACATCAGAGCAGGCGGAATTTCTCGACCGTCAGTTTGATGCTGTGCGGTTCGTATGGAACAAGGCCCTGGCTATTAAGGTTCATTATTACAAGGTTCGTGGGCAGAGCCTTTCTCCCAAAAAACACCTGAAGCCCTTGCTGGCAAAAACCAAGAAAAGCCGAAAGTACTCATGGCTGAAAAACGCTGACTCTATTGCACTGCAACAGGCCACTATCAATCTGGATACGGCCTTTCAAAACTTTTTCAATCCCAAATTGCAGGCAAGATTTCCTCGCTTCAAGAAAAAGCATGGCAAGCAAAGTAGCTACCATTGTACGTCTGTCTCTGTGGGCGATAACTGGATAAAAATCCCCAAGCGCAAGCCCATAAGGGCTAAAGTGCATCGTGAAATAGTGGGTAAGGTGAAGTCTATCACCCTGAGCAGAACGCTAACCGGCAAGTATTTTGCCTCCATATTGGCTGATGATACCCAGGAACAACCAAAACAGATTGATAATCTTGAAGCTAATCAGGTTGTCGGTGTTGATATGGGGATTACTGATCTGGCTATCACCAGTACCGGCCATAAGACTGGCAATCCTCGCTTTCTGAAAAAAGCACAACGTAACCTGAAAAGAAAACAACAGGCTCTATCTCGCTGCAAGAAAGGCTCAAAAGGTAGGCACAAAGCCCGTTTATTGGTGGCAAAGGCGCATGAGCGTGTAGCCTTTGCCCGTAATGATTTTCAGCATAAGCTATCAAAACAACTCATCGACGAAAACCAAGCGGTGATTGTGGAGACACTGAAAGTTAAAAACATGCTCAAGAACAAGCGTCTTGCTCGTTCTATTGCTGATGCTGGCTGGCATTCACTGATAACCAAACTCGAATACAAGGCAAAGCAGGAAGGTAAACATCTGGTGAAGATAGACCAGTGGTTTGCATCCTCTAAAACTTGCTCAGTCTGCGATTTGAAACAGGAAAAAATGCCATTGAGAATCCGATCATGGGAGTGTAGCTGTGGTGCTATCCATGACCGGGATATTAATGCAGCTCGCAATATCAAGAAGCAAGGCATATTGAAATTAAAGGCGGAAGGACTGTCCGTTTCTGCTGATGGAGGCTTGCGTAAATCCGGCAGACTGTCGGTTGCTGCCTAAGAAATCAGAAGCCTCACCCGATAGGGTGGGGAGCAGTCACCCAGCACTTTTTGTTCCCGGTCGCAAGCCGCCTTCCACATAGCACGCCACTGATTAGCCTGCTGTTTGAGCTGGATATGTTCCTGCTTGGTCAGGGTAACCTGCGAGGTGGTAAATGGGGCAGGTATTAATGCGGGTGCTGGATCTGATCCTGAAATAGAGGCATTTTGCATAGTCTAAAAATAGACGATTTCAGGCTTTTTTGTAGCGGTTTGTGGAATAGTTACCCTGGCTGTTCCTGAACTCAGTCCAGAGCCTTCAGCCCCGCCACCTGAAGACTACCTTCCTTCAGAAGAAAACAGAGCTGCATCCGTCACAGAATCTTATGGTGTGGCACCTCCTCCCTATTCTGAGGAAGGCCCTAATCCTTATTCCTATCCGGAAAAATAAAAGGTTCTGAATAAATATAAAGTACTTTATATGGAAATCTGGCAGGCGCAATGCCTGCCATTCCGGAAACGGAGTACATCAAGGCGATGACCGCCAGGGTAACCCGGGTATAAACGTCAGGCCTCTTTCAATTCAAACTGTATTGGAAGCGGCTTCCGCTTGACCGATACAATTTGCTGTCCTATAAACCTGTCCTGAATTTTCCAGCGGAATTAAGCAGGTACCAAAATAAAAAAACAGGCGCTGTCAGGGTTGATGTGCCGTTTAAAGAAGCGCTTACTTTTCTGGAAAAAATATGAAAATAAAATTGCTTTTATAATGGGCAGAGGCTGTCAGTGTATTTATTCAAAAAACAGGGAATTATTTTTTTCCAATTCCTTCTGATCCTGTCGTGTTTCATTTCATATGCATCAAAAACCGTAGCACAATCACAGGTTCATGACATAAGCGCATTGCCGGGTTTGTACGCAGGTGCAAGGTTTGGAGATGAGCTGCTACCCGGTTTAAAACACCAGCAGAATGATGCCCTGCCTGACACCAAAGCAACCGAAGGTGAATATACCAGTGAACGCTTACCAGAAAGTAGAAGCCAGCCAGGATTTCTCCGGCTAAGCAGCCCATACACTCTGAATGTTGATGCTGACAGTCTGCAACCCGCGAAAGGAACAGCCTGCGTCACTGAGGCGCTCGATTCCGGACAGCGAAAAAAATGGCAATGCTTTAGTGAGCAGGGGGGGCATCACAGTGTCACTATCGATATTCCTGTTTTTCATGTTGATGAATCCGTGATTTTACTTCCGGCTAATCAGGACGTGACGGTGCAGTACCTGTCTTTATCAGAAGGAGAGATAACAGCATCCCCCCAGTTCGAATTTCATCAATCTGATATTGCCAAAGCAGCTTTAAAGCAATCATTGCAAAACAAGAAAAAAATTGATGAAGCCGTTCAGAAAGCTTCTGCAATGATCAAAATATCCACCAGGAGCAAGGACGACGATCCGTCCATCAAAGCCATTCGCTTTAAACTGCTTAACGATATTTCCAGAGAAGATGAGCAGATGCTTCAGGAAACAATCAAAAATATCAGGCTGGGTGACAGACCTGAAATTCTGAAAAATACAGACGACATGTTTCTACTTCCTGACACGACTTTACAGCTGAGTTCCCATGGCTTGCAATTCGCAGGTAAAATCAGCAACCTGGCTGGGGGTAAAGACGGAGGTGCTAAATCGAACAATAAAAATACAAAGCCCAATAAAAAAAGCTCTGGCAAACAGCCATCCACTTCATCGGGAGCCAGTTCACCAGGAGCCAGCTCCTCCACTTCTGCTGATTCTGCTGAGTATAAGTTCAAGTTCTCTGAAAACTGCCCATATTGCCAGAATCAAAGATCAGAAAAAAAACAGGGTACAGACAAACACCATGAAACAAAATCCTTAATGAAAGAAAAATTTAAACAAGAAGCCTCATCAGATAATACAATTGATGAATTTGATTATGATAAGTTAGATAAAGCAATCCAAACAAATAATAGGCAATACATAATACAGTATCTTGATGAGTATCCCTATCGCATAGACGGATTGATTCCCAGACAGTATGATAATGCTTGCAGTCTACTGAGTATTGCCATTAAGTTAAATCAACCGGAGATTGTAGAATTACTGCTTAAAATGCGAGCAGACGTAAATCAAAAACAAGATCCTATTTTGCTCGCCTGTCGCACTATTCCTGATTGTTCTTATAGAGCTGATAAAAAGCTTGAAATAATCAACCTTCTTTTACATTCTGGAGCAAGCCCGAATGGCTACGAAGAAAATCCATTCTTTTATTACTCTTTGGATACACCGCTGACTTTCTGCATTAAAAAGAAATCTTTGAAAGGGCTAAAAAATTTGCTTAGTCATGGTGTGAACCCAAACCCGCAAGAATCGTTAACCAATAAAGGTAAAATGAAGATTTGTGAGTTTTATCTTAGTCATTGGTGCAGTTCGGAGTTTCTTGAACTGTTATTGGATTATGGCTTTTATCCCAACAAGCCTTATCAGGGTTTATACCCAATCCATATTGCTCTTATGGAGCCGCATAATTGGACATTTGAACAGGTTAAACAGCTGGTAAAGTATGGTGCTGATGTTAATATGGGGACTAAGGATGGCGGTGCGACGCCTCTTCACATTATCCTGTCAACCGAAGTAGGCCACACCCGAAACCTGAAAAGAAGTGACATTATAGATATAGTCATATATTTGATTTCTAATGGGGCTGACCCTGAAATTAAAGGCTGTCTTCCAAAAGAAAGTCCTGACATTCGTTTTCCTAAGAACAGGAATGGCATGGCTGCCCTTGAAATGAGATCGCCTTTCGCTGCTCTGAAGCTTGCTGATGATGAAATGCGAAAACTTATGGAATCAGAGACTGAAGTCTATAGAAAAAAGTTACGGTTAACACAGCTTGATGTGGCCGGGGTAACAGGTGGCAGAGGCTCTGCTCCAGATGTTGGCGACAGTTCAGATTCAGACAGCGAGGCAGATGACATTCCCACCAATACAGACAGACCGTCTCTGCTTAAACGACTTGCTAGAATGTTTGGGTGTATCAAACCTGAAACCATTCCAGAACCTTCAGCCCCGCCACGTGAAGACAATGGCTTTCCAGAACCTTCAGCCCCACCACGTGAAGACAATGACTCTCCGGGACATTCAGCACGATACATGCCTGTATTCGACACGGAGTTTGATAATGTGGCACCTCCTCCCTATTCCGAGGAAGACCCTAATCCTTCTCCCTATTCGGAAAAATAAAAGGTCCTGAATAAATATAAAGTACTTTATATGGAAATCTGGCAGGCGCAATGCCTGCCATTCCGGAAACGGAGTACATCAAGGCGATGACCGCCAGGGTGACACGGTTATAAACGTCAGGCCTCTTTCAATTCAAACCGGGTTGGAAGAGGCTTCCGCTTGACCGATACAGTTTGCTGTCCTATAAACCTGTCCTGAATTTTCCAGCGGAATTAAGCAGGTACCAAAATAAAAAAACATGAGCTGTCAGGGTTGATGTGCCGTTTAAAGAAGCGCTTACTTTTCTGGAAAAAATATGAAAATAAAATTGCTTTTATAATTGGCAGAGGCTGTCAGTGTATTTATTCAAAAAACAGGAAATTATTTTTTTCCAATTCCTTCTGATCCTGTCGTGTTTCATTTCATATGCATCAAAAACCGTAGCGCAATCACAGGTTCATGACATAAGCGCATTGCCGGGTTTGTACGAAGGTGCAAGGTTTGGAGATGAGCTGCTACCCGGTTTAAAACACCAGCAGAATGATGCCCTGCCTGACACCAAAGCAACCGAAGGTGAATATACCAGTGAACGCTTACCAGAAAGCAGAAGCCAGCCAGGATTTCTCCGGCTAAGCAGCCCGTACACTCTGAATGTTGATGCTGACAGTCTGCAACCCGCTAAAGGAACAGCCTGTGTCACTGAGGCACTCGATTCCGGACAGCGAAAAAAATGGCAATGCTATAGCAAGCAGGGGGGGCATCACAGTGTTACCGTCGACATTGCTGTTTCTCATATTGATGAATCCGTGATTTTACTTCCGGCTAATCAGGACATGACGGTGCAGTACCTGTCTTTATCAGAAGGAGAGATAACAGCATCCCCCCAGTTCGAATTTCATCAATCTGATATTGCCAAAGCAGCTTTAAAGCAATCATTGCAAAACAAGAAAAAAATTGATGAAGCCGTTCAGAAAGCTTCCGCAATGATCAAAATATCCACCAGGAGCAAGGACGATGATCCGTCCATCAAAGCCATTCGCTTTAAACTGCTTAACGATATTTCCAGAGAAGATGAGCAGATGCTTCAGGAAGCAATCAAAAATATCAGGCTGGGTGACAGACCTGAAATTCTGAAAAATACAGACGACATGTTTCTACTTCCTGACACGACTTTACAGCTGAGTTCCCATGGCTTGCAATTCGCAGGTAAAATCAGCAACCTGGCTGGGGGTAAAGACGGGGGTGCTAAATCGAACAATAAAAATACAAAGCCCAATGAAAAAAACTCTGGCAAACAGTCCTCCACTTCATCGGGAGCCAGTTCATCAGGAGCCAGCTTTTACACTTCTGCTGAGTATAAGTTCAAGTTCTCTGAAAACTGCCCATATTGCCAGAATCAAAGATCGGAAAAAAATCTGGGTACAGACAAAAACTTTGAACTAATAGAAAACAACTTTAAACAAGTAGCCTTATCGGATGATGAAATTATTGAATCTGATCCTATTAAATTAATTAAATCAATCGAGGAAGATGATCGTTCGTATGTAGAAAGTTATCTCCATAAATTTCCCGATAGAATAGTAGTACCTGTTGAAGGTGAATTCTTTCGAGAAGAGACTCTTCTGAATATTGCCATTTATGAAAAAAGACCGGAGATGGTGAAATTACTGCTTGAAGCTGAAGCCTTATATAATAAAATTAGTGAACCTGATAGCATTAAATTAATTAAAGCAATCGAGAACGATGCTCGTTTGTATGTAGAAAGCTATCTCAATAAATTTCCCGATCACATAAAAGTACCTGTTAAATGTGGATTCTTCGAAGTAGATGCTAGTCTGCTGAAGCTTGCCATTCTGAAAAAAAAGCCAGCGATTGTGGAATTACTGCTTAAAAAAGGAGCAGACTTGAATCAAACAGAAAATCTGATGTTGGTCGCCTGTAAATGGACTGATCGGGGAGATAAAAAGGATAATTTAGAAATAATCCACCACCTGTTACGTTTTGGAGCAGATCCGGATGCTTACCAAGAAGGTTCTTGGCCTGAAACAACGCTGGGTTTATGCATTGGAAATGATTCTGAAGAGGCTTTTAATCTCTTGCTTACTCATGGTGCAAATCCAAACCCATCAGAGTCGTTAACCGATGACAGTCAAACGGATATTTGTAAGTTTTATTTAAGTAATAAAAATTTAACTTTCCTTGAAATCTTATTGGAACATGGCTTTAACCTCAACAGGTGTTATCAGGGGTTGTACCCAATTCATATTGCACTTATGGAGCCGGATTTCTGGACACTTGAAAGAGTCAAAAAACTTGCAGGTAGTGCTGATGTTAATATAAAAACTGAGGATGGTGGTGCGACTCCTCTTCATCTGGCTGTATCATCCTTATCCCACACACCAGATATTAAAGAAATAGTCATTTGTTTAATGTCTCATGGAGCTGACCCTGAAATTACAGGCCGCCTTCCAAAAAGTTGTAATATCTATCGTATGCACATTAAGGCTTGTAAAGCCTTTAAAAAGGAAAAGTCTATTACTGCTCTGGAGCTTGCGGAACCTCATGTACGAGAAATAATAATATCACAGCAAGGCGCTCAAAGAAGGTTGCAGGCAATGAGGCTTAATGCAGCTAGAGGAACAGCTACCGGAAGCTTTGCTTCTGGTGCAGGCGACAGTTCAGGTGCAGACAGCAAGCCAGGTGACATTCCCACCAAGGCAAGCAGACTGCCGTCTCTACTTAAAGTTCTTGCTCAAAAAATCAGGTTCACTAGCCTGGCTGTTCCTGAACTCAGTCCAGAGCCTTCAGTCCCGCCACCTGAAGACTACCTTCCTTCAGAAGAAAACAGATCTGCATCCGTCACCGAATCTTATGGTGTGGCACCTCCTCCCTATTCCGAGGAAGACCCTAATCCTTCTCCCTATCCGGAAAAATAAAAGGTTCTGAATAAATATAAAGTACTTTATATGGAAATCTGGCAGGCGCAATGCCTGCCATTCCGGAAACGGAGTACATCAGTAACTTTTCTACAAACCACTAAACATAAGCTCAAAGTCGTCTACTTTTAGAGTATGCAAAATGCTCATGTTTCAGGATCAGGCACAACACCTGCATTACTGCCTGCCCCCTTTGCTACCTCGCAGGTCATCCTCACCAAGCAGGAACACATCCAGCTAAAACAGCAGGCCAACCTCTGGCATGCCATGTGGAAGGCGGCCTGTGGCCGAGAGAAAAAAGTATTGGCTAAAAATGCCTCTCTTATCGCTCAGCATAAAGCCGAAATGGCTGGGTTGAACACCCAGGTCGCTGATCTGAAATCAGAACTGGCACACATGAAGCACTTGCTTTTCGGTCGTAAATCAGAGAAGACCAGTTCTTCTTCAAAGAAAAGTGGCAATACTACCCGGCCACCTTCAAATCGAAAACGAGGTCACCAGCCCGGAGTCCCCGGCTCTGGTCGCCATCTTCACAACAACCTGCCAGTGGTTCATGAGTCTGTAGACTTACCAGTGGACAAACAGTGTTGTACAGTCTGTCACCGGCCATTCAAGTCTTTTTTCAATGACGACAGCTGCGACGTAATTGAAGTTGAAGTTAAGGCTCACGTTCGTCGTTATCACCGAAGGCATTACCAAAAAACTTGCCAGTGCCCTGAAACGCCCAATATTACTACTCCACCACCTCCACCAAGACTCATCAACAAAGGAAAGCTTGGTATTTCTGTCTGGGTGGAGCTGTTGCTGAATAAGTACGCATACGGCATCCCCATAAACAGGCAACTTGAGTCTTATAAGACTCAGGGACTGGAACTGTCGCAGGCGACCATCTCCTTTGGCCTGGAAGCTATAACGCCCTTTTTTGAGCCGGTTGCCGAAGCTACTCGGGAATTCGTCGCCAGTAGCGATCAGTGGCATGCTGATGAAACCCGGTGGATCAGCTGGGCACATGAGACCACAGGTTCTCACAAACATTGGCTTTGGGTATTTCTCTGTGATCAGGCGGTTTATTTCAGCATTGCTGACACCCGTGCGGCTGTCGTACCAGAGTCGATCATTGGTGACGGGGCTGGAACGCTGGTGTGTGACCGATACTCAGCGTACAAAAAGCTTGCGAATGATGCGGTGTCTATTAATTTAGCTTTCTGCTGGGCTCACGTCAGGCGGGATTTTATTGACGCTCAACGAGGTGATCCGGAGTTGGAGAAATGGAGCGCCACCTGGGTGAACAGGATTGGTCGTTTATATCATCTTAATAGTCAGCGACTTGAAGTGCTTGATGAACCAGAGCAGCTAGCAACACAGCAGTTACGGCTTGAACATCAGGTAGAGCAGATGGCAATCCAGAGGGATCAGGAACTTAATCGTCCTAAACTGCGAGTCAGAGCGAAAAAAGTGCTCGAAAGTCTACAGAATCACTGGGAAGGATTGACCCGCTTTGTCACTGATCCCGGTATCCCCATGGATAACAACGCTGCAGAGCAAGCACTGCGCACAGGTGTCGTTGGCAGGAAGAATTACTACGGCTCTGGCAGCGTATGGAGTGCTGATATAGCCGCTTTTCTATTCAGCGTTTTTATGACGCTAAAGCTTTGGGATATTAATCCAAAAATCTGGCTGGGTGCCTATCTTGAGGCTTGTGCCATAAATGGCAGGAAGCCACCTAATGATCTCACTCCTTATCTGCCCTGGTTAATGAGTGAGGAGCGGCTTTGTGAAATGCGCAATCATGATCCGCCAAAGGTATAACAATTGGAGGCAACAATAGGGAAAAGCGGTGTCTTAATTGCTAATTTTGAAGCGGTTTGTAGAAAAGTTACGTACATCAAGGCGATGACCGCCAGGGTGACACGGGTATAAACGTCAGGCCTCTTTCAATTCAAACTGTATTGGAAGAGGCTTCCGCTTGACCGATACAATTTGCTGTCCTATAAACCTGTCCTGAATTTTCTAGCGGAATTAAGCAGGTACCAAAATAAAAAAACAGGCGCTGTCAGGGTTGATGTGCCGTTTAAAGAAGCGCTTACTTTTCTGGAAAAAATATGAAAATAAAATTGCTTTTATAATGGGCAGAGGCTGTCAGTGTATTTATTCAAAAAACAGGGAATTATTTTTTTCCAATTCCTTCTGATCCTGTCGTGTTTCATTTCATATGCATCAAAAACCGTAGCGCAATCACAGGTTCATGACATAAGCGCATTGCCGGGTTTGTACGAAGGTGCAAGGTTTGGAGATGAGCTGCTACCCGGTTTAAAACACCAGCAGAATGATGCCCTGCCTGACACCAAAGCAACCGAAGGTGAATATACCAGTGAACGCTTACCAGAAAGCAGAAGCCAGCCAGGATTTCTCCGGCTAAGCAGCCCGTACACTCTGAATGTTGATGCTGACAGTCTGCAACCCGCTAAAGGAACAGCCTGTGTCACTGAGGCACTCGATTCCGGACAGCGAAAAAAATGGCAATGCTATAGCAAGCAGGGGGGGCATCACAGTGTTACCGTCGACATTGCTGTTTTTCATGTTGATGAATCCGTGATTTTACTTCCGGCTAATCAGGACATGACGGTGCAGTACCTGTCTTTATCAGAAGGAGAGATAACAGCACCCCCCCAGTTCGAATTTCATCAATCTGATATTGCCAAAGCAGCTTTAAAGCAATCATTGCAAAACAAGAAAAAAATTGATGAAGCTGTTCAGAAAGCTTCCGCAATGATAAAAATATCCACTAGGAGCAAGGACGATGATCCGTCCATCAAAGCCATTCGCTTTAAACTGCTTAACGATATTTCCAGAGAAGATGAGCAGATGCTTCAGGAAGCAATCAAAAATATCAGGCTGGGTGACAGACCTGAAATTCTGAAAAATACAGACGACATGTTTCTACTTCCTGACACGACTTTACAGCTGAGTTCCCATGGCTTGCAATTCGCAGGTAAAATCAGCAACCTGGTTGGGGGTAAAGGCGGGGGCGCTAAATCGAACAGTAAAAAAATAAAGTCCAATAAAAAAAGCTCTGGCAAACAGCCATCCACTTCATCGGGAGCCAGTTCATCAGGAGCCAGCTCTTCCACTTCTGTTGAGTATAAGTTCAAGTTCTCTGAAAACTGCCCATATTGCCAGAATCAAAGATCGGAAAAAAACCTGGGTACAAACAAATACTCTGAAGTCAGAACCTTAACGGAAGAAGAATATAAACAAAAAGCCTTGTTAGATACTAGAATTAGTGAGTTTGATCATGTTGCATTAATCATAGCAATCAAGAGCAATGATAAAGATTACATAAAAAGGTATCTCTGTAAGTTTCCCCATCGCATAGACGCATTGATTAAGTATGGGGGATTTTACCATGATAGTGCCAGTCCACTGAGTATTGCCATTCTGCTAAATAAACCGGACATTGTGGAATTACTACTTGAAATGGGAGCAAACGTAAATCAAAAAAAAGATCCGATTTTGCTCGCCTGTGAATGGATTAGAAAGGAAAATACCACTCAAAAGCTTGAAATAATCCACCATCTGTTAAGTTGGGGGGCAAGCCCGAATGTCTGCGAAAAAAATTCACACTATCCTAATACACCGCTGACTTACTGCCTTCATAATTACTCCATGGAAGGGCTAAACATTTTGCTTAGTCATGGTGTAAACCCAAATCCGAAAGAACCGTTAACCGAGAAAAATCAAATGGAGATTTGCCGGTATTATTTTAAGAATCACAGCACTAATGGGGATTTTCATAATAAACACGAGAGTTTGGATTTTTTAAAAGCATTATTGAAGCATGGCTTTGATCTCAACAGGAGCTATCTGGGTTTGTACCCAATCCATATTGCACTTATAAAAACGCATGACGGGACACCTGAATATGTCAAAGAACTGGTAGATGGTGGTGCTGATGTTAATGTAAGAGCTGAGGGTGGCGGTGCGACCCCTCTTCACTTTGCCTTGTCATCCCAAGGCAGCAAATACGATGTTAGAAAAGTGGTCACTTGTTTGGTGTCTTGTGGAGCTGACCCTGAAATTAAAGGCCGTTTTCCAGAAAGTTATGGCTTCTATAGTTCTATGCATGATAAGGGTACTGCCCTTAAAGGGAAACGGCCTTTCACTGCTCTGGAGCTTGCTGATGATAGAATGCGAGAACTTATAGAGTCAGAGATTGAAGCCCGGAGAAAAAAGTTACAGGCAATAAAGCTTGATGCGACCGGAGTAACAGGTGCCAGAGGCTCTGCTCCAGATGCTGGCGACAGTTCAGATTCAGACAGCGAGGCAGATGACATTCCCACCAATACAGACAGACCGTCTCTGCTTAAACGACTTGCTGGAATGTTTGGGTGTATCAAACCTGAAACCATTCCAGAACCTTCAGCCCCGCCACGTGAAGACAATGGCTTTCCAGAACCTTCAGCCCCGCCACGTGAAGACAATGGCTTTCCAGAACCTTCAGCCCCGCCACGTGAAGACAATGGCTTTCCAGAACCTTCAGCCCCGCCACGTGAAGACAATGACTTTCCAGAACCTTCACAACGCATGCCAGAATTCGGCGATGGGTTTTATAATGTGGCACCTCCTCCCTATTCCGAGGAAGACCCTAATCCTTCTCCCTTCCGGAAAAATAAAAGGTTCTGAATAAATATAAAGTACTTTATATGGAAATCTGGCAGGCGCAATGCCTGCCAGCACCTAAACTACTGTCTTGACTCTGATATAACCGGAACCAGGGCATGAAAAGAATACCCGAACCTTTTCGTATAAAAATGGTGGAGCCGATCCGGATGACCACCCGGGCTGAGCGGGAGCAGGCTTTACAGGCAGCGGGCTACAACCCCTTTCTGCTAAAGAGCGATGACGTTTACATTGACCTTCTGACAGACTCTGGTACGGGGGCCATGAGCGACCAGCAGTGGGCTGCCTTAATGGTTGGGGATGAGGCTTATGCCGGCAGTAAAAGCTTTATTCGACTCCAGCAGGTAGCGCAGGATGTCTTTGGTTATGAGTATGTTCTGCCGACCCATCAGGGGCGAGGTGCAGAACAGATTTTATTTCCTGAACTGATTGCCCGAACCGGCCACAGCCAACCCATTTTCATCTCTAATTACCACTTTGATACCACGGCAGCCCATGTTGAGCTGGCGGGTGGTCAGGCCATCAATCTGGTTAAGGCTGAGGCGTTTGATACCGGTTCTGCCGACCTGTGGAAAGGCGATATTGACCTCAACCGTCTTCAGGAAACCATTGCTACAACGGAAGCCGGGCAGATTGCCGGGATTATTATCACGATCACCTGTAACAGTGTTGGCGGGCAACCGGTTTCCATGGGGAATATACGTTCCGTGAGTGAAATCGCCAGGGAACATAACATCCCGGTTATTCTGGACTGTGCGCGTTTCTGTGAAAACGCATGGTTTATCAAGCAGCGTGATCCTGATTATGCCGCACTATCATTGCCGGACGTTATTCGGGAGATGTTCAGTTATGGAGACATGCTGACGCTTTCCGCCAAAAAAGATCCGGTGGTGAACAGCGGTGGCTTGTGCTGTATCCGGGATGATGAAGACCTTTACCGCAGTGTGTCGGTGCGCTGTGTACCGATGGAAGGGTTTATTACCTATGGCGGTATGACCGGGCGGGATATGGAGGCGCTGGCGACCGGACTTCGGGAAGGCATGAACGAAGACTTTCTCAGCTATCGTATCGGGCAGGTGGCGTACCTGGGGGAGAGCTTGTGTCAGGCGGGTATACCGATTCAGTCCCCGACGGGCGGGCACGCTGTGTTTGTCGATGCTAAAAGAATGTTGCCGCATATTCCGCCTGAGCAGTTTCCGGCACTGGCATTGACCAATGAATTGTATCTGGAGTCGGGTGTCAGAGGGGTTGAAATTGGTTCTTTGTTGCTTGGACGTGACCCGCAAACCGGTAAGCAGAAACCTTCGCCTATGGAATTGATGCGCCTGACCATTCCCAGACGAGTGTACACCAACGATCATATGGATTATGTGGCAGAGGCTTTAAAGGCCGTTAATGAGCGGGCTGAGAGCATTAAAGGCGTTCAGATGACTTATGAACCGCCGGTACTCAGGCATTTTACAGCCCGCTTTTCTTAGGCCATGGGCATTTCTTACGCTATGGGCATTTGAGTGGGTTAACGAAGGTTAAGCACCGGCCAGTCATTTTCCCGTGCTGTTCTTTCCAGTTCCGGGTCTGGATTAACAGCAAACGGGAAATCTACCTTTTGCAGCAGTGGCAGGTCGTTTTTAGAATCACTGTAGAAATAGCTGCCTTCCATACTGAACTCAGGGTTTTCGGTCAGCCATTCCTGCAAGCGCGTTACCTTACCGTCCTGAAATGTTAGCGTACCAGCCACTTTGCCAGTGTAACGGTTATCCTTAATTTCCAGCTCGATAGCCAGCAGCGTATCGACACCAAATTCATCGGCGATAGGCTCGACCACGAAACGGTTGGTTGCCGTAATGATCATCAGGTGATCACCCTGATCCCGGTGTTTTTGCAGCATTGCCCGTGCTTTTTCCAGCATAATCGGGCGAATGTGTTGCTCCATAAACAGTTCATGGTATTGCTTTAATTCCTCCATGCTGTAGTGGGTCAGTGGTTCAAGGGCAAAATTCAGATACTCGTAAATATCCAGGGAGGCCTGCTCATACTGCTGATGAAAATAAGCGTTGCCCTTACGATAAGCTTCCACATCCACCAGTTCCTGTTCACACACGAACTCCCCCCAGAGATAATCGCTGTCATTGGCGATCAGAGTATTATCCAGATCAAAAATTGCGAGAGCCACAAGACCTCCTGCCAGACTGCACGGCTAATAAATTTTTATAACTGTCGGCCATGAAATAGTTAAGGACACAGTTCAGGTTGAAACAGTCTAAGACATCAATAGGACAAAAGCAGGACGCAGGTCAGCTTTAGCGGAAAATTTTTGCGTTTGTGAATGCGGTCAATTGAAAGAGGTAAGGGCTAACTGTCTGTTTTCAGAGGCAGATCAATATTAGTTCAACTAAATTGGCATCTTCGTTGCTGTGTTTACGCCGTTTGTGAAACAATGCGTTATAAGAAACATTTTAGGTAGCCGCAGGCGTGATTGATTCAGATGGATTCAGACCAAACGTCGGTATTATCCTCGCAAATCAACACGGTCAGGTCCTTTGGGCGCGGCGTATAAGACAGGACGCATGGCAATTCCCCCAGGGGGGAATCAATGATGGAGAATCTCCGGAAGAAGCCATGTACCGGGAACTCTATGAAGAAATAGGTCTTCAGCCGGAAGACGTGGAAATTCTGGCCTGTACCCGGGGATGGTTGCGTTATCGATTGCCTCGACGTCTTGTACGCAGAGAGCAGTACCCACTCTGTATTGGACAGAAACAAAAGTGGTTCCTGCTAAAGTTGCTCACAAGCGATGACCGTGTCAGCGTGGATCATACACCGTCCCCCGAGTTCGACGGATGGCGTTGGGTCAGTTATTGGTACCCTCTTGGGCAGGTTGTGTCATTCAAGCGGGAAGTATATCGACGAGCCTTGCGGGAGCTGGCTCCAAGGATTGGGCGTTTACAGGGTGGTGGCAACTGACAGAGACCACCCGGTCGGGGAATTTCAGGCGGAGGTTAAGAGCAGACGACTATGTTGAACACTCTGCGCACAATTGTTCAGGAAGTCAGTGCGGCCTCTGACCTCCGGGCTGCGTTGCAGATTATTGTGCAGCGCGTTCGGGACGCTATGAAAACAGACGTCTGTTCTGTTTATCTGTTCGATCAGGAACAGAGTGAATATACCCTGAGTGCTACGGAAGGACTGAACCCTTCTGCGGTAGGGGTGGTAAAAATGGCGCAGTCCGCAGGACTGGTCGGACAGGTAGGGCTTCGGGAAGAACCCATTAACCTTGAAGACGCTGCTGCGCATCCCAAATTTCTCTACATCAAGGCAACCGGCGAGGAGCGTTATCATTCGTTTCTCGGGGTGCCTATTATCCATCATCGCCAGATTCTGGGGGTGATGGTGGTTCAGCAAAAAAAACGCCGTCGTTTTGATGAACCCGAAGAAGCGTTCCTGGTCACCATGTCTGCCCAGCTGGCAGGGGTAATTGCCCACGCTGAAGCGACAGGCTCTCTGCTCGTTACACCGAACAGCCCCAGAAAAACCGCCCGATTTCAAGGGACTGCCGGTGCCTCAGGCGTTGCCATTGGTGAAGCGGTTGTGGCCGCGCCTCCGGCAGACCTGGGGGCTGTGCCTGATCGTCAGCATGACGACCTTGACGCAGAGCTGGCTTTGCTGGACCGGGCGCTGGAGGCTGTACGTGAGGAGATGAAAGCAACGGCAGCAAAACTCTCAGAACTGCTCCCGGTGGAAGAGCAGGCTCTGTTTGATGTTTATCTGAGTATGCTGGATGACAATGCGTTAGGGCTTGAAATCCGCAACCAGATCAGGACTGGCAGCTGGGCTCCCGGTGCCTTGCGGTATGTCATTGATGAGCATGTCCGTAATTTTGAAAAGATGGAAGATGCTTACCTGCGGGAACGGGCAGCCGATGTCAAAGACCTTGGTCGACGGGTGCTGTCCTACCTGCAAAAAGAAGACAAAAACAGCATCACTTACCCAGACAATACCGTTCTGGTCAGTGAAGAGTTAACGCCGGCCATGCTGGCCGACGTTCCCCATGAACAGTTGTCAGGTCTGGTGTCTGTACAGGGGTCAGGCAATTCCCATGCCGCCATTCTTGCCAGGGCGCTGGGTATCCCTACGGTAATGGGAGCGGTTGATCTGCCCTTCCTTAAGCTGTCGGGAAACCAGCTGATCGTAGATGGCAATCTTGGGCTGGTTTACTCGACTCCCTCCACTGAATTGCTGGAACACTACCAGGTGGTGGTTGAAGAGGAGCAGGAGTTTACCGAAGGGCTTGAAGCAATTAGTGGCCTGCCCTGCCTGACGCCCGATAACTATCGAATTCCCCTGTGGGTAAACACCGGATTGATGACCGATACGGTTCGCTCACTGGATCGGGGCGCTGAAGGTGTGGGTCTTTACAGGACCGAAGTGCCTTTCCTGCTCAGGGAACGTTTCCCCAGTGAACTGGAACAGGAAAAAATCTACCGGCACCAGCTGGAAGCTTTTGCTCCAAGACCTGTGACCATGCGAACCCTGGATATTGGCGGTGACAAGTCCCTGAGTTATTTTCCCATTAAAGAAGATAATCCATTCCTCGGCTGGCGGGGCATTCGGGTAACACTGGATCACCCGGAAATCTTTCTGGTGCAGGTTCGGGCCATGCTCAAGGCCAGTGTCGGACTCGATAACCTGCGAATTATGTTGCCCATGATCACCAGTGTGTTTGAGGTGGAAGAGGCTATGCACCTTATTCACCGGGCGCATACCGAGGTATTGTCGGAAGGCTTACCTGTGGTGATGCCGCCGGTAGGCGTTATGGTCGAGGTGCCGGCGGCGGTCTACCAGGTCAGGGAACTGGCAAAGCAGGTTGACTTCCTTTCTATCGGTTCCAATGACCTTACCCAGTACCTGCTGGCCGTTGACCGGAACAATCCCAGAGTGGCCAACCTGTATAATTCTTTCCACCCGGCGGTGTTGCAGGCTGTGCAGAAAATCATTGACGATACCCATAAAGAAGGCAAAACCGTCAGCATTTGTGGTGAACTGGCCGGAGACCCGGCAGCGGCAATCCTGTTAATGGCAATGGGTGTGGATATGTTGTCCATGAGTGCCACCAATCTGCTTAAAGTGAAGTGGACATTGAGACGGATTACCATGGAGAAGGCGAAAGACATACTGGCTGAAGTGCTGACCATGGACAATGCCCAGGTGATTCGCAGCTCTCTTGAGCTGGCACTGTGCAGTGAAGGGCTGGGTAAGGTTCTGGGCATTAAGAGCCGCCGTTTTAGCCAGTGATTTCCGCTGGAACGACCATCCCTCTTTACGCTTGAGCTGGTTTTCCGATATTTAGTGTCATGCCAAGGGCAGAGCACACAGCTAGCAATGTTTTCAGAGTAGGATTTCCCTGGTCACTGAAAGACCGATAGAGCTGCTCTCTGGATAGCCCTGTTTTTTTCTGCGATAGCAGACATGCCTTTTGCTCGTGTTACTACACCAAAAGCATGAGCTATGTAGCCTGCATCAGCGGTTTCAAACGCTTCTGCCATAAAAACTTCTATAGCTTCAGGTGTGGTGAGTGCTTCAGCAGGGTCGTAGTCGTGTAGTTCTGTTTTCATGATTTCTTCTCCAATGCTTTTGCCAGTTCCCTGGCCAGCTTGATGCCTCGTTTATTGCTTGCAAAAAAAGTCGATGGTCTCTACAAAAAAAATCTAATTACGGACAAATTTATCCGAAAAAATACTTTAATCGGATAAAATTATCCTAAAATAAGCCCTATGAACGGAAATGAACTTCTGAAAAACTGAAAAAGCTGGCAAGATTGCGAGATGAACAACTTAAGGTGCTCAAGGCTAGGGGAAAGGGTTCACACGGAACACTCTATTACGGAGACAAACGAACCATTCTAAAAGACCCCAAAAAAGAGATAGGTAAAGGGCTTCTTAACACGATGTTGGAAGACCTCGATTTAAATAAAGAGGATATAGAGGGACTTTAAGCCCTCAAAGGAGTAGACAGAATGAGAATACAGTATCCAGCAACCGTAAGCCGTGATGAAGACGGGCGCTATCTGGTGAAGTTTCGTGATTTTGGCTGGGGTGGTACTGATGGCGAGTCCATCGAAGAGGCGCTAAGCGAAGCATCAGACTGCCTTGATGAGCTGATAGCGGTCACTATGGAGAATGATGAAGCGTTACCAGTTCCTGGCGATATGCTGGCCATCAACACCTATCCGGTTGTACCGTCTGCCTTGCTTGCAGCCAAGGCCGCTATTTATGGTGAACAGAAAGCTAAGCGTCATAAGAAAACAGAGCTGGCTGAAATGGTAGGCAAGGATGAAAAGTTTATCAGAACGCTACTGGATCCAAACGCAGGCTCAAAGATACAAAGCATTGAGGAAGTTTTGCACGCTTTAGGCAAGCGGCTTGTTATCAGTGTTGAGGACGATCTTTCAATTCAGTCACGGTAGTAAAAATATCCAGCCCGGCGTTGGCAGAGGTCATGCAGGCCAGCAAGCCTGCGGCTATACAAAAATGGTGCATCCTGTACCAGTTCCTGTGTGGGTTGTGGCTAAGTCACATTGTGATTTTTAAGTTTTTAAGTTTTTGAGGTGCTTTTCAATTTCCACGGCCAACTTCTGCAACTGCGACTCTTCAGCCCAGAGCGAAAACCCGCCGACTTTCAGAGTCCCTATGCGCTTACCTTCGGTGCCAGCCCGGTAATTCAGTTCCATGCGGTCGGTCTTCCTGATCCGGTAGGAACAGTTTTGCAGTGCAATATCCAGCGAGCCGTCACCTTCCCTGACCAGACACCCGCCGTTACCGTTAAAGTCCGTGAATCCGATTTTAATTTCAGGTCTCACCTGCTCACCCTCTGTCCGCATCGTCAACACCCGGTTAGTTTAGGGGCATTCCGCTCTCGCTACCCTTCGTCTGGTACTTTCAACAGAGTGGGAGGTAGGGCTGAACAGTTACCAATTGGGTCCTGTCTTTTTTAGCCATGTCCTCCGGGTGCCTGTCACAACGACTCTGAAGTCTCACTGAGCGCGGTAATCAACATTTGCAACGGTTCAGACAGAGGCTTGGAAGCCAGCCAGATGGCGTCCGCGGACCAGCGAAAGTTTTTTTCCTGCTCAGCGCTGAACTCAATTAATTCACCACTGTCAATCAGCTGCTGGCACTGGAGGCGCGGCTGATTACCCCAGCCTAAGCCATGACGAATCAAATCCAGGGCGCAGGGAAAGCTGTTGACCCGGTAGATATGATGACTGGCCTTTTGTGTCTGGTTGTGTCCCATGTCCTGAAACGATTGCAGGATAATCTGTCGCATCTGGCGGCGGGTGTGCTGGCTGATTTCGGCACCGGGCTCTATACCAAACTGCCTGGCGTATTCAGGGCTGGTCACGCTGACTACGGGAAAGGTCAGAAGCTTGGAAACGGCGAAATCCAGGCTGTAATGTTCCGTTGACAGCAATACTGCCAAATCAGCTTCTCCGCTTTGGGTTCGCTTGATGCACTCCAGTGTATCCCCTTCAATAAAAGCCAGTTCCAGAGTGGGGTACTGGCGGGACAGGGCAGAGACGGCCGGAGTCAGTTGTAGCCCCAGGATTGAGCTGTCGATGGCCAGCGTCAGTCTGGAAGGCAGTTCCCGCAGAAAACTCAATGCCCGGTAGTTAAACTGCCTGACTTCAAACTCTATGGCTTTGGCGTACTGGTAGAGTTCGTCTGCCCGCTCATTGGGCGCCAGGGCACTGGCCTTGCGTACAAACAGTTCAAACCCCAGATCAATCTCCAGATTGCTGACGTGCTTACTTAAGGTCGAAGCGTGTTTTTTTTCCTTATGGGCAGCAAGGGCAAAGCTGCCCTCTTCGTAAACGGCAATAAAGGCAGTGAGCTGTTCAATACTGTGGTTCAACTTTTCCTTTCCTGACTCTCTGAAATGGGACAAACTTTAAAATCCGGCGAGTATTCTAACATGAGTAATCGTCATGCTATGGGCTACTCAGCTCTTTTTCCGTAGATTATGGCGAGTGTCAGAAGGATATCTTTGGCATTGTCCAGATCCTGAAACGCTTTTTTTGTGCCACCCTTATCCGGGTGGCAGCGTAAAGCTTCCTTGCGGAAACGGGCTGTAATCAGATTAATGGCATCAGGCTGCATTAGCTGGTCCAGGCTCAGACCAAACAAGTTCAGGGCTTGTGTCTGGGTACTTGAAAGGTCTTTTTCTGATAGCCCGCTGGAGAGAGAACGGGGGAGGTAATACTCTGGGGAGTAAGCGAGACGACGGATAATGACATACAGGAATTGATTTTTCTGGTAATAAGCAAACAGCTGTTCTGCTGAGGCAAAGTTGAATGTGATTCCGGATCCGGCATGGACAGAGTAAATGTTGTTGCTGGAAGACCGGTCAACATGTAACAAGGCTTCTTCCAACGGCATCGAGTAGAAGCCTGAGTTTAAACTATTCAATGCTGATAATGATTGCTTCTCTCGGGTTGGTGGATATTTATCAAGATGTATGTATATATCCTCACTGCCCTTGGCTGGCCTATATTTATTCCAGGCGGGTTCGAGAATGTCGCGAATGGGGAGGATGTGGTACCGTCTTCTGGTTTTTGGCTTGTTGTCTTGACTGAATGGAGACCGGTACCCACATAAAGAGGCTGCTTCGTCAATAACTTCATTAGAGACTGCTGTTTCCCCATCGCTGCCAAAAGCCTGAAGCTCAGGATCGGGCTCTCTGCTGTTTTGCCAGGCAATCTCAGGAAGGTTGATCAGTATCTTAAAAAACTTGTCTCGGCTAACATATTTCTGTCCTTCTATTGGTGTGAAGGCATCCCCATGGAAAACCTGCAATAACTTATCAAAATAATAAGTAAGACCTTCTGCTGATGAATTTTCGTTATTGTTATGGGCGAGCATTGAAGCCATGCGAAGAAATTCCATGAGGTGCTTGTTTGGTAACGTCAGCAGGGTATCAAAGTCGTTGTTCAGGAGATCAATAAACGAACCTGGCAGTACGCTGAATAAGCACTGAAACTCGTGGTTGTTATTTAATTGATCCACGATGGATCCTGTGTAATGAGCATCATCGAGTACTTTTAACAGAGACAAGAGCTGAGTTCTGGTGGTTTCTTTATCATGGCTGGTTGGCTCAGTGGAAGTGGATGCGCCTTCGTTACATGCCGTTGGTTCCGGTTCTGGTGTAGTCTCAGTCTCAGTCTCAGTCATCTCATCTGTAGTTTCCACAGGTGTGAAATTAAAATTTGACTCCTCTGGTATGGTTTCAGGTAAATCATAAAACTCAGGATGCTGGCCTGGAGTCGCTTGTCTGTCCTTCAATAGAGGCAATATAACGCCATTGAGAATCTTTTGCTGGTGCTCGCTTCGAGTGGTGAGGGAGGCTGGTTTTACAGTGTTGCTACTATCCAGAATCTCCGATGGCTGTGAGCTCAGGTAGTGAATTCCGGTGTGTATTTTACTGACGGCAACGGGCTTGCCTGACTCGTCGGTTTCAATAATCAAAATAACCCAGTAGCCGTTATCAATGTCCAGCAGAATATCCTGCAGGTAGGCGCTCTGGTCGTCGATTGTTACTTTTGCGTTGTGATTCGTTCTGGTGGCTGGTTGTTCGTCTTCTGCTAGCTGATGCAGTTGGTGCAGATTAACGGGAGGTAAAAAAGTTGATTCAGAGTTATATTCCCCAGGGTCATAGTCAGCTGACTGCACCCAATGATTCTTAAAATGACTAAATGTGTCTGACAGCACAGTTTGCGAAGCGGTGAGAAGTACCACCAACCGACAAAAGTACAGAAACACCAAATTTCTTATTGCTTTGTTTGACTGGATAGCCACTGATCACCTTTTTCTTTAATCAAACAGGGAGGTGTCGGTGATTTATAGCGGATGTCCTGGTTTTCTGCCGGAAATAATCAGTTCCCCGTCCTCAAACCCTCGAGTTATAGCCTTTTCCAGCTTTTGAACGGTGCTGAAAATGCAGCGAACACTTTTGCATGAATAATTGTCACGCTGAGCATGCGCCGATAAGCCGTGACAAGCGATTTGTTGATTGCTCCGGTTAATGAATAATGGCGACCAATTTTAAGGCAAATCAAACTACCCGATGGAGTCGAACGTGAAAGCAAAACCATTCCTGTTGTCATCCCTGGCCCTGTCGCTGGCACTGGCCACAGGCTCAGCCAGTGCGGGCGAGAACGCTGACACTGTTTATGTAAACGGTCAGGTCTACACCGTTAATACCGATCAGGCATGGGCTGAAGCGTTTGCTGTCAAGGACGGCAAATTTGTCAAGCTGGGCAGCAGCAAAGAGATTATGGCGTTCAAAGATGCCGACTCCAAAGTGGTTGACCTGAAAGGTCAGTTTGTAATGCCGGGCTTTATCGACGCCCACACCCACCCGGTACGGGTTAAGATGGTGGAAAACGTTTTCTTTAACAACAGTACCGCCAACCTGGAACATAAAACCCCGGAAGAGTTCGGGAAGCTGCTTCAGGAGTATGCAAAAGGACGTGGCGCTGATAAAGAATGGATCTTCGGTAAGGCCTTCTCCTGGTCTTACTTCCACAATACCGGCGTGACCATGGATCGCCACTATCTGGATAAATACATCCCAGACCGTCCTGCTGCCATTGAAGACGAAGGGGGGCACGTGGTGGTAGTGAACACCAGGGCTTTGGAGCTGGCAGGTATCACTAAAGACACCAAAGCTGCTGAAGGGGGCAAAATCCTGTTGGATGAAAAAGGTGAGCCAAATGGCCATCTGGTGGCTGGGCCCGCGATCCAGCAGGTACTAAAGTACCACCCTGCTCATCGGATGAAAGATGTCACTGAAGCGGCCGTCGAATCCATGAAGGAGATCAACGCGTTCGGTATTACATCGGTGAAAGTGATGGAAGGTGATCGCGAGCAGATGCAGGCGTACCACGACCTGGACAAGGCGGGCAAGTTGACCATGGACGTCAATATGCACCCGTATATCAATGAATTCTACTTCGGCAAATCCATTCTGCCTGCCCTGAAAGAGAAGCATAAATACGAAACCGAGCGTTTTCGTGTTGACGGCGTAAAAACCTTTATCGACTCCTCTCCTTTTGGTCGTGCGGCGGCACTGCACAAGCCTTACGCTGGCTCCGATGATTACGGCAAGCTTTACACGCCTTATGAGCGCTTTAAAGATGAAATGATCATGTACAACGGCATGGGACTGGCGGTGACCACCCACACCGTGGGTGACCGGGGCATGTCTCTGGTGCTGAAGGCTATGGAAGAGTCCGCCAAAGTCAACGGTATTGAAAAAGTCCGTGAGCTGCGTAACCACATTGCTCACTGCTTTATGGTGGAGGATCAGGATTTTGCCCGGGCTAAAAACGTAAACGCCACCATGGAGTTCTCCCCGGGTTTCTGGACGCCAATGCCGGTTTACGAAATGCTGGCTCAGGACATGCCTAACGGTATGGAAGATATCAAGAACTTCTTCCCAATCAAGAAGGCTATCGCTGAGGGCAACAACTACGTAGCGGCCAGTGACTGGAGCCAGTCTCCCCTGGACCCACTGCAGCACATTGAAACGCTGACTACCCGCCGCATGCCAGGCGCGAGTGAATCCGAGAAGAGCATGAACCCGGACGCCGTGATTCCGCTGGAGAACGCCATTCGCTCTTACACGCTGAATGCAGCCGTCTCTCTGCGTCTGGAAGATAAGGTGGGCAGCCTTGAAAAAGGCAAGAAAGCCAACTTCCAGATCATGAGTAACAACCTGTTTGAGGTACCGAAGAACCAGGTTCATGCCCAGTACCCGACCAAGGTCTACTACGAAGGCAAGCTGATTGCGGAGAATGACCGCAAGCCTGTAGAAGCATCATAACGATTACTCTGAACCACCGGCAAAACCGTTCTTCGGGCGGTTTTGTCGGTGGTCTTTTCAATCAATTATGACCTGCCATTAAGACTTTGAGTAAAGAATCAGACAAGGAACAGAGTATGAAAAAAACGCTACTCGCCACCGTTATTAGCATGGCTGCATTCGGAGCCAATGCCTTCACACTGGATAAGGCGGATACAGACACTCTGGATAAGCTGGCTGGCTATGGCATCACCCAGGCTAACTGGGATGACGGTGAGTTCACCTCGCTAACCTTTATTGACTCCCACCGTCTGCTGAACCACGCCACCATGTACCCTGCGAAGCAAGGCCGTACTTTTGAGAAGTCTTCCAGGGCGCTGGATATGTCCGCACCGGTTCAGGATGTCGATGGTTTTGAGTTGACCATTGAGGAACTGTTACGGGATCGCCTGCATAACCGCACCATGGTGGTACTGCAGGACGGCAAACTGGTGCATGAGCATTACTGGTCAGGCACCAACAAAGACACTCTGCAACTGGCTCAGAGTATTACCAAATCCTTTGCCAGCTCCCTGGCCGCGATCGCTCAGGAAGAAGGCCACCTGAAGTTTTCCGACCCGATTGACAAGTACCTGCCCGAAGCAAAAGGCACAGTGATCGAAGGCCAGCCCCTGCAACACGCACTGGATATGCGCACCGGTTTCGGACTGATTGACGCCGACAACCAGAACGCTTACGCCAGTGACTGGGATATGAGCATGGCGAAAGCCATCGGCTGGTACGGTGAGCCGACTGACTGGGTGGGCGTACAGGAATACACCAAACACCTGAACAAAACCGCTTACGAGGCGGGTAAAAAGTATGAATACCACAGCTACAACACCGAAGTGCTGGGTCTGATCACAGCGCGCGCTACCGACCAGCACTGGAGCCAGTACTTTGAAGACAAGATCTGGAAGCAGGGTGGGTTCAACTCCAAAGCCACCATCTTTGTCGGCAAAGACGATCAGCCCATGGCCTGTGGCGGCCTGTCCATGACTACCCGTGATGCGGCTACCATGGGTGACATCTGGGCGCACGACGGCAAGGCGCAGGACGGCACCCAGGTGATTCCGAAGGCGTTCCTGGATGGAATCTGGGCGGGTGATAAGGAAGTTAAAGCGGCCTGGGCACTGGGTAAAGAAGCGGCACTGGCTGACGGTTTCTACAAAGACCAGTTCCGCATCCTGAACCTCGATGGTAAGCCGTGGATGGTAGGCATTGGTGTTCATGGCCAGGTTCTGGCGGTGGAAAAAGAGAGTAAGACCGTTGTCGCCATGTTTGGTAACTACAACGTCGCATCCAGTGCACGTTTTGCGGTCGATGGTTTCCATACGGCCCTCCCGACCATTCTTAATAACATCAGGTAATTCTGCCCTCCAGGCCACCGGCAAAACGTCTTCAGACGGTTTGCCGGTGGCTTTTTTATTGAGTTTTTTACAGGCCAGAGGATGTTTTCAGACAGACGTATTCGCACATCGGCAACGGCACTTGTTATTGACCTGGCATTGACCGGATTTCGTATTTTTCTGGCCTGGCTCACTGCCAGTGTGGCGTTAAGCGCTGATGCCCTGCACTCCCTGAGTGATGTGCTGGTGTCATTGGCGTTGTTGCTGAGCATGGCTTATCGCTTCCGGGAGGAGCGCAGTGGTGATGAACGACGAATTCAGCGCGCCATTAAAGTGGAGGGAATGGCGGTCATTCTGGTATCGCTGCTGATTCTGGCCGTACCTTATGAGATTTATGACCAGACCCTGACGGTACAGAATGAACCGATCACTCACGCCTGGTGGGGTATCGCCGGTATCGGTGTGGTCATGGTGCTGCTGTTGTTTATTTCCCGCCTGAAAATGCTGGTGGGTATCGAAGCAGACTCGGAAGCACTGAAAGCCGACAGCCTCCACACCAAGGTGGACCTGATGACCTCCGGGGCGGTGATGCTGTCCCTGACCGGCTCCCTGATCGGTTTTAATATTGATGAATATGTGGCACTGCTGATCGCTCTGATGATTTTGATCACGGGGGCTGAGCTGCTGGTCACGGGGGTGCGTACCCTGTCCGGACACGATGCGCCGGATGTCTCTTTGCTGGAACGGTGCTACCAGACACTGGTTCGCTATCTGCCCGACCACATCCCTGTTGAGGCCGTAGCGCGTCGTTGCCGACAGTTAGCCAGCCAGTTGTGGAAGCCTGTCTGTGCAGTAGCTACCGTCGTCTATCTGACCTCTGGTATAACGGTTGTCCCCCAGGGCTTTATGGGCGTTCACACCCGGCTGGGCAAAATGATTGACAATCACATTCAGCCTGGTCTGGTCTGGTCTTTACCCCAGCCCTTTGAGCAGGTGACTTTGCTTCCGGAAGGGCAGCTGTATTCCATTGCCATTGGCAGCAAAAATTCTTTTCTGCGCCCGTCTTACGGGGCAAAGTTGTGGTACTCCATCAAGCAAAGCCAGCTAAGCCGGGAAGATGCGGACTATCTGCTCACCGGCGATGAAAAGCTGATGTTTTTTACCGCAGACCTTCAGTACCGGCTCACAGACCCCAGCGCCGAACTGAACCGGTTTACTCATATTGAAGAACTGCTGGTGAATCTGGCCAATGCGGTGTTGACCCGCAGTAGCGCCAAAGTCAGTTTTGCCCAGCTGCAACAGGAAGGTTTCAGTGATTATGCGGCAACTCTGGCGGAGCAGATTACTGCTGAGGTGGAACCGTTTCAGCTGCCGGTTGAAGTGGTGTCAGTCAACGTCCAGCAAATTGAGCCACCGGCCTATCTGGTCAGTCAGTACCGTGACGCCCTGGACGCTTATCAGGAGAGCCATACCCTGGTTAATCAGGCTGAGGGCTGGCGTTTAACGGAAATTCCCAAAGCGCGGGCGCAGCATTTTCTGGTGAAATCCGAAGCCAGGGCACAGGCGAGCCAGCGAATCCATTCCGCTGAAGGTGAGAGCCGTCATTTTAAAGCGTTAGCCAGGGTCTACCATAAAGCGCCTGAGGCCTACCGGTTTAATCAACAGGTGGATATTGCCCGGAGCGCATTGACGGGAAAACCGTTTACGGTGATCGACCCGGCTTTCAGCAGTCAGGATTTTCGCATCTGGGGCAATCCCTATGGAAGCCCGATGTTCCAGCCTCTCCAGACATTGCCGGAATCGCCATCTTCTGAACCTCAGCCAGACGAAGAGGTACCGGCTTTATCGCTTCCGGATCTCACTCAGCAACCGGTTATCAATAACGGCTATCCGGACTATCTGAACGAGATGAGTGAAGGAGAACGCAACCTCAGTGCCGGGGAGCGGGAGTTGTTGGAGAATTTCAGAATATTCAGGTCAGGTCCATGAGTTTGAAAGCAAAAATCTGGTGGCTGGCAGGAGGGCTGCTCAGCGTATACATCGCGGCCACCTGCTTTGTCACGGTGAAAGAACACGAGTACGCGGTGATCACCCAGTTCGGCAGACCAGTGAAAACCATTACCGAAGCGGGACTGGCGGTGAAACTCCCCAACCCGGTGCAGGCGGTGACACCTCTGGAAAAAAGGGTGCAGATGCTGCGCCTTGAGCCCAGCGAATACAGCACCAGGGATCGTCGAAACATTGTCGTCGATAACTACGTGGTCTGGCGTATCGTTGATCCCGTGGCCTTCATGACCAGCACCCGTACCACCGAAATTGCACAACAGCGGCTGAATACCATCACCAACTCCCAGGTCGGGGCGATGCTGGCCTCTTATCCGCTGGAGAGCATTCTTAACGTCGACTCAGAACAAAATCACCTGGATGAACTGTTTCAGCAGGTGTCTGAGCGGGTGGACAAAGTCAGTCGTCAGGAGCTGGGTATCGAAGTACTGGCGGTACGGGCGGTGAAATTTGGTTATTCACCCCGCAACCTGAAAGCCATTTACGATCGTATGAGTTCAGAGTGGGAGCGACTGTCGAAGCAATACCGGGCGCAAGGCCATGAAGAAGCGGAGAAAATCCGCGCCCGAACTGAGCAGGAAATTGCCGGGCTGAAATCCACCGCCTACCGTGACAGCCAGATCATCAAGGGCAACAGTGAGGCCAGGGCCGCTGAGCTATACAGCCAGGCTTTTGAGTCCCATCAGGAATTCTTTGAGTTTGTGCGAACCATGGAAGCTTACAAGGCCGTTTTAGACAATAATAGTCGTCTTATTTTGCCGTCGGACTCCGATTTGTTTGAGCAACTGGTTAACCCTAAGCTGGACGCCAAGGACGAATCATGAGTTGGTGGCAAGATATCAACCGGGTTTACCGGCAGTTGTTTCACCGTCTGCGCTGGCTGGTTGTGGTGCTGGCGCTGATGCTCTACGGGGTCAGTGGATTTTACTCGGTGGATGCGGATCAGCGGGCGGTGGTCAGTCGCTTTGGTCGCATTGTCGAGCAGAATGTCATGCCGGGAATGCACTACCGGTTGCCCTGGCCGGTGGAAAGCGTGGAAACCCTTTCGGCTGTTGAGCTTCGGTCTATCAATATTGATTTTGCCAAAGAGCTGGACAGCGCTTTGACCGGTAGCGAACTGACCACCGGCAAAGGTGACCTGATCGAACTGGCTTTGCAGGTTCAGTACAGCATTCCCAGCCCCGGTAAGTTTTTATCCGTTGCCATGGACGCTGAGACGATATTGCGTAACATCGCCAAAGCTCAGGCCGTGATTTATGTCAGCCAGAGAGAGCTGGACAGTCTGCTGACTACCGGACGCAGTGATTTTCAACAGTGGATGCAACAGGCAATCCAACAGGAGCTGGACAGCTTTAGCCCGGGGATCACCGTCACCAACGTTATGCTGAACCGGCTGGAAACCCCGGCTGTTATCAAGCAGGCCTACGACGAAGTACAAATGGCTCCGGCGGCCAGGGAAAAACTGATTCAGGATGCGCTCGGGGAGCGGGAGACGAAGCTGGCCCGGGCTCGCAGTGAAGTGAACAAAACCCTCAAGCAGGCCCAGGCCCAGGCTCGGGCGCAGGTTGCCAATACCGAAGGTGAGGTTCAGCGACTGAACACATTGATTGTGAGTCTGGAAAGGCAGCCAGGGCTGGCAAAAAAACGGCTGTATCTGGAAACCCTCAAACAGATACTGGAGAACGCCCGGGTGAGCTTTATTAACCGGGATAAAGTAGAACGGAATTGATACACCGATTTTGCTAACAAGATAAAACCAGAAGTAATCAGGAGTAACCATGAAACGCAAAATGCTTGATCTGAATGATAACGACAACATTCTTGAGTCACCGCAACGCAGAAGCTTCTTCAAAAAGAGTTTTGGTGCTGCGGCCACTGCCGCCGCTGCGGCGACAATGGTCAGTCCTATCGCCCAGGCGGTAGCCAGTGGCGGAGTGGCAGCCCCGCACCCGAGTGTTGGTGACAAAACCGTTCTGTACGTGAACGGCAAAGTCTACCAGGGGGGCAAGTACAAGCAGGCATGGGCAGAAGCCTTTGCGATTCGTGGCAATGTGTTTACCAAGGTAGGCACAACCAAAGAAATTCTGAAGCTGCGCACACCAGAAACCCTGGTGGTTGACCTGCGCGGTCATACCGTTCTACCGGGACTGATTGACGACCACATGCACCCTGAAATGGCGGTGGAATGCTACAACAATGTGCGGGTCGACGAGCTGAGCACCACCTGGGATGAATTCAAGGTACTGGTGAAAAAGGAACTGGATGAGCACCCTGAACGACCATGGGTGTTTGGCGCAAACCTTGATTACCTGTGGGATGACGGCTCAAACATCAAGATGTTCGGCAAGCCTTCCCACAAGAAGATTCTTGACGAGCTGATTCCGGACAAGCCTGCGTATTTCTGGGAGTGTTCAGGTCATGCGGCGCTGGTTAACTCTAAAGCCCTTGAAGTATGCGGTATTACCAAGGACACGCCTGATCCTGTTGGCGGTCATTACGTGCGTGACGAGAATGGCGAGCCGACGGGTGTGCTCCGTGAACTGGCGGCTCACATTGTCTGGGAGAAGTGGCTGGGTACCCTGCCAGGACCTAAGGAACTGGGCGAAAAGCAACTCAAGCCTATCTTCAGCTACCTGAACAGTTACGGCCTGACATCGGTCAGTGAAGTATGGTCCCGTGAAATGTACGGCCAGGCTTATAAGTACCTGGATGACAACGATGACCTGAGTGTTCGTCTGACCGTTTACGCGACGGATGTAGTGGACTTTGCGACGCCGGAAATGCAGAAGCTGGCGGACAAGTACATCATGAATCACAGGGACTATGACGGCAAGAATGTAAAAATTGTTGGCGTTAAGTACATCCTCGACGGCGCTGCGGCGGGTCAGACGGCGGTTGTCGTTGAGCCTTATGAAGGTACTAATTATCACGGGCCATGGCGTAATACGCCTGAACAGTACCGTGAAGGCCTGCACAAATACGATGCCATGGGGCTGACGGTTCACGCACATTGCGCCGGTGACGGCGCTGCCCGTATGGTGCTGGATGCGGTAGAAGAACTGCGCAAGAAGCCCGGCAACAACGCTGACAAACTACAGCACCGGGTAGCCCACACTTCAATGATTCATCCGGATGACGTTCAGCGCTTTGCAAAATTGAATGTTCACGCAGAGTTCTCGCCCGTGTTCTGGTACGACATGGCCGCTACCCGTGTTATTGAGCAGGATATTGGCAAAGAGCGTGTTCAGAAATACATGTTCCCGGTGAAGCCGATTATTGACAGTGGCGCCCCTGTATCTATTGGCACAGACTGGATGGTAACTCCGGTTGACCCGTGGGCGGCGATTGAGACCATCGTAACCCGTCGTGGTTGTGGCATTAAGGAAGGGCCCACCATGAACGCTGAGGAGTATGCTATTTCTCTGGAAACGGCTCTCTGGTTGTACACGCAGGCTGGTGCTGACAGCCAGAAGCGTTCCCACGAAATCGGCTCCATCACCCAGGGCAAATACGCTGACTTCGTGGTGCTCAACCAGAATATCTTTGAAGTGCCTATTACCGACGTTCACAAGACCAAGGTTCTCAGCACTGTTCTGGGTGGTCGTGACGTTTACCTGAGCTCCAGAGTTAAGGAAATCATCGACCTTGGCGAGTTGACGGGCGATTACGAGAACAAGATGACGTTCGCATCGGTTGGACGTAACTTCTAATCAACCCCGACTTTGGATTTATGAGTGGCCAGGGACGGCCACATTCGGAAATAAAGTCAGTTTTCTTCTGATAGCTGCGCCTGAAGCGTTACACGTACATTGTCCTTTTGTTGCACTCTGTAAAACAGACTGACTTTTGTCAGGGTGCGATTCCCTATTTTGACAGGAATCATCCTTGAATTATGACCGGCGTGAACTGTTCTCTGAATACTGAAATTTATATTATCTCCGTCGTTTAAAAACAGTTTGGCATAGTTCATTCTTATATCACCGTTGGCAGCATGAAAACGGATCGATGCTATGCTTTTTCCCTGAAACGCTTCCGGTATCAGCAGGTTAATCGTCTGGTGTGTAGAGCGCGCCTGCACGCTGTCCAGTGTTTGCCAGCCATCTTCCTGTGCCAGAGACAGAGTTGATAGTAGCAGCGTGCCAAGAAGGAGGCTGCTAAAATCCAGTACTTTTATCCGCATCCTGAAAGCCTCTTATAAAACGGAAAAACAGGTAATGGAAAACATCATGAATTATTACAGATATTGGGGTAAGGCGAGGAAAACCTCCGGAAAGGAAGGCGATCATTATCATTTGCTGCCTTACCACTGCCTTGATGTCGCGGCGGTAGGCTACTGCTTGCTTGATCCCGACAAAAAACAGTGCCGCAGCCTTGCCGGGCAATTAAATGTGGAACCTGAATGGCTTCGGGACTGGTTCAGTTTTTGCCTTATGCTGCACGACCTGGGTAAGTTCTTTCGGGCTTTTCAGAACCTGGTGCCGAATCTTTCTCCTGCATTGGTGCCATTTGTGAATCGCTGTACGTCAACGCATCGGCATGACACGCTTGGTTTTTGTCTTTGGGAAGAAGTCCTTGAGCTGGAGCTATCTGATATCTTTCCCGAAGAAGTTCAGGAGTTTGTTTCAGGATGGTTGGAAATAGTCTGCGGCCATCACGGTCAGCCCCCTCTGAAGTTTATGTCAGGTTTAGAGGGAGCTCTTGAAGTTGAGGATGAGTCAGCGGCTGAACAGTTTATTCGGGATCTGACCCGAAACTGGCTGCCAGATCTGAGCCCTCTTGCACAAATATCAAAAGAAGACTTTCGTCGTTCGTCCTGGCAGCTGGCTGGGCTCGCGGTACTGGCTGACTGGTTAGGTTCAGATCAGGATGTTTTTAAATACAGAGCCAGTGTGCGGCCTTTGGAGGTTTACTGGCAAAAGACCGCGTTACCAAAAGCGGAGAAAGTGCTGGCCAAAGCCGAGTTCCTCCCCCGCTCCATAGCGCCCTTTACCTCCATCAGGGATCAGTTCGACTTTATTGAAACCCCGACGCCGTTGCAGGAGTACTCACAGCAAGTTGCTATCAGCAACAAACCGCAGCTGTTTCTTCTGGAAGACGTCACCGGAGCCGGTAAAACAGAGGCAGCCATGACGCTGGTGCATCGGCTGATGAGTGCAGGGCAGGCGGATGGTTTGTATGTGGGGCTGCCAACCATGGCAACCGCCAACGCCATGTACGACCGGCTGCAAAAAAGTTATCAGGCGCTTTACTCTGACGGTGAAAAACCTTCAATGGTACTGGCGCATGGTGCCAGTCAACTGTCGGATAAATTCCGGGACTCTGTGGCATTATCGCAACAGAAACCCGATAAGAATTATGCCCGTGATGATCTTTCCGCTACCGCTTACTGTAATGCCTGGCTGGCGGATAACCGCAAAAAAGCGTTGCTGGCCGATGTCGGCATCGGAACCATTGATCAGGCGTTACTGGGCATATTGCCTGCCAGACACCAATCCCTGAGGCTGTTGGGTTTGACCGGTAAAGTATTGCTGGTGGATGAGGTTCACGCTTACGACGATTATATGCAAAGCCTGTTGCAGGCTTTGCTCAAAGCCCATGCTGCCCAGGGTGGTAGTGCTATTCTCCTGTCAGCGACACTACCGGAAACAATGCGAAAACAGTTACTGGCTAACTTTGCCGAAGGTCGTGGAATTTCCGGGTCTGTTGCTCCTCAGAACAATGACTACCCGTTAGCGACCTGCCTGTGTGAAGACGGGCTGACTGAAACGGCTGTTCCCACCCGGCAAAGTGTTACACGAACCGTTAACGTTATAAGGCTGAACGATGAATCATCGGCTCTTGAGCGAATCCGTCAGGCAGTGACAGATGGCCACTGCATCTGCTGGATTCGCAATACAGTGGATGACGCACGTAATGCCTACCAGACGCTCAGTGAGCAGGGCTGGATGGAGGGTGAAAAGCTGACGCTGTTCCATAGTCGGTACGCCATGATTGATCGTCAGGGTATTGAAAGCGATGTACTGGAACGTTTTGGTGACAAGTCCGTCGAGCAGCAAAGGCGTTCTCAGGTGTTAATCGCTACGCAGGTGGTAGAACAAAGCCTTGATTTGGATTTTGACGTCCTGATCTCTGACCTTGCCCCTGTTGACCTGCTGATTCAGCGGGCTGGCCGCTTGCAGCGACATATCAGGGATGCTTTCGGTAACCGGTTGAACACCGCTGGCGCAAAAGATCAGCGTGATCCGCCCTGCCTGTATCTGCTGTCACCGGACCCGGATAACGTTGAGCATAAGGACTGGCTCCGGGTCTTGTTGCCGGGTACGCAAAGTGTCTATAGCCATGTGGGGAAACTCTGGTTAACGGCCAGAGTCGTATTAACAGGCGGTGGCTTTTCAATGCCGGGGGATGCACGACAGCTGATTGAAGGTGTTTATGGTGAAGCAGCACAAGACGATATCCCGAACGTTTTGGATGAAGCCTCCCTTGAAGCAGAAGCTGAACAGAAAAGCCGGCGGGGAATGGGGCGGTTCAACCAGTTGGAATTGCAGCGGGGTTATACCCATAAATCAGCGAAACACAACAGAGGCTGGGATGAAGATGTGAATATTCCCACCCGCTTATCGGAAAACGATACGGTTTCAGTCATTCTGGCCAGAGTTGAAAACGACCAGCTAAAACCCTATGCCGACCATGAACAACATGGCTGGTTGCTGAGCAAAATCAATCTGCCAAAACGCGACTGGGATAAAGCAAGAGAAAGCATCCCGCCCAAATGGCTAGCTGCTATTGAGCAATTAAAAACGGATACGTCCACGTTAAAGTGGCAGGAAATTCTGCCATTAACGGCAGAGACCGGGTCGTTTTATCAGGCTGAAGGTGGCTGGAATATGGGCAGCAATAAATCGGTGTCGTAGAGGTCTGCCATGTCAGAGTGCCTTTTTCAGAGCGAAGGGCGGGTAGTCCGGTGTTTCATTTTTATCGATGGCACGGCGGATTTCCTGAACAAACCAGGGTTGTTTTCTGAGATCATCCAGCCCGTCCTGTCTGGCATGTATTGGCCATAGCTCTGGCCAGAACTGGTTATCAAGAACGTCGTCAACAGTCAGTCTCTTCCAATATGAAATGAGCCTGAAGGAGCCCCGCCAGGGCGGGGAACAGTATTTCACCTACTACAAAACGGTTCATACATGAGTGGCTGTTGCCTGTCATGTAACGAGATAACCATAGCTGAAAAATGGCCTTAAGATCAGCCAAATCTTTGCAGCTACTCCTGTAGCTGCAAAATGGTAATGCTCAACGCATTGGCTATACGTTCAAGGGTTTTAGTTTGTGGTTTTGAGTCACGACTTTCTATCTGAGCCATTGCGCTTTGGCTGATGCCAAGCCGGTCAGCCAGCTGACCCTGACTCAGTTTCTTGTATTTACGCCATGCTGCAATAAGGCTGTAGCCCTGAAGCTGATAGCCCACTACATCATGGGGAAAGTAAACCTCGGCAGTCTGCCCGGTCAGTTGCAGCCATTGGTCGTAAGGCACAACAGCAAAGGCTGGTTTGCCTGAATGACTGATGATCTGAACATCAGTAGGTATGTTCATTTCTGAGTTTCACCTCTTCAATAGTGACGATGTGTATGCCACCGTCGAAGTTAAAAAAAATCCTGTATCGCCCCACCCTTAACCGGTAATCGTACTGGTGGTTAATCAGTTTTTTTATGCTTTGGCACTCAGGAAAGTATGCCAGAACTGACGCTTCCCTGTGAATTTTGCTGGCATCCTGCCTTGATAGCTTCAGAAGTTGTTTCCGGGCTTTGTTTGACCAGCTTAGGGGCGCAGCATTCAATAACTTACCGGGCTGTTGGCTTTTGGCTATTAGCTGCTCGTACAGCCAACAGCCAACAGCCAACAGCCAACAGCGGTATATTATGTTCTGCTGCTTCCCTTATTGTATTCATGACTTATATTATAAGATAAATAATAAGTTATAAGGAGTGATTGAATGTAGCAATCCATAACTATTTTTCAAATTTAAACTACTACAAAACTTGAATTTTTTTTGTTTCCATCTATCCTGATCCAGCTCTCGGTTGGCAACAACACTAAGATATTGAGGAGTGCTGATGAATCTTCTTGAAGATTTCTGGCTGCCCGTCTTCCGGTCAGACGGAAGCCAGACAAAAATAGCCCCCTGGCAAATCGCTGAAACCGACAACCCTGTTATTGACCTCGCTGCGCCAAGACCTGACTTTCAGGGTGCCTTGTATCAATTTCTTATTGGTTTGCTGCAAACCGCTTTTGCACCGGAAGATGAAGATGACTGGCAGACCTGCTGGAAAGAACCGCCCACAACGGATCGTCTGAAAACAGCGTTTGCCCCATTATCAACAGCCTTCGAGCTGACCAGTGCCGATGGCCCTGCTTTTTTGCAGGATTTTTCCATGCCGGACGGCGAGCAGAAACCCTTAGCCAGCCTGTTGATTGAAGCACCCGGCGGGAAAACCCTTAAAGACAACCTGGATCATTTTGTAAAAGGCGGACAGGTTGAAGGTGCTTGCCCGTCCTGTGCGGCCACCGCCCTGTTTACCCTGCAAACCAATGCCCCCTCAGGCGGCGTGGGCCACAGGGTTGGCATACGGGGAGGGGGGCCGCTCACAACACTAGTGATGCCGCAAAACGCTCAAAGTACACTCTGGCAGAAGTTATGGCTGAATGTACTGAACTGCGATGATTTTGATGCCAGCCCGGAGGATTTCAGTGTTGTCGATTTGCCATGGATGACGGAAACACGACTTTCCGACAAAAAAGGTGTGACCACTGCGCCGGGGGATGTCAGCGAACTCCATCTGTATTGGGGCATGCCAAGGCGCATACGCTTTGAGTTAACGGATTTAAAAGAAGGCCGTTGCAGTTTATGTGGCGAACAGACTTCTGAACTTCTCACCCATTACCGAACCAAAAACTACGGCACTAACTACGATGGTCCCTGGTCACATCCGCTGACGCCCTACCGTGTTGATCCTAAAGGCGTCAAACCATCACTCAGTTTAAAGGGGCAACAGGGCGGATTGTGTTACAAGCACTGGCTGGGTGTTAGCTGGCAAGATAAAAGTGATGGCGATACGGCAGCCAAAATTATCCAACACTTTAATGGTGCCCGAGCCAGATTTATTGCCAGACAGGGCGGCGTCAGAAAAATACCTATAAGACTCTGGTGCTTTGGCTACGACATGGACAACATGAAAGCCCGCTGTTGGTACGACCATCAGATGCCCCTGCTGAATGTCCCTGACGCTTACCGAAAAAACTTCGTTGACTGTGTTCACCAGTTGGTGGTCGCTGCTAAAGATGTTGTTGCTTCATTGCGAGGGCAGGTTAAAGCCGGTTGGTTTGATCGGCCTGCTGATGTCAAAGGGGATACCAGCATGGTTGAACAGTCGTTCTGGCATGCCACTGAACCGCTTTTTTATGAGCTGCTTCACCAGCTTTCAATCCAGCCGGAAAACACCCGGTCACTTCCTCCTGAAATTGCACGACAGTGGGTTAAAACGGTGCGCGGAAAAGCTGAGGAACTGTTTGATGAATGGGTGCTGTCAGGTAACGCGGAAGATATGGATATGAAACGCATCATTAAAGCCCGTCAGCTGTTGAGTAAGAAGTTGCATTCCATTAAATCCTTAAAAAATCTGGATCAGATTGCCAAAGACTGTAAAGAGGTGGCTTGATGGCTTATTTCCATGTGTTAAAGAGTGCTGAAGACCGGAAGCTGCTACTGGGCTGGTGGCACTGGCTGAATGAGCCGGGCAGCCGGGGTGAGCGGGCGCAGCTTCGCAGGGCGGTGAGCCCTGAAGATATTTTGTTGACATCTGCCTTTGCCAACTTCCTCAGAAAAATGCCAGAGCACTGGGGACGGAGTAAAAGGATTCAGCTTCTTGATGCCGCTATGGTGGCTGCGGTTCTGGCCAGAGTTGATACCGAAGAAGTTACCAAGAAAAAAGACGAAGATATCAACTTCGCCAAAGCGCTGGCTAAACCGAAAGAAAAAGGGGGCAAAGCCCCCATGAGTGAACTGCGGTTTCAACAGTTGCAGAAAAGCCAGAGCACCGATGATTTTTTTAGAAGGGTTTGCCGTGCTGTCAGCCTGCTGAAAGGCAAGGCACCTGTTTTGTCACTGGCGGATGACATTTTGCACTGGTTGCGGGAACACCGTTATGGCCCTGCCAGCAAAGCAACTGACCGCCTTGCGGTTCGCTGGGCCAGTGATTATTACACCGAATTTAAAGATTGAATCTAACCCCTGTTTGTTTTTATAGACTGGAGAAAAATATGAACCGTTTTCTGCAACTGCACCTGCTGACTTCTTACCCACCCGCCAACCTCAACCGTGATGATCTGGGACGACCTAAAACCGCGAAGATGGGCGGCACGGATCGACTGAGGGTTTCATCGCAAAGTTTGAAGCGCAACTGGCGAACTTCCGGTCTGTTTCAGTCCGCACTGGCCGGACATTTGGGCACTCGCACAAAAATGCTTGGCTGTCAGGTGTACGACACTTTGCAGGCAGCAGGCATTCCCGAAAAAAAAGCAAAGACTTATGCTCAGGCGATTGCAGGCCAGTTTGGCAAACTGAAAAAGGAAGAGAAAGACAAGCCAAATTCAGGGCTGGAAATTGAACAGTTAGTTCATATCAGTGCATCGGAACAGCAAAAGATTGATTCATTAGTAAAAGTGTTAATTGCAGAGAAAAGAGAACCTGCAAAAGAAGAACTGGAGCTGTTAAGAAAAGAAGAAATGGCTGCCGACATTGCCCTGTTTGGTCGAATGCTGGCATCAAAACCGGCTTTCAATATAGAGGCTGCCTGTCAGGTCGCCCATGCTTTGTCTGTTCATACGGTGGCTATTGAAGATGACTACTTTACTGCCGTTGACGATCTGAATGACGGTAGTGAAGATGCCGGTGCTGCACACATTGGTGATACCGGCTTTGCCGCCGGGCTGTTCTATTCCTACATCTGCATTAACCGGGAATTGCTGGTCGAAAACCTTAACGGCAACACCGAGCTGGCCAACAAAGCCATTGCCGCTTTGACCGAAGCCGCCATCAAGGTCGCCCCTCAGGGTAAACAGAACAGCTTTGGCAGTCGCGCCTATGCTTCTTACGTGCTGGCAGAAAAAGGCGACCAGCAACCCCGTTCACTGTCGGTCTCTTTCCTCAAGCCGGTTGGCCGGTCAGCAGACGACTATGGTTTAAACGACTATGGCTCAGAAGCGGTTGCAGTGCTTGAGAAGCAACGTGACAATTTCGACTTGGTGTATGGTGCCTGCTCTGATGACCACTACAGCCTGAATGCCCTGACGGGCAAAGGGTCGTTTGCGGAACTGATGGCCTTTGTCAGCCAATAAGAGGAAGACGTATGAACTATCTGGTCTTCCGTTTATACGGGCCAATGGCCAGCTGGGGCGAAATTGCCGTAGGTGAGTCCCGCCATACGGCGGTTTATCCGGCGAAATCAGCCTTGTCAGGTTTATTGGGCGCAGCGCTGGGTATTGACCGGGCAGATGACGATGCCCAGCAGTCCCTCGCCAATGATTACAGTTTTGCTGTCAAACTGTTAAGAGGTGGGCAGTTGCTGAAAGACTACCATACCGCCCAGGCACCGGACTCTGTCGGCAAGTTCCAGTACCGAACCCGTCGTGATGAGCTGGTTACTGGGCGGGAGCGATTAGGTACTGTGCTATCGAGCAGGGAGTATCGGACAGATTCGCAGGCCATTGTCGCGGTAACGCACACCGAGAATGCCTGGTGGAATCTTGATGTCTTATTGCAGGCACTACAGACACCGAAATACCACCTCTACCTGGGACGAAAATCCTGCCCTCTGGCAGCTCCTCTCAATGCCCGAATTATTGAGGCCGAGAACTTTCGTACGGCTTTAGATCAGTTTGAACCCGGCGCTTTATTAATCAATCAGCCTGAATGGTTTCAGGATGATCGTTACCTGCCTGATGACAAAGTATGCCGTTACTTCTGGGAAGGCTCGACAGAGAGTTTTTCTTATAACGACGACGAATTTCATACGTCACAGGTGCAGGTGCTAACCCGGCACGACCTGCCGCTGTCCAGAAAACGCTGGCAGTTTCAGCCCCGTCTGGAAAATCAATGGACTGTCAGCAGGGGAGAAAAATAATGTACCTGTCGCGTATTCAGCTAACCGCTGCCATAGCGAATTACTCACAACTGGGGCTGATTTTAAAAGACCGAAGTTACGGTATGCACCGTCTGTTGTGGGATCTTTTTCCTGACGGCGAGCGCTTTTTGTATCGTGAAGAAATGGCCAGAGAGCAACTGGAGGTGCCCAATAACCGGCCTTTGTTCTATGTGCTTTCCAAACAGGAGCCTGTTCAGGAAAACCCCCTGTTTGATGTGGCGTCTAAACCTTTCCAGCCTTCTTTGAAATCCGGAGACAGACTCAGCTTTCGGTTAAGGGCCAACCCCACTATTGCACGACGACAGGAAGGTAAAAAGCAGTCATCCCGGCACGATGTGGTGATGGACGCCCAGCTGCAATGGTTAACCAATGCCTGTCGTGACCGGCAGTTGCCCCTGTCCGGGAAAAAAGAGTCTTTGCGAAAAAGCCTTTTGCAGCATCCGGACTACGCATTTCAGCGGGGTGCCGCTGAACTGAAAAAACAGCTGGATGCGACCATGGACGAAGCGGCCCAACAATGGTTGGTAAAGCGTGGCGCAGTGAACGGTTTCCATATTGAAACCGTTCAGGCGACCGGTTATCGCTGGCATGCCTTACCGGAAAAAGGGCGACGCGCAGGTTTTAGCAGTATGGATTATGAGGGGGTTCTGACCGTCACAGGGCCGGAAGTTTTCAGTGAACTGCTTAACAAAGGTGTCGGCCCCTCCAAGGCATTTGGCTGTGGTTTATTAATGGTCAGGCGAATTTAAAAACAGGGAGTAGCAGTGTCGTTTATTCCAATAAAGCCCATTCCCATAAAAGATCGTGTATCCATGACTTTTGTGGGCAAGGGGCGCATTGATGTCAGGGATGGTGCTTTTGTGGTGATCGACGATGTAAAGGGCGACCGCAAGCATATCCCTGTGGGTTCGGTGGTCTGCATCATGCTTGAGCCGGGTACCAGAGTCTCCCACGCTGCGGTTAAGCTGGCTGCTACATCAGGGACTTTACTGATCTGGGTGGGGGAGTTCGGCGTCCGGCTTTATTCCGTGGGTCAGCCTGGTGGAGCGAGATCGGACAAACTGCTTTATCAGGCAAAGCTGGCTCTGGATGAGGAGCTTCGCCTCAAAGTGGTTCGTAAAATGTTCGAATTCCGTTTCGGCGAGCCTGCGCCCGCAAGACGTTCAGTGGATCAGCTGCGGGGGATCGAAGGGGCAAGGGTTCGTAAAACCTATCAACTGATGGCGAAACAATACGGTGTTGAATGGAAAGGTCGCAAGTACGATCCAAAAGACTGGGAAGCTGGAGATTTAATCAATAAATGCCTGAGCGCAGCGACTTCCTGCCTGTACGGTGTCACTGAAGCGGCGGTACTGGCCGCAGGTTATGCGCCAGCCATAGGGTTTATTCACTCTGGTAAGCCATTAGCTTTTGTTTACGATATTGCCGATCTGTTTAAGTTTGAAACAGTCGTTCCTGTCGCATTTCAGATAGCCGCTAAAGGCTCCACCAAACCGGATCGGGATGTCAGGATTGCCTGCCGCGACAGCTTCCGGCAGACACGGTTGTTAAAGAAGATCATTCCGACGATTGAAGACATTCTTGCGGCAGGTGACATTGAACCGCCACCCCCACCAGAGGATGCTCAGCCACCCGCCATCCCTGAGCCGGTTTCTGAGGGAGACATGGGACACAGGAGCCGCTAGTTATGGGAATGTTAGTGGTTGTCACAGAAAATGTACCGCCCCGGTTAAGGGGAAGGTTGGCGATCTGGTTGCTGGAAATCAGGGCAGGTGTCTACGTTGGCAGTGTCTCCCGGCGCATCAGGGAAATGATCTGGGAACAGGTGACTGCTTTGGCGGAAGATGGCAATGTTGCCATAGCCTGGGCAACCAATACTGAGTCGGGTTTCGACTTCCAGACTTACGGTGAGAACCGGCGCATACCCATTGATGAGGATGGTTTGCGACTGGTGTTATTTCAGCCAGAAAGCTGAGTTGAAGCGTTCTTTAACAAGCTGTATTTTGCTACTGATTTTTTGGTAGAATCTATGACGCTTGCAACTTGTTGATGTGTAAGTGTATTTTTTTAGTCTGTTCCCCACGACCGTGGGGATGAACCGGACTTTGGCTAATGCTTTGTCAGCAGGTGATTCTGTTCCCCACGACCGTGGGGATGAACCGGTATGAAATTAGCAGACTGGGTTAAAAAGACGCTGTTCCCCACGACCGTGGGGATGAACCGAATATGTAAGCAGTCTGGTAGACGAGGTATATCTGTTCCCCACGACCGTGGGGATGAACCGGCCATAACCAGTACTGACCAGCCCGTCCAGTGCTGTTCCCCACGACCGTGGGGATGAACCGAGACCATATTAATTTTTTCGAGCCGCCAACAGCTGTTCCCCACGACCGTGGGGATGAACCGCAGGTCTACACCGTGGACCGTCAGGTTAGCAACTGTTCCCCACGACCGTGGGGATGAACCGTGTTTTCCCACATTGATCTTGCTGCTGCTTTACTGTTCCCCACGACCGTGGGGATGAACCGGGCTAATTCCTTCATTAATATGTTCTTCGCTACTGTTCCCCACGACCGTGGGGATGAACCGGTCAATGCAAATAATTCGGTTCTTCTTTGTTTCTGTTCCCCACGACCGTGGGGATGAACCGCTGCATGGTAAGAACTGGCGCGTATATAACGCCTGTTCCCCACGACCGTGGGGATGAACCGGGGAAGGTTTCGTCTAAAAATTCAATCAATGGCTGTTCCCCACGACCGTGGGGATGAACCGGAATCTAGCTTTGATAGCTTTGCCTAGTTTTTCTGTTCCCCACGACCGTGGGGATGAACCGGGCGCCCTTTCGTCGCAACCTTGCGACAAAAGCTGTTCCCCACGACCGTGGGGATGAACCGGCGAAGAAGTAACAGACAGGCCGCCTATGTTTCTGTTCCCCACGACCGTGGGGATGAACCGATAAACCACGACCTGCTTTTAATACCTGCATAACTGTTCCCCACGACCGTGGGGATGAACCGATATCAAAAAACCTTTTCACCTGGTCATAATCCTGTTCCCCACGACCGTGGGGATGAACCGTGGCGGGACGTCGTAGCGGTGCAGTACTGAGACTGTTCCCCACGACCGTGGGGATGAACCGGACTGTATAATAGACTGCGGACTGACAACCATACTGTTCCCCACGACCGTGGGGATGAACCGTCCGATCAATTAAACGTCCGACTAAACAGCCACTGTTCCCCACGACCGTGGGGATGAACCGGAGACCAGAGAAGACCGTCGAAAATGGTACGGCTGCTCCCCACGACCGTGGGGATGAACCGCGTGGGTCGATACTGTAAGCAGTCAGCCAGCGCTGTTCCCCACGACCGTGGGGATGAACCGGTGCAGGTGCCGCTGGATGGTTCCTGTCTGGACTGTTCCCCACGACCGTGGGGATGAACCGCAGTACTCCCTGACTATTCTGCGTGACAGCAACTGTTCCCCACGACCGTGGGGATGAACCGCTATATCCAGCTATTGAAATTAAAACCAATAACTGTTCCCCACGACCGTGGGGATGAACCGCTGGCAGAGATCACGCCATTTATGGGTGAGCTCTGTTCCCCACGACCGTGGGGATGAACCGCCTAAAGGGTTTCTGGCCTATCCAATGGAAGCCTGTTCCCCACGACCGTGGGGATGAACCGCTTTACACTGACAGGGTGCCTGACGACGACAAACTGTTCCCCACGACCGTGGGGATGAACCGGGTGGTGAAGCACAATAATAAACCAAGCTGGACTGTTCCCCACGACCGTGGGGATGAACCGTCTGAGTCTCTGCGATAGAATCGGCTGTTTTTCTGTTCCCCACGACCGTGGGGATGAACCGGTAATTAGCCAGATGGCTGTGATTATGATTACCTGTTCCCCACGACCGTGGGGATGAACCGTTCTTTGTTCAGGGCATTTAGGCCGTTCATCACTGTTCCCCACGACCGTGGGGATGAACCGCACAAAATTTAGTTTTTAACAGCTACCAGATACTGTTCCCCACGACCGTGGGGATGAACCGCACTAAAGGAACCGCCAGCCATCGGCGGAGGCTCTGTTCCCCACGACCGTGGGGATGAACCGGTTTTTTGTTCCAGAGAAAACGGTTTTTGATACTGTTCCCCACGACCGTGGGGATGAACCGGCTTATGGCGGACTGGCAAATATCGCCAACCTCTGTTCCCCACGACCGTGGGGATGAACCGTCTGTCATTAAGGCGAACCTTGACACCCTGATCTGTTCCCCACGACCGTGGGGATGAACCGCACTGTACCAGTGAGGCGGATCGGGCGAAGTCCTGTTCCCCACGACCGTGGGGATGAACCGCTGTATCACCAGCTCCCTTTTCAACAAAATGGCTGTTCCCCACGACCGTGGGGATGAACCGGTACTGGTTTTTGTCAAATAGGTATTACCCTGCTGTTCCCCACGACCGTGGGGATGAACCGATGGCTGTCTTATCAGTGAGAAGTTTTCCAAGCCTGTTCCCCACGACCGTGGGGATGAACCGGCATGAACGATAAGCCGGAGGTGCAGGCATGACTGTTCCCCACGACCGTGGGGATGAACCGCACCGCAACAGCCCCAACAGCGACCGGGTAATCTGTTCCCCACGACCGTGGGGATGAACCGCTGACGCAATGCCTTCAGGATGTCGTCTTTGGCTGTTCCCCACGACCGTGGGGATGAACCGTTCTGAAAATTGCAATCTCCAGACCGGTTGACCTGTTCCCCACGACCGTGGGGATGAACCGGAAGTTCTTCAGATATGACTGCTTCATGCTACCTGTTCCCCACGACCGTGGGGATGAACCGGCCAATTCCCGTTTCCCGACTGCCGTCATTATCTGTTCCCCACGACCGTGGGGATGAACCGTACGCTCCATTTACTCCAGTGAATGTGGTATGCCTGTTCCCCACGACCGTGGGGATGAACCGCAGGCTCATTGATGCTGTAATAGGTTGTCCGACTGTTCCCCACGACCGTGGGGATGAACCGGATGCAGTCTGGCCGTGCATCCGGCCCTTCTTCTGTTCCCCACGACCGTGGGGATGAACCGCGAAAAAGGATTTGCCGTTTTTGCGGGGCAGCCTGTTCCCCACGACCGTGGGGATGAACCGGTCAGGGAAAAGGGAAGGTTAATCGGCTTTGCCTGTTCCCCACGACCGTGGGGATGAACCATAACTGCAACCGTTCTTGGTTTGGCTGTTGAAACTGTTCCCCACGACCGTGGGGATGAACCGCGGTCTGGGCGTTAATGGTAGACTGACCCACCCTGTTCCCCACGACCATGGGGATGAACCGCATTCAGTGACACTACCCTTGCTGAGCTTGAACTGTTCCCCACGACCGTGGGGATGAACCGATCCCACGAAACTGGCTCCATCACCCAGGACAAATACGCTGACTTCATGGTGATCAACCAGAATATTTTTGAAGTGCCAATTACCGATGTTCACAAGACCAAGGCCCTCAGCATGCCAAGAAGGAGGCTGCTGAAATTCACTATTTTTATCCGCATCCTGAAGCCTCTTATAAAACGGAAAAACAGGTAATGGAAAACATCATGAATTATTACAGATATTGGGGTAAGGCGAAGAAAACCTGCGGAAAGGCGGAAAGGGGGGTATTGCCATTTGCTGCCTTACAGGCTCATGTCAAATGGGTTCCGGGGTTGGCTTGCTTTGAGAAGCGGAGTGGCCATTATCTGGATTTCTGCCTGCACATAAGCCCAGTATTCGGGATTGTCGAGCGTTCTTTGTTTTATGCTTTCGGGGATGAAGCGGGTCATTTCGGCATTGAAGTCTGTGCGCACCTCATTGTCTTTGAGTAGTTTGGTTATCTGGGTATGGAGTGCTTCCGTAAACTCTGCTTTGGTTTTGTTTCTCGCTTCCAGCTTTTTTTCGATCAGACTCGTAGACAGATCAATACCTTTCTGCCTTATCCAGACGATATCCCATACATCCCTTGGCTTTATTCGTCTGGAGCGGTACGCCAGAGCGATAAACTTGTCCGCCAGTGTTTCCTCAAGGGACTGAACAGGTACCAGCAGTCCCTCGGTTGGCACGACAATATTGTAGTGGTTGGTCAGAGGTTTTTTCCGGGTATCAATTGATGGGATGGCGCAGATATCTATATGCATCTTTTGCCTTGGCAGGTCTGGACGGCAGGCTTCTTTCTCTATGCTGATTTTCCAGGAGGACGTGTTGCCTTGCCTGTTTTCATCAGGCTTACTGACCCATACCTTTGTCTCATATTTATTCTGAATGTACTTTTCAATCTCAACTTCTAAACCATCAAAGTCAGATGGCTTGAAGCCATGCCCTCCGTTGAAATCCAGATCTTCCGACAGGCGGGAGCTGTTATAACACATCCTCAGAGACGTTCCGCCTATAAATGTGAGTGGCTGCATGACGCCCTCTCTGATCAGTACATGTATAACATCGTGATGAAGAATTTCTTTCTCTATGACGGGTGTGATGGCAGCGTATTCCGGGTTTGATGCCACTATGTTTCGTATTTGTTCTTTTAACATTTTAATGGTCCAGCATATGTCTATTTCTTTTGCAATCTTTAAGATCAGCAATAGCTTGCGAGGTTTTTGCTCTGTATATGCCTGCGGTTTCGTCAAAATACAGGTTTGGTGCAATTCGGTCGATGGCTTTTTTTGTATGCGTAAACTCAATAACCCCGTAGGGTGTTGAGAAGGTTCCGTTCCGACCTTTAGTTATGATGGTTAGCCTGCCCATCGGTATTTGAGAGATATCGCCCGTGTAGCTTAGTTGGCTTTCAAGGCTTATGTAGCTGATGACATCACTGCGAAGCTTTTTCGCTATTTTGTAGATTGCGGTTGTTGGGTCTGGTGGCGTAAGCGTGCTTTCAAACAGGCCTGTTGCCACTCTGCGTATCAAGCCCTTCTTTGCGTAAACCGCAAGAAATTTAGTGAATGTGGCAGAGTGCTTCTCGCCAATCATGTAGGCTATCTCTGCTGCCGTGTGAATGCCCCCTCCGGCTTTAACAGCTTCTGATAGAACCATGAGCAGTTTGTCTTTCTTGGTCATTATGATCTACAAATTATCACATATAATGTTATTAATCGTAGATCTATATCGTAGTACAGATCAAATAGTGCAGTCAGAAATGGTAACTCAGTACAAAATTCTGTTCCCCACAACCGCAGGTATAAACCGTCATCATCGCTGACCATAAGGGAAAGATCAGCATTTTCGCCGTGAGCCCCCTGACTTCTAGGCAGGGGATGTAAGGCGGGAGTCCGCAAGGGCTCCTAATCAGGTCTGGCTTGATTTTCAATGTAGGTTTTAAGCACATCAATGCTTGCACCCCCGCAACTTCCGGCAAAGTATGACCTTGCCCACAAAGCGTTTTTCAAATACGCAGGCTTTACCAGTTCAGGATGATAGAGCTTCATTTTTCGACTGCTAACCCCTTTGAGACTGTTCACCAGCTTTGATAGTTGCACCTTTGGCGGATAGTGAACAAGTATGTGAATGTGATCCATTTCCCCATTGAACTCGACCAACTCTACCTCAAACTCGTTACACACATGCCGGAATATGCCTTCCAGTGTTTCAAGATGTTTGTCGTTAAACACCTTGCCCCTGTATTTGGTGGAAAAAACCAGATGAGCATGAAGCTCAAAAGCACAATGCCTACCTTTTCGTATTGACAAAATACACCAACCTGCCATCGTGCTGATTACTGCTTAAATATCGATGTATAACAGATATACACCAATGCTTAAAGCCACCAAGATACGCATTTATCCAACACCAGACCAGGCGGAATTTTTAAACCGCCAGTTTGGTGCTGTGCGTATGGTCTGGAACAAAGCCCTGGCAATCAAGACTCACTATTACAAGATACGAGAGCAAAATCTTTCACCAAAGAAAGACCTGAAGCCATTACTGTCGAAAGCCAAAAAAAGCCGAAAATACTCATGGCTGAAAGAGGCTGACTCCATGGCCTTGCAGCAGTCTGTCATCAATTTGGACAAGGCTTTCCAGAACTTCTTTAATCCAAAGCTTGAAGCCCGCTTCCCTCGCTTCAAGTCGAAACACGGCAAACAGAGTAGCTATCACTGCACCTCTGTTTCCACAGGTGGAAACTGGATAAAGATACCCAAGTGCAAACCCATCAAAGCAAGGGTTCACAGGGAAATAACTGACAACATCAAGTCCATCACGTTAACCATGACACCAACGGGCAAGTATTATGCGTCAGTTCTGGCTGAAGATGGCAAGGCTGAAGTAAAACCAGTTACAGACATTCACGAAAATCATGTGACGGGTGTTGATGTTGGCTTAACGGATATTGTCATTACCAGCAATGGCGTTAAAACTGGCAATCCCCGATTCATAAAAAATGCACAGCGCAACCTGAAGCGTAAGCAGAAGAAACTTTCCCGATGCAAAGCAGTCACCCAACCTTGCTTTCAAAAGCCAGCTATTTCTCTGAAGACTGAAGCCTCCAATTTTCAGGAGATTCCCATGACCCGAGAGCAGAATGATGGACTGGCCGTTGTCTGGATTTCTTTCTGCCTGCACATAAGCCCAGTATTCGGGATTGTCGAGTGTTCTTTGTTTTATGCTTTCGGGGATGAAGCGGGTCATTTCGACATTGAAGTCTGCGCGCACTTCAAGGGACTGAACAGGTACCATTAACCAACTGACCTGAAGGTTATTCAAAATCAATAAAAAAATGCTTCCATTCTAAATGACAACCCTCTGTACCGTAAGTCTGTTCATGCCAGCTGGCGGCCTTATTACGATTGAACATCAGTACGCTTGTGTTTCGTGTTCCATAGTCCGGGCTGTTGATAAACGCACTGGAAAGCAATCGCTCTCTTTCTCTGCCTATGCCAGTGTCTGGCAACAGGTGATCGGGGAATCTTGTCGTATCCTGCATGATATGCAGCAGAGTTTCTGGCTCAGCGAAGTTGTCGTTGTTTAGTGCTTTAGCTACTGCATCCCTGGTTTTTTCCAGTTTTGGCCAGGGGGAGTTCAGAAGCTTGTTGCACAGGCCGTAGACACCGGGTTCCAGTTTCTTCGCCACGCCTTCAATATTGGAATAGTAATAAAGTTCATTAATGCTGCCAGCCAGAAAGTTGAAGCCACTGTAACGGTGGGCATTTTTCTGAACGTTTTTTATGAATGCATGAGTTGAGAGGGAGCTGTTCAAACAGTCTTTAACCAGCTGCCCCCTTGAAATCTCTCCTTCAGGTGCTGGCCACTGGCGGTAATTGGTGACTGCTGCAAAACGACCGGACCGGCTCAGTGCCAGCCAGCTGCCCCATGCCTTTTTGTCCCGGCCTCCGAAAATTTCAGGATAATCTTCCCAGAACTGAACCGGTGCTGTCGGGCGGTCGTAAAACTCGTCCCGGTTAGCCACTAAAACCAGTGGGTTTTGGGCATCGGGCTGCCAGGAAAAAATAATCAGGCACATAAAGACATAGCCTTTGATTTATTAATGGAGTTAAGTGTGGCAGTGTCAATAAAAGAAGAAAAGTTTTGAAGAGGTTTTGTCCATGCTTAAAGCCGCTGTCGTGCAATTATGCTCCAGCAATAATATCCGGGACAATCTTGCCCATATTGATGCTCAGCTTGCCCCCATAATAAACGAAGCGGTTGATTTAATTCTGTTGCCTGAGTGTTTTGCCCGGTTTGGTGGTGATATTTCTGCCTTTGGGAAAAACACGACAGAAGTCAGGCAGTGGATGGCAGACACTGCCCGTCGACACAAAGCCTGGCTGATAGGCGGCTCCATTCCTTTTCAGGCCAATGCCGGACAAAACTGCAGGGCGTCCTGTTTTGTGTTTAATCCTCTGGGTTTACTGGAAAGTCGTTATGACAAAATTCACCTGTTTGATGCCAGCGTGGCAGACCCGCAGCGTTTATATCGGGAGTCCAGTGATTATTCGGCGGGAGACCAGCCATTCGTCGTTGATATAGGTGAAGCGCAAGTCGGTTTAAGCATCTGCTATGACCTGAGATTCCCGGAGCTGTTTCGGAAACTGGTGTCTGCCGGTGCCAATATTCTTACCGTACCTTCCGCCTTTACCCACGCCACCGGGCAAAGCCATTGGGAAGTGTTGCTAAGAGCCAGAGCTATTGAAAATCAGTGTTATGTACTGGCAGCCAATCAGGGTGGAGTGCATCTCAATAAACGACAGACCTGGGGGCATAGCATGATTATTTCCCCCTGGGGAGAGGTGTTGGCAAAGGCAGAAAAAGACCCGGTTGTCCTGGTAGCCGATCTGGACATGAAACTGCTACAGGAAATTCGTACAAAAATGCCCTGCCTGGAACATAGAAAGCTATAAACACCAGCCCCCAGGCCCGTAACGAATACTACGGGCTACGGACTACGAGAAACTCCGGATACGTAGTTAGTCAAACTCTCCAGCAGCTTGCGCTGAACATTTCGACGGCGCTGCCCGCGTGTTGGTTTGTTCTGCACATAAGAACCATCGCTTTGCAGTGTCCAGCTGCGTACGTTGTCACTCAGAAACAGTTCCAGCTCTTTCCTGATGCGGTTAGCCATTTTGGGTTCTTCAACCGGGAAACAGGTTTCAATCCGGTTATTCAGGTTTCTGCTCATCCCGTCGGCGCTGGAGCAGTAAACCTGGCTTTCACCGTCGTTTTCAAAGTAGAAAACCCGGGAATGCTCCAGAAAGCGGCCAACAATGGAACGCACCTGAATGTTTTCCGACAAGCCTTCAATACCGGGCCTCAGGCAACAGATACCCCGTACAATCAGGTCAATTTTTACGCCTGCCTGAGAAGCCTTATACAGCGCACGAATCATCTGCTTTTCAGTCAGGGCGTTGATCTTGATAATGATACGGGCGCTTTTGCCCTCTTTGGCATTGGCGGCTTCATGGTTGATGCGGTCAATCAGACCTTTCTTCAGGGTAAAGGGGGCGTGCAGAAGCTTTCTCACCTTGAAGGCTTTGCCCATGCCGGTCAGTTGCTGGAAGATTTTGCGCACGTCGTTGGTGATGTCCTTGTCACAGGTCAGCAGGCTGTAATCGGTGTACAGACGGGCATTGCCAGCATGGTAGTTACCGGTACCCAGGTGGGCGTAACGCTGAATACTGCGACCTTCCCGCCGTACAATCAGCATCATTTTGGCATGTGTCTTGTAGCCCACTACCCCATAGACGACAACGGCCCCTGCTTCCTGCAGTCGTAAGGCCAGCGCAAGGTTTTCCTCCTCATCAAACCTTGCCCGGATTTCTACCACCACCGTCACTTCTTTGCCGTGTCGGGCGGCTTCTACCAGTGCGTCTGCCATTTCAGAGTGAGCCCCGGTTCGGTACAGCGTTTGACGAATCGCCAGCACATTCGGGTCTTTCGCTGCCTGACGCAGCATATCAATGACCGGCGTGAAGGACTCGTAGGGGTGGTGCAGCAGAATATCGGCTTTCTTGACATAATCCAGCACGTTTTCGGTGCTGTTCGGGCGAGGCTGCAGAACCTTTGGGTATTCTGGTGTGAAAGGCGTGAATGTCAGGTGTTCATCGGCCCCATTGTTACAGACTGACATCAGGCGGGTCAGGTTCACCGGGCCATTGACCCGGTAAACTTCTTCTTCCGTCAGGCCAAACTCTTTTAACAGAAAGTCCACCAGAGGCTGTGGGCAGTTGTCCACCACTTCCAGACGCACCGCCTCGCCATAACGACGGGAAAGCAGTTCACCCTGAAGCGCCTTGGCAAGGTCTTCAACTTCATCTTCCAGGTCAAGGTCGCTGTTGCGGGTCAGGCGGAACTGGTAGCAGCCCTTGACCTTCATGCCCGGGAACAGGTCTTCCATGTGACGATGAATGATAGACGACAAGAATACGTAATTTGTGCCGTCATTGTCGCATATATCATCAGGGAGCCTGATGACTCTTGGCAATGAGCGAGGTGCCGGAATAACAGCCATGCCGGTATCACGGCCAAAGGCGTCTTTGCCTTCCAGCGAAACAATAAAGCACAGCAGTTTATTCGCCAGACGTGGAAACGGGTGCGCCGGGTCCAGACCGATGGGGCTGATAATCGGCATCACTTCGTTGTAGAAAAAACGTTTAACCCAGATTCTCTGTTTCTCATTCAGCTCTGAACGTTTGATGAAGTGTATGTTTTCTTCTTTCAGTGCTGGCAGCAGGGTTTCATTCAGAATTTGATACTGACGGGTGACCTGTTCTTTCGCATGAGCGTTGATTTCTTTCAGCACTGCCCGAGGTCCCATACCGTCCAGACCCACCAGTTCACGACCGTAACCGATCTGCTGCATCAACCCGGCGACACGAATTTCAAAGAACTCATCAATGTTGGAGCTGTAGATCAACAGAAAGCGCAGGCGCTCAAGCAGGGGGTGTTCTTCGTTAAGTGCCTGCTCCAGCACCCTGGTGTTGAATTGCAAATGACTCAGTTCCCGGTTGATGTAGTACTCCGGCTTGCTCAGGTCGGTGATCCGGGGAGGTGCTTTTACGGCTTCCTGTGTAGAAGGCGATGAACCACCTGTCGCTGAATCGTCGGCGGGTGTGGCAGATCGTGAAGAAGATTGTTGGGTATTGTCCATAAAAACTCTTACTGCGTTCTGAAAGCGCTGGGGCAAACTGCCCCAAGCTATCAGAAAACTGTTACAAAAAAATGATTGTTATGGTTATTACAGCCTCATATCCATTGTTCAGACTAGCAATGCAGCTGGATTCAGCCTTTCAGGCATTTTGCCGCCTCTTTGGCGAAATAGGTCAGAATGGCATCAGCGCCGGCACGTTTAAAGCACAGCAACGACTCCATCATAACTTTTTCATCGTCCAGCCAGCCGTTTTCCGCTGCGGCCTTGTGCATGGCATACTCACCACTGACCTGATAGGCAAAGGTGGGCACTTTGAACGTTTCTTTTACCCGGCGTAAAACGTCCAGATACGGCATGCCGGGTTTCACCATCACCATGTCCGCCCCTTCTGCCAGGTCAGCGGCGACTTCGTGCAGAGCCTCATCGGAATTGGCGACATCCATCTGAAAAGTGTATTTATTGCCTTTGCCAAGGTTGGCGGCGGAACCTACCGCATCCCTGAAGGGGCCGTAGTAGGCGGAAGCGTATTTGGCAGAGTAGGCCAGAATGGAGGTGTTGATAAAGCCTGCCTGTTCCAGAGCCTGCCGGGTAGCACCGATTCGCCCGTCCATCATATCCGAGGGGGCAACGATATCGGCACCCGCTTCTGCGTGGGATAGCGCCTGTTTGACCAGCACCTCGACAGTGGGATCATTGATAACATAGCCGGTTTCATCCACTAATCCATCCAGGCCATGACTGGTGAACGGGTCCAGCGCCACATCGGTGATGACCCCCAGCTCCGGGTAGTGTTGCTTGATAGCGCGAACGGTGCGCTGAATCAGTCCTTCCGGATTATAGGCTTCTGCGGCGTCATCGGATTTCTGATCCTGCCCGATCACCGGAAACAGGGCAATGGCAGGTATCCCGAGGCTGACCAGCTCATCAGCCTCTCGCAGCAACTGGTCGATGGTGACACGTTCCACGCCCGGCATGGAGGGCACAGCTTCCCGGTCATTCACGCCTTCCTTGACGAAAACAGGGTAAATCAGGTCTCTGGCCGATAAAGAGTTTTCCTGCATCAGTTGGCGTGAGAACGTGTTGAAACGCATGCGTCTTGGGCGGCTACCGGGGAATGGGCGTTGAATCATGGAACTGCTTACCTGTTTGTTCTATCCGCTCAGGGCTGTCTGTTTGTCTACCTGAACGCTTGATGAGATTATACGGGAAATACTTAACAAGTCTTGTATCGCCTGCAAACAAACGAGTTTATCACGATGAAAAAAACAAAAATTCTGTTGCTGCTGGTGCTGATTACAGCTATTGGTGCTTTTTATTCGCTGGATGCTCAGCAGTACCTGACGAGAGACTTCTTCCAGTCACTTTACTCTGAGAATCCATTGCTGACAGCGGGCGTTTTTTTTCTTATATATGTGGCAATGACAGGGCTTTCGCTTCCGGGGGCTGCCATTCTGACCCTGATTGGCGGGGCTATTTTTGGCCTTGGCACCGGTTTATTGATTATTTCTTTTGCCAGCACCATCGGCGCTACCCTTGCCTTTCTTTTCTCCCGTACTCTGCTCAGGGACTGGGTGCAGAAGAACTTCACCGATTACATGGAAACTATTAATAAAGGCATTAGAAAAGATGGTCCCTTCTATCTTGCTACCCTGCGTCTGATTCCTGCGATACCGTTCTTTGTGATCAACCTGGTGATGGGGCTGACGCCCATCAGGGTCTGGACATTTTACTGGGTAAGCCAGCTGGGCATGTTGCCGGGAACGGTTGTGTACGTGAATGCCGGGGCTCAGCTGGGGCAGGTGAAAGAGCTGTCGGTGGCGGGGATTCTGACACCAGGGCTGGTGGGCTCCTTTGTCCTGCTGGCTTTGTTCCCCTGGCTGGCACGAAGCGCAATGGAGCTGCTGCGCAGACGACGGATTTATAAATCCTTCCGCAAACCGGTTCAGTTTGATAACAACCTGACCGTGATTGGGGCAGGCTCTGCCGGGCTGGTCAGCAGTTATATTGCCGCCGCCGTTAAGGCGAAGGTATCCCTGATTGAAAAGCACAAAATGGGCGGAGACTGCCTCAACACCGGCTGTGTTCCCAGCAAGGCTCTGCTTCGGTCTGCCAAAATGGCCCATTATATGGGGCGGGCCGGGGAGTTCGGGCTTGAAAACGTTAAAGCCGATGTGAACTTCAGAGCCGTTATGGAAAGAGTTCAGAGGGTGGTTCAAACCGTTGAGCCCCACGACTCTGTTGAACGATATACCGGTCTGGGGGTGGATTGCGTTACCGGTTCTGCCAAAGTGCTGTCACCCTGGGAGGTGGAAGTGGATGGCAGGCGTATCACCAGTCGCAACCTGATTATTGCCAGTGGCGGACGTCCTTATGTGCCACCCTTACCGGGACTGGACCGGGTGCAATGGTACACCTCGGACACCATCTGGGAGATTCGTGAAAAACCCGGCACCCTTTTGGTGATTGGCGGCGGCCCCATTGGTTGCGAACTGGCCCAGGCATTTGTCCGCCTGGGCGTGCGCGTGATTCAGCTGGATCACGGCACCCGTCTTCTTCATCGGGAAGATCAGGATGTGTCAGAGCAGGTACAGGCACAGTTTATTAATGATGGTGTTGATCTGAGGCTGAAGCATGAAGCCCGCTCTTTCCATGTTGAGGATGACCGGCAGTGGCTGGAAGCTGGCGTGAAAGGGGAAAAGGTTGAAATTGAATTTGATGCCGTTTTGTTTGCCACAGGTCGACAGGCCAATACCAGCGATATGGGGTTGGAAACCCTCGGGATAGAGCTCACGGAGCGGGGAACCGTGCAGGTTAATGATTATATGCAGACCCGTTTTCCAAACATTTATGCCTGTGGTGATGTGGCCGGACCTTATCAGTTTACCCATGTAGCGGCACATCAGGCCTGGTATGCCGCTGTAAACGCCCTGTTTGGCCGGTTTAAAAAGTTCAGGGTGGATTACTCGGTGATTCCCTGGTGTACTTTTACCGACCCGGAGGTCGCCAGGGTCGGGCTGAATGAGACAGAAGCACAGGCGCAGGGTATTGAGTACGAGGTCACAAAGTATGGCATTGACGATCTGGATCGAGCCATAGCTGACGAAGAGGCCAGAGGTTTTGTCAAAGTACTGACCCGCCCCGGAAAGGATAAGATTCTGGGTGTCACTATTGTTGGCTATCATGCGGGCGAGCTGATTACAGAATACATCACTGCCATGAAACACGGTCTTGGCATGAACAAGATTCTGGGAACCATTCATATCTACCCAACCCTGAGTGAATCCAACAAGTACGCGGCGGGTGAGTGGAAGCGGGCTCATGCCCCGGAAAAAATTCTGGAATGGGTGAAGAGGTATCATTCCCGGATGCGCCACTAAACGAATTGTCATGCTGCTAGATTTACGGGAGAGCCTCTTTGTTGAGGCTTCTTGTTTTTTTGGGGAGCAGCAGGGACTATGGCAACAATCAATAACTTTCAGGGTGCTGTCGCACCTGTTCCGGGAGACTCCGGGCGTAAGGACACCGGTCAGATTTCTCCAGAGAAGGCATCGAATCCAGGGCGTTTGAATCGCTCCAGTATTATTCGTCAGCGAGTTGGAGCGATAATACGCAGGGCAACACGTTCACCTTCTCCTCCAAAGCAGACCCCGATTCAGGAGCGCAAGGCTGAACAACTGCCAGCAGAGGCCGTTAAGGCGCAAATGTCAGGTCCGGGTGCCAAAGCCTCTGCCAGCAGTATGGAAAGTAAGCTGGACAAGCTGGGGCAAGATGTTCAACAGTTCAGGGCCAACAGGCAAAAAGCTGAAAATAAAGACAGCAAACCAGCGCATAAACAGCAGATTCAGCAGTTGAAGGCAGAGCTTAAGGCAGCGAAGAGTTTGCAAAAAAACGCTGAAGCCTTTGCCAGGCTGGAGGCAGGCGCTGATTATGGGTTTAATAAAATGCCAGGCGAATATGTTCGCCAAAAAGCTCCGAACGTTCTCAGTGAAGCCCAAAGTGCAGTGAAAGAAGCAAAACAGGAGTTGTCAGAAGCCGGGGCAAAACTGAAAGCATTCAAGCCCGATCAGCACTCAGGCAAAGCAGACAGCAAACCGGAAAACAGTTCAGAAATAAAGCAGGGCTCTGCAAAGGAAAGAATGATGGCAGCCCGGGCAGCAAGAAACAGAAATGCCTCGCCCGAAGCGGCTTTTGGCAGGCAGCTTCGCGATGATATGGCCAACAACCGACTCAAGCCTTAACAACCAACTGTATCAGAACGTGGGTCGCTTTCAGACAAAGCTATAATGACAATTCAGCCATAACCTAAAAGGAAATTACATACCAGCTCAAAGGCTATTGGCTGGTATAGCCAGACCTCATGAAAGATGATGAATTGAATCAGTTACACAAGGAACTGGATGAGTCTATTGCTTTCCATCAGGCTCTGAGTGAAGAGATTGCTTCGGTTCAGCACGATGCCGGCAAACTGGCAAAGCACCTGTCCAGACTGAATGGCAGTATGGCAATGCTGGAAGCCAGTGATGAGCCTGATGGCGTGTTGGCAGAGCGTGTCAATGAACTCAGACACGAACTGGATGAAGCAGAAGCTTATTACAAATCCCTTCAGGTCAGAGAGAGAAAGCTGCAAACCGCCGAAATACATGCAGCCCAATCCGTACATACCCTTCAGAGCGAGCTTAAAATTGAAGAACTGAAAAAAGGCCGGGACTGACAAACCGTCAGGCTCAGGTTGCTGATGCCTTTTTCCGGGGAATACCCAGCTTTTGCCGACGTTCCCAGAGTGTCTTGCGGCTGATGCCCAGCTTTTGCGCTAACTCTGTTTCTGTCATCTGGTCCTGATGCTCCAGTACGAAGCGCTGGAAATAGTCTTCCAGGGTCAAACCGTTCTGAGCATTGCCCTCGTGTTGTAGCTGCGCATCCACTTTAAACAGAGACGCTTTAATTCGTACGTCAAGATCAAGGTATTCCGGAGTGATGATATTGTCATCGCACAGAATAACAGCCCGTTCAATGGCGTGTTCCAGCTCCCGGACGTTGCCTGGCCACTGGTGCTGACAAATCGCAGCCATGGCTTCCGGAGAATAGGCGTGCGGCTCCTGTCCCATTTTTTTACAGACGCTGCTCATCAGTTTTTCTGCCAGCATCAGAATATCTTTGCCACGTTCACGCAGTGCAGGGATCCGCAGTTCGACCACTTTCAGCCGGTAGTAGAGGTCCTGACGAAACTCACTGCTGGCGGCCAGTTGTCTCAGGTTACGGTGTGTTGCCGCAATGAGTCGTACATCCACTTTTTGTGACTGAACGGAGCCTATACGACGAATTTCGCCTTCTTGCAGAACCCTGAGTAAACGAGCCTGAGCCTCCAGTGGTAGTTCACCAATTTCATCAAGGAACAGTGTGCCGCCAGAGGCGGCTTCAATTAATCCTGTTCTGGCGCCGGTTGCACCGGTAAACGATCCTTTTTCATGACCAAACAACTCGGATTCAATCAGGGTTTCGGGAATAGCGGCGCAGTTTATCGAGATCATAGGGCCGCCTGAGCGCTGGCTATGTCTGTGAATGGATTGAGCGACCAGTTCTTTGCCGGTGCCGGACTCACCCTGAATCAGCACAGTTGCAGTGGTTGGAGCGACTTTTTTGATGCGACGAAACAAAAGCCGCATGGCATCGCATTGCCCGAGCATACCATCGAAGCCTGCCTCTTCTGTTTCATCCTGTGGAACCGTTGGGCTGTCTGACTTCTGGTGACGTGCAAGAATCTCGGCAACCCGCTCCAGCATTTCGCTGTGGTCAAAGGGCTTGGCAATGTAGTCAACAGCCCCCAGTTTCATGGTACTGACAGCAGAGTTGAGGCTTGCATAACTGGTCATGATCAGCACCGGCTTATCACCCGCAAGATGAATCATTTCCGTACCGGGAGGTCCGGGAAGGCGCAGGTCACTGATAATCAGGTCAAAGCTGTCCAGGGTATACGACAGTTCTGCTTCATGCACAGAACCCGCTTCGCTGATAGTGTGTCCATGACGTTCAAGAAGCCTTTTTAAAGAGGCCCGGATAATTTCTTCGTCTTCAACAATCAGAATGTTTCCGTGACTCATACGGCTTCCCCTTCCATCATGGATTCCGGGTGAGAGGCTGTCAGCTCTCCGGTTTCCAAACTATCTTGGTTTGACGGGTTACTCTTTGTCTCACTGCTTTTTGCATCACTGCTTTTTGCATCAAAGCGGGGCAAAGAAATAATAAATCGTGTGCCAGTCTTCAAAACCTTGTTGACCGGACTTTCAACCCGTATTGAACCAAAGTGTTCTTCAATAATGTTCCAGGTCAAAGCCAACCCAAGGCCGGTTCCCTTACCGGGCTCCTTGGTGGTAAAAAAAGGCTCAAAGAGGCGATTTTGTATAGCGCGGGGGATCCCGTGTCCCTGATCTTCAATCGTCACGGTAACCGTCTGGGCGTCTGCTGTTGTCAGCAAAGTCACCTTGTCATTGACTGTAGAGGCATCCACCGCATTAGACATCAGGTTGATCAACACCTGCTGTAGCTTCTGCTGGTCTCCTGTCACCAGATGGTCAGGCTGGCAACCGTTAGTAAACTGGATCTGACTGTTTTTGTGGCTCAGTTGCAAAAGACTGATGGCCTCATCAGCACAATGCTTCAGGGATACGACACCTGACTGACTATCATTGTGGCGTGCCTGACCAGTATGGGCATAGCTGACCAGTGTCCGTACAATACAGGTGATCCGCTGGGTCTGATCCAGCATCTGAGCTGCCACTTTCCGGGTGTCGGGTTCACCCGACAGGCTTATTAACTCCTGGGCAAGGCAGTCAATGGCAGTAATCGGGTTACCGATTTCATGGGCGACACCTGCCGCCAGTTGACCAATCGAAGCCAGTCGTTCGCTGTGAAACAACTGGTTTTCAAGCATCTGGTTTTCCGTGCGGTCTTCCAGCAGCATCACTTTATTGCCTGTTGTGCCCGACGCAGGCACTTCCACCATGGCTTTGTGAATACTGAAATAGCGCTGTGTCCCTTCCACTTCAAGTTTGTGATTATGCAGGTGCAGGTTATCCAGCGATGAGAACTGGCAAAGCAACTCGTTCCAGGGTGGGGTCAGATGGTGAATGTTAAGCCCGAGCACCTGGCTAGCGTCAATGCCAGTCATTTCTGACATGGCCTGGTTCCACAGCATCACCTCCTTATTCGCGTCAACGGAAAACAGTGCGAGGGGCAGTTTATTCAGTGTGTCCCGGTGATAGCGGCGCAAACTGTCCAGCTCGGCAGCCAGCCCGCTGAGTCTGGAGTGATAAGACTCCAGCCGGGACTCCATAAAGTGAATGTCCCGGGCAACGTAGTCCTTCTGCTGATCCCAGGGCAGAAAGGTTTCTACCATGCCATGGGCAACCGTGGGGCCGAACAGGCCGGACAGGTTTTTCTCCAGCCTTTCCCTTAAACGACGCAGGGCGTGTGGGCGGGTTTCATCTTCACGCATATTGAGATCAGACAAAGCCTTTTGAACTTCTTTGGCTGCCGTGCTGCTGCCCAGCGGGGTGCTGAGCATTTTCTGGAACTCATAGGTGGATGAGGCGATTGGAATTTTGTGATTGTTCCGGGTTGGGCTTTCAACCTGACAGGCTGCTGCCGCACTGGCTTCCTCGGGAGACATTCTGGTCAACAGAGAGACGAGAATAATAAACCCGGCGTTAACGGCAAGGGAAAGAAATACTACCTGATGCCAGTTGTCGTACAGCATGTTTTGATAAACGACAAAAGACTGGTTATAGAGACTGATATCAATGATCAGGGGGATGAACATCGTGATCAGCCAGACCAGGCTGCCCACAGCAAGACCGGCAATAAAACCGTAATGGTTGGCTTTGGGCCAGTAGAGAACGCAGAGGGCTCCGGGTAATAGCTGTAACGCTCCGACAAAGGCCACCATGCCCAGGTTATACAGGGAGTGCTGGCTGTCGAACAGTAGATAAAAGCCATAGGAAGCCATAATCAGGGCACTGATCAACAGTCGCTTAAGCCAGGCCAAAGCCCGGTAAATATCAACTTCCAGATTGGCTTTTGGTCGCCAGAACGGCATTACGAGATGATTCAGTATCATCGACGACAGTGCCAGTGTCGTTACTATGATCAGGCCGCTGGCGGCGGTCAGGCTGCCAATAAAGGAAACCACCGTGATCCAGGGTTTATTGAGAGCCTGACCAATTCCCAGGGCATAGTACTCAGGGCTGAAAGGCAGCGCCAGTTTAACGCCAGCCCAGGTAAGAATAGGAACCATCAGGCTGAGAATCAGCAGAAAGAACGGAAAAGCCCAGCTGGCAATATTCAGGGCGTGTTGGTCACGGTTCTCTGTGAATGTGATGTGGAACATGTGCGGCATAACAATAACAGCCGCAAAGAACATCAGCAGCATGCTGCGCCACGGCCCGTTTTCTATCGGCTGTTGAAGGGTAGCCATATGGTCACTGTTGGAATGCAGCCAAAGATTCAAGCCCTCAATACCACCAAACACGTCGTTTAAAGCAACAAAGCCGAGTGTCAACAGAACGGCAAGCTTCAGAACAGACTCAACCGCAAGCGCCATCACCAGCCCCTGATGATGATCGTGGCTGGATATATGCCGGGTGCCAAATAAAATGGCAAACAGGGTGACCAGTACACAGAACAGGAACGCCAGATTGATTCTGGGAATATCCTGATTAATCAGATGTATGCTGTCTGATACCGCCTGAATCTGGAGCGCCAGCAAAGGCATGATGCTGGCCAGCATAATCAGCGTTGCAATAATTCCGGCGGCAGAACTGCGAAAACGGAATGCAAACAGATCGGCAAGAGAACTCAGCTGATAAGACCGGGTAATTTTCAGAATGGGTGTCAGCAGTATAGGGGCAAGAAGAAAGGCGCCACTGACGCCTATATAGAGAGTTAAAAAAAGGTAGCCACTGTCTCTGGCTATGCCTATGCTGCCATAGTACGCCCAGCTGCTGGCATAAATGCCCAGTGACAGAACATAAGTAATGGGGTGTCGGACAATGGCTTGAGGTATCCAGCCTTTGTCAGTAATCCAGGCAATGGAAAACAGCAGCAGCAGGTAAGCCGCACTGACAAACAACAGGGGCTCCAGGTCATAACCCATCGACATCCCCTCGTGGCTGCAACAGGAATCCTGTCAACACTACCAGCAGCCACAACAACCAGGGCTGGTACCAGGCATCACCATAGGTTATCCACCACTCCATGATCGCGGTTGAGAAGAAAAAGATGCCTATTAAGAGAGCCAGTACCAGGCGATAGATATACATAGAACGACAGTGCTTATCTGCTGGACTGCCATGTTATAACTAATAGAGATAAACCGAAAAAGGGTCTCGGATTATACTTCTGGGTGGGGGTGGATACTGTTGGTTGGTATTAATAGTCCGGGGCGTTATAAGTGACCCAGAAAACCATGTTACCCGGGCAGTCTTCACCCAGTACTTCGCTCATCAGTTCATTGGCTTTCAGCTGACTCATTTTTTTTATCCACTTGGGATCGTCGATTTTTTCTTCGAGAAACCAGTTGGGCAGAGAGACGGTGTGTTTGTCGTAGTAAGCCAGAGGAAAGCGGAGGCCTTTGGGCAGGCGGCCACGTTTGACGCTCAGGGATGCATCGCAACGAACCACCAGGCTTTCGGCAATCTGCTTGCGTTTAGCAACGTAGTTGCCTGCTTCACGACGGTATTTATCTTCGTAGGGTCCCATCAGTTCTGCAAAACGGTTTTCGATACAGTGATCGTAAGCGCGGCTGATTTCATCATTCTGGTAGCCCATTATACGACAGGCTTCTGATACCCGCTCACGAAAATCCGCAGCGATTTGCAGATACCAGGGAGCATGAGGGCCAAGAATATTCTGGGCTTCCTGATTGGCAACGAAGTACAGGTTTTCATCAGGGGAGAAACACAGTGCAGCATCTTCAGAAGTGACTGCATCCATTTTGGCAAGGTCTGGCTCTGTGCTGATGGCTGAGTCACGCTCGTAACGTGCCTTCTGACAGAATTCAGAATTGGACATATCAAGTGGAACACCTGGCACAGGAGCCACGTTGTCAGGTATCAATTCATCAGGCGATAATGCCATGGCTGCCGAGGTTAGGAAGGAGGAGAATAAAAATACAACTACCTTGTAAAACGTTGTCATAATCAATCCCTGATACGCATCGTTTATGTATACCACTCAGTCCTTTGTTAAAGCAATGCCCCACGAATTTATGGGGAGCTTCAGGTTTACCCACCTCCACTCTCAAAGAATGCAAGTGAAGGGATAAAAGTGCCGCCGCCACTTCCCCGACAACAGAAATAACATAAGACGCAGGTAATAATACCTACAACAGTGGCTACCGAAGCTATAATCCCAATAATCACTCCAACAGGCAATGAAAAGCATTCTCCCCTATTGTTTTTGTAACTATCATCGCAATCATCTTTTGTGGTTTTGTTACCGGTTTGCTGTAAGGATATTTCAGAACCGGTAGCGTTGGTGATTGCCAGAAACGTTGCACCAGAGGACTCATCTTTTACATAGAAACTGTGATTTTGTCCGGAAGGCTGTACAGGATAAACCTTTAACAGGTGTGCAGAGCTGCCGTTACTGGCCTGTGTCTGCACTATCAGGCCTTTTCCTTCGGTGGTTGGTGATGCTGTGACAAAGTGTTCTTCGCCATTGATCTGAATGCTGTGGTTTATCCCGGAACTCGGGGATATTGACACAGGCGACATTCCTTTCAAAACAGGTGTGGCGGTTATGCCTTTTGAGGTTGAAGATATCTTGTAGCTTAATTGAGGCGTCTGGTTCAGGTAGGTTTTGTTTATTAATGACAAGGCCGTGGTTTTTGCTCTGGAATCAGCCTGTATTAACGGGGAGAAAAACAACAGGGTACAGATATACAGAAACAGCCTGAAAACAAGCTGGTTCGCAGTAAAGAATGCCCGGATAACAAACATGTCTGACCCTCGTTAATTTTTAGAATACCAGGTACGTGATGTAATTGCCCCAGCTAGAAAGGGAAATATAGATACAAACCGGGTTTATGCAAGTTGTGGTCAGACTGAATGTATGTTTGGGCTCGTTTTCTTATGTATGCACTTCATCCAAATCCCATGGGCTAACAAAACAACAATGCCATATACAAGGATTACCGCAATTACATTAAGTGCATGATCATAAATAAAGCTAGAAGAGTTGGATGTACTTTCTGTTTTTTTGTCACTCCCATCGAAATTATCGTCTGTGATTTTGTTACCTGTTTGCTGTAAGGTTATTTCAGAGCCGGTAGCGCTGATGGTTGCCAGAAACGTTGCACCAGAGGACTCATCTTTTACATAGAAACTGTGATTTTGCCCGGAAGGCTGTACAGGAGAAACCTTTAGCAGGTGTGCAGAGGTGCCGTTAATGGCCTGTGTCTGCACTATCAGACCTTTTCCTTCGGTAGTTGGTGATGTTGTGACAAAGTGTTCTTCGCCATTGATCTGGATGCTGTGGTTTATCCCGGAACTCGGGGATATTGACACAGGCGACATTCCTTTCAAAGCAGGCGTGGCGGTTATGCCTTTTGAGGTTGAAGATATCTTGTAGCTTAATTGAGGCGTCTGGTTCAGGTAGGTTTTGTTTATTAATGACAAGGCCGTGGTTTTTGCTCTGGAATCAGCCTGTATTAACGGGGAGAAAAGCAACAGGGTACTGATATACAGAATCAGCCTGAAAGCAAGTTGGTTTCCAAAAAAGAATGCCTGAATAACGAACATATTAACCCCCCGTTAATTTTTAGAACACCCGGGGACATCATGTAACACCCCGGACGAGAAAGGGAAATATAGATACAAATTGGGCTTACGCAAGTCATGGTCAGGCAGAATGTTCGCTCAGGTCCTTACTTTATATACGACAGTCTTCTGATACCCGCTCACGAAAATCCGCAGCGATTTGCAGATACCAGGGAGCATGAGGGCCAAGAATATTCTGGGCTTCCTGATTGGCAATGGCCCATTAAGGGAAGCAGCAGAACATAATATACCGCTGTTGGCTGTTGGCTGTTGGCTGTACGAGCAGCTAATAGCCAAAAGCCAACAGCCCGGTAAGTTATTGAATGCTGCGCCCCTAACTTATGGTCTTTTTTCAAGTTTACTCGCATCCAACTCCACCTCCATCTTCACCGATGAATCCCAGTGCAAAGGAAGAACTGCCGGCAGAATGGCTTTGATAATATTTGCAGCAACGAACACAGATTATGACAGTAGCAGCAATTAGTGTGAATGTTACACCTATAATAACAGGGCCCGCGTAAGCAGGGAGTGGCTGGCATTTTCCTTGTACTCTGTAACCTCCATCGCAATCCTCGTCTGTGGTTTTGTTACCTGTTTGTTGTACGGTTATGCTTGAAGCGCTGGCGCTGGTGGTTGCCAGAAACGTTGCACCAGAGGATTCATCCTTTACATAGTAACGGTGACTTTGTCCGGAAGTCTGGACAGGATAAACCTTTAACAGGTGTGCAGAGGTGCCGTTACTGGCCTGCGTCTGCACTATCAGACCTTTTCCGTCGGTAGTCGGTGATGCTGCGACAAAGTGTTCTTCACCATTGATCTGAACGCTGTGGTTTATCCCGGAACTCCGGGATATCGACACAGTAGACATCCCTTTCAAAGCAGGTCTGGCGGTGATGCCTTTTGAGGTTGAAGATATCTTGTAGCTTAATTGAGGCGTCTTGTTAAGGTAGGTTTTGTTTATTAATGACAGGGCAGTGGTATTTGCTCTGGAATCAGCCTGTATTAACGGGGAGAAAAACAACAGGGTACTGGTATACAGAATCAGCCTGAAAGCAAGTTGGTTTCCAAAAAAGAATGCCTGAATAACGAACATATTTACCCCCTCGTTAATTTTTAGAACACCTGAGGACATCATGTAATTCTCCGGACGAGAAAGGGGAATATAGATACAAATTGGGCTTACGCAGGTCATGGTCAGGCTGAATGTTCGCTCGACTGCACTGGCTCTGTGCTGATGGCTGAGTTGCGCTCGTAACCTTAGGGGCGCAGCATTCAATAACTTACCGGGCTTTTGGCTTTTGGCTGTTGGCTATTAGCTGCTCATACAGCCAAAAGCCAAAAGCCAACAGCGGTATATTATGTTCTGCTGCTTCCCTTAATCTTCAGTGGTGACTCCCTAATCAAAGGAAGAGCTTTAGCAAAATCGTCGTAAACCCTCGCCCAATGCGGGCGGGGATATAAGACGGGAAGGCGCAGAGCCTTCCGCCATCAATCTGGTGTACTCTGGCTATTAACGTAGTCCTTCAGGGTCTCGATAGTTGCACCGCCAGCACTGCAAGCAAAGTAAGACCTTGACCACATTAAGCCTGCTTTGCTCTGAGCAGTAAGGTGGGTATTCAGCATTCGCAACCGTCGTGATGATGTTGATTTGAGATTATTTACCATGACACTGATAGCCAGTTTTGGTGGGTAGGCCACCAACAGGTGTACGTGATCTTTTTCGCCATCCATTTCAAGTAACTGGCATTCCAGTTTTTCACATGCACTCTCGAACGACTCCCGTAACTGCTTGATCATATAGCCATCAAAAAGCTTTCGCCTGTACTTTGTCGTGAACACCAAATGAACAACCAGCTTGGTAACGCTATGTCGTTTGCGAAGATACCCTTTAAGCAAATCTTTATTGTGTGTGCTCACTTGAAAACCTCTTTCAAATACCTGTAATATAGAGCTTATATTAATGAGCACTGAAATAACGTTCCATGCTGAGAGCCACCAAAGTACGAATCTATCCAACATCAGAGCAGGCGGAATTTCTCGACCGTCAGTTTGATGCTGTGCGGTTCGTATGGAACAAGGCCCTGGCTATTAAGGTTCATTATTACAAGGTTCGTGGGCAGAGCCTTTCTCCCAAAAAACACCTGAAGCCCTTGCTGGCAAAAGCCAAGAAAAGCCGAAAGTACTCATGGCTGAAAAACGCTGACTCTATTGCACTGCAACAGGCCACTATCAATCTGGATACGGCCTTTCAAAACTTTTTCAATCCCAAATTGCAGGCAAGATTTCCTCGCTTCAAGAAAAAGCATGGCAAGCAAAGTAGCTACCATTGTACGTCTGTCTCTGTGGGCGATAACTGGATAAAAATCCCCAAGTGCAAGCCCATAAGGGCTAAAGTGCATCGTGAAATAGTGGGTAAGGTGAAGTCTGTCACCCTGAGCAGAACGCTAACCGGCAAGTATTTTGCCTCCATATTGGCTGATGATACCCAGGAACAACCAAAACAGATTGATAATCTTGAAGCTAATCAGGTTGTCGGTGTTGATATGGGGATTACTGATCAGGCTATCACCAGTACCGGCCATAAGACTGGCAATCCTCGCTTTCTGAAAAAAGCACAACGTAACCTGAAAAGAAAACAACAGGCTCTATCTCGCTGCAAGAAAGGCTCAAAAGGTAGGCACAAAGCCCGTTTATTGGTGGCAAAGGCGCATGAGCGTGTAGCCTTTGCCCGTAATGATTTTCAGCATAAGCTATCAAAACAACTCATCGACGAAAACCAAGCGGTGATTGTGGAGACACTGAAAGTTAAAAACATGCTCAAGAACAAGCGTCTTGCTCGTTCTATTGCTGATGCTGGCTGGCACTCACTGATAACCAAACTCGAATACAAGGCAAAGCAGGAAGGTAAACATCTGGTGAAGATAGACCAGTGGTTTGCATCCTCTAAAACTTGCTCAGTCTGCGATTTGAAACAGGAAAAAATGCCATTGAGAATCCGATCATGGGAGTGTAGCTGTGGTGCTATCCATGACCGGGATATTAATGCAGCTCGCAATATCAAGAAGCAAGGCATATTGAAATTAAAGGCGGAAGGACTGTCCGTTTCTGCTGATGGAGGCTTGCGTAAATCCGGCAGACTGTCGGTTGCTGCCTAAGAAATCAGAAGCCTCACCCGATAGGGTGGGGAGCAGTCACCCACAATAGGTTTATTTACAGCATGTTAAGCAAGAATAGCTACCAAAGGAAACAATAGCACCTATCAAGGCTCCTGCAGCTGCATCAATAACTCTGTAGATAGGGTCGTGTGACTGGCATTCTCCTTCTGTGGTTTTGTTACCTGTTCGCTGTAGGGATATGCCTGAAGCGTCGGCGTTTGCCAGAAACGTTGCACCAGAGGACTCGTCTTTTACATAGAAACTGTGATTTTGCCCGGAAGGCTGTACAGGATAAACCTTTAACAGGTGTGCAGAGGTGCCGTTACTGGCCTGTGTTTGCACTATCAGACCTTTTCCGTCGGTAGTCGGTGATGCTGCGACAAAGTGTTCTTCACCATTGATCTGAATGCTGTGGTTTATCCCGGAACTCCGGGATATCGACACAGGCGACATCCCTTTCAAAACAGGTGTGGCAGTTATGCCTTTTGAGGTTGAAGATATCTTGTAGCTTAATTCAGGAGTCTTGTTCAGATGGTTTTTGGTTATTAATGACAGGGCGGTGGTATTTTCTATGGGGGCGGCCCGTACTGATGGAGTCAGAAACAATATTGCCCCGATGTACAGAATCAGACTGAAAGCAGGCTGGCTTCCAGAAAAGAATGCCTGAATAACGAACATATTTAACCCTGCATTAATTTTTAGAACATCCAGAACGAGAAAGGGAAATATAGATACAAATTGGGCTTACGCAAGTCATTGTCAGGCTGAATGTTCGCTCAAGTTCTTACTTTTGAACTATTTTTTTTCCGAATAGTCGAACTGATAAGCGTTTCAAAAATAAAGGAAGAAGCATCATGAATATTGAAGCAGAAAAATCTTCAACGACTTACAGTTGTAATTTTAGCGATTTGGGTCAAATAGAATTAACCTGTTGTCTAGCTTCGGGGCTTTTTTTGGGCTCTGCCGTTACCTATCAAAACCCCTATTCTTATGTAGCGGCCTTTGCCACTTTTTGGTTTGGAGCAGGCTTTCCAAACCAGATTAAGATCATTAGTGAAACACAGAATACTAACATAGGTGACAGAACTGCCAGGGTGATAAATCAACAGCCAGGTTCAAGCTCCCTGGTGACCGCTGAGGAGAGGAGTAGGATCGCGGAACAAAGACCGAATCCGAGTTTTGGAAATACGGATAATTACGGGGCTGATCAAATTAGAAAGCGGAATTTGTCAGATCAGAACCGTGAGTGACTGCTCCCCACCCTATCGGGTGAGGCTTCTGATTTCTTAGGCAGCAACCGACAATCTGCCGGATTTACGCAAGCCTCCATCAGCAGAAACGGACAGTCCTTCCGCCTTTAATTTCAATATGCCTTGCTTCTTGATATTGCGAGCTGCATTAATATCCCGGTCATGGATAGCACCACAGCTACACTCCCATGATCGGATTCTCAATGGCATTTTTTCCTGTTTCAAATCGCAGACTGAGCAAGTTTTAGAGGATGCAAACCACTGGTCTATCTTCACCAGATGTTTACCTTCCTGCTTTGCCTTGTATTCGAGTTTGGTTATCAGTGAATGCCAGCCAGCATCAGCAATAGAACGAGCAAGACGCTTGTTCTTGAGCATGTTTTTAACTTTCAGTGTCTCCACAATCACCGCTTGGTTTTCGTCGATGAGTTGTTTTGATAGCTTATGCTGAAAATCATTACGGGCAAAGGCTACACGCTCATGCGCCTTTGCCACCAATAAACGGGCTTTGTGCCTACCTTTTGAGCCTTTCTTGCAGCGAGATAGAGCCTGTTGTTTTCTTTTCAGGTTACGTTGTGCTTTTTTCAGAAAGCGAGGATTGCCAGTCTTATGGCCGGTACTGGTGATAGCCAGATCAGCAATCCCCATATCAACACCGACAACCTGATTAGCTTCGAGATTATCAATCTGTTTTGGTTGTTCCTGGGTATCATCAGCCAATATGGAGGCAAAATACTTGCCGGTTAGCGTTCTGCTCAGGGTGATAGACTTCACCTTACCCACTATTTCACGATGCACTTTAGCCCTTATGGGCTTGCACTTGGGGATTTTTATCCAGTTATCGCCCACAGAGACAGACGTACAATGGTAGCTACTTTGCTTGCCATGCTTTTTCTTGAAGCGAGGAAATCTTGCCTGCAATTTGGGATTGAAAAAGTTTTGAAAGGCCGTATCCAGATTGATAGTGGCCTGTTGCAGTGCAATAGAGTCAGCGTTTTTCAGCCATGAGTACTTTCGGCTTTTCTTGGCTTTTGCCAGCAAGGGCTTCAGGTGTTTTTTGGGAGAAAGGCTCTGCCCACGAACCTTGTAATAATGAACCTTAATAGCCAGGGCCTTGTTCCATACGAACCGCACAGCATCAAACTGACGGTCGAGAAATTCCGCCTGCTCCGATGTTGGATAGATTCGTACTTTGGTGGCTCTCAGCATGGAACGTTATTTCAGTGCTCATTAATATAAAGTTTATATTACAGGTATTTGAAAGAGGTTTTCAAGTGAGCGCACACAATAAAGATTTGCTTAAAGGGTATCTTCGCAAACGACATAGCGTTACCAAGCTGGTTGTTCATTTGGTGTTCACGACAAAGTACAGACGAAAGCTTTTTGATGGCTATATGATCAAGCAGTTACGGGAGTCGTTCGAGAGTGCATGTGAAAAACTGGAATGCCAGTTACTTGAAATGGATGGCGAAAAAGATCACGCACACCTGTTGGTGGCCTACCCACCAAAACTGGCTATCAGTGTCATGGTAAATAATCTCAAATCAACATCATCAAGACGGTTGCGAATGCTGAATACCCACCTTACTGCTCAGAGCAAAGCAGGCTTAATGTGGTCAAGGTCTTACTTTGCTTGCAGTGCTGGCGGTGCAACTATCGAGACTCTGAAGGACTACGTTAATAGCCAGAGTACACCAGATTGATGGCGGAAGGCTCTGCGCCTTCCCGTCTTATATCCCCGCCCGCATTGGGCGAGGGTTTACGACGATTTTGCTAAAAGCTGTGCAATGGTTCAGATATCACTTTCCGGCAGGGAAGAAGATCTGGCGATCTTGTTCAGGTTCCAGTTTTCCATGCCCCAGTTGATGATATCTTCTATGCTTTCTTCCTTCAGGCCTTTCGGAGGTTGCTGCCCCAATGCCTGCAACGCTTTCGCCAGCAATGGCCGGGGTTCATCCAGAGACAGTTCGGGAGCCAGGTTCTGTTTGCTGAGCTTGTCACCATTATCCTGAACAATCACCGGAATATGGGCATAAGTCACTCTATTCATGCCCAGTGCTGATTGCAGACTGATTTGTCGGGGAGTGGAATCAATCAGGTCGTGTCCGCGTACAATATGGGTAATTTTCTGAAACTCGTCGTCTACACAGACCGCCAGCTGATAGGCATACAGTTTTTCTTTACGCTTTACGATAAAGTCGCCCAGCGTTTTCATATCAAAGCGTTGCTGCCCCTGAATCCGGTCGTTGAACGCAATCACTTCATCATGGCTGTTCAGCCGCCAGGCATAAGGTTTATCCGGAAGGTCGGTAAGGGAAGCGCTACGACAAAGTCCCGGATAAATGCCATGGTATGGCTGCAACTGCTTGCGTGAACAGACGCAGGGGTAAATAGCCTGCCGTTTTCGCAGCTGTTCTATGGCGTCTTCATAAAGGCTGCTGCGCTGGCTTTGATAGAGTATCTCGCCATCCCAGTGCAACCCATAGACCTCCAGCGCTTTAAGAATTTTACTGGCAGCACCCGGTTGTTCCCTGGGTGGGTCGATATCTTCCATACGCACCAGCCAGGTGCCGTTCTGGTGTCGGGCATCAAGATAACTGGCCAGAGCTGCGACCAGCGAGCCGAAGTGCAGGGGGCCGGTCGGGGAAGGGGCAAATCGTCCAATGTACGGCGAAGCGGTCATAGACAGGAATACAGGCGCAATAGTAGTTAAAAGTGATGACTGCCAGATACAACCAAGCCGCGAAGCCCTGCATAATACCCTACACGATACGATGCGGCGGTCGCGGCTTGTTGTCGATCAGTCAACAGGGATCATTAGTGACCCAGCTGCTTTTCCTTGATCTCGGCCAGAGTTTTGCAGTCAATGCAAAGTGTCGCAGTCGGACGAGCTTCCAGACGGCGAACACCGATCTCCACACCGCAGGAATCGCAGAAACCATAGTCCTCTTCTTCAATACGAGTCAGAGTCTTATCAATCTTGCGAATAAGCTTGCGCTCACGGTCGCGGGCACGAAGTTCCAGGCTGAACTCTTCTTCCTGACTGGCACGATCGGCCGGGTCAGGGAAGTTCGCTGCTTCGTCCTGCATGTGGTTTACGGTGCGATCCACTTCCTCCATCAACTCCTGCTTCCACTGCCTGAGGATGCCGGTGAAGTGCTCGACCTGTTTGTCATTCATGTACTCTTCGCCGTCCTTCTCCTGATATGGAGTGAAGGAACGGAGCAGATTACCTTGATCCGCTTTTTTCTGTGCTGACATGATTACAGCCTCATCACCTTTTTCTAGTAGCCGTGCTCACGCATTTTTCACGGCTTTCCATCCGATGTCGGGCCTTAGCCCGACCTCCCTGAAAGCTGAGGACAACACTTTGGGTGCCTGATGTTTAACAGACACTCACCTCTTGCCTTCCTAACAGAAGCGGAGAAACTACCAAAACCAATGACAATCCGCCACAAAAAAGTCATCAACTTCTCGTGTCACAGCGATGTTTATCCACTACTTATTGACATCAGACAGTAATTTCGGGAAATACTCAGTCCGCTGTCTTAGAATGCAAAAACTGAATACCAAACAATAGTTTAATCATAAAACAGTATGAAATATCCAGAAATTCTTCAGGAAGGACGTTTAATCCGTCGCTACAAACGCTTTATGGCAGACATTGAGCGGGCAGATGGTCAGCAAATTACGTTGCATTGCCCGAATACCGGCTCCATGAAAAATTGCCTGTATCCCGGTAAGCGGGTCTGGTATTCCGACTCCCATAACCCCAAACGAAAATACCCCTGCACCTGGGAGCTGGCGGAAATCCCTGTGGTGTTCGATGGCAATGAACAAATGACTCTGGCGGGTATGAATACTGGCCGGGCCAATCCACTGGTGGAAGAGTTGCTCCAGGCCGGCAGGGTAGAAGCACTGGCGCAGTACAGTACTATCCGTCGGGAGGTGAAATATGGCTCGGAAAACAGCCGGATCGATTTTCTGCTGACTCAGGACGGTTTGCCGGACTGTTACCTTGAAGTGAAAAGCGTGACCCTGGCAATGGGCGAAGGTCTGGGTTTATTTCCCGATGCGGTCACCAGCCGGGGAGCCAGGCATCTGCGGGAGCTCCGGGAAATCTGCGAAAAAGGGGGGCGGGCTGTTCTGTTTTTCTGTGTTCAGCATACCGGTATTGACCGGGTGGCACCTGCGGATGAGATTGATCCGGAGTACGGTCGAACCCTGCGTGAAGCTATCAGGGCTGGCGTTGAAGTGATGGCATGGGGGGCGGATATTTCAACGGTGCAAATTGAGCTGACAAAAGAGTTGCTTGTGCTGGTTGGGTAAAGGTCAGAAGTCGTCAGGTCAGAGGGTTGATTTGGCTATTTCTTCGGTGACGATTTTTAGCGACAGGAACTAAGAGTAGAAAAGGGAGTCAAAGCAAGAGTTATAAAACGATCGAACCATTTCATGACTACAAGGATGTATGATGTATTCCGATATTGTAAAGGGCAAAAAGCCAACACCTCCAACACCTCCAACGCCTCCAGCACAACAAGGCACTCTTCCTGCCCAGACCTCTCCCCGGGCCCAGGGGGCTGCGGCGGTCACTCCGCGGGGGCGGCAGTGTGATACCCGCTCACCGAGTGAGCAACGTGTTGCGGGAGCGGCTGCAGGCACTTACCCAGAGCTTCCCCGTTCATCCTCATCTCCACGCACTTGCACAAAGCATAAATCTTATAACCCGAGTCATGGTCAAAGAGGTGCTGCCAGAAAACAGCAAGCACCACCCATAACCGGAGAAGATATTTCAGTGCCATTGCAGACACGGCTTCAACCTATAGGGACAGTGAAGCGGCGATTCAGCAGTACCCAGAAAGACCTGTTTGCTCCTGCCAGAGTGGAGTGTGAACAATTACAGACAAAACTCCTGCAGGCAGACAAACGTCAGGCATCAAATGCTCTTAAGCAGCTTCACAGGTATGCAGTGATTGCCGGTAAAGGAATGGACTATCAGTCGTCTCTTCAGTTACTGGAATATCTCCTTACGGACTATTTGCCTGGTTGCAGTGATAAACACCTTGCCAAATCAGCCAGGGAAACGGTTGGCGTAATACTGGACAGGCTCGTCGGCCCCCTGTTTACCAAACCTGATTTCAGAAAAGATGAGAGCTGTGAGTTAGCCAGAGAGCAATTACTGGAACTTTGCCAGAAACGAAACTTTGAACCCTTAGAGCGGATGAAAGACGCAGAGAAAGAATTATTAATGTATCACCTGATAAAAAAGATCGTTAATTCAAAGCGATATGATCAATTATCAGGATTTTGTGAGACCTTTAACTATGAGAAGACCTATAAGGGGCTTGTCGATCGTACACGCAACGAAAAGGAATTTCCCAAGGCTCCGTGGTGTGCTCGTTTATACTGGCTTGTTGCTGCGTATTACACTCACAAACTGTCGCTTCATGAATTAAAAGTAGAGTTTGACCTTATTGAGGACGAGATCAAATCTGTTGCGGGCCAACACATAGAGGTTGATAAAGCCTATCTGACTGCCCGATGTGAGCTGAGCAATTTGTTGTATGAGTCCCCTCATAATGAAAATGCAATGGACAAGGTCAGTCAGCTCATAGCAGAGCTTCAGTCCTGCCCATCGAAGCTCATTCCGTCCTCCCAGTACAAAGAGCTTCTGATAGCCTTTGTCTGCAGAAGCAAGGTTAAAATACTTATCGACAGGGGGCAGTTAAATGAAGCGGGTGATTTATTAAAAAAAGTGTCTGAAGCAGAAACAAAATATCAGGTTCATTCTATTAAAACGGAAGTATTGAGGACACGCCTCAAGCGATTAACTATTGGCGATCAGCCAAAAGGTTCGAAAGACATTGAAATGATTCAACAGGAAATAGCCAGACTAAAACAGTTTGGTGACAAATACCATGGTTCAATACTTGAAATAGTTGACTGTTATATACTCCTTGGTAATAAGGAAGCCGCTCTGGAAGAATTAAAGCGCTATGCCGGTCGTGAGAAGCAAGAGGTGCTTATGCGCAGAGCTGTTTTGTTGTCGGATCTTAAACGATATTCTGAAGCGGTTGAGACTCTCAGACAGTTACCTGACTCCGGGTACAGTCAAAGCTGGAAAGCCTTAACAACCCATGCCGTTACTCTGACAAACTGGGCAAACGATGGTTACGAAAAAAACACACAGACTGGAGAGACTCGAAAAGTCATGTTGACTGAAGATGACCGGAGAAAATACTTACTTGAGTCGCTCAGGCTTTTCCGTTCAGCCATCGAATGTGCGCCTGCCGATTATTCCGGAGCCTGGGGAGGGGTTGGGCATTTTTGTGATATCCAGGCGTCAGCAAAGCTACTCAATTTCCAAAAATACAAGCATTGGTTGCCTGAGCAGATTCGACACGCATCCAACTGGGGGGGTGCTGCCGGAAAAGCGTTCAGTATTGAGAAGGGGCAAACTCCGGCAGAAACTGCCAGAATTCAGTCTGGCCTTAAACAAACTCCTCCCAATGAGTCATACAGCGCAGCAGTTAAGGGGCGCAGCATTCAATAACTTACCGGGCTTTTGGCTTTTGGCTATTAGCTGCTCATACAGCCAACCGCCAAAAGCCAACAGCGGTATATTATGTTCTGCTGCTTACCTAAGCGGTGATTTAGTTAAACGCTGGCAAAATCCCTTTATTGTGAGTCTTCAGCCAGATGTAAATGAAGCCTGTTTTTCTTCGGTGACTATTTTCAGCGACAGGAACTAAGAGTAGAAAAGGAAGTCAAAGCAAGAGTTATAAAACGATCGAACCATTTCATGACGACAAGGATGTATGATGTATCCAAATATTCAGGGCCAAAAGCTAACAACACCTTCACAACAAGACACTCTTCCTGCCCAGGCCGCTACTCCGCCTCCGAGACCTGCTGCTGTCACTCGCCAGGGACGACGTTGTGGTATCAATCCACCGACTCAGCAAGGTGTTGCGGGAAATGCTGAAGACACTCGCTCCGCTGAACTTTCATCTTCACGCACTTGCACGAGGTATCAACGAGGGAGGGGTCAAAGAAGAGGTGCTGTCAGAAAACATCAAGCGGCATCCAGAACTGAAAAAGATATCTCAGCGCCATTGCAGGCACTGCTTAAACCTGTGGGGACGGTGGAGAAGCGATTCAGCAGTACCCAGAAAGACCAGTTTGCTCTTGCCAGAGTGGAGTGTGAAAAATTACAGACAAAACTCCTGCAGGCAGACAAAGGTCAGGCATTAAATGCTCTTCGGCAGCTTCAAAGGTATGCATTGGTTGCAGGTAAAGGAATGGACTATAAGTCGTCTGTTCAGTTACTGAAATATCTCCTTACGGACTATTTGCCTGGTTGCAGTGATAAACACCTTGCCGCATCAGCCCGGAACACGGTTGGTATAATACTGGACAGGCTCGTCAGGCCCCTGTTTATCGTATCTGATTTCACAAAAGAAGAGGGCTGTGAGTTAGCCAGAAAGCAATTACTGGAATTGTGCCAGGAACGAAACTTTGAACCCTTAGCGCTGATGCAAGCCGATAAGAAAGAATTATTAATGTATTACCTGATAGAACAGCTCGTTAATTCAGGGAAACATGATCAATTATCAGGACTTTGTGGGCTCTTTGACTATGAGAAACTTGCCGAGCGTTCACGCACCGAAAAGCATGTTCCCAAGGCACCGTGGTGTGCTCGTTTATACTGGCTTCTTGCTACGTATTACACTCGAAAACTGCCAGCTGGTGAATTATTAGCAAAGTTAGATCGTATTGATGAAGAAATCAAACCTGTTGTAGATCAATGCGAAATGATTAAAAAAGCCTATCTGATTGTTCGATGCAAGCTGATTAATTTAAATGAGTTGCTTGATGATGAAGATGCATTGAAGAAGATCAATCAGGTCTTAGGTGAACTTAAGGACTGCCCACATAAAGTTATTGAACCCTCCAAGTTCAAAGACCTTATGATGACTTCAATCTTGAAAAGTAAGATTAAAAAACTTATCGGTATAGGGCAATTACAGGAAGCTGATGATTTATTGAACAAAGTGTCTGAAACAGAAAAAAAATATCAGGTTAAGTCTATTAAAACTGAAGTGTTGAAAACACAGCTCAAGCGAGTGGCTATAGGCGATCATTTAACAGACCCGAAAGATCGTGAAATAATTCAACAGGAAATAGCAAGGCTAAGGCAGTTTGAAGACAAATACGAGGGTGCAAAGGTTGAAATAGCCAACTGTTATAGCTTTCTTGATGATAAGGAAGCCGCCCATAAAGAGTTAAAGGATTTTACTGGCTTTAGTTCGGATAAGGCGCTTTTTCGCAGAGCTGTTTTGCTATCGGAACTTAAACAACACTCTGAATCGGTTGCGGTTCTCAATTCGGTACCTCATTCCGAATACCCTCAAAGCTGGATAGCCTTAACGACCCATGCCGTTACTCTGAAAAATTGGGCAAACGATGGTTACGAAATAAACGCAAAGGATGACAAAGTCAGGTTGACTGAAGATGACCGGAAAAAATATTTCCTTGAGTCTCTCAGACTTTTCCGTTCAGCCATCGAATGTGCGCCTGCCGATTATTCCGGAGCCTGGGGAGGGGTTGGGCATCTGTGTGATATCCAGGCGTCAGCAAAGCTACTCAATTTCCAAAAATACAAGCGTTGGTTGCCTGAGCAGATTCGACACGCAACCAGCTGGAGGGATGCTGCCAGTAAAGCGTTCAGTGTTGAGAAAGGCCAGATTTCGGCAGAAACTGCCAGAATTCAGTCTGGCCTTAAGAAAACTCTTCCCAAAGAGTCATACAGCGCAGCAGTTAAACGGTGATTTAGTTAAACGCTGGCAAAATCCCTTTTTTATGAGTCTTCAGCCAGATGCAAATGAAGCCTGTTTTTGTCATGGCACGATCCTTTGAACGGGTCCCGGATCGTGCTTTGCCTGTCAGTGGGTAATGACCAGAGGGCAGTGATGTTCCGGGTGATCCGACACAGAGACATGAATGTTGAATACAGAGTGGACTATTTCCGGTGTCAAAACGTTCCACGGGTTCCCCTGTGCAGCCACCTGACCCTTTTGCAGAATCACCAGCTGATCAGAGTAACGGGCAGCCAGATTAAGGTCATGCAGAATAACCAGCACGCCCATGCCCTGCTCATCGGCCTGCTGTCTGGCGATTTGCAGAGTCAGTTGCTGGTGGGCCGGATCAAGGGCTGATGTGGGTTCATCCAGCAGCAGAAAGCGATCACCTCTGTCACTCTTGTCCCAGATTTGTGCCAGAACCCTGGCCATGTGTACCCGCTGGCGTTCTCCGCCCGACAGGGTCGTGTACTGTCGCTGGCTCAAATGACAGGCATCGACCTTGTCCAGAGCCTGTTCGATAATCGACAGGTTCTCCTGACGGTTGCTGGAGCAGGGCGTTCGCCCCAGCATAACCACTTCCTGAACGGTAAAAGGAAAACTCAGGGAAGACGACTGTGGTAGTACGCCCAGCATCAGGGCTTTTTGTCTGAGGTCCCACTGCTCCCGGTGGTTAAGCAATACCTTTCCGGACGATAGCCGACGTTCCCCGCAGGCGACTTTCATCAGGGTGCTTTTACCCGCGCCATTCGGTCCCAGTACCGTCACCACCTGACCCGGCTCAACCCTGAGGCTGACATCATTCAATAATGTTTTACTGCCCACGTTCACCGTGGCATTTTGAATGTCCAGAGACATCAGGCAATCCTCTTGCGTTGCTGCCATAGCAGGGAAATAAAGAACGGTGCGCCCATCAACGCCGTAACAATGCCAATGGGCAGTTCCGCCGGGCTGACGATAACACGGGCAATCATATCGGCCAGCAGCAGCAGGGTTCCGCCGAGCATGGCGGACGCCGGGAGCAGAACCTTGTGATCCGGGCCGACCATCATCCGGATCAGGTGTGGCACCACGAGACCGACAAAGCCAATGATTCCGGCCACGGACACCGACACACCCACCACCAGGGCGGTTAACACAATCAGGGTCAGTTTGGCGCTCTGAACATTGATGCCCAGATGGCGAGCCTCTGACTCTCCCAGCAGCATGGCATTAAGGATTGAACCGTAGCGGCACAGCAGCAACACAACAGGCGCTAACAATGACAGGCAGATCAGTACAGAGTTCCAGGTGGCTCCGGCAATGCTGCCCATCTGCCAGAAGGTGAGATTTCTAAGAGTGGAGTCGTCAGAAATATACGTCAGTACCCCAAGACCTGCGCCTGCCAGGGCGGTAATGGCAACACCTGCCAGCAGCATGGTAGCCACTGACGTGCCGTTGCTCGTTGTGCCCATCTTATAGACGACGAATGTTGTTAAGCAGCTGCCAGTGAATGCCAGCAGCGACACGCTGTAGTTTTGGATTAAGACAGGAAAGTCACTCAGCAATACGCCACCGAGAACGATCGCGATGGCTGCCCCGAGAGCTGCACCACTGGCAACACCGATAATACTGGGGTCAGCCAGCGGGTTTCGGAACAACCCCTGCATGGCGGCACCACCAATAGCCAGTGAGCTTCCAACCAGTACACCCAGCAGGGTTCTCGGCAGACGAATGGATTCGACAATTAAACGTGTATGTTCAGGGATATCGCTGTGGATTAATCCCAGGCGTTCCAGCAGCAGGCTGATGATGTCTCCGGAAGGAATGGAAATCGGTCCGGTTCCAACAGAGAAAATCATGGTTAATGGCAGAAGAATGCCCAGGCCGACCAGCAGTGTGGTCGACTTACGACTTCGGTTCATTATTGAGTTCCAGGGAGACTGTTCTGATTATGTCCGGTTTCAGGATTTAGCGGGAAAAAAGGCTTTTGCCAGTTCTACGGCCAGCTCACCGGTTCGGGGACCAAGCCCTCCCAGGAGCATGTTCGGCTCAATGGCAATCATGCGCCCGCTTTTACCAGCCGGAGTCTGTTGTAAAACAGGCTGCATGTCGATCAGTTGTCGGGGGGTTGTACCTTTGCCCTGATCTGAATAAAGCACAACATCCGGTGCCAGCTGCAGCAGCGCTTCATTGGACAGAGGCTTATAGCTGGCAAACTGACTGGCTGTCGGGTTAATGCCACCTGCCAGTTCGATCAGGGAGTTAGCGGCTGTATTGTTACCCGCTACGTAAGGGGTGCGCCCACCCATGGCCAGCATAAACAATACGGTTGGCTTTTTCTGGTCTCCAGCAATGTTTCTGGCTTCCGCAAACGAGTCTGAGACAGACTGCCAGAGTTGTTTACCTTCCTGCTCTTTATCCAGGATTTTTGCCAGGGACAGAATACGGTGCTGAATACTTTCGGCATCGCTCTTCAGAGGCAGGGTGGCGATATTCACACCGGCACTTTTTAACTGCTCCATGGTCGTGGGTGGCCCCATATCCTCAGTGCCAATCAGGATCGAAGGTTGCATGGCAAGAATGCCCTCGGCCGACAGCTGTTTGAGATACCCAAGCCGTGGCAGGCTGTTGACGTCTTCCGGGTAAGCACTGATGGAATCAACAGCAACAATCTGGTCACCTGCCCCAAGGGCGTAAATGATTTCGGTAACGCCGCTGCCGGCTGAGATAATCCGTGGCGTGGAAATCTCTTTTGCCTGAGCCGCCATGGCAAACAGGGTGGCGATGATAATCGTTGATAATCGTTTAAAAGCTTTCACAATCAGGCGTCCTCCATTAATACCTGGGCTGCGGTGATATCGTTTTCACTGAGAAACATCATCAGTTTGACCAGGTTCCCCAGTGGTGCCTCTTCGTCACCCGCTACCAGAACCGTAGTGTCCGGTTCGGCTTTTACTTCACTCAACAGAGCGGCGGTAAAGGCTTCAAAGCTGTCATAGCGTTCTTCAGAAACGGCCCAGGGTTTACCTTCTGAAAGAATGCTGACGGTTAAGGTTTTCGGTTCATGGGTCACTTCGGCCTGTTCCCGGCTGGCTTCCGGCAGATTCACTGGCAGGCTCAGTGTCTGAGCGTTCGCCGTAAACAGCAGAAAGACCATCACGATAAAGACCACATCCAGCAACGGGGTCAGGTCAGCCGCCGGGAAAGAGGCATTGGTTTCTTCACCGTTGTTAATGCGAATCATGCTGCGACTGCCTTGAGGCAAGCGGTACCTTCGGCTTCATCGGCCAGACCGTGCTCATCCATCTTCAGGCCTTCCAGCAGCAGGTTGGCGTGGTTCATGGCAAACTCCAGGCGCGACATGTAGTGGTTCGCCCAAACGCCCAGACCGTGCGCGGCTGCCAGAGAAGGAATGGCAACCATCAGGCCAAAGGCGGTGGTGAACATGGCAACCCACAGACCATCAGCAAGAATATCCGGTGTCACTGGCCCCTGGACGGCTGCGATATTACGGAACATGTCAATCAGGCCCATCACTGTACCCAGCAGACCCAGCATGGGTGCCAGAATACCAATCAGCATCAGGGGCTTGAGCCAGGAGTGCAGGGTGCGTTTCTGCTTGAGCAGCCACAGGCCGGCCACCTCTTCGCGCATGGTTTTGCTGGCACTGCTGTGGCTCAGTAAAACAGCAATACCCTGTCGTATGCCTTTGCCTGTGCGGAGGCTTTTGCACACGCTGTCTTTCGTGTTACGGCAGCTGGCGCAGCCTCGTACTTCATCAAACAGGGTGTGCATACCCTTGCGGCCCAGAGACGGCAGCGTAGCGTAGGTAATAAGCCGTTCAAGAATCAGGGCAAAGCTTAGACAGGACGCAACAGCCAGCGGCCACCCCATCATTCCCATTGAAGCAATCTGTTCCGCGATCATGCGTGTCTACCTGTTTAATTCAGCTGGAAAGCCACGGGTACATGCACCAGTGACTGAACAAAATGGTTGTTACGTTTCTGGGGTTTGAACTCCCAGTTCTCTACGGCGGCAACAGCCGACCTGTCGAGGGCATCGAAGCCGGAAGACTCTATGACCGATATGGTTAATGCCGAGCCATTTTCGTCAACGGTAACTTCCAGCATGACAATACCCTGCTGGTTACGACGCTGTGCCGAGCGAGGGTAGCGGGGCCGGGTCCAGTTGACGATTTCCGGTTCACTGACGAAGACCGGTTCATCGCTCAGGCCTTCGACCATGGTTTCTTCAAGGGCGCTTGCTACCACCTGTTCCATCACCGGTTCGGGAGCCTCTTCCTCGACGATTTCTTCTTCGGGTTCTGGCTCTTCCTGAATACTCTCTTGAACACTCTTTTGAACAATAGGATCAGGAATGATCACCGCATCTTTTTTCGGTTCGGGGGGTTCAGGCTTCGGTTCGGGAGGCGGCTCTGCTTTTTTGGGTTTCGGCTTGGGTTTAGGCTCTGGCTGAGGCTCTGGCTCAGGCAGCGTCACCGTTGAAAATGTCATGCTGATCGGCGCTTTGACACTGCCCATGCTGATGGTGTGCTGCTCCTCTTCCACCTTATAGATGAGCTGATACGCCACTGCGGCATGAGCGGCAATGGAAGCAAGCAATGTGAAAATCAGTTTCCTAGGCATATTGTTGTCATAGCGACGAGAGTTTCCAGAAATCGGGCACAAGAGTACTTGATGTTTGAGAGTTCTTCAATTATCTAAATAGGAATGATTTGCGTTTGATATTGCACTTACGTAATATCCGCAGTGAAATAATCTCTATGGAAACAGTCTTTGCAGAAACAGTCTCCACGCTTTCGGGCTTCTTTATGGGAAGTCCGTTTTTTTATGGGGGAGTAGAAAAAATAATCTGTTACCGCATTTCGTGTTGCGTCAAGCCGAAAAGGGATAAGTACAAATCAAATGGTAATGATTTGTATTTAAAAGTGTATTTTCATACCATCGTACCCATTTGATCGTAGTGAGCTGGCCTTACCATCATTTCTAAATAACCAGAAGGCGCACCTGCGCTTTCTGGCGTTTCTGAAGATTTATACGGACTTGTATATAACATGACCAAACCAGTTGTTCTGACGGAAGCCATGACAGGCCGTTCAGTGCCTGATCCTCTGCGCCATGCGTTTGACCGGAAAACCTCTGCCCACAGCCGTGGTGCCGGTACACCCCTGCCACCCATGATGTGGCAGGAAAGCTGGAACCAGCTGATGTCCAGGCCCTTTGGTAAAGGCAAACGGGCTGCTTACTTCCATATTCCTTTCTGCCGTACCAAATGTTCTTACTGTGGTTTCTTCCAGAACACGACAAAAGAAACCATGGTCGAAAAATACGTCGACTACCTGGTACGTGAAATCGAAATGACGGCCCAGCTACCCAATGTGCAGAGCGCACCGATTCAGGCGGTTTACTTTGGTGGTGGCACACCGACTGATTTAAGCGCAGAACAGATTCGCCGCCTGGGTAAAGTGATTCGCGATAACCTGCCACTGTCAAACGACTGTGAAATGACGTTTGAATCTCGCTTCAACGGGCTGACGGATGAAAAGATTGATGCCTGTGTCGAGGCGGGTTTTAACCGCTTTTCCCTGGGTGTGCAGACCTTCAACAGTGAAATCCGTCGCAAGATGAGCCGTATTGATACGGAAGAAGTGCTTAACGAGCGTTTGCAGAAGCTGATGTCCACCGGTCAGATTGCGGTGGTGATTGACCTGATCTTTGGTCTGCCTTATCAGACCATGGACGGCTGGCTGAAAGACCTGGACAAACTGGTTGAAAGTGGCATTGATGGTGCCGACCTGTATCAGCTGATTCTGATGGGCAACACCCGTATGGCAGCCAGTATTGAAAAAGGCAGCATGCCGGAACCGGCGAACACGGTTGAAAAGGCTGATATGTTCAGGGCCGGTATCGAACACTTGAATAAACACCATTACCGTCGTCTGAGTGTCAGCCACTGGGGACGTACCAGCCGTGAACGTAACATCTACAACCATCTGTCCAAGTCCGGTTGCGATGTGATTCCTTTTGGCTCCGGCGCAGGCGGTAATATTGCCGGTCACAGCATGATGCTGCATCGCAAACTGGATGATTATTTTGCCGCTATCGACAACGGTGATAAACCGGTGATGGGCGTGGTGGCTCCCAGCTCACTCTACAAAGCCTTTGGTGCTGCCGGAGCCGCTTTTGACTTCGGTTACCTGAACCTGAAAGAGATGGACAAAAGTGGTTTTGACTTCAGCACCCGTTGTGAACCGTTGTTTGAAGAGTGGGTGAACAATGGTCTGGCAGAACGTTCCGGGCATTATGTGAACCTGACGCTGGCCGGGCAGTTCTGGGCCGTGAATCTGAACCAGGGTCTGCAGGCTTACATGCTGGAGCTGACCGAAGAGTCGGCTGAATCCGGCGGTCACATGGGGGGGCACCATCAGTCAGGTGATGAGAAGGCCAGGGGCGAGCTGGAAAAGCTGATGGCGAAAATGCCAAAGAGCATGCTGGACAAGATGCCTGAAGGCCACTCTTTAGGGAAAGAGGGTTTTACCGGCAAGGAAGACATTCCATCCGGCTGCCCGGTACACAAATTAATTAACTGGATTCGCAAATAATTAAGGAATAAAAGTCAATGTCTACGCAAGAAGCTGTACGTAAACTGATTGCCGAAAATCCGGAAAAACTGCCAGCAGAAATCGCTGCCGAGCTAAACACCACTGAACTGGAAGCCGTTTCCAACCTGCCGGAAGAGATGGTTACCCTGCTGGACGGTAGCCTGTTTGAAACCCTGACCGAAGAATTTCGCACCTGGGGCGAGGTGCTGACGGTGATTGATGTGGAAGGCCATATCTTTGAACTGGCCGGTGTATTCCCGAAAGGTGGCAAAAAATTCGGTTACTACAACATGAGCGATCGTGGCACGCCGTTGAAAGGTCATCTGAGGCTGGACGGTTTCAGCAAAATTGCCCTGGTCTCCAAACCTTTTCATGGTGTCGATACAAAGTCGGTGCAATTTTTCAGTCATGCTGGTAAAACCGTCTTCAAGCTTTATATTCGTCGTAACAAAGACAAAAGCTTTGTTGCTGAACAACTGGAAAAGTTTGAAGCACTGAAAAAACTGGCGGTCTAGCTGTTAGCTGTTAGCTGTTAGCTGTTAGCTGTTAGCTGTTAGCTATTGGCTATTAGCTAACAGCCAAAAGCCAAAAGCCAAAAGCCAAAAGCCAATAGCCAAAAGCCAATAGCCAAAAGCCAAAAGCCAAAAGCCAATAGCCAAAACAGACTACAGAAGCAACGGTGACAACAAGTGAGCAGTAAATCTCGTATAAGCATAGTGGGCTACGGTCGTGTTGGTCTGCCTCTGGCTAAAGCCCTGAAAGAAAAAGGGTACGACGTGACCGGTACGGTTACCGGTTCAGAAAAGCGTGACAAGCTGGTGGCTGAAGGTCTGGACACCCATATTCTCAGCTTTGACCCGCAACCTCAGGGCAACCTGGCGGCTGCCATGGAAGCGGATGTGCTGGTTATTACCATTCCACCTTCCATGCGTGCCCCTCAGGATTATCCGGCGATTCTTGAAAGCCTTGCTGATGCGGCGGCGAACAGTGGGATTAAAAAGGTGCTGTTTGTTGCCACTACCTCAGTTTATCCGCAAACCGGTGATGAGGTTCGTGAAGAAGACGCTACCCATGAGGCCAGTCCGTTTCTTGGTTTTTCCTGGTTGCCTCTGGAAGAAACCTTTACGCAGCGTGACGAATTTACAACAACCGTTGTGCGGTTTTCCGGCCTGATGGGGGGTGGCATTAACCCGGGTATGTACTTTGCCGGGCGCGAACTGAAAGGCGCAAATGATCCTGTCAATATGATCCATATAGACGATTGCGTTGGCGCAATAGCTGCTATTATCGAACAGGATGTATGGGGTGAGGCGTTTAATGCTTCAGCGGATGAACATCCCAGAAAGCGCGACTTCTACACCAAAGCCTGTGCCAGTGCGGGTATTCCGGCACCGGTTTTCAGTGATGAACCTTCCCCCTACCGTATCGTCAACTGCGACAAACTGAAGCAGCGTCTTGGGTATGTGTTCAAACACTCCGATCCTCTGGCTGCTCTTGATAGCTAACGAGACTGAATAGCTGATGAAGAAGGTATTGCTGGTTATTGGCGGCTGTTTATCCCTGGGGTTGGGTATCCTGGGGATTGTTGTGCCATTGCTGCCAACCACACCGCTGGTGTTGTTGTCGGCCTGGTGCTTTGCCCGTTCCTGCGACCGTCTTTATAACTGGCTGATCAGTCACCCCCGGTTTGGGCAGGTCATATTGAACTGGCAGAATCACCGGGGCATGCAGGCAAAGCATAAGAAAAAGGCTTTACTGCTGACGGTGGCCAGTTTAGTGTTCAGCATTGCCCTGGCACCGATGAATCTTAAGATTCTGCTGGTGGTTATTGGTATTTGTGTCATGACGGGAGTGAGTCTGATTCGAGTCATACCTGAAACAAATGGTCACAATAATTAAGCACCGTCCTTTCTGCTCAACTATGCTCATTGGCTCAAAGCCATGAGCAGCTCTCTATGAGCAACCGCTCTTCATAAGCGATAGTCCTTTATAAGTAAACAGCTCTTCATAAGCGACAGACGTTGTCATTTGCCCCGTGGGGTAAATCAGGCCGTTTTGTTCTACGGGGGTATTGGTTGTGGCCCGTTGCAGGCAGTTTATTCTGCTTCTTATTGTTTTTTTGATATCTGGTAGCCTGTATTCACCACAGCCGGTGTTCCCCTACCTGTCTGATTACTTTCATTCCAATCCGGCACAAACTTCTGAACTGGTGACCCGCATCATGCTGGTTCTGTGCTTTGGGGCATTTATGTCCGGGTTGCTCCTCCGGGCCATTTCAGCCCGGATGATTTTGTTAGTGTGCTTCCCTCTGCTGGGCGGGATGGAGATTCTTTTTTCCTCCGTTGAGCACATTGAGCATGCTCTTGTCCTGAAAACCATCGAAGGCATACTGTTCTCCGCTATTTTACCGGCACTGTTAACGGCTCTCGCTGACACATCCGATAAGGCTGGTGATGCAGTGGTGTGGTATGTGTCGGCTTCAGTGACCGGGTCAATGTGTGGGCGCTTTTTGAGTGGGTCGTTGATCTCAGCCGGGTATCATTCTCCGGTATGGATTGCTATTGGTTCAGTAATGCTGGTGATATCACCGTTTATTCTGTTGCTGGATCGGGTCTCTGGTAATTCCGGGAATATCCAGTTGAAAACGGCTTTAGCTGAAGTGCTGGGACGTAAGGATGTCTGGGCGTGTGTGCTTCTTATATTTACGGCTATCTGCTGCCTGGCTTCGATCCTGAATTACCTGCCTTTTCACATGCGTTCCCGACACCCTGATATGTCGGCAGCACAAATTGCCACTCTTTATACCGGTTATATCTGCGCCATTATCAGCTCAATATTGACACCCAGGGCAAGACGCTGTGTTGGTAATGACCGGTTCCTGTTTCGGTTGACATTGTTCTCGCTGTTGCTGGGGATGACAATACTGGTGGTGGATGACTATGGATCATGCCTTGTTGCGGTAGCGATCATCTGCGGTGCTGTGTTTATGTTACATAGCGGATTATCAACGTATCTTAATCAGCATGTTTCTGAACATCGCCGGGTGGTTAACGGGGTTTACCTGGCCAGCTATTATCTGGGGGGAGCGTTCAGCAGTATGTTGCCGGGCAGTCTGTTTATGTCGATGGGCTGGCTTTGGTTGCTGGGTGGGTTGTTTATTCTGCTGTGTGTGGCGATAGCCGTGGTTAATCTGATTGAGTGCTGACTCAATGGCGTTATCAGGAGCGCCACCATCTTGATAATTTTGCAGACCAGCTCAGGGTGAAATCTTTCTTATAGAGTTCTGTTTTTTTGCCTGTGCTGTCGGTCATTCTATCAAAAAATATTTTGGTCTGGAGCAGTTGATAAGCCCAGAAGATTCCCAGTGCTATAGAACGGTCGTTATCAAGATAAATTTCCTTGCCTTCCATTGTCCACTTTTGAGCCTTTGCCATGATCATCATGGGAAACTGATGCATTTCACAAAACAGATTGCACCATGGGTCGCACACCCAGAAGCTGTTACCAGTACAGTGGCGGAAGTCATCTAAAAGCATTGAAGCAGGTAGCTCTTCGGCAAGTATTATGAAGCCATGAAGATTATTTCGCGCAAACCAGATATTGGGTATTTTCAGGTCAACACCCTGCCTGAGAGCAATGCTGGCGTATTCGCAACAATTCCCGGCTCTTTGCCCCTGATCACTGGCGAGCAGTAATTTTACCCCCTGGGAGGCATGCCCGTAAGCTCTCAGAGCCCCTATTGCATAACCGGCTTTACCACCGTTTGCTATGCGTTTTTGCTTCCTTGATGCTGAAGCCTTGCCGTAGATATTGGAATAGGTTTTGTTACTTGATTTTAAGGAGCCCCTGAAAAAGTCCCGCGCAAAGGTCAATAGCAGGTGTGCGTTTTGCATCTCATTCATGATTGGGTCGCCATATAATCAGAGTTACTCAGGTTGATTATGGCCAAGTTTGGGAGGAAAGGAGAAATCACCACCCTCCAAAGGAGAGGGCGGGGGTGAAAGCGGTCAGTGAGACAACTGGTTCAGGGCTGCTTTAGAGATGAAGTCACTGCGGTCTCTATGCTGGCTGCTTTGTCTGACAATCTGGTCAATGTGCGAGATCAGTAAATCTGAAATACTGATATTAATGCGTTTCTGTGCGCCCACCACGCCATCGATATCAATATCAACAAATGCCCACTCTTTGAAATCAGTGTATTCAGGGTCATTGCTGTAGTCTTGCTGGTTTGCTTTGGCAATGGCGACCAGGTCTAAATCACCAGACAGTGCCATTTCTTCCATGATGGAAAAGGCTGCTTCTCTTGCCATAGGCACAATCTTTTCAAAAGTGTCTGCCGCTGAGACCGTGGTGTAAGTCTCATTACACTGTGCCGGAATAGTGATGCCGTAAGCAGTCTAATCATCTTCAGCCATTTCAATACCCATTCTGAATAACATAGTGCATTTCCTTCTGGTCAACAGGAAGGGCTGATTACTCTGCCCAGTGCAGGATTTTTTTCAGAAGCCCTGTACCCACTTTTTTCTTTGGGTGAAGTATCTGTTCATGTTGGCTGGCAGGACCTGAATTTTCTACAAGACTGAGATGCTCGGTTTTAAATATCTCTCTTGGTTGTCGTTTGACAACCTTGAGTAAGATCACTAACCTGTATCCAGGCGAGGCTATGGCAAGAAAAAAACATCCGAAGAAAGAAATAGAAGCAGCACTACAATACGCCGAAAGTAAGGGGTGGCGTATTGATACAGGAGGTTCACATGCTTGGGGAAAACTTTACTGCCCCTTCAATGATGATGAGTGCCGACACGGTCAGTACTGCTTTGCATCTATCTGGAGTACACCCAAAAGCCCCAGCCATCACGCACAACATATTCGGCGAGTGGTTGACCATTGCCAGCGGCTGAAACTATTGCATTGAACGGGAGTTCTTCATGAACGTTTATGAATTTACGCTTCGTTTCAGCGTTCAGGGCTGTAAAAGACAGGTTGATGATATTGTTGAGTCCCTGGGAGGGGCAGGTTGTACCGATGCCCTGATTGGCCTGGGTCATCCGGGACGAATCGCAATGATGTTTGCCAGAGAGTCTGATCAGGCTGTCAGTGCTATTTGCAGTGCGATTAATGATGTGAAAAACGCTGTACCTGAAGCAGTTTTGATTGAAGCGAGCCCGGACCTTGTCGGTCTGACGGATACCGCTGAGTTGTTAGGTTTTTCAAGGCAAAATATGCGGAAGCTGATGACCACTAATCCTGATACATTTCCAATCCCTGTTTATGATGGGAAGCGAGGGCTCTGGCATCTGGAAAGTCTTCTTGCGTGGCTTGAGCAGCAAAAACAATACGATATTGACCATTCTCTGTTTGAGGTGGCGAAAGCGAACAGGAACCTTAACCAGGCCACCGCAGGCTATTGCTCCGACCCTGAACAGGTGGCGACTTTTTCAGCATTGCTGGCGAACTACTGAGGTTTTGACGGGCATGAGCGACTTAAAAAATTACATCAGCCAACGGAAAAAACGAGACCCGGCTTTTGCTCTTGGTTATGACTTGGCAACCGTAGCGGAACGCCGGGATGAAGAAACGGTATCCCATGAGGAGCTGATTAAATCTCTGAAAGCAGACGGCAAACTATGAGCCGGTACGTATTACGCTGGAAGAAGTCAGCACAGAAGGAACTCAGGAAGCTCCCCAAGGCAGCAGTAACCAAGCTGGTGGCCTTGGCTGAATCGCTGGTGGACGATCCGCACTCGGACGGATGCCGGAAACTGGCAGGTACAGATCACAGTTACTGGGTAAGAGCTGGTGATTACCGGATTATATATCAGGTACACAACGGGCAACTGATTATTGAGATTGTGAAGGTAGGACACTGGAAAGAGGTTTACCGATGAGAACAGAGCAGGCCAGCTAATCCCGCAGAACATACGCCTCAAGTCGCATTAAAGCTGATCGGTCACACAAGTAACATGTGAGCATCCTCTGGATTCATAAAACCTGCCCCTCAATCAAAGGTGTTGCAGAAGGTCATTTAGCCTTTGCCTGCAAAGGATAATCAGCAGGGCTCTCAATAATTTTTTCACTCAGGTCAATATCCAGATCAGGCCAGTAAAAGTGACCATCAGCCAATTCTTCAACATTTATGATGGCACTCACTGGCTGGTCTTTGAACCATGGGAAATCAGCATAGGACAGAAACAGCTCTTTACCACTGCGGGGCAGAACCCATAAGCCGTGACTCGAAATATTAGCAAAATCGTCGTAAACCCTCGCCCAATGCGGGCGGGGATATAAGACGGGAAGGCGCAGAGCCTTCCGCCATCAATCTGGTGTACTCTGGCTATTAACGTAGTCCTTCAGAGTCTCGATAGTTGCACCGCCAGCACTGCAAGCAAAGTAAGACCTTGACCACATTAAGCCTGCTTTGCTCTGAGCAGTAAGGTGGGTATTCAGCATTCGCAACCGTCTTGATGATGTTGATTTGAGATTATTTACCATGACACTGATAGCCAGTTTTGGTGGGTAGGCCACCAACAGGTGTACGTGATCTTTTTCGCCATCCATTTCAAGTAACTGGCATTCCAGTTTTTCACATGCACTCTCGAACGACTCCCGTAACTGCTTGATCATATAGCCATCAAAAAGCTTTCGCCTGTACTTTGTCGTGAACACCAAATGAACAACCAGCTTGGTAACGCTATGTCGTTTGCGAAGATACCCTTTAAGCAAATCTTTATTGTGTGTGCTCACTTGAAAACCTCTTTCAAATACCTGTAATATAGAGCTTATATTAATGAGCACTGAAATAACATTCCATGCTGAGAGCCACCAAAGTACGAATCTATCCAACATCAGAGCAGGCGGAATTTCTGGACCGTCAGTTTGATGCTGTGCGGTTCGTATGGAACAAGGCCCTGGCTATTAAGGTTCATTATTACAAGGTTCGTGGGCAGAGCCTTTCTCCCAAAAAACACCTGAAGCCCTTGCTGGCAAAAGCCAAGAAAAGCCGAAAGTACTCATGGCTGAAAAACGCTGACTCTATTGCACTGCAACAGGCCACTATCAATCTGGATACGGCCTTTCAAAACTTTTTCAATCCCAAATTGCAGGCAAGATTTCCTCGCTTCAAGAAAAAGCATGGCAAGCAAAGTAGCTACCATTGTACGTCTGTCTCTGTGGGCGATAACTGGATAAAAATCCCCAAGTGCAAGCCCATAAAGGCTAAAGTGCATCGTGAAATAGTGGGTAAGGTGAAGTCTATCACCCTGAGCAGAACGCTAACCGGCAAGTATTTTGCCTCCATATTGGCTGATGATACCCAGGAACAACCAAAACAGATTGATAATCTTGAAGCTAATCAGGTTGTCGGTGTTGATATGGGGATTACTGATCTGGCTATCACCAGTACCGGCCATAAGACTGGCAATCCTCGCTTTCTGAAAAAAGCACAACGTAACCTGAAAAGAAAACAACAGGCTCTATCTCGCTGCAAGAAAGGCTCAAAAGGTAGGCACAAAGCCCGTTTATTGGTGGCAAAGGCGCATGAGCGTGTAGCCTTTGCCCGTAATGATTTTCAGCATAAGCTATCAAAACAACTCATCGACGAAAACCAAGCGGTAATTGTGGAGACACTGAAAGTTAAAAACATGCTCAAGAACAAGCGTCTTGCACGTTCTATTGCTGATGCTGGCTGGCACTCACTGATAACCAAACTCGAATACAAGGCAAAGCAGGAAGGTAAACATCTGGTGAAGATAGACCAGTGGTTTGCATCCTCTAAAACTTGCTCAGTCTGCGATTTGAAACAGGAAAAAATGCCATTGAGAATCCGATCATGGGAGTGTAGCTGTGGTGCTATCCATGACCGGGATATTAATGCAGCTCGCAATATCAAGAAGCAAGGCATATTGAAATTAAAGGCGGAAGGACTGTCCGTTTCTGCTGATGGAGGCTTGCGTAAATCCGGCATACTGTCGGTTGCTGCCTAAGAAATCAGAAGCCTCACCCGATAGGGTGGGGAGCAGTCACCTCATGTATCTTCATACATTCACCTGAACCAGTGAAACCCTTGACAGACAAAGGCTCTGGAGAAACCAGAGCCATTCATCATAACTCGTATTAGCCGTTTGCGCTTGTGCGAATTTCAGGCTTGCATCTTGCTAAGGGGCGCAGCATTCAATAACTTACCGGGCTGTTGGCTTATGGCTATTAGCTGCTCATACAGCCAACCGCCAAAAGCCAACAGCCAACAGCCAACAGCGGTATATTATGTTCTGCTGCTTCCCTAAGACTAAATCTCAGATACAAAAAAGCCTGTAGTGCTTACTAACACTACAGGCGTAACTTTTCTACAAACCGCTTCAAAATTAGCAATTAAGACACCGCTTTTCCCTATTGTTGCCTCCAATTGTTATACCTTTGGCGGATCATGATTGCGCATTTCACAAAGCCGCTCCTCACTCATTAACCAGGGCAGATAAGGAGTGAGATCATTAGGTGGCTTCCTGCCATTTATGGCACAAGCCTCAAGATAGGCACCCAGCCAGATTTTTGGATTAATATCCCAAAGCTTTAGCGTCATAAAAACGCTGAATAGAAAAGCGGCTATATCAGCACTCCATACGCTGCCAGAGCCGTAGTAATTCTTCCTGCCAACGACACCTGTGCGCAGTGCTTGCTCTGCAGCGTTGTTATCCATGGGGATACCGGGATCAGTGACAAAGCGGGTCAATCCTTCCCAGTGATTCTGTAGACTTTCGAGCACTTTTTTCGCTCTGACTCGCAGTTTAGGACGATTAAGTTCCTGAACCCTCTGGATTGCCATCTGCTCTACCTGATGTTCAAGCCGTAACTGCTGTGTTGCTAGCTGCTCTGGTTCATCAAGCACTTCAAGTCGCTGACTATTAAGATGATATAAACGACCAATCCTGTTCACCCAGGTGGCGCTCCATTTCTCCAACTCCGGATCACCTCGTTGAGCGTCAATAAAATCCCGCCTGACGTGAGCCCAGCAGAAAGCTAAATTAATAGACACCGCATCATTCGCAAGCTTTTTGTACGCTGAGTATCGGTCACACACCAGCGTTCCAGCCCCGTCACCAATGATCGACTCTGGTACGACAGCCGCACGGGTGTCAGCAATGCTGAAATAAACCGCCTGATCACAGAGAAATACCCAAAGCCAATGTTTGTGAGAACCTGTGGTCTCATGTGCCCAGCTGATCCACCGGGTTTCATCAGCATGCCACTGATCGCTACTGGCGACGAATTCCCGAGTAGCTTCGGCAACCGGCTCAAAAAAGGGCGTTATAGCTTCCAGGCCAAAGGAGATGGTCGCCTGCGACAGTTCCAGTCCCTGAGTCTTATAAGACTCAAGTTGCCTGTTTATGGGGATGCCGTATGCGTACTTATTCAGCAACAGCTCCACCCAGACAGAAATACCAAGCTTTCCTTTGTTGATGAGTCTTGGTGGAGGTGGTGGAGTAGTAATATTGGGCGTTTCAGGGCACTGGCAAGTTTTTTGGTAATGCCTTCGGTGATAACGACGAACGTGAGCCTTAACTTCAACTTCAATTACGTCGCAGCTGTCGTCATTGAAAAAAGACTTGAATGGCCGGTGACAGACTGTACAACACTGTTTGTCCACTGGTAAGTCTACAGACTCATGAACCACTGGCAGGTTGTTGTGAAGATGGCGACCAGAGCCGGGGACTCCGGGCTGGTGACCTCGTTTTCGATTTGAAGGTGGCCGGGTAGTATTGCCACTTTTCTTTGAAGAAGAACTGGTCTTCTCTGATTTACGACCGAAAAGCAAGTGCTTCATGTGTGCCAGTTCTGATTTCAGATCAGCGACCTGGGTGTTCAACCCAGCCATTTCGGCTTTATGCTGAGCGATAAGAGAGGCATTTTTAGCCAATACTTTTTTCTCTCGGCCACAGGCCGCCTTCCACATGGCATGCCAGAGGTTGGCCTGCTGTTTTAGCTGGATGTGTTCCTGCTTGGTGAGGATGACCTGCGAGGTAGCAAAGGGGGCAGGCAGTAATGCAGGTGTTGTGCCTGATCCTGAAACATGAGCATTTTGCATACTCTAAAAGTAGACGACTTTGAGCTTATGTTTAGTGGTTTGTAGAAAAGTTACCTACAGGCTTTGAAAAATATGGTGGGCCCAGCAGGACTTGAACCTGCGACCAATCGATTATGAGTCGACTGCTCTAACCAACTGAGCTATGGGCCCACAGCGGTGATGAATTATAAGCATATAAATGCCTTAACGCCAACCCTCTGATTTCACGTAACTTTATAAAAATTGACTGAATGGCCGAAAGCATAACTTAAGGTGGAAAACTGGTGGTACTCCCGGCTTGTTATGCTAGCTCGTTTTATATTCAATGTTCTGATGGTCTGCACGCTTTCACTGGCTCTTGCCAGTGAGTTTTATGTGAGCCAGAAACTGCTGGATAATGTCCAGAAACTCTATGGCGACATGGCAGTCAGGCGCATGCACGCCTGGCAGGACTTGCTGGAAAATAGCCGCAGGCTGCCAGAGAGAGAAAAGCTGGAAAAGGTGAATATCTTCTTTAACCGACTGGAGTTTGGAACCGACCTGCAACACTGGGGTAAAGAGGACTTCTGGGCAACGCCTGTTGAGTTTCTTGCCAGTGGTGGCGGCGATTGTGAGGACTTTTCCATTGCCAAATACTTTACCCTCCGGGAGCTGGGCGTGGCCGATGAGCGGTTGCGAATTACTTACGTTAAAGCGTTAAGAATCAACCAGGCGCATATGGTGCTGACCTATTACCCGGAAAAGGGGAAAGAACCTCTGATTCTGGATAACCTTGAAGGCAAAATACTGCCTGCCCGTGAGCGCAAAGACCTGAAGCCAGTGTATAACTTTAATGGTGATGGCTTGTGGATTGCCCGCCAGAGGGGTAAAGGTGTAAGAGTAGGAAAGGCTGAACGGATCAGCCTGTGGATGGAGCTGAGAGAGCGGTTCAGCGATGAGTTAAGCGAAAAGAAAAAGCTTGAGGCCAGAAAGCCTGGACCGACTACAGGGGCAAAACCATGACTTTACTCAGGGAACTGGCGTTATATCTGACCCTACTGCTATTCCTGCTGTTTTCGGGTAGCTTGGTCATGAATATCAACGATGCCCGCAGCTATTTACAGGATCAGCTGGAGTCCCATGCCCAGGACACGGCGACTTCCCTTGGAGTGGCTATTGCGGCGACGGAGCCGGATAACACCGCTGCCATTGACTCTATGGTGGATGCGGTTTTTGACCGGGGCTACTACCGGTTAATTCAATTTATCGATCAAAACGGCAACATCATCGTCAGCAGTCAGCACGAGGTGCAACTGGATGATGTCCCTCTGTGGTTTATCAACCTGATTGACCTTGAAGCACCAAGGGTCGTGTCTGAAGTGAACCGGGGCTGGCTGCCTGCCGGGACTATCTATGTCGCAAGCCATCCCGGTTATGCCTATCGAAGTTTGTGGAATAAAACCCGGAACGGTGTCTGGTTGTTTGGTTTTGGGTTGCTGCTGGCTATTCTGGGATTGAACATTTTCCTGCGCATCGTGCTTCGTCCTTTGAAAAAGCTTGAAAAACAGGCGGACGCTATTTGTCAGCGATCCTTTGTTCAGCAGGAGGTGTTACCGAAAACCAAAGACCTCCGGCTTGTTGTTGAAGCGATGAACCGAATGGCGGGCAAACTGGAAGAGCAGTTTGCTGAAAAACTGGTACTGACGGAGGAGTTGCGCAAGCGATCTGTTAAAGATGCCCTGACCGGCATTCTGAATCGTCGCGCTTTTGATGACCGTGTGGCCAATGTTTTGCAGGATGAGGAGCGTGGGGAATTTGGCGGTAGTTTGTTAATGGCACAGGTTTCCGGGCTGGACAGCTTTAATAAGAAAAATGGGCGGAACGCAGCCGACCTGCTACTGGTTGATATTGCCAACCGAATCCGCAAAACGGTTGAACCCTGGCCGGAAGCCATCGTTGGTCGTCGCAGTGGTACGGTGTTTTGTGTTTTTGTTCATGCCTGTGATCTGGCGCAGAACCGTCGGATCACTGAAGCCTGTTTCAGGGCGGTGGCTTCGCTGCCTTTCTTTCTCAGTGAAGAAGGAAATGACCGCCTGCACATTGCTGCGGTCACCCACCTGGGCAGAACCAGAGCGGATGAAATGTTGCAGCAGGCGGATCAGCTACTTCGAGACCTTCAGCATCAGGCCGCCAGTAAATGGGACGTCAAACAGATCGATGGCAATAGCCCTCAGCCTTATAACCAGTGGAGTGAAGGTAACTGGCAGGAATCGTTGAAGCAGGTGTTGAAAGGACAGGAAGTGGAGCTGTTTTACCAGACGGTCTACGACATGAACCAGCAACCGCTTTTCAGAGAGGTGTTTGCCCGGTTACGACTGTTAGGTGAACTGGCTTCGGCTACAGCTTTTCTGCCCATCGTGGAACGGTTTGACCTTCATGTTGACTTTGACAAAGTCGTCTTTGAGGTATTGGTGTTACACCTGCAAAAAGATGACAGTGATACCCGCTATTGCGTGAACCTTTCCCCCCGCTCTTTATTGGATGAAGCGTTTTATCAATGGTTGCTGGATACCTTAAAAGCGCTGCCTGAGGTGACCGCAAGGCTGATTCTCGAAGTGCCGGAACGAACCGTGATAATGGCAGGCAGAGAAATGCCAGCGCTTGTCAAACGTCTGGTACAGACCGGTTGTCGTCTTTCCATCGATCATTTTGGTATTGCCAGCCGATCCATGACCAGCCTGCATGAACTGGAGCTGGATTATATCAAGATAGATGGCAGCTTTGTGCGGGGTATCTGCAATAATCAGGGCAATCAGTTTTATATCCGAACGCTGGCTATGCTGGCCAAAAGCCGCGACATCACATTGCTGGCACAGGACGTCGAACAGAAAGAGGATTGGCAGAAATTACGCGAAATGGGTGTTGAGGGCGGACAGGGATATTATCTGGGACGCCCCCAGAGGCTTTGAAACACTCGCCCTCTGTGCGTGAATAGAGGATAATGCGCCTTACGGCTGGAATGGTGGTGAGGACATTATGGCTCTGGATGAGATCAAAGAGCGCATTTCGACAACAATGCTGAAAATAACAGATAAGTTACGTAGTTGCAGTTTTTCGGGCACCTTCGCTAACTCACTAAATGGAATAAAGAAAAAAATTAGCGGCAGGGGAGCAGCAGGCATTCTGACTGTCATTGTCGTGTTTTTTTCCGCACTGAGTATTTACTGGAGTATTCCTCCCAAGCCATTTTCTGTTCGTGAAAACGCAGAACTGCTGGCTCAGGCCAGTGGTGAGCAGGTGGTGACCGGTTACACCACAACCGCAACCTTGTATCGTCTGGCAGAGACACTGCTGACCAAGCGTGGTGGCTATATCCGCAATGACATTATGCCGCCCGGAGTGTTTCTCGATAATATGCCGAACTGGGAACTGGGTGTTCTGATACAGGTACGCGACATGGCCAGGGCTTTACGCAAGGATATGAGCCGCTCCCAGTCGCAGTCCCGTGAAGACGCTGATCTTGCCATTGCCGAGCCGCAGTTCAATTTTGATTCTAAAAGCTGGATTCTGCCGTCCAGTGAAAAAGAGTACCAGCGAGGCATCGACAAGCTCGAAAGCTACATGAACCGCTTGCCCAGCAAGGAAGACCCGGCACAGTTTTACGCCAGGGCAGATAACCTGACCCGCTGGCTGTCCGATGTTGAAACCCGTCTGGGTAGCCTTTCCCAGCGTTTAAGTGCCAGCGTTGGCAAGCCCCGGCTGAATACGGATCTGGCGGGCGATGCTGCCGCCCAGCAGTCAACGGTTATGGACGATGTGGTGGATGTGAAAACCCCGTGGAATAAAATTGATGATATTTTCTTTGAAAGCCGTGGCACTGCCTATGCGCTGATTCATCTGCTGAAGGCCGTGGAAATTGATTTTTCTGACGTACTGGAAAAGAAAAATGCTACCGTCAGTCTGCGGCAGATTATTCGTGAGCTGGAAGCGACCCAGGAATGGGTCTGGAGTCCGGTCATTCTGAATGGCAGTGGTTTTGGTATTCTGGCTAACCACTCGCTGGTTATGGCCAATTATATTTCCCGTGCCAATGCCGCGATTATCGACCTGCGTCGTTTGCTGGAACAGGGCTGATAACCCACCCCTCAGGACAACAGAGGCTCCCGGGAGCCTCTGTTCAATGTTTCCGAATCATCATTCTTTTAAGGTGCCTTATGTCTGCTGACAATCTGAAGCAGCAAATCGAGTTTATTAATGAGCTGGATAAGCTCAAGTCGGTTTATCGCCAGACCATGGTGAAATCGGAAAACAGTCGGCAGGAAAACAGTGCTGAACACAGCTGGCATATTGCCATGATGGCAACACTGCTGATGGATTATGTTCATAAACCGGTGGATATTCACCGTGTTGTCACCATGCTGCTGATTCACGATATCGTCGAGATCGATGCGGGTGACGCTTTTGTTTTTGACGCTGAACAGGTGGCTGGTCAGGAAGAGAAAGAAATCAAGGCGGCTGAACGCCTGTTTGGTCTGCTGCCAGACTGTCAGCGTGACTACATTATGGAGCTATGGCAGGAGTTTGAAGCGCTGGAAACCGACGATGCCCGTTTTGCTAAAGGGATAGACTGTATGCAGCCGCTGCTGCTGAATATGGACAACAACGGCGGCAGCTGGGCAAAACATTCCATCAGTCGTGCCCAGGTATTGAAGCGTAACCAGTACCTGGAAACACTGGCCCCTGAACTTTGGGAATATGCGTTAAGCCAGATTGATCTGGCGGTAGAAAAAGGTTGGCTGAAACCTTAGGAATTTGAGTATGAGCAACAGCAGACTGGTTTATTCAACCGACGTTGGCCGTGTCAAAGAAGATAAGCCGGAACAGGAAGTGGTTGGCGACGGTAACGTCCGTGTGCGTCCGGAAAAAAAAGGGCGTGGGGGTAAAACCGTGACCGTGATCAGTGGTTTACCCCTGGCAGGCAATGACCTGAAAGCCTTTGCCAAAAAACTGAAAAAACGGGCTGGCGGTGGCGGTTCGGTGAAAGAGGGCAATATTGAGCTGCAAGGTGATCATGTGGACGTTATGGTGGACGTTCTGAAAAAAGAAGGTTACGACGCCAGGCGCTCCGGGGGGTAAAATCCACTTTTACTGGAACTAATTACGCCTGTCCATGTCTCTTAAATATTGAATTCATTTAAGGGACTAAAACATGCTTCCTGTAACCACAACGTACTCAGGCTTTCCAGCATCAGGTGTGCAGACTGTTACAGCCAGACCTGCTGCAACAGGTACAGCAACTGTTGCAGTATATGGTGGGCTGCCTCCTCAGCCTCCGCTGCAACAAGGTCAGCCCAGACAGTTTCAGCATAGGCTCGTTACATACATTCAACCTTCCACTTCTCGCATGAATCAGCTCCCTGTAGGGAGTCCTGGTTCAGAGTCATCACTCTCTACACACCTCCAGTGTTTACAAGAAGCTGTTTATGAAGTTTGCAAACACGCAGGTATCGCAGTTCAGGGTGATAGAGATATTTATGGCCAGATAAGCGCTATCTACAAAGAGATAGTGGTTTCCAGATCTGAAATAAAAGAACTAAAGGAAAAAATTAGTAATTTAAATAGTCTTTATCTGCAGGCTTCTGACCAATCAACTAAAGACTCCGGAGAAATCAAAATCCTTAAAAAAAATCTTGAAGATGCAATTGTTGACTATGAGCATTCTCAAGATAGGGTTAATAAATCAAAAGATGAGCTTAAAAAAAACACAAATAAACTTGATGAAACTGTTCATAAGCTTGAAGTGTCTCAAAATTTCGTGGTGGAAGCAGAAAATACTATTCAGGAACTAAAAGGTCAAAATGAAAATTTAAGTATTGAGAAAGAATTTTATCAAAATAGAGCTGAGGTAGAAGAATACAATGTCAAGGAGTTGAAAGAGCAGCATGAAAAATTAAAAAGTGAGTATGAACTGTCCCAAAGGAAAGTCGAGACAGCAGAAAATAATACTCAGGAGTTGAAAGAGCAGCATGAAAAGTTAAAAAGTGAATATGAACTGTCCCAAAGGAAAGTCGAGACAGCAGAAAATAATACTCAGGAGTTGAAAGAGCAGCATGAAAAGTTAAAAAGTGAGTATGAACTGTACCAAAGAAAATTCAAGACAGCAGAAAATAATACTAAGGAGTTGAAAGAGCAGCATGAAAAGTTAAAAAGTGAGTATGAGCTGTCCCAAAGAAAAGCTGAGACAGCAAAAAAGATCATTAAGAAACTGAATGAGCAAAATGTAAGTTTAAAAAGTGAGTATGAGCTGTCCCAAAGAAAAGCTGAGACAGCAGAAAAGAGCATTCAGAAACTGAATGAGCAAAATGTAAGTTTAAAAAGTGAGTATGAGCTGTCCCAAAGAAAAGCTGAGACAGCAGAAAAGAGCATTCAAGAACTGAATGAGCAAAATGTAAGTTTAAAAAGTGTGTATGAACAATCTCAAAGTGAGTTGGATGAAGAAATAGGCAAAGTACAATACCTAAAAACAGAAATCTCCAGTCTTCAAAAAATGATCCTTAATCTGAAAAAAGAACTGGATTCATCCAGGATGGAACTTTCTTCTTTGTCTACAAAATATCAAGAAATCAAGGGTTCAGAGAGGAGTCTTTCTGCTGAAAATCTCAAAAAAGAAGAAGAGCTGAAGCATTTACGGCATTTGCTAGAAGATGCTGAAGAGACCCTTAGGCGTAATCAGCAACCTTTGAAAGACAGGGTTCCCGCTGTCAATGCTGACCATGATTACGCTAAACGTCAGGAACCTTGTACAAAGATTCCACAATCAGTATCAACCAATGAAACCGAGCGAGAAGCTGCCAACAGTTTGTTGTTTTTATCTGGTCAGAGTCCAGCTAATTCTAATAAGAGTTTAGCTAATACTGCCCCTGAGTTAATGCGTTTACTTCAGGCGAAAGGGACAACTGACTAAAATATGATACCTTCTACAACAGCGACGGGCGTCGGCTCTACAGGCCCATTCATCCAAGCCGCAACAGCAGCAAGCCCTTATGGCAGCGTTGTATCACATTCAGGGACTAATCTGCTTCAAGGGCAGGAATGTCTTCCACTTTGGCGGACTTTGCTGCAGCGGCCAGTTTTGCAACTCCCATTAAAAAAAATTGAAAATGGTTCTTTAATCAAGAAATTGCCCGTTGATGACCAGCACCAGCTCATGAAAGAGATTTGTCAAATTCAGAGTGATACTGCGCGTTTAGTTCATGAAGAGACTGAAGCTCTATGGAGTGAAAAAAATAAACAATTAACAGCTAGGATTAATCTACTCAACAGTGAAATGGCAGCAAGAAAAGTGGAATATGAGAAACTAAAAAAGGCAAATGAAAAGTCAAAATGTCAGTTAGAACGGTCCAAAGTTAAAGACATTAAAGCAAAAGCCAATATACAAAATATGCAACAAGAAATTAGAGACCAAAAAAAGTCCCTTAAAAAAAATTTTAAAGACATGGCAAAGTTTAAAACGGATATTGCCTCTGCTATCGGGCGTCCTGTTGCCTCTGCTACCAAGTATGGCGAGGCTATTAGTTTAGAAGATTTAATAAAAGAACTCAAGTTTAGAGAATTATAAGTACTAACGTTTCGTATTTTTTGATGCTGAGATAGGTTAAGCAACCGCTTCATCTACCAGGAAAAAGCGGTTGCCATGCTCACTTCAGATCAGAAAGTAATCCTTCGAGAGCTTTCTTTATATACGACATTTCTTGCAAAAGCGCTATCACCACTTGCGGCACCAACGTTCTGTGAGTTACTTCTGGGTGGCATGCTTTCTGGCGAAGGCTTTGTTACACAAGCCCTTCTGACGATCCACTACGAAAATTTCTGGAACAGCTACCATCATTGGGTCTCCCAAGGTAAGTGGCGTTGGCGAAACCTGGCGCATCGTCTGATATTGCTGGTCAGTTCTAAAGTGCCTGACGGTCAGACCATTCCCCTGATTCTCGACGACCTGACACTCGAACGTTGCTCTGACAAAGCACCGGCATGCCGAATACATCACCAACACAGCAAGAAAAAGAACCGGTGTACTTATCTCCTTGGTCAATGTTGGGTCTTTCTGGCTATTCCTTTCCATAGACCATCAGACAAGGTGCATACTGCGATTCCAGTGATGGCTTTTCCATCACCTAAGTCAGGCAACATCAGCAAGCTTAAAATTGCAAAGGCCATGCTGAAATCTGTACGACAGAGTCTTCAGGGGCGAGCTTTGCGCCTGCTCACTGACTGCTGGTTTATGAATCATACCATGATGCAGCCCGCGCTTGAGCTTGGGTATGAGGTCATTGGTCATATACCGAAAAACCGGGCACTTTATGCGCTTCCAGTCGATGCACTTCCTCCCTCTCCTTTCAAAAGGAAAGGCCGCAAGCGTAAGTACGGTGTCAAAATGACACCTGAGGAAGTAGAGAAATTACCAGAGACCAAGATGACTCTCTGGCTTTACAGAAAGAACCGGACTGTCTCTTTTCGTTCTTGTATTTGCCGAGCTCGTTTTTTGAAAGGCCGTATTGTCCGAGTCGTCTGGAGTTGTTTTGAAAACGACAAGGGACAAACAGAAACTAAACTGTTTCTGTCCACCAATCCTGACTTGAAAGCCGATGAAGTGCTATTAGCCTACTCGCTCAGGTGGCCTATAGAGCCTATGTTCCAGCAACTTAAACACGAGTTTGGATGCAAGCATTTATGGCAGCAGAAACTCAGAACGCTGTTACGGTGGATGCACATTAAAATGGCAGGGTATGCGCTGGTGCAATTGCTGACCATTTGTCAAAATCCAGCGGCCATTGCGCTGGCCAAAACTGCCTGGAGGAATCCCCATACAGTCACGGCCGGAATGCTTAGGCGCGCGCTGTTTTGGATTATTCCGCAGTTTCGAATTCGTGGCTGCTGGAACCGATATGAGCAAAAATTAGAGCTGAAATTGCCGGATAAAAACGAACGTTCGGATAGTTTTTTGGAAAAAGCGGCATAAATGAACTCAGAACCAATGATTTAAACGGTTCAGGCAGGTTTAAATTGTGTGCCTGACGGGATTGGCTGCGCCGACGCTAAATATTTTACCGAACGTTCATGTTTCAAGAAATCTAAACCTGAGTAAAAGAAGTTTCAGCCTTAAAAGAAAAAACGAATCCATCCGTGGTAGAGCATTTCTATTTGTCCGTAGAATATCAAGTAAGGAGTCTTTGGGCTAAAAATATCCAAAAGGAAGAAGAGCTGAAGTATTTACGCGATTTGCTAAAAAAGGCTGAAGAGGAACTCAGGCTTTGTCAGAAACAATTAGCTAAAGACGCTGCAGACACGTTGTTGGCTTTACATGATCAGAGAGGTGCCGATTTTGCACCTGATCAGGTTTCAGCCAATACAGCCCCTGAAGTAATGCGTTCACTTCAGATGCAATAGGGCAACATAGTGTCAGGCCAACATAGTGTCAGGGCAACATAGTGTCAGGCCTCAGCATATTCACCGCAAGCTCCCCGGCTTTCAGAGGCTTTCGCAAAAGAGCTACCCTTTTACCACGGTAACTCAGCTCCATCGTAGGCTAAAAACTTTCCGGTACAGTCAGGCGTCGACTTTAGAATAACGTTTAACAGCTGGCTGGCCGTTTTCTCTGGAGTAAACAGTTTTTCCGGATGTGCATTTCTCTGGAACTAATTACACATACTTATGTCTCTTAAATATTGAATTTATTTAAGGGACTAAGAATATGATACCTTCTACAACAGTGACGGGGTTCGGCTCAGGTGTGCAGACCGCAACAGCGGGAGCTGATTCAACAGGCTCTACAGCAAGCTACTCCGGCAGTGTTACACAACATGATGTGCCTTCTCAGCTTACCCGGACAGAGCCTTTTCTTGGGCAGACTTTGCAGCAGCGGTCAGTTTTGCCATCCTCTCCTTATATTTCTATAAGAACACTGACAGAAGATCCATCAATCCAGAATTTGCCTTCGGGTGTCCGGAGCCATGTTATAGGAATGATTACGGGCGCTCAAAATAGGATGAAAGTATTTCAGAAAGCTATAGAGCCATTTCTGGAGATGCTTAAAAAAGCGAATTATGCGAATGAGATAACAACTAAGGAAGTTTCTTTAGGGACTCTTAACCTTGGCCTGCCTAATTTGAAGTTTACTGCCTGGCCCAGAACTCTTAATCCAGACCTGATAATACCGAACGTCAGCTCTTTAAATTACTCACTGGAACCTATTCGTGAAATCTGCAGGCAGGCCAATATTGCAGTTCAGAACGAAGCTTGTTTACAAGATCAGAAAGATGCCATTATTAGCAATATATTGACGTCTGAAAAAGAGATAGAAAGTCTGAAGAATGAACTTGATAAATTAAAAAATGAGTTAGCACGATTATTTCACGAATCTACTGAAGATACTGGCAGGATTCAAAGCCTCAAAAAGGAACTTGAAGACACAAGCCATAAATTGACGCTATCTCAAGAGAATGCCAGAGGTGCGGCAGAGGAGCTTCAAAACCTCAAAAGTACACTTGAACGTAAAAATATTGAACTCAATACTTCAGAAAGAAAAGCTTCGGAAGCAGAAAGCAGCATTCAGAAACTAAAAAAACAAAATGCAAGTAAGAAACGTAAGCTTGAACTGTCTCAAAGTGAAGAGGCTGAAGCAAAAGTCAAGATAAGAAAGTTTGATGAAATATTAAAAAAAAGCAATGATGTCATTCAGGAATTAAGTAATGAATTAAAAATAATGACGAAAAGTGAACATGCCAAACAAAAAAAGTTAATCGAATGTTTTAAGAATATCGTTGATTCTTCTAAACAGCTAATCGATGAAAAAGAAAAAGTTTCTGCCTTAGAACAAGAACTGTATTCATCTGAGGTGGAATTTTCCTCTTTGTCTGCGGAATATCAAGTAATCAAGGATTCAGAGAGAAAACTTTATGCTGAAAATCTCAAAAAAGAAGAAGAGCTGAAAAATTTACGGCATTTGCTAGAAGATGCTGAAGAGACCCTTAGGCGTAATCAGCAATCTTTGAAAGACAGGGTTTCCGCTGTCAATGTTGATCATGGTTGCGCTAAACGTCAGGAACCTTGTACAAAGATTCCACAATCAGTACCAACCAATGAAGCCGAGCAAGAAACTGCCAAAACTTTGTTGATTTTATCTGGTCAGAGTCCATCTGATGCTACTCCTGAATTAAGGGGTTTACTTCAGAAGAAAGAGACAGCTGGCTAACCTGTTGAGTTTATTTAAGGGACTAAAATATGATACCTCCTGTAACAACAGACTCGGTGTTTAGAGCGGCAAGTATACAGACCACTACAGCTGGAACTGCTACAACAGGTACAGCAACTGTTTCATCTCAGCAGCCTCCGTGGCAACGAGGTTCGTCTTGGCAGCCTGTTTGGCAGCAGAGGTCCGTTTCACAATTTCCTGCCGGGAGCCCTCGTTTAGCGTCATCGTCCTCTACTTACCAACAGTTTTTTCACAAAGCTATTGATGTAACCTGCAAGGAAGCAGAGATTAGTGTTGGAAGTAGAGAAAGCTTCAGCAAACTTAAAAACCTCGAACAAAAGCTTGAAGACATAACCAATGCTTATAAAAATTCTAAAAATGACACTAAGGAAGCAATAGATACGCTTCAAAATTTCACGAATGAATATCAAATATCTGTTGATGAACTGGGACTGTCAAAAAGGGATTTGGAAGTAGCAGAAAACAAAATACAGGAGTTAGAAGAAGGGAATAAAAAATTAAAAATTGAGAATGATTCGTCTGTAGCTATCATCCAAGATCTCAAAGAAAAACTTAAAGACAAAAATTATGCACTGGAGGAATCTCAGAAAAATTCTAAAGAAGTGATAGATGCATTTGAAAAAGCTATTAAAGTTTTTGATGATATGGAAGGGGATGAAATTGCAAGCATGAAACGTCAGCTTGGGCTGTCCGAAATAGAAGTTTCAGAAGGAAAAAAGAAGATTCAGGAACTAGAAGAAGAACTTGAAGAAAAAAACAAAATGAATCAAAAGTTAAGCGATGAAATAAAAGAGTTAAAAGACAAAATGAAAAATGAGCATGCCGAACAGAAGCGTCTTATCAAACCTTTGGGGGAGAAAATTCTTGCTTCTATAGAGGAAGGTAATGAAACAGAAAAGGTAAAATCTGAACTTACTACTTCTAAAGAGCGGCTTAAAAAACTTAAAGAGAGTATAGCTTCTGTTACCGGTTGTTCGACGACTAGTAGCTGTGAGGACTTAATGAAAAGCATGGCTGCCTTGAAGCGTAAATTGAATGCACCTGAGGCGCATTCTTCAACTTTGTCTGCACAACATCAAGCAGTCAAAAAACCAGAGGGTAAAATTGATGTTATAGTTCTCGACGGTGAATAAAAACTGAAGCAGTTACGCAATTCGAAAAAAGATGCTGAAAAGGCTCTTAGGTCTCCTGGAAGAGCATCGCAAGATTTCTCCGTATGCTCCCGGGCTTTCAGAGGCTTTCGCAAAAGAGCTACCCTTTTACCACGGTAACTCAGCTCCATCGTAGGCTAAAAACTTTCCGGTACAGTCAGGCGTCGATTTTAGAATAACGTTTAACAACTGGCTGGCCGCTTTCTCTGGAGTAAACAATTTTTCCGGAGGCACATTTCTCTGGAAGGGTTTTGACAGGCCGGTATCAGTTGTACCGGGATGCAGCGAGAGAATCGTGCATTTCGGCACCTTTCTTTTCCATTCAATACTGAGTGTTTTCAGGGCCATATTCAGTGCGGCTTTGGAGCTGCGATAGCTGATCCAGCCCCCCAGCTGGTTATCAGTGATACTGCCAACCCTGCCAGAGATAACGGCAAAGCAGCTGCTTTCAGACTGTTTCAGGGCAGACTGAAAATATCTGGCCAGCAGCAGACTCGGGAGTGTGTTAATTTTCAAACTCTCAAGAAAAAACTCAGGCTCTATGCTTTGAATGGTTTTTTCCGGCTGGTGGTTATGGTTGTGCAGCATACCGGCAGCATTTATAAGCCAGTCCAGTTTTGGAAGCTGGTTTGACAGGCTTTGTATCTGTGTCTCAGAAGTTAAGTCCAGTGTGTGCCAGTTGAGGTTATCATGCTGGAACTCAGGTTTCTGAGATCGCCAGGTGGCATGAACGGTTGCGTCGGGCATTGCTTTCAGTATGCTTTTTACCATCGCCAGCCCAATGCCGCCACTGCCGCCGGTGATCAGAATATTCATGGTGTTTACCTTTACTGTTTACTGTTTCTCAGGATTCCTGACAGTAAGCAGAATGCTCTATCAGGTGGTTGACCACAGACGGATCTGCCAGTGTCGTCGTATCGCCGAGGTTGTCTGTATCCCCCCGGGCGATCTTCCGCAAAATGCGACGCATGATTTTGCCAGAGCGTGTTTTGGGTAAGGCTTTTGTCCACTGTATATGGTGCGGCTTGGCGATGGAACCAATTTCAGACGCTGTGAGCTTTATTAGCTCGCTTTCCAATTCCGGCGAAGGTTCCGCATCATCCATGGGCGTTACAAAAGCATAGATGGCTTCGCCTTTAATGGCGTCAGGAATACTAACGACTGCCGCTTCAGCAACGGCCCGATGTAAAACCAGGGCGCTTTCAACTTCTGCAGTGCCAATGCGGTGCCCGGAAATATTCAGTACATCATCTACCCTGCCGGTAATCCAGTAATAACCGTCTTCATCCCTGCGGGCACCGTCGCCAGTGCAGTAGTAGCCGGGAAAATGGTTAAAGTAGGTGTCCAGCATTCGCTGGTGATCGCCGTACAGGGTACGAATCTGGCTGGGCCAGGAACCGCATATGACCAGGTTGCCTTCTCCGGGTCCCACAATTTTGTTGCCGTCATCGTCCAGTAGAGCAGGGCGAATCCCCAGGAACGGGCGAGTCGCTGAACCCGGTTTAAGGGCATTGGCGCCGGGCATGGGGGTGATCATGATGCCACCGGTTTCGGTCTGCCACCAGGTATCGATAATCGGGCAGCGACTATTCCCCACCACATTGTAATACCATTGCCAGGCTTCCGGGTTGATGGGTTCACCCACAGTACCCAGCAGGCGCAGGCTGGAACGGGAATACTTTTCCACATACTCATCGCCTTTTGCCATCAGTGCCCGAATAGCGGTTGGAGCCGTGTAGGCGATATTCACCTGGTGCCGGTCAACAATGTCCCAGATTCGTGAAGCGTCTGGCCAGAAAAGCAACCCGGCGTACATAAGCGTTGTGGCACCGTTGGAGAGTGGCCCGTAAACCATGTAGGAGTGGCCGGTAATCCAGCCAACGTCGGCACCACACCAGTAAACCTCTCCTTCCCGGTAGTCAAAGACATAGTGGAAGGTGACCGTGGTGTAGAGTATGTAGCCTGCCGTTGCGTGCAGGACACCGTTTGGCTGGCCGGTTGAACCGGAGGTATAGAGGATGAACAGCGGGTCTTCTGCCTCCATTATTTCCGGCTCACAAACGGCTGGCTGGGCGGCTGTCAGAGTGTGATACCAGTGATCCCGGCCTTCAACCCAGTTAATGTCGCCGCCACTGTGCTTTACCACCAGAACGTTGCGAACGTCAGGGCAACCTTGCAGGGCTTCATCGACATTGGCTTTCAGGGAAATGGCTTTACCGCCGCGTATGCCTTCATCGGCCGTAATAACCACCTGGCAGTCGCAATCCAGTATCCGGTCCTGCAGGGAGTGTGGGGAAAAGCCTCCAAATACCACCGCATGAACCGCCCCGACCCGGGCGCAGGCCAGCATGGCAAAAGCGGCTTCAGGGATCATGGGCATGTAGATGCAGACCCTGTCCCCCCGATTAACCCCCAGATGTTTAAGGGTATTAGCCAGTTTGCAGACTTCATCGTGCAATTGCTGGTAGGTGTAGCTTTTCTGTTCGTCCTGTGTGTCGCCTTCCCACAGGATGGCGACCTGGTCCGCACGCTGTTCAAGGTGACGATCAATACAGTTGACGCTGACATTCAGTTGCCCGCCCCTGAACCAGGAGACCTCGCCTTTACTGAAGTCACCGTCGTAAACACTGTCCCAGGGGCGAAACCAGCTGATGAAGCGTTCAGCCTTGTAACTCCAGAACTCTTCCGGCTTTTCCAGCGAATACCGATACAGGGACTGATACTTTTCGTCTGTCATCCAGGCTTGCTGAAAATGGTCGGGAACCGGGTAGATGTTCTTTTCGGACATTGGTTGAACCTCTTGATCAAAGCTCAACCAGTATAGAACTGACTTTCGAACTGGCTGGAAAAATTAAATAAGAAACAGGGCAAAAGTCAGTAGGCACCCGGGGTTAGAGAGCCCGCTGTGAGGGATCAACAGCTGGCTTGCAATTGTTTTTTCTCGTCTTCAGAGAGGTAGGCAATGGTAAGACCGTTCTCCTGTGCTTTGCGAATATCTGCCTGAGTTAAGCCAGCAGCCGGTGCTGCCACTTCGTATTCGTAAGGCAGTTCTATGCCTTCAACGGCAGGGTCATCGGTGTTGATGGTGGCAAGAATGCCGTGGTCCAGAAATGCCTTCAGGGGGTGGGAAGCAATATCCGGGAAAGTGCTGGTCTGAACATTGGAAGTCAGGCAGGATTCAATACCGATATTTTGTTTGGCCAGATAATCCATCAGCTTCGGATCAGAAATGGCTTTTACGCCATGACCAATGCGGGTAGCACCCAGTTCGTTAATAGCCTGCCACATGCTTTCCGGCCCTGCGGCTTCACCGGCATGAACCGTCACATTCAGGCCTGAGTCCCGAACCTGTCTGAAATGATCCACAAACAGCTCGCCGGGCTTGCCCAGCTCGTCACCGGCCAGGTCAATAGCCACCAGTTTGTCCTTAAACGCCAGGCAGGCATCCAGCTCTTTCTGGCAGGCCTCCTGACCAAAGGTGCGGCTCATAATGCCAATCAGGTTGGTCTTTACACCAAAATCCCGGCTACCGGCGGTGACGCCGTCGATAACCGCTTCTACCACGCCTTCCGGGTTCAGGTTGTGGGTCATGGCCATATACCAGGGGCTGAAACGCAGTTCTGCGTAGTCAATTTGTGCATTCAGGGCATCTTCAACGTTTTCATAGGCGACACGGCGGCAGGCGTCATAATCCGCCAGAACCTTTATGCCCCAGTCCAGCTTGGTCAGGAAGCTGACCAGGTCAGGCTCATTACTCAGTACCCGAACATGGGGAATCAGTGTTTCCAGCGTATCAGCAGGTAATTCAAGGTTGTGTTGCTGACCCAGCGCCAGAATGGTTTCCGGGCGGATATTGCCGTCGAGATGGCGGTGGATATCGGTTAATGGGATGGACTTGTCGATCATTGGATTAGCTCTTGTTAGTGTCGCAGGCAGAGTATTGCAGGGAATGATGCGTAAGTCTAAAGATGACATGAAGGAACTTTATGCGGTAAATCCAATCTATATCCACTAACGGAATAAATTTAAAGGAATTTTGTTATGGACGTACAGACAAGGCATGGTGTTGTTGGAATGTCGTTAGAGACATATTACAAGAACAGTGTAAACAGAGAAGATGCTGAAAAAGGTAATACTTGTGCAGTCATTGCTTATGCTAAAACCAGAGCCGAGATAACGAAGGCTCATTCTGATGTGTTCAATCAGCTCCCAGAGAAAACACTTCCAGACTATAACGCAGATGTAGTCGATCCTAATAACTATATTACGTCCTATGTATCCGGATATTATGGTACTAAGAAACAGGTTGATGAGCTTGCAGGCAAGTGCAATAGCCTGATTAACGCTTATAATGACATACTGGCAACAGCTAAAAATGAACAAACTGCCTTGCATGATGCCCGTGGGAAACTGATGTCTTTTAATGAAAGCGCAGGCAAAGACGCAATACTTTTTGATAAAAAACTTATGAAGCAGTTCAGGCTTGATGCCCAATTCGATAGTTTAGTCGAAGAGTTTAAAAAAATGCGCTTAATATCTGAAGAAGATGCTAAAAAAGCTGAAACACCGGTTGACTGGTTGAAGTTAATCTATGAAAAACATGAAGAACAACAAAAAGCGAATGAAGCGACTCAGGGTCAACTGACTAAAAAGAATAAAACGCTTGCATCGATCAATTACAAATACGGTGAGTACATTGGTAAAATCGATGAACAATTAGAAGCGACCAAACAGACTTTGTCCCAATATCAGCATCAGAATAAGTTATTACATAATCAACATTCAGAAATATCCAATACTGTAAAAAAGAAAGAGAAGGAACTACTAAATATACAGAAATTACTTGATGAAAAAGATAGAGAGTTAAAGCAACATACCAAGGTTGTTGATAACCTTACGGAAGATAAGAGTAGTCTGAAAGATGAATTGGCAAAAGAAAAAATCAACCTGGCTCAATCGAATAAGAATGCTGCAAGAGTAAGTGAGAAACTGACAAATAAAATAAGAGCTCTTGAGAGTCAGGCTCAACAGCTTAGTGAAGAGAAAATACAATTAGAGCATGAGCTTTCTCAGTTGAAAGATCGTCACAAAAAGTTGACCGAGGCACAAAATACGAATAAAAATCTGGCTCAGTCTGTTGCAGTATCCGGGTCTGAAATTAAAAAACTTGAAACAGCACTGGAAGTCAAAGATCAGGAATTATTAAGATTAAAAATAGATCTTTCTAAGCTCACTAATCGGGTAGAACAACAAGAAATTAAATTTTCTGAAGAACAGTTAAAGCAAAAAGAAACTATACAGGACTATGAAAATAAGCTGAAAATTGTTAATGATGAATTATCCGCTAAAAAAGAAGAATTGAAAGAAAATGATAAAGATATGAGTAGGCTGTTAAAAAACTATTCAAAGCAGGAGCAGTCTCTTCAGGACAAACAAAATAAAGTGTCTGATCTGGAAATAAAACTTGTTTATCATACAAAAGAGATAGCAAAATTAAAGGTTCAGGAGAAAGATTTAAAATCAAAACTTGATACTGCAAATAACGAGATTAATTCGTTTAAAAAAATGATGGCTAATAAAAAAATAGAAGTAGATGAAATTAAGGTTAAGCATGATTTTGCAGTGAAAAGCCTTGAAAATTCACTTGCAAATAAAAAAGAAGAAGTAAGTAAAAAAGATGTTGAGATCAAGACACTAAGAAAAGAAGTTAGCCATCTGAAAAATAAAGTTGAGGCTTCTGGAAATAAATCAGTAAAGATAGATGAGCTAATAAGCCAGAAAGAAGATGCCATCATAAGACTCGGGGAAGAGTTGCAGTCAGCGTATCAGCAGATTAATGATTTAGGTGAAAAGATTAATACAGCCAATAGTGAAAAGGAATTATATAAGCAGAAATCAAGCATGGCATCGCAAGCATTAAGGAGTCATAACATTGATACAAGCAAGAATATGTCTGAGTTAAAGAGTAGCCTGAGTGACCTTAGAGGAGAGGTCGCTGAGAAAGGCAGGGAAATTGAAGAGCTTCAGTCTCAATATGCCAATGCTCAGGAGTTAATAAAAACTCTGCAACAGCAAAATGGAGAGCTGGCTACTGAGTTGGCAAAGTATGATACAGACAGACTTGAGTCACAAATTCAGGTGACAGAGAGTAGCGAGGAGTCGCAGCAGCTTCTGGAGAAAATGGGAAGTGAAATAACAAACCTTAATATGCAGCTGGAAAGTGCTTATGCGCAACTTCAGGAGTTTATTAACAGAGAGCAACAAAGTTTCAATGAGTACCCTTCGTTAAGTCCACAGCAGAAGAGTCTCAAGAAAGAGAATGAAGAATTGATCAACATGTACCGGGAGGCTTCTGATCAACAGTTTCAATTAGAAGAAAGAGTAGTTGAGCTTGAGCATGAGTTGAAGGTGGCTAATCAGAAGTTGCTTGAAACAGCCCGTACACAGGATGATGGAGCACCAGACGCTGAGTTTGAACTTGCGAAGGCGAATAGAGCTATTACTAAACTGAATCAGCAAATTAGCCAAATGGAGCGTGAACATAAGAAGGCTATCCGTGATCTGGATGAACTGCTTTCTGAGGAAGCTAAAAAAGCAGTGGAAGCTGAATTTAAAACGTTCCAAAATGCGACGGCTGTTGACGATGTAAAGGATTTGGAAAATGAAAAGAAGCGATTGCAAAATAGCCTTACAGGGTTGTGTAATGACTTGAAGGGGCTTATCTCTGAAGAAAAGTATGATCATCTGACGCAAAAGCATTTCGGTCAGTATGAGCAGAATGCGGAATTGGTTGAGGAGCATCTTGTTCGGGTTTGAGAAATCCTGGTGCTATCTTCTGGAGCCATCTCCCGGAAAGATCATAAGTGAGTAAGAGAGAATAAAAACGGAGCCAGCTGGCTCCGTTTTTATGTTATCAGGCGTTAAACTGCTTAAAGCGATTCACCAGGCCGTTGGTAGAGCTGTCCTGATCCGTTGTTGCACCTCTCTCGGTGATACGGTCATAAACACGGTTACCCAGCACCTTGCCCAGTTCCACGCCCCACTGGTCGAAGGAGTTCACCTGCCACAGAACACCCTGAACAAAAACTTTCTGTTCGTACAGGGCGATCAGCGCACCGGCGACTTCCGGAGTGATCTTCTCAGGCACAATCATGTTGTTTGGACGGTTGCCCGGAATGACCTTGTGCGGCGCCAGACGTTCAACGTCTTCAGCCGCTACGCCAGCTGCCAGCATTTCGTCACGGATTTCTTCCAGCGTCTTGCCCTGCATCATCGCCTGGCTCTGGGCTACGGCGTTGGCAAACAGCCATGGGTGCTGCTCACCCAGCGGGTTGTGGGAAGTGGCTGGCGCTACGAAATCAACAGGGATCAGTCGTGTACCCTGATGCAGCAGCTGGTGGTAAGCGTGCTGGTCGTTGGTGCCGGTGCCACCCCAGATAACGGCACCTGTCTGGTAATCAACGGTTTTGCCATCCAGAGTAGTGCGCTTGCCGTTGGATTCCATATCCATCTGTTGCAGGTGGCCCGGGAAATCTCGCAGGAAGTAGTCGTAAGAGATCACGGCGTGGGATTCAGCGCCAAAGTAGTTCTGGTACCAGATGCCCAGCATACCCATCAGAACCGGCATGTTTTTGTTCAGCGGTGCGGTTTTGAAATGGTTGTCCATTTCTCCGGCACCTTTGAGCAGGCGCTCAAAGTTATCGAAGCCAACTACCAGACTGATCATCAGGCCGATGGTAGACCACAGGGAGTAGCGACCGCCTACCCAGTCCCACAGCGGCAGAGTGTTTTCCTGGGCAATACCAAACTCGTCGATGGCTTTCAGGTTGGTGGAAATCGCCACGAAATGCTTGCGGATGTCTGCTTCAGCACAACCCTGTTCCAGCATGAACTGGCGTGCAGCCCGGGCGTTCTGCAGGGTTTCCAGAGTACCGAAGGACTTGGACGCTACGATAAACAGGGTAGTTTCCGGGTCAATCCTGCGCAGTACTTCAGAGATTTCATTCGGGTCGATGTTGGCAACGTAGTGATGCTCCAGGCCTTTAACGTGGTAAGGGGTCAGGGCATTGATGGCGGTTTTCAGACCCAGGTAGGAGCCACCGATACCGATGTTGACGATGTGTTTGACGGACTTGCCGGTGTGACCTTTCCACTCGCCGTCGTGTACCTGCTGAGTAATTTCCTTCATGCGCTTGTGGGTGTCACGGATCAGTGGCATCACGTCTTTGCCGTCGACCATGACCGGGTCGGTGCCAAAGTTGCGCAGGGCGGTGTGCAGTACAGCGCGCCTTTCCGTGTTGTTGATTTTTTCACCACAGAACATGGCCTTGATGGCTTCTGGCAATTTGGCTTCTTCTGCCATTGTCGTCAGGCTTGTCAGAACATCGTCGTTAATGAGGTTCTTGGAATAGTCCAGGAACAGCCCCGCTGCTTCCATGGTGTACTTGTCAAAACGCTGTTGATCCGCATCAAACAGATCGCGCAGGTGCGTACCCGACAGTTGCTTTTGCAGTTCAACCAGTTTGTCAGATGAGGGGAGATGGCTTAGAGGGGACGATAGAGTGCTCACTGTTAAACCTCTTGGGTGTAGGGATTTGCTTGAGTCATGTCGTTCTACAGATCAAACGCAATGTTGTCGATCAACCGGGCTTTGCCCAGGTAGCCTGCTGCCAGAATAACCAGTGACTGGTCTTCAGCGCCCGCTGGCAACAGTGTGCGTGTGTTACTGATATTGAAATAGTCCGGCTTGAACCCTGTCTCTGCCAGTCTGGCGAAGGCGTTGCGGCGCAGCAGGTCGTAGTCTCGCTCACCGGCAAGAATAGCTTTGCGGGCATCCAACAGGCATTGATGAAGGGTCGGGGCAATGACTTCACGTTCTTCCCGGGTCAGGTAACCGTTACGGGAACTCATAGCCAGTCCGGTCGCTTCCCGGGCAATGGGCGCACCTACCACCTCCACCGGCATGCGCATATCCCGCACCATTTTGCGGATAATAGTCAGCTGCTGGAAATCTTTTTCGCCAAAGACTGCCACGTCAGGGCGCACGATATTAAACAGTTTGGTGACAACGGTAGCGATGCCGGTAAAGAAGGCCGGTCGGGTTTTGCCACAGTGCATGCCATCCAGAATGTCCACGGAGACATGGGTATGGTTCTCACTGCCTTCCGGATAGATTTCCTTAGTCTGGCAGGCGTACAGAATATCCACGCCATGCTCAGTCAGCAGCTGGCTGTCCTGCTCCATGGTTCTGGGGTAAGAGTCGTAATCTTCATTGGGGCCAAACTGCAATGGGTTGACATAAATGCTGACCACCACCACATCGCACAGTTCCTTAGCCTTTGCGACCAGGGTCAGGTGACCATCATGCAGATTGCCCATGGTCGGAACAAAGCCAACACGTTTGCCTTCTGCTTTTAATGCCGCAACGGCAGACTGGACTTCAGAGATCGTATGAACGGTTTTCATAATGCTTGACTGAAACGCCTTTCAAAGTCTTGGTTATAGCGATGTATATCGCTGTTGGCTTTTAGCAGTTAGCTGTTAGCTTTTAGCCGTTAGCCGTTAGCCGTTAGCCGTTAGCTGTTAGCTGTTAGCTGTTAGCTTTTGGTCTGGCAGCCAACAGCCAACAGCCAACAGCCAATAGCCCCTTAGCTAAAACAGTGCTCTTCTGCCGGATAGCTGCCGTTTTTTACTTCTTTGGCGTAATTCGCTATCGCTTCCTGAGTAGAGCCAGCCTGTTCCATGAAGTTTTTGACAAAGCGAGCCTTACGGCCCGGAGTCATGTCCAGCATATCGTAGCTCACCAGAATCTGACCGTCAGTGTCTGATCCTGCGCCGATGCCAATGACAGGAATCGAAACCGCCTTCGTGATTTCCCGGGCCAGGCTGACAGGGACGCATTCCAGCACCAACAGAGCCGTACCGGCTGCCTCCAGGTCGATCGCTGCCTGAATCATGGCGTTGGCGCGCTCCATCTCACGACCCTGCACTTTGTATCCGCCCAGTACGTTAACGAACTGGGGCGTCAGGCCAAGGTGAGCACAGACAGGAATGCCCTGTTCACGCAGCCGGGCCACAATTGGGGGGAGCCAGCCTTCACCTTCCAGCTTGACCATATCGGCTCCGGCACGCATCAGGCGGGCAGAATTGATAATGGCCTGATCTTCGTCGTGGTAAGAAGCAAAGGGCAGGTCTGCCATAATCAGGGCATCTTCATTGCCCCGGGCAACACAACGGGTGTGATAACACATATCATCAACGGTCACGGGCAGGGTGGAGTTTTCTCCCTGGATCACATTGCCCAGGGAATCTCCCACCAGGATGACTTCAACCCCTTGAGTGCTGACGATATTTGCAAGTGTGGAATCGTACGCGGTCAGGCAAGCAAATTTTTCACCGGACTTTTTCATTGCTGCCAGTGTTTGCAGGGTAACTTTAGCCATCTGTATAGACCTTAAGCGGCCATCAATACGGTAATGCTTCCGACGATGGGCGCTACATTTCCAAAGTAATGAATTCAGGCGGGGATTATACGGAAAGCCTGGCGATGTGTCAGTCTACAGTGACAGGCAGCGCAACGGTTTGTGTCCGTTGCTCTGTTTGTTAACCGATTAAAACCATGGATACTGGTCTGCAATAATTTCCAGTCCGTCTTTGCCTGTCGTTTGTAGCAAAGTCTCAATAGCACTGCCGTCGGGCATGGACAGTTCAGGAACAATATCGTGCAGGGGGCACAGGACAAAGTTACGCACATGCATCTGGTAATGGGGCACGGTCAGGCGTTCGCTCTCAATGGTTTCACTGCCATACAGCAGAATATCGAGATCCAGCGTGCGCGGCCCCCAGCGTATTGAACGTACACGACCATGGTTATTTTCAATGGCCTGCATGGCATCCAGAAGCTCTATGGATTGCAGTGTGGTTTCAATTTCTACAACAGCATTGCAGTAATCCGGTTGATCTTGCGGTACATCTTCTCCGGCAAGTGGCACGCTCTGGTAAAGCTTTGAGTAGCCGGTTACCTGAATGCCAACAGCGCTGTCAATTTCGTCCACTGCCCGTTGCAGTTGCAGCCCCGGCTTTTCAAGGTTGCTGCCCAGGGCGATATAAGCCCTGGTCATGATTCAGAACTCCGGTTCTGTGGTGCGCGCTTTCCTGGCTGGCGACGGCGGCGACGTTTACGGCCGCTACCATTGCCGGGCTGACTGCGCAGAGAACGAATCATCTCGTTACGGCTTTGGTCAGAACTCTCCTGAATCTCTGTCCACCACTGCCCGGCGTGGTTGAGCTGTTCGCCGGACTCTTCCCGAAGTACCAGAAAATCGTAAGCGGCACGGAATTTCGGGTGTGCCAGCAGACCGTCAACCTGTTTAGGCTGACGGCGTTCCAGACGATATTGCATATCCCAGATGTCACGAATAGTCATGGTGAAACGTTTGGGAATGGCCGTATGGGCGCACTGGTTGTCCAGTGCGATCATAGCCGCCTGCTGCATGGCGGGTACGGGAGGAACGCCCTGTTCCTGTAAATCACGGAACTGACGTTGTAATGGCCCCCATAACAGAGCGGCGAACAGAAAAGCGGGGGTCACCGGACGGTCTTTGGCAATACGCTTGTCGGTACTGCGCAGGGCACTGAAAATCAGGTTTTCAAAATAATCATCCCCGGCTTCCAGACCCCTTGTTTCCAGACAGTGCTGTGTGGCTGGAAACAGGTGTTTCAGCAAACCGTAGTCCTGCAACAGTTCGAAGGTTCGAACACCGTTGCCGGATTGCAGTAGTTTTAGAATTTCATCGAACATGCGGGCCGAGGGGATGTCCCGCAGCAAATGACCCAGTTCAAAGATGGGGTCAGCGGTTTCCGGTTCAATAGTGAAGTCGAGCTTTGCCTTGAAGCGAAGTGCGCGCAACATGCGCACCGGGTCTTCATGGTAGCGGGTAACCGGGTCGCCAATCAGGCGTAACACTTCATCTTCGATGTCCTGCACACCGTTGCAGAAGTCCACCACGGTAAAATCACGGGCATCATAATACAGGGCGTTCACCGTGAAATCCCGGCGCAGGGCGTCGTCTTCCATCGTGCCGTAGACGTTATCACGAAGGATTCGACCAGAATCAGAATGGTGGGACTTATCCCGACCATGCTTCTGGTCTTGCGCCGTGTTGTCATGGCTGGCTCTGAAGGTGGCCACTTCAATCATTTCACGGCCAAACAGCACATGCACCAGTTTGAAGCGTCGGCCAATGACCCGCGAGTTACGAAACAGGCGGCGAACCTGTTCCGGTGTTGCATTGGTAGCAACGTCAAAGTCTTTTGGGTGCAGGTCGAAATAAATATCCCGGATACAGCCACCGACCAGGTAGGCGTCATAGCCGTTACTGGTCAGGCGGTGAAGTACTTTCAGAGCATTATCACTGATTTCCCGGCGTGATATGGGATGGTGGTCTCTTGGAATCACCTGGCGGTTAACACGATTCTGCATAGTCAGGTCACCGGTTGAGCCGGTATCGGAGAGAGTTTCCTGTGAGCTGGTTTCAGGTTGTACATCCTGTGGTTGGTTTTCCCTTTTCTGCCTGCGCCAGAAGAGCATAGCTGTAAAAGCCAGAACAAGGGCCAGCACCAGAGCCATGATTGAGGTGCTTAACATGGTGAGTTTTGCATGAAGCCTTGGTTAAGTTCAGATTATTGGTTTGGTGAAATGGGTACATCATAGCATTCTGCCATTCGTTGAAACAGGTGCATGGGGAAGGTGGCTGACCGGGAAGGTAAAAGAAAAACAGGGGAAGTCAATTCCCCTGTATTCAGCAATGCTCATTCTTATTATTGTTGTCAGCACACTGAGTAACTGGAAAGCCGATAATTTTACTGGCTGAAAATTGGATCATCCTGTAAAACAATCAACTCGCCACGCCCTTGTTGTTGTTATTAGATGGGCTGATCTTATTATTATTATTATTATTGTTTGTCGTCATTAAGGCATTTAGCGTGCCAGCTTTTATAAAAGCTTTTTAAATCAATAGAATAGAGAATAATTGCTGTTTGTGGTCAAAGTCTGCTGAGTGGAATTGTGTTACCTGTGTCGATTCTTGTGATACTTTGAGTACTTCAGGTAACACGTATTTTCTACTTCTCGACCTCCCCTTAAGGTAGTGCCAGCCAACAGCCAACAGCCAACAGCCAACAGCCAACAGCCAACAGCCAACAGCGGTATATCTCTTACCTCGGATACAGAGTCAGAGTGTTCCGATCCTGGTCCAGGTGAAAGCGAAATTGCCCCAGCACATCCATTCCCAGCAAACCTTCTGAACCGAGTTCATGCAGATCCAGTTCAGCCACCTGCAAATCCCTGACAATAAAGCCGCCTATGTGCAGTTCTTTCAATTGATAGATCGGCGCGAACTGATAGCCGCCAGCGGTTTTCAGCTGTGTATGCCCAACCCTTGCCGCCAGTTTTTTTCTTCGCAACCTTTGCAGCAGGTCGGAAGGCAATGTGGTGAGGCTGGCTCCGGTATCAATCAGAAGCTTAACGGTCTCTTTATTGCCTGCCGACACGTCAACAAAGAAATGCCCGCTTCGGGCTGCAAGAGGAATGGTATTGCCGGGCAGTTCTTCCGGTTCATCCATTGGTGGGGGAGGTGTAAGCGCTGCCAGCAATTGAGCCGCCTGTCGACCAAATTCAGAGTGGGTCTGAAGGACTTGCAGCTCTCGGATAGCACTGTTGTTGTCCCCGGTGGCCAGATAAATCTGGGACAGGGCAAAACGGTAAAAGCCATAGTCGACTTCCCGGGAAGATAATTGCTGGAACAAGCCAAGCAAGGTTTCCAGCTGATCAAGTTTCATTTGCTGGCTGTAAACCGCCCGACTGAGAGTGTGAATACGTTCGTTAAGGGCTGAGCGCTCTTCTTTGCTATCTGTGAAGCTTTTTAATTCGAGCAACGTGATAATGGCTGAATCCAGCCGATCCTGTTGTTCATAATGGTTTGCCAGTCGTGTCAGCAGTGATTCGTCCTGATAGTAATGCTGTGTAAAGCGCTCCAGAACATTGATACTTAAGTCACTGTCCTGATGGTTTAACCAGTCTTCCAGAGCCTTTCTGAAGGGGTGAAGAGCGCTGGCTCCTTTGCGTTCGTACTGCTGAAAAATGACCAGTGCATCGTCAATCCGGTACTCATCCAGAGCTTGCAGAAACAGAGAGTGTTCATCAATGGAATGATCATTGTAAGGCTGATTAAACGTCTGATAAGGCGTTGTATTTAAAGGGTCGCTGTCCCATTGGATTATCTGAAATGAATGATTGTCGCTGTTTGCGCGGCCTGTTCCGTCCAACCCGGCATGCAGCCACCATCCTGCAATCATGCCCGTTGTCAGCATCAGGATCGATAAAACCAGAGAGTGAATAATGATTAGTCTTTTCAAGCGTGTTACCAGCCGGTTATCTGGGTATCATTATTAAGGCAAGGTGTTTGTAATCATTGAGTGTAAGTGTAGTCACGTTCTTTTTATAGTTGACTTGTCGTCGTCCTGAATTGAAGAAGAGGGAAATTGACATGAGTAAAGTGGGTGCAGGTAAAAAAGTGGCCGTTATTCTGTCTGGCTGCGGTGTATACGATGGTACAGAAATTCACGAATCGGTGCTTACGCTTCTCGCCCTGGATCGTCAGGGCGCTGAATACCAGTGTTTTGCCCCGGATATTCCACAACACCATGTGATCAACCATTGCACCGGGGACGAGATGGATCAGGAACGCAATGTTCTGGTTGAGTCTGCCCGTATCGCCCGTGGGGAGATCAAACCGGTGCAATCGCTGCATGTTGAAGACTATGATGCGTTGATACTGCCCGGAGGGTTTGGAGCTGCCAAGAACCTGTCGGACTTTGCCTTTAGCGGTGCTGACGTTCGTGTTCAGGTGGATGTACTGGCCATCACCAAAGCGTTCGCTGATGAAGGCAAACCGCTGGGCTTATTGTGTATTGCTCCGGCACTGGCAGGGCGCATATTCAGCGAGGGAGTTCTGGCCACCGTTGGCAACGATGAGGCAACGGCTCAGGCAATGGAAGCGACTGGTGTTAAGCACATTAACTGTGCGGTAGATGAAATTGTGGTGGATGAACGGCACAAGCTGGTGACAACCCCCGCCTATATGCTGGCTAATCGCATTGGAGAAGCGGCGGATGGCATTGAGAAGCTGGTAGAGAAAGTATTGCTGCTGGCGTAGATTGGGAGTCGCTGACGCTCTTCCCAACCTACAAGTCTGTTTATTTGGCAAGGGTTTCTCAAGCTCGTTGAGCGTGAGCTGAGGCCTGTATTTTAGACACTTCCTGATCAATAAAGTACAGGCCGTTACCTTCTAGACCAATCATATCAATCTTGTCGAGAATGGACTTGAACAGTTTTTCTTCCTCATGCTGTTCAGCTACATACCATTGCAGGAAATTGAACGAACTGTAGTCCTGTTCTGAAAACGCCGTGTGAGCCAGTGAGTTGATGCTGCTGGTCACTTTACACTCGTGATCGTAGGTGCTTTCAAACACCTGGCGAACCGACTCGTATTCATGGGGTGGCGCGTCAATGGTTCCGAGAATCGCCATGGCTCCGGTTTCGTTGACATAATCGAACAGCTTCTGCATGTGCTGCATTTCTTCCCGCGCGTGTTGATGAAAAAATGTGGAGCAGCCATCCAGGCCCTGGGTTTCACACCAGGAAGCCATTTGCAGGTACAGGTTGGAAGAGTAGAACTCCAGGTTAATCTGCTCGTTGAGTTTATCGATCATTGTTTGACTGAGCATAATGAACTCCTTCTGGTTCGATCCGGCTTTTGGATTATAGAACGTAAATCCAGTTGCCCCAACGGCTTTCTCCTTTAAAATGCACTGACTCTGACTACTTTCTACAGTCCGTTTTTACAGCTCATATTAATAAGGTGCAGCAATGAGTGTTGATACGTCGATTTTCTATGATCAGAACACCGTGTTTGGAAAACTAAAGTCGGCCTGCAAAGATGACTGGCATGCCTATTGCCACCATGAATTTGTGCAGCGCGTTGGCGATGGTACGTTGCCGATGGAATGCTTTCAGCACTACCTGCAACAGGACTACCTGTTTTTGCTGCACTATGCCCGGGCTTATGCACTGGCGGTGTATAAGTCAGACAATCCGGACGATATGCGCGCGGCTGTAGACAGTGTTGCCGGAGTCCTGGCTGAAACCAAAGTGCATTTAAGCTACTGCAAAGAATGGAGCCTGACAGAGCAGGACGTTATTCAGGTGCCGGAAGCCCGTGCCAATATGGCGTATACCCGTTATGTGCTGGAGCGTGGTATGGCGGGAGATATTCTCGACTTGCAGGTGGCTCTGTCCGTCTGTTCTGTGGGGTACGCGGAAATAGGTGATCGGCTTATTAATGATCCGGCCACCAAGCGCGAAGGTAACCCTTACTGGGACTGGATTCAGTCGTATGGCGGTGACGAGTATCTTGCCGGTTCGGTAAAAACAATAGAAACCATTGAACGTCTGGCTGAGTCCCGCTTTACAGAAAAACGACTGGTGTCGTTGCAAAAAACCTTTCAGGAAGCGACACGTCTGGAAATCGGTTTTTGGGATATGGGCATCAACTGTTCGTTCTGATGCCTGTTAATTTGAACGCTTTTTGATAGCACCTTGCCAGTGTCTTTTTTGTGACATAAATACGACATTTATGTGACATTAATGTGGCAAAAAAGACCTGAAAACCCCTCCAAAGTCATCAAAAAAAATTACACCGTGCCCGTAAAAACACTGCTTTTGATTACTTTTAATACAGATAAATGACTGAGTTCTGAAGATTTTACATTAGAACGAGGTTCGGTGTTTTGCTGCTTGAAGTGCTACTGGTTAAGTATTGACCCTTTCGGGCGCTCGTTATTTGTTGCGCCCTTGTTCATTGTTAGGTGAAGACCGAGAGGAAATTTATTTTAGTGATAAGGGTATTTATTTTACTGATGTGACGACTGTGTAAGATGCTCTTCATAATCGCCGTCACTGCCGCTGTGCAGGGATGGTTTATTTTCGATCCTGTACTTACACAAAAAATAGCGGCTTTATTTGCCACACAACACATATTTAGTCAGGAGTTAGCAATGCAGAAGAAATTGCTTGCCGCTGTAGTAGCATCCCTCGTTGCCGGTCAGGCAATGGCACTGGAAGTTTATAACGACGACACCACCAGCCTGAGCATCGGCGGTCGTATTGGCGTCAAGGCCGAGAAAGCTGAAGGCAGCAGTGCCGGCATGAAAAACGACAGCTCCCGTATTAACTTCAAGTTTGCCCACAAGCTGGGTAACGGCTGGACCGGTCACGGTGTTGCTGAATGGGGCTTCCGCGCTAAAGACGAGTATAAAGATGGTGCCAAAGAAGACACCTTCTTCAACCGTCTGGGCTTTGTTGGTCTGGATCACGACACTTACGGTAAGATCACTGCTGGTAAGAGCTGGTCCGTAATGTTCGACGTAAACGGCTGGACTGATTCCTACGCCATTGGCGGTGGTAAGGCCATGGGTCTGTACGACGGTCGTTTAGGCGGCGACTTCGACGGTTCTGCCCGTGCTGACGACGTTCTGCAATACCGCAACAGCTTCGGCGGCCTGAACGTAGGTGTTCAGTACCAGCTGGAAGGTCACAATGACGGTGCTTACCTTGAAAACACCGTCGATGATCGTATCAAGCGTAAAAGCGGTGCTGGCGTATCTCTGAGCTACGACCTGCCAATGGGTCTGTCCCTGGGTGCGACTTACGCTGAAACCGAGTACGAAGAAAGCGCTCTCTTCAAAGGTCAGAAAAAGTCCAAAGCAGCAACTGTTGGTACCAAGTTTGAAAACGAAATGCTGAAACTGGCTGCTACCTACGGTCAATTCGAGAACAAGACCAGCACCATTAAGTCTGCTGGCGATCTGGACAAAAAGTCTACCGGTCTGGAACTGTTCGCTCAGGTGAACCTGCCACAGGTTGTTGACGGCTTCGCTCTGTACACTGGTTACAACCAGCTGGAAGCTGACAAGCAAATGGTTTCCGGTAAAGAAGCTAACAGCAAGGCTGAGTTCAAGGAATTTGCCTTGGGTGCCATCTACAAGACTGGCCCAATGCAGTTCGCTTTCGAATGGGCTGATGGTGAGCGTAAAGGTCACGATGGCAAGAAGATCAAGGACAAGAGTGGCGACACCTACTCTGTTAACGCTCGCTACTACTTCTAATCATTCCTACCGAATGATGAGTTAGCGGCGGTTACAGACCGTGTCTGAAAAGCTCCGTGGTGAAAAGCTACGGAGCTTTTTTGCGTCTGGTCAGGTTAAATCTTTCTTCTCTGCTCCCTCGGTTTTTTCCAGCAGGGAAGAGACAATCAGGCGTTCCAGTTTGTCGATGCGGTCGTCGAATTTTTTCTCCATTTTATCGAACCTATCATCCATTTTATCGAACCTATCATCCATTTTATCAAACCGCTCATCATGCTCCGCCTGTTTACGCTTTATATCGCACAGCTCACGCTCAAACTGTCGCTGCTCTTTTAGAATAAGACAGACAACGTCGTGTGTTCCACGAATCACTACGTCCCATCGTGCCTGCTGAATTTCCAGAGCTTCAACCCGTTGTTCAATGCCCATGATTTTTACCTCTTATTTGCTCATGGATTATTTTTTGAGTGGCGTAATGAAAGTAGCAGAAAGTCAGGTTAAATCCTTTTTTTCTATTCCTTCCACTTTGTTTGCCAGCGCAGAGACAATCAGGCGTTCCAGTTTATCGAAGCGGTCGTCTATTTTTTCAAACTTTGCGTCTATTTTTTCAAACTTTGCATCGATTTTATCGAACCTCTCGTCATGATCTACCAGCTTGCGCTCAAGCTGCCGTTGCTCTTTTAGGATAAGACAGACAACGTCGTGTGTTCCCCGAATCACCACGTCCCATCGTGCCTGCTGAATTTCCAGATCTTCAACCCGTTGCTCAATGCCCATGTCTTTTACCTCTTATATTTGCGTCATGGATTATTTTTTGAGTGGCGCAATGAACATAGCAGAGATTGTTCGGGCTTAGGGAAGCAGCAGAACATAATATACCGCTGTTGGCTGTTGGCTGTTGGCTGTTGGCTGTTGGCTGTTGGCTGTTGGCGGTTGGCTGTACGAGCAGCTAATAGCCAAAAGCCAACAGCCCGGTAAGTTATTGAATGCTGCGCCCCTTAGGGTATAAACGACAGGGAAATATCTTCACATAACAGCGATCAGTGGTGCCTTATCCTGTCGACAATCCAGGTTTTGATCAGTGCCTGTCGACTGATGCCAATTGTGCTGGCTTCTTTGTCCAGCTCATCCACAACCCATGCGGGAAAGTCGATGTTAACCCTTTTGGCCTCAAGGTTTGGTCGCTGGGGGTTGTCAGTATCGAAGTACTCCAGAACATCTTCACCGTTATCAAATTTTTTATCTATGTCTTTAGCTTTCATATAGAGCTACCTCGTTTTTTCTGGATCGGCGTACTGAAATAATTCTGATTTTCTCACCTCGTCTTGTTGCTATGGCAGTCCAGTGTTTTAACTGTATCTGGCCAATGAACAGAAGCCGAATTTCATCAGTTTTCACCTTCGATTGCAGACAGACGAGCTTGCTGTCTTGCCACGGCCGGATTGATTCATCCTTGGTAGTCAGACTTTTGGCTTCGTCGTATTCAAACTGGGTATTACCCATTATTTAATACCATTATTGTTCTTGCAAGGATAAAAATAGTATATTTTATGAGTATATCAAACTAAAGCTCAATGACTGTCTTTGTTCCAGCCTGCTCCGACAGACATCGGTTCAACACCTCCGGCAGACTTTCTCCTTTACACATCCAAACCTCTTCACCTTCATCAAAATCAAAATGAAACCCACCACTTTTTGCCGCCAGCCAGAGTTGCAGCAGAGGTGTCTGGCGACTGAGGATAACCTTGCTGTTGTCGGGACAGGTCAGGGTCAGAATTCCGGCTGAGGTTTCATAATCAATATCCAGATCCTGTTCTTCAATGGCGTCTTCAATAGCCATCATCAATTCATCAAGGTTCCGGTTAAACTGGTTTTCGTTCATAGGTTTACTCAGTAAGGTGTCAGGGTTTGTCGATGGGAGTTGTCAATTTCGTCGTAAAATCTCGCCTTTATCTCTTCAGGGTGCAATCGGGCGAAGAGTGTCAGCGTATCAGGACGACCAGTGCGAGCAGCCCGGATTATCATCCTCCTGGCCTCTCCGGCCTGACTGGCGATTATTCACTGGTTCCCAGTCCGGGTTGTTTTCAGATGGCTGCTCCTGATTATCAATCGTCAAGTCTATATCTGATAGTACAGTAACGCTGATTTCCTGACCGGTTGCTATGTCTCTGAGTTGATAGACTTTTGGTTTTGATTTTTTTTTCGATTTATTATGACCACTACCAGTTTCCAGCTGTATCAGTGGCAAAATCCTATAGCCTAGTCTTACTTTCTGGCAAAGCCGTGGGCCATTCTTTATATCGGGTTGTATCAGGGCAACCAGGGTTAAGTGAATCGCTTTCATAAGGTTGGCGTCGTTCATATGAAAAGCCGCAAGTGGCAAGCCGTGGCTGTACAGACCCCTTACCATATACATGCCTCTTGTGGATAAATCGGTATGCTCACTAGAGTGACCATGACGTAATGGTGAAGAGATTGTCGGCCTTATTGATACCCCGTCAACAGACCCGGACTCTGTCGGTATTTCGTGTAAAGGGGGCAAAGTGTACGGAATATAGCTCTCGCTCTTCGGATAATGAACCCAGCTAAATGAATGACGAACCTGTTTAAGGAAGGTATCGATTATAAGGGATGAAGGAAGGGGCTCTGTATTACTTTCAAAAGTCCGTTGATAGCGGGAACCTATAGACATAATTGAAACTCTAATCTTTCCTTCTACGATAAAGGAACGAAATGCCAGCATCCGGTAGGTGTTGTTTATCCCTAGCATTAACACTGAACAGGCTCTATGATCGTCATCAATGCGCAGGCCTCCCACAATGCGCACGCCCTTTTTGTCCGGCCGGGGTTCGATAATTAAATAATTTCGGTAATGGCAATGGCCTGAAGGTGCCATAAAAAGTGCTGTAAAAAAGAGAGGTATAACTAAAAAAGCATGTTTCATTAAAGGCTCCGAAGGAAAGATTATTCCTGGTACATCGCTTCATTATGTCTGACTTGTAGGTTGGGAAGAGTGCAACGACTCCCAACACGGGAGCTCAATGTTATTCACCGTGTTGTGAGTTACCCTAAAGTGCACAAGCATTTCGTTCTTCCCAGCCTACGCAACAAGTCATAGTCATTGAAATGATGTACTAGAGTCCGGGCGGGTTCCATAGTTATACTGTTGTGGTTGGCAACCAGATAATCTTATTGTTACAGAAGCCCCCGGAGAACAATGAATGATAGTAGCTTTTAAATTAACAGCGAAGGTAATGACCATACTGGTTTTCTGTACCTTCCTGCTAGCAGGGTGTGGGCAGAAAGGTGACCTCTACCTGCCGGAAAACGCTTCTGCCCCTGCGCTCACGCCACAATAAAGCACAGAGAAGACACGGCGCCTGAAGCAGTCATTGAACGAACAAGAGATAAGACAGATTCATGAACTGGTTTTCCTATCGTGATGGTGCGCTGCATGCCGAACAGGTGGCAATGTCACGTATCGCTGAAGAGTTTGGCACCCCCGCTTATGTGTATTCCCGTGCCGGGCTGGAAGCGGGTTATAAAGCTTATCGGAAGGCTTTACACGATGTTCCTCACCTGATCGCCTATGCGGTAAAAGCCAATGGCAATCTGGCGGTGTTGAACCTTCTTGCCAGTCTGGGAGCAGGCTTTGATATTGTTTCCGTGGGCGAGCTTGAACGGGTTCTGGCGGCTGGTGGCGACCCTGGCAGAGTGGTGTTTTCAGGGGTAGGAAAGCAGCGTGAAGAAATTCAGCGCGCCCTGGAAGTGGGCGTGCATTGCTTTAATGTTGAGTCTGAAACCGAACTGGATCGGATTCAGCAGATAGCAGAATCCATGAATAAACAAGCCGCGGTTTCACTGCGGGTCAATCCCGATGTTGACGCACAAACCCATCCTTATATTTCCACCGGATTGCGGGACAACAAGTTTGGCATTGATATCAATCGGGCGCTGGCGGTCTATCAGCGAGCCGCTGGGATGCCCAATATTGAAATAACCGGAGTGGATTGCCATATCGGTTCCCAGCTGACCCGTGGTGAACCCTTTATTGATGCCCTGGACCGGTTATTGCTGCTGGTGGACGATCTGCAAGCGCAGGGCATTGAGCTGAAACATATTGATATTGGTGGCGGTCTGGGCATTGCCTACAACGATGAAACGCCGCCAACCCCATCGGATTACCTGAATACCGTTAAAGCCCGGCTGCATGGGCGGAACCTGAAACTGGTGGTTGAACCCGGTCGTTCCATTGCCGGACAGGCGGGGATTCTGCTGACTCGGGTAGAGCTGATCAAACGCACCGACCATAAGAACTTTGCCGTGGTGGATGCGGCCATGAACGATTTACTGCGCCCTTCTATTTATAGTGCCTGGCATGGCATAGAGCCGGTAGAGCCTGATGATAGTAAAGAGGCGCTGGTTTGCGATATTGTAGGGCCAATATGTGAAACCGGTGACTTTCTTGGCAGAGACAGGGCGTTGAAAATAGTGGAAGGTGACCTTCTGGCTGTGAAATCGGCCGGGGCTTATGGTTTTGGCATGAGTTCGAACTATAACAGCCGTAACCGCTGTGCTGAAATCATGGTCGATGGTGATCAGGCGCATCGGGTCAGACGCCGTGAAACCATTGCAGACCAGCTGGCACCCGAAAGCCTGTTGCCTGAATAGCCAGTGAGTTACCGGAAGGACAGAACGAGTTTTTTATGCTGTTACACTTTACAAAAATGCATGGACTGGGCAATGACTTTATGGTGGTTGATATGGTCACCCAGTCGGTGCGTTTGCCTCCGGACAAAATCCGTCGACTGGCAGACCGCCGTTTTGGTGTTGGCTTTGACCAGCTGTTGATTGTAGAGCCGCCGACTGATCCGGATATGGACTTTCGTTATCGTATTTTTAATGCCGATGGCAGCGAAGTGGAACAATGTGGCAATGGCGCCCGTTGTTTTGCCAAATTTGTGCGGGATAAAAGGCTGATTGGCCGCGACACGATTCAGGTGCAGACGGCGGGCGGGAATATTGAACTGATTATTCATGCCAATGGCGAAGTCTCAGTGAATATGGGGGTTCCCAGGCTGCAACCCGAAGATATTCCGTTCCGGGCGCAGGAACAGCGCGCTACTTACGACCTCCGTATTGACGGTGAGGAGTTTGAAATCAGTGCCGTTTCCATGGGCAATCCCCATGCGGTTATACAAGTAGACGACGTTAATCGTACGCCTGTGGCACGACTGGGTTCGGTGATGGAAAAACACGGTCGCTTCCCCAAACGTTGTAATGTCGGCTTTATGCAGGTTCTGGATCAGGCCGAGATCAACCTCAGGGTCTTTGAACGAGGGGTGGGTGAAACCCTTGCCTGCGGTACGGGTGCCTGTGCGGCGGTAGTCGCCGGACGTTTGCAGGGGCTTCTGGGTGACGAGGTTCGGGTCAACCTTCCGGGGGGGACACTGAACATCCATTGGTCGGGAGAAGGTCACTCGGTTATTATGACCGGAACGGCCACCCGAGTATTTGAAGGACAAACACGCTTATGAGCGATTCAGCCACTCCGGAGTCCAGCGCCACCACTTCCACTCTTGCCCGTAAGGGTGCCCGTGAGAAGCCGCCTGCTGAACTGATGCCAGCGGAAGTGGCTGACTACCTGCAGCAGAACCCTGACTTTTTTATGGAGCAGGACGAACTGTTGATGTCATTAAGCCTGCCTCATCAACGCGGTTCTGCCATATCCCTTTATGAACGACAGCTGGCGCTGCTGCGTGATCGTAACGATGATCTGAAACAGCGTCTGAACCGTCTTGTCCGTGTGGCTAACGACAATGACCGTTTGTTTGACAACTCCCGCCGACTGGTTCTGGCTTTAATCGAGAGCAACGATCTGGAGCAGGTGACGGAAACGCTTCGTGACGGCCTGGAAAACGACTTCGGCGTGGAGTTTCACGCCCTTATTCTTTTCAACAAACAACCGGTCGATAGTCCGGTTCGCACTGCAAACCCGGATGTTGCCAATTCTGTACTGGGTGAGCTGCTGGTCAGCCTGAATGGTGGTCAGAAAGTGGCGTGTGGCCGTATGGCGGAGAAAGAGCTGGAGTTTCTGTTCCCGAACGATCATCCGGCTATCGGTTCTGTCGCCCTGTCGCCACTGAATTTCCCCGACTCTGTTGGTGTACTGGCGCTGGGCAGTCGGGATGAAAATCACTTCAGGGCTGCTATGGGTAATCTGTTTCTGGGTTATTTAAGCGATGTTCTCTGTCGTGTATTGAGCCGGTTTCTCTGATGTCGTCTCAGCGCTGCCCTTTACAGAAAGATATAGATGCCTTTTTAGATTATCTGAAATTTGAGAAAAACAGCTCCCGGCATACGCTGGCAGCCTACCGTCGTGACCTGAAGAAACTCTCGGACTGGCTGACGTCACAAACGATCAGCGTATGGTCTGATATTTCTGAAAAGCGTCTCAGGCTCTGGCTTGCGCAACAGCATGAAAACGGTTTGCAGAGCAAAAGCCTGCAACGGTTGCTGTCGTCGGTACGCAGCCTGTTTCGATATCTCAACCGACAGGGAATTGTTGAAGATAACCCTGCCAAACGCCTGTCTGCCCCCAAAGCCTCAAGAAAACTGCCCGTCACCCTCGATACCGATCAGATGGATGCGTTGCTGAGGACTTGTGATAACGACCCGCTGACTTTAAGGGATCAGGCCATGCTGGAGCTGTTTTATTCTTCAGGGCTGCGGTTGTCTGAACTGGTAGGGCTGAACCTTGGCAGTTTTGAAGAGGATTACCAGAGGGTCAGAGTGCTGGGTAAGGGCAGTAAACAGCGAATCGTACCCGTAGGACGCAAAGCCAGGGCCGCCATTCGGTTATGGCTGTCTGCCAGGGCGATGCTGCCGGTGAAAGACGAACAGGCTTTGTTTCTGTCGCAGCGGGGCGAACGGATCAGCCAGCGACAGGTGCAGAACCGGGTCAAACAACAGGCACGGGAACAGGGCATGCCGACGTCTGTTCATCCCCACATGTTAAGACACTCTTTTGCCAGCCATCTACTGGAGTCCAGTGGCGACCTGAGAGCGGTTCAGGAACTACTGGGACACAGCGATATTTCCACCACCCAGATTTATACCCACCTGGATTTTCAGCATCTGGCGGATGTATACGACAAGGCGCATCCAAGAGCCCGGCGTAAAAAAGATAAAGATTGAACCATTGGCGGGGCTGGCTGTCCTAACCATTAATGGATTAACGCATAAAAGAGCTGTTCATGGATTTATCACCTTTACTTCCTTCAGGCAGGCTGGCGCCTGTTCCTGTTACGTCTGTGGAGGCACCTTCCTTATCGACTGTTGAAATCGTTGAGCCTGATACAAAAGTGCGCGATACGAGGGAACAGGATGCCTGCAAGTTGTCATTATGCCTTCCAGATAAGCATCTGGCGCAAAGACCGGTTCAAGAGTGGAAGCTTTATGGTGATGGCCTTAATTCTGGTATCTGGAGCCAGTTGTTTGAGCAGTCGGTTTTAGAGGCGAAAACACGGGTTATAGAAGAAGGCTGGACAGCAAAACAGCTGATACCTTTTTTTGAAATGAAAAGAAGGGAGATCGCTCAGGAAAGAAAGACGAAAGATGCAGAGGATTTTGGTGTACGGCGGGATCGCTCCGGAGATGATAAAAAAAATATCCTAACCAGTACCTTTCTTTATTCCGGACATTATTTTTACGGCATGGAGAGGGCTGTGTCGCTACCTTACGATGGCAAGAATTATCTTAACGAGGATGACTCTGACCTGGCTCAGCTATTCCGGCAGCGATTCAGGGGGCACCTTAAATCACTCCGTTATGGCCTGGTTCAAGGGCATATTGGTGATGAGGACATCCCGTTAACCCAGTATGTTTTCTGTCCAAGAAAAAAGCGGCATCGTCGTTGCGAGTCTGAAGACTGGTTTGGCAAAAAAGATGAATTTTATGTTGGGGAAAACAAAGAGTCTGCCATCTGGCTTCACACGGATGAAAAACTGATCTCCAGAGTAATGGAGCATATTGAAAGCCTGGTTGAAAAGGGGCTCAAGGGTGATTTAACGGTTATTCCAAGAATTCACTGGTGGTATGTTCATCTGGCACCGACGCACCGGGGCAGCGGGGGCATTACAGAGATGCTGACCAATACGATCTGTCGTATCCATGGTATTGACCTGCCTGCATGGGAAAAAGGGATAGCGCCTTCTGTGGAAGTACTGCTTGAGCCGGATGAAGAACGTTTCTGCCAGAACTATCACCAGCTCTTCAGTCAGGACAAAGCCTTTTTGAAGGAAGTCTTTCAGGGGCAGAGCCGTTGAATTCATTTTGCTGTTGTCGTCGATATTCAGCAATGCAGAAATCTCAAATACCTGTGATACTCTTCAGCATCGATAACACTCCAAAGGAGTCTGTCAGATGCCTGCAAATAACGTTTTTCACCTTGGAATTACCCGCGACCAGTTGCAGGGTGCAGAGTTAGCCATTGTTCCCGGTGATCCGGCAAGAGTTGAGCGCATTGCCAGCCAGATGGATAACCCGAAGTTTCTTCACAGCGTGCGAGAATACACCTCCTGGCTGGCCGAACTGAATGGTAAGCCGGTTGTCGTCTGTTCCACTGGCATTGGTGGGCCATCAACGTCTATTGCCGTAGAAGAACTGGCTCAGCTGGGTGTTACAACGTTTCTGCGGGTGGGGACAACAGGGGCGATTCAGGAATCTATCGAGCCCGGAAGTCTTATTGTCACCAATGCCTCTGTTCGTCTCGATGGTGCCAGCACACATTTTGCGCCGATGGAATTTCCGGCGGTTTCCTCGTTTGAATGTACCGAAGCCCTGGTGTCTGCCGTTCGTTCAGAGTCTGCTGATTACCAGGTGGGAATAACCGCTTCCTCCGATACCTTTTATCCGGGGCAGGAGCGTTACGACACCGTTACCGGGCATGTTATCCGGCGTTTCCGTGGGTCCATGGAAGAGTGGCAGGCGCTGGGTGTCCTGAACTATGAAATGGAGTCGGCAACGCTGCTGACCATGTGTGCCGCCTCAGGGCTGAAAGCCGGTTGCGTAGCCGCTGTGATCGTAAACCGGACACGTCAGGAAATTCCTGATGAATCAAAAATTGCAGAGGCAGAAGCCAGGGCGGTCAGAGTGGTGGTGAAGGCGGCTGGCCTGCTATTAAGCAGAGAGTAGCAGGTGGTTTGATGACTATAAAAAAAGGCCATGCAGATTAAGGGGAGCTGAAGGTTAGAATATACTGCTGTTGGCTATTAGCTTTTGGTGGTTGGCTGTATGAACAGCTAATAGCCAAAAGCCAAAAGCCAATAGCCAATAGCCAATAGCCAATAGCCCGGCAGGTTATTGAATCAGTACCGTGGAGGCAAGGTAATAGCCCGTCAGTGTCACCAGAATAATGCCAATAATATTCAGGGCAAACCCGGCCTTGATCATATCGACAATTTCCAGCTTGCCCGAACCGAAAACAATAGCGTTAGGTGGCGTTGCCACCGGCATCATAAAGGCACAGCTGGCTGCCAGGGCGGCAGGCACTGTCAACAGAACCGGGTCTATGCCCAGGGACACGCCCAAAGCCCCCATTAAAGGCAGGAAGCCTGCGGCTGTGGCCGTGTTGCTGGTCAATTCGGTCAGGAAAATAATCACGGTAACCACAAAAGCCACCACCAGCAGAATCGGCAGGCCGCCAACAATGCTCATGGCATCGGCAATCCAGCTTGCCAGACCGGTAGACTTGATCAGGGCTGCCAGTGTTAAGCCACCGCCAAACAACAGCAATACGCCCCAGGGGATTTCACGGGCTTTGTCCCAGGTCAGGACATAAATGCGCTCATCCCGGTTGACCGGAACGATAAACAGGCTGATAGCCGCTGCAATCGCAATCCCCGCATCGGACAGACCCGGAATATAACCTTTCAGCAGTGGACGGAAAATCCATGCCAGAGCGGTCAGGGCAAAGATAATGCCGATGGTTTTTTCACCACGGGTTATCGGTCCCAGTTCGTCCAGTTGTCCTTTAAGTACTTTGCGCGCATCAGGACTTTCGGTGTCGTCTATTTTGAAGCTGACTTTGGTCAGCCAGAGCCAGGTGGCTACGAGCATCATAAAAGAAATGGGAAGTCCCACCATCATCCACTGGGCAAAACCAATATCAATGTTGTAGGTTTGATTCAGGAAAGCCGCCAGCAAAGCGTTGGGTGGCGTACCGATCAGGGTAGCCAGTCCGCCAATGCTGGCACTATAGGCAATGGCCAGCAACAGCATTTTGGCGAAACGCGCCTTGTTCTCTTCGGAGCCGCTCATCATTGCAGCCACCGACAAGCCGATAGGCAGCATCATGGCGCTGGTAGCGGTATTGGATACCCACATACTCAGGAAAGCGGTTGCCACCATAAAGCCAGCCACCTGACGGCTTGGCTTCACCCCGGTAGCGAGCATGATTCTCAGTGCGATACGTTTATGCAGATTCCAGCGCTCCATTGCCACGCCCAGCATAAAACCACCGAAGAACAGATAGATGGTTGGGTTGGCAAAGGGGGCAGTCACTTCCCGAATGCTGGCAATGCCCAGCAGTGGCACCACAACAATGGGGGTCAGGGCTGTCACTGGTATAGGCACCACTTCCGAGACCCACCAGACTGCCATTAAGGTGGCGACGCCTACCATATACCAGGCTTCCTGGGTCATTCCCTGGGGTGGCGGTGTGATAATGGTGAGAAAAAGAATAATCGGGCCAGTAAAGAGAGATACCCAGTAGGACAATCCGGGTGCACTGCGGGTGAAGGCAGAAGTGGCTGTTGTCATGCAAACCTCCTATTTATTGTTGTGCCCCCTAGTGTGCTGAAATGGAAGTGTGGTTTGTTGACCTGGGTCAATAGTGGTAAGGATAAAATTTATCGGTGCAGTTGCAAGCTGATGCTTATACTTTTTGACTGGGTCTCTTTTGACCCTGTTCTTTGTAATAGTAGAGATCAGGTATGAGTACATTAACCAGCAAACCCGGTATATCCATCATCAAGGCCGGTTCAGTAAAAATGAACGACCTGAGTCAGTTGTTTAATGTTACGGGTTTGAGCGGCAACATGTCAGAGCAGACAGTAACGAGCGACAAAAATGCTTTGTCGGTAGGACATTTTATCATGAGTCCGGGGGAAGGGTTTGAGTATACGTACGACAGTGTTGAGTTCAAAGTGATCACAAAAGGCAAAATTGTTATTCGAGATAAAGACGGTAAAAAGTACACGGCAGAGACCGGGGATATCATCCTGTTCTCTCCGGACGTAACCGTTTATTTTGATGGGGAAAGCGATGGAGAAGCCGTTTATATCGCACACAGGGAGCATGCTGAGGACTTTGCTCCACCCAAATAATTTTTCTGATCTGTGTTGATTTTTTACGTGTACCCCTATTGCGGGCTGAGACTGCGATAGGGGCTGTTCTTTACAGGGAGATCATCAAATCTTCTGCTTTTTGGGGCTTTTTCAGTTCTTTGTTTTCATACAGAAAATCCGCTACTCGCTGATAGCGACCTGTATCCTTTGCCGCAGGGCGACGCGCCAGGTAAGGAATGGTGTCAAACCACGCACGTTTATTCAGCTTATTATCCAGCTGGCGGGGATTGGAGTCCCTGAAAATTTCCCAGCTTTTGTCCGGGTTGTTGGCAATAAACTGTGCGCCCAGCTCAACTGCACGAAGAAAACGACGAATGGCTTCTTTATCGTGCTTATCCCGGTTGGCAATGAAAATCAGCTCATCGTAAGGTGGAATACCATTCTCCTCGTAATAGAACATCTTGCCTTTACTACCCGACAGAATCAGTTCATTTAACTCGAAGTTACGGTATGCACCGATGATGGCATCAACCCGCCCGGTCATCAGTGAAGACGACAGGTTCCAGCCAACGTTAACAATTTTAATGTCGTCGTAGCCAAAACCATGAGGTTTGAACAGGGTATCAAGCAGTACTTTGCGGTTACCGTTGGTGCTGACACCAATGGTTTTGCCTTTCATGTCTTCAAGGTTTTTGATTTTGCCTTCTTCCAGAACAATCAGCCCATCCAGAGGGGTGGCCACCAGAGTGCCGGCCCAGACCAGAGGAATCCCTGAATCTACGGCATAATTCAGGGAGTGCTGGTAGTACACTGCAATGTCGGCACTGCCTGCTGCCACCAGTTTGGGGGGCAGGTTCGGGTCAGCGGGCTCCTGAATGGTGACGTTGAGGCCTTCCTGCTCAAAATAACCCTTCTGCTGCGCCACAATAATTGGGGCATGATCGGGGTTGATAAACCACTCCAGCATCAGGGTCAGGTCTTTGGTTTTCTCAACCGGAGCTGCGCTTGCCAGTATTGGCAACATGATCAGCATGAATGACAACAGTCGTTTAAACACGTTTTAAATCCTAATGGTCTTTCTGTTTTTATGGGCTGGATTACCGGGCAGTTTCCGTTTGCCAGGGAATCCACTTTTTCAGTAAGTGATCAGTAATGAAATACAGGCTGACGGTGCAGATGGCTAAAACCACCAGAGCTGCAAACATCTGGTCTACCCAGAGTCGGGCATTAGCCTGCATCATCATATAACCCAGTCCGGCACTGGAACCGACCCACTCCCCCACGACCGCACCAATGGGAGCCACCACCACCGCCACCCGCAAACCCGACGCCAGGGCAGGCAGAGCCGCAGGCCAGCGAATGTAACGGAGAATGGCGAAACCGTTGCCGCCCATGGTGCGTGACATTTCCAGCCACCCTTTGTCGGTGTGGCGCAAACCGTCATAGCAGCAGGTAGCCACCGGGAAGAAAATCATCAGGATGGTCATCACCACCTTGGAGGCCAGCCCGTAGCCAAACCAGAGCATCAGAATGGGAGCCAGCGCAAACACCGGGATGGCCTGGGTAATCAGCAGTAACGGCAGCAGCCATGGCCGCAGGTTGGTGAAATAGACCAGCAGCAAAGCCAGCAGAACACCAAAGCTGACGCCAAGACCCAGACCGAGCAGCATCTCAGTCATGGTGACCAGCGTGTTATCCCAGAGCAGGCTGGCGTTGTCGTGCAGGCTGAGGGCCACCTTTGTTGGTCCGGGCAGGATATAACCGGGTATTTCCAGTAACTGAACCAGAGCTTCCCAGCCCAGCAGCAATCCCAGTACAACAATCAGTGGGCGTATCATAAGGCAGCCTCCTCATGACGTAGTCGCTCCAGCAACTGACCATGCAGGGACATCAGCTGACTGTCGTCCAGTGAACGGGGTATTGCTTCGGGAGGAATAATGGGGTCAGTCAACCGGGCAGGGTGTCCTTGCAGGTGGTAAACCTGATGCCCCAGGCGCAGAGCTTCCAGGGGGTCGTGGGTGATCAGCAGTACTGTGCGGTTATGCAGCAGTTCGCAGGCAAGATCCTGAAGGTTTAGCCGGGTAATGGCATCCAGAGCGCCAAAGGGTTCATCCATCAACACCACCGGGCGGTTTTCCATGAGTGTGCGTGCCAGGGCTACCCGTTGTCGCTGACCTCCGGAAAGGTTCTGTGGCAGCTCCTGCTCCTTATCACTGAGACCTACCCGGCTGAGTATATCCTTCGCTTTTTTCAGATGTTCAGGCGATATTTTCTGGCGACGGAATACCGAGCTACGCAGACGCTGTCCAAGGGTGACATTGTCCAGAACCGAAAACCAGGGCAGCAACAGGTCTTGCTGTGCCATCCAGGCGATGCGCTGGTTCAGCTCAACACCATCCTGACACAGGGCAGTACCTGAAACGGAAGCGTCCCGGCTACTGGCGTTCAGGCCGGCAATAAACCGCAGCAGGCTGGTTTTGCCAACACCGCTGCCTCCAAGCAGGCAGGTCCACTGCCCGCCTTTGAGGGTTAGATTCAGTCCTTCAAAAACAGGTTTTTTGTCGTACGACAGTGAGGCATCTTTAATAATAACGTCAAACATCACCAGTTCCGGTAGAAGTGGTGTACCGGGCCCTGGCCCTGTCCAATGTTTAAATCGTCTGCTTTGGCAATGGCTGCCGCGATGTATTCTTTACCGCCCTGAACCGCTTCGCCCATGCTAAAGCCCTGAGCGATCAAAGCTGTAATAGCAGACGACAGGGTGCAGCCGGTGCCATGGGTGTTGCCGGTTTCAGTCCAGGGCGATTCCAGACGATGCAGAGACTGACCATCGTGGTAAAAGTCTACGGCTTTGCCTCTTTCTATCTGGTTACCGGTCAGATGACCACCTTTCAGAAGAACCGCTTTGGCGCCCAGCTTCAGCAGGGGCTCGATCATGTCCAGCATCTGCTGAGTGCTTTCCGGTTTGTCCTGACCCAGCAGGACAGCGGCTTCGGGCAGGTTGGGGGTAATCAGGGAGGCTTTCGGGATCAGAACCTCTTTCAGGGTTTGAATCGCGTCCTGTTGCAGCAGAGCGTCACCGCTGGTAGCCACCATCACCGGATCAACGACCAGGCGCTTTACCTGATAATGCTCAATACGTTCAGCAACGGTTTCAATCACTTCCGGTTGGCTGAGCATACCGACTTTCACGGCTTTGACATCAAGGTCGGACAGCACCGAATCAAGTTGCTGTTTAATGAAGGCAGGGTCAACGTCGAAGATTCCCTGAACACCCCGGGTGTTCTGGGCAGTCAGCGCGGTAATCACACTGCAGCCGTAAGCACCCAGAGCCGAGAAAGTTTTCAGGTCAGCCTGGATGCCGGCACCGCCACCGCTGTCTGATCCGGCAATGGTCAGAGCAATGGGAGTGGAAAGGGTTTTATCAGTTATCATCGGTCCGGTTTACTCCTTCCGAACTGACGATGGAAACGTTGCGGCAAGCGATAAAAAAGCGGCAATGCATCGCTTGTTCGTCGGTTTCCTACGCCAGCATTATCTGGTTCAGGTTCAATGGGTATTTCTCAGCTGCCTTGTGGACAGCACCCCAACCAACGCGTCGAGTCTATTGGGTTTGGAAGTATGTGTCTATATGTCTCAGAGTTTCCCTGACTGAATTTCATGGCTGAAGCTGCCGGGCAGACAGGAACCAATAGTGATTTAGCCTGTCGAATCTGATGATAAGTATTCTGTTAAAAAGCCAAAGGGACATTTCAGATGCATACGGGAAGTAGCAATTCTTTATTACCACAGGCGCGATCCTTACAGCAGGCATTCCCAGAGACAACAACCGCTTCAGGTTATGAGCAGCCCCCAACCAATAGTTGTTCTATTTCGATGCCGGATCAGGAGGGGAAGAGGTTACCTGCTGCTGAAGGGGCTGGTGCTTTTAGCCCCTGCCGGGATCATAAAGTGACTCCCTCGGCGCCTGCGGCTATTTATGTAAACCCAAATCATTCTTCTGCGGGGGAACAGGCTTTTCAGGCTTTCCTGCAACGGCATGGCGACATGATCTCATCAGACGTTGAAGATGACATCCCATTGTCTCCAGACATTAACGGTACTCAGATTCTTTCTGCTGAAGAGTTTAAAGACATACTTTTAAGTGGAAAGGCTTTTGCTTCGGATGTCTGTTATGTGGTGCAAAGTGATATTGATCTGTCTGGCAATACATGGTTTAAAACCCTGCCCGACAACCTCATTGTTTTGGGTGAGCTGAATCTTGAAGATTGTTACACACTCAGGAGTTTCTCTAAAAATCTATTCGTTCAGAAAGACTGCAGGATAACGGGTTGTTTCAATCTTGAGGCTCTGGGTGAAAGGCTTATTGTTCTGGAAGATTTTGAGGCCTGTGAGTGTACCGGGCTAACCAGCCAGACAGCGAGTCTGTTTGTCCGTGGGAATATTGATATGGCAGGCTGTAGCGGCCTGAAAACCTGGACAGGCAAAACGCAATGTAATGGTAGTATCAATCTGACAGGCTGCTCAAGATTGGAATGCCTGGAGCAGATTGACGTTGAGGGTGATATTAATTTATCGAGCTGCTATCAACTTCGGGGGCTGCCTGAGAGTGTGGAAGCTTTTAAAGCGGGTGGCGATATTGTCTTGTCAGGCTGTAAACGCATTTCTCCCCTGCCAGAACACATTATCACGCCGGGCGACGGGAGTGATGAGAGTGAGCGGTATATAACATTAAACGACTGGAGCAATGTTCAGCACCGTTACAGCAAGGATCAGAATCGCAACAAGAACATAATTTTTGATTGTCAGCCACTGGACGATGCGCCGGATGAAACGTTTGCTGACTTTGCCGAAGCGTTTGGTTTCTGGAGCAGGAGTGCGCAGTCCGGGCAAGAGGCACCCGGTATTAATCATCTTGAGGATTTCGACAGAGGCACTCTGGTTGAATTCATGGAACACCTTACCCGGACCGCTGACTATCGAAAGTCATCCCATTCTGGTCTTCTGGCGCGGAGGGTGTTGAACATCCTTCCCCTTATCTCCGGGGCTTCAGACGCTGAAACAAGGCAGCGAGCCCTTGATATAATGTACTACGCTGTCAACTCCTGCGGTGACCGGGTTACTCTTGCGCTGCATGACCTTGAGGCTTTAACTCAGTTGATTCAGTCTGAAAAACGAGCACAGGAATGCAATGATCCCGACGAGTTAAAATCCATAGCCCGACAAATGATGTACATAGGCAAGATCAGGGAGTATGCCTGCAAGCTTGCGAACGAAAATGATCTGGATGACGTTGAGGTTGAGCTGACGCTACATCTCGCTTTTCAGAATGAGTTCAACCTGCCCGGGCGGACGCAGGACATTGAGTCAGCCTATTGTTTTGAGCTGGATGAAAAGCGCAGAAAAGAGATACGGGAAGCCATTGAGAATGAGTGTACGGAAAAGGCACTTGAGGCGTATCTGCAAAACTGGCCGACCTGGCAACAGTTTGAGCGCAGACAGAACATCCCTGCCTTTGATCAACTTCCTGTCACGTATGTCACAAAAGTCAGGGAGTGCTGTGATTTAACCAGTGAAGAAACGTCAGAAACGACAGAGATGGTGTTGTTGCCAGAACCTGAGGATATTCAGGTTACTTACAAAGCCCTTTACAAGAGTTACCTGCTTGATGGCAAGAATCCTTATACCCAAAAAGCACTGGACTGGAGCAAGGTTAAGAAAATTCAGTCCGGATCAGGGGCGGTATAAAAAGCTCCCTGTTCCGGACTTTATCTGAGCAGGGCTGCTTATGATTGTCCGAAAGGACCATTACAGGCCATTTCAGGGCGTCTGGGCTGGTAGGGCAGAAAGAAACGGTGCATCTCTTTAATGTCGTGCTCTTTGTCATCGGTGACGGGCAGGGGGGCTCCGAAAACCACCTGACGGTGCTTGAAGTCAAAAGCGACAGGAATGATCGGTATTTCTGCCCCTTTGGCAATGTGATAAAAGCCGGTCTTCCAGCGTTCTACTTTTGAACGAGTGCCTTCCGGGGTGACGGCCAGTATAAACTCATCGGCTTGTTTGATTTGCTCAATGCAGGCGTCTACCCGGTTCACGGATTCGTCCCTTTTGATGGGAACGCCACCCAGTCCGCGCATCAGCACACCCAGGGGCCAGAAGAACAGTGAGTGTTTGGCAAAAAATTGCAGCTTCAGGCCAAGTACCAGCTTGGCGGCAATTCCGACAAAGAAGTCCCAGTTAGAGGTATGATGAGCGACAATCATCACATATTTGCTGGCAGTAGGGAGAGGGCCCGCAATGGTCCAGCCACCTAAAACGCGAAGAAAAAAACGACCAATAGCGGCTTTTACTGGATTGGGTTGTAGCTGATGTTTATCCATTAACACTGTATTTAATTTGTTTAGGAAAGCCGAGGGCATACCTCAGCGCTGACATTTTTTGCAATAGAATGTACTTCGATTGCCCAGCCTGCTTTCAATAATGAACGACTGACATCGTGTACAGGGCTTACCGGTTCGACCATAAACGGTAAGCTGCTGCTTAAAATAACCGGGTTTTCCATCGCCGCCGACAAAGTCTCTCAGGGTGGTTCCTCCCTGTCTGATGGCCTCTGCCAGAGTGGTTTTGATGCAGTCCGTCAGACGTTCATAACGGGCTCTGGAAATTTTTCCCGCTGGTCGATCCGGGCGAATCCCCGCTTTAAACAGCGCTTCATTGGCGTAAATGTTACCAACGCCAACGACCACATGGCTATCCATGATAAAGGTTTTTACTGCCTGAGATTTATTTCGGGACCGGCGATAGAGCAAACTGGATGAAAAGTCGTCACTCAGGGGTTCGGGCCCCAGTTTGTTCAGCAGTTCGTGCTCATTAACAGGGGAGCTGCTCCACAATACCGCACCAAAACGACGGGGGTCGTGGTAACGAAGGCAGGAACCATTGCTGAAAAATATATCGACATGGTCGTGTTTTTTTGCAGGCTCATCGCTGTTGACCATTCTCAGGCTGCCCGACATGCCCAGATGAATCAGCAGGTGGCCGCCTTCGACTTCAAGCAGTAGATATTTTGCCCGGCGTTTGACCGACTCGATAACCCGGCCAGCGAGAAGCTCTGAAAGATTATCGGGAACAGGCCAGCGCAGTTTTGGGTTTCGTACTTCTACGTGCTTGATGGTTTGCCCGACGATATGCGGCTCGATACCACGGCGGGTTGTTTCAACTTCGGGCAGTTCTGGCATGGCGTTCCACTTGAGTAAAAATCCCATGAATGGTGTGAGCAGTATACCAGCGACCTGCCTGTGAAAACGCCGGTTTCAGAGTTGCTGCATCGTTCTTGTTAAGTTCAAGTTCATCTTGCTGTGACAATTTATTTTGGGAATAGCTTTTTACTACGTGACTGCTCCCCCACGTGAACGCAGTCACAGTTCGGGTGCCACAGTTACCGTAAAGGCAGCTATGCCTTGCTGGTCATAGCTGCCCCACCAAGTGCAAAAGTAGTGGCTACTCTATTTTCTGCGCCACTGCTGCGTTCGTTTCAATAGCAACTCACCCAGACTTATATGAGCTATTTTAACGACAGCTGCCGTCATCAGGATCATCACCGCCATCGCCGCCGCCGCACCGTTTTGCCCTGCATCCTCCATATTCAGAACGGCCACGGAAGCCAGCATAGTGTCGGTTGAATACAGGAAGACAACCGCAGACGTGGTGGTCAGGGCATTCACAAACAGGTAAATGGAAATGTCCAGAAGTGCCGGTGCGCAGACAGGCAGAGAGACTTTAAAGAAAGCTTTGTACTGCGGGACTTTCAGGGAGGCAGCGACTGACTCAATCTCTGAAGGCAGTTTTTTCAGGGCCGTCAGTGCTGTCAGGTGCCCTACCGTAAAGTAGTGGGCGACAGTGTTGATGACCAGAATGGTCATGGTGCCATACAGCATGCCCAGAGGGTTGCCCGGCTGGTTGAAGAAGAAAATATAACCCAGACCCAGCACCATGCCCGGTACCGCCATCGGTATCATAGCCATGGCGTGAATAAACTGACGAACACCGCCGTGCATTTTGCTCTTTTCAACGTTATAGGCCGTGATAAAGATAATCACGGTACCAATAATCGCCGTACCCAATGCCATTTTCAGGGAGTTGAAATAAGGGTTCCAGCCGTGGGTGCTGAAACGCTCAAACTGATAGTTCTGCAGGGACAGCTCCAGGTTCCATGGCCAGAAGCTCACCAGTGAGCCGTAAACCGCCATGCCGATAATCGACAGGATCGCCAGACAGATCAGGCCACAGAAGGCGAAGAATGCGGTGTCCCTTAAAGTATGAGGCTCTGGTTCATAACTGACAGAGCGTGAACCAAACAGGTCAACCTGTTTACGCTGAACCCAGCGGTCAACAGCAAAGGCGAGCAAGGCAGGCAGCAACAGAAGCACGCTGGTCACTGCACCCATGGCAAAGTTTTGCTGACCGGCCACCTGTTTATAGATATCCGTTGCCAGAACGTTGTACTGGCCACCAATCACCTTGGGTACACCAAAATCAGTCACCACCAGGGTAAAGATGACGGTAATGGTACTGATCAGGCCAAACTTCACAGTGGGCAGGGTAACGGTCATAAAGGTCTTAAACGTCGATGAACGCATAACCCGGGCCGCTTCGTACAGGCGGGCATCGGACGTAGAGAGGGCAGTAGAAAGAATCAGAACGGCATGTGGAAAAGTCCAGAACACCAGGCCCAGTACAATCCCCGGCAGGCCATACACTGAATGACCAAACAGTAGTTCTCTGGCGATACCCTGATTACCAAACAGGTAAATCATACTGATCGCCGGTAACAGTGAGGGGGCCAGTATGGGCAGCATGCCGAGCACCTTGAACACCGGTTTAAAAGGCATACAGGTTCGTGTCAGGCCAAAGGCAAACAGGAAAGCCAGTGAAACGACAATACTCGTCACAATAAAGCCCAGTTTCAGGGTATTGGTAATGGACTGGGTCAGCACCCGGCTGGACAGGTATTCGGAAAAGTTTGCCAGACCTGCAAACTGGCCAGAGGCATCCTGAACACTTCGAACCAGCATGGTGAGCAGAGGCAACAGAAGTGTCAGCACCAGCCAGAGGGTGATCAGTGCCACGATGACAGAGACAATCGCCCGGTCACGACTAAAACCTGCCAGCCATGACTGCAAGGCTGATGGACGGTTATTCATTGAAGAGACTGTGTTCGTACTGCTGATACTATTCATTGGGTCAAATCCTTAGGGAAGCAGCAGAACATAATATACCGCTGTTGGCTGTTGGCTGTTGGCTGTTGGCTGTTGGCTTTTGGCGGTTGGCTGTATGAGCAGCTAATAGCCAAAAGCCAACAGCCCGGTAAGTTATTGAATGCTGCGCCCCTTAGAACGCCTCTGGTGGAAACACATGAATGTGTTGTTCCTGCAGCACGATGCTCGACTGGCTACCGGGACTGATCGCAAGACCAGACAGCTGGTGGATAGGGACATCGACCTTTATATTTTTGCGACTCTTCCAGCCTCTCGGGCTGCACTCCGCCCTTACGAACGTACCTTGAAATTCCATATTTTCAACCGTCACAGGCAGTTCGGAGGTGCCCTCGCCAAATGTCAGGTCTTCCGGGCGAATGCCCAGCAGTACTCGGTCATTTTGACGGCAAACAGGATCGACGGCGACGGTCGTTTCACCGACGTGGGTTTTATTTTGCTGGTCAACAATGCCATCAAGGAAATTCATGGAACCGACAAACTGAGCTACAAACTTCGAAGCCGGTTTCTGGTAGATGGCCTTTGATGTTCCTACCTGTTCAATATGACCATGGTTCATAACAACAATGCGGTCAGCCATTGCCATGGCTTCTTCCTGATCGTGAGTCACCATAACGGTGGTAATGCCAAGGCGTTTTTGCAGAGCGCGGATAGACTCTCGCAGTTTCACGCGAACTTTGGCATCCAGCGCAGACAGAGGTTCATCCAGCAACAGAAGGCCCGGAGACAGTGCCAGAGCTCTTGCCAGGGCAACACGCTGCTGTTGTCCACCGGACAGCTGTCCGGGATATTTATGACCGGAATCAGGCAGGCCAACGGTTTCCAGCCATTCATTGACCAGTACATGAACATCGGATTGAGACTTGCCCTGGTTATGGAGGCCGAATGCGATATTGTCGTATACCGTCAGGTTCGGGAATAAAGCATAGGACTGGAATACAATACCAAAATCACGTTTTTCAGGAGGCAGCGGCGTGATCTCTTTACCGCCCTGCCAGATTTCGCCTTTCTGGCACTCTTCAAGACCAGCAATCATTCGTAACAGTGTGGTTTTGCCACAACCAGAGGGACCCAGAAAACAGACGAACTCCCCCTTTTCAATGTCCAGTGATATATCTTCCAGCGCGGTGAACTGGCCAAATTTTTTGCCCAGATTACGAATGGAAAGGAATGATTGCATGGTGGTGAAGTCCTGGCAGAAAACAGTCATATACTCTAAATAGCTCAGCCCCCGAAACAGCGGGGGCTGGCATTTCATCAATCGATCAGGATTTTGGTTCAGATTTGTAGTCGAAGCGTTCAGACCACTCTTTCAGAACCTTCTTGCGACCCGTTGCCATAGCGTTGAAGTCCATGCTGACCATAGAGCTTTCAACATCCGGGTAGTTGGGTACTTCTCCGGTGACGGCTTTGTGGCCTACAACGGCATAAGCTTCAATGTACTGCTGGTTAGCCTTAAGCGTCAGTGACCAGTCAACCAGACGCTGCGCCGCTTCTTTTTTGGCAGTACCGCTGACCAGGCCAACCGATTCTACGTCCCAGCCAATTCCACCTTCAGGCAGGATCAGGTCCAGGGGAGCGCCCTGGTTTTTTAACTGAGCCCCACGAATCGCCTGAGAGATACCAATGGCGACTTCACCCATGGCTGCCTGAACACAGGGCTTGGAGCCGGAATGCGTATACTGGGCAATGTTGTTGTGCAGTCTGGTCATGTAATCCCAACCCTGCTTCTCACCTTTACTTTGCAGCCAGGCCGATACCTGCATGAAACCCGTGCCGGATGAGGCCGGGTTAGGCATGGAAATTTTGCCCTGATACACCGGGTCCAGCAGATCCTCCCAGGACGTTGGCTTTGGCAGGTTCTGGGCTTTGGCCACCGCTTCGTTAAAGCAGACCGCGTTGAAGAACGCCTGATTACCGAACCAGGCCTGATTCTTTTCCGGGTCGTTCAGTTCAGTTTTGATGTCTTTCAGCCCTTTAGGCGTGTAGGCGGCCAGTACCCCTTCGTTCTTCAGCAGCGCCATGCTGGAACCTGCCAGACCCCAGACCACATCGGCACGGTTGTTGTCTTTTTCTGCCAGCAGTTTGGCGGTCATGATACCGGTGGAGTCACGCACCCAACTAATACGGATATCCGGGTTTTCTTTTTCGAAGGCATTTTTATAACGAGCCAGCAGGTCGGTTTCGAAGGCGGTGTAGACGGTCAGTTCAACCGGCTTTGCAGCCATGACAGCAGAACTGATCAGTGAAGTGGCTGCAAGGGCCAGAACGGTCAGAGACTTTTTCATTGGAGTTTTCCTCAGATCGAAAGCTTTATAAATTTCTGGTGCCTACAGCCAGAGCACCTACAGCCAATTGGTACAGACCAGATTTAGATGATGATCTTAGGGAAGGAATATGACCGAAATGTGACGCTTGCATTTCAGTGCTGTTAATTTTTCCGGGCGTGCTGAAAGAATGTGAAATAGCAGGCGCAAAAAGAAGGTGTTTTGAAAATGCTGACGGGAAAATTATTTCATTGCGTATAAAAAATAAGCTGTATACTTGTTGCTCAAAAATAAGGGGCGCAGCATTCAATAACTTACCGGGCTGTTGGCTTTTGGCTATTAGCTGCTCATACAGCCAACCGCCAAAAGCCAAAAGCCAACAGCCAACAGCCAACAGCCAACAGCCAACAGCGGTATATTATGTTCTGCTGCTTCCCTAAGTAGAGGTGTCTATGCAGAACAACTATTTGTATGAAGCACTGGTCAATGCCGGCACAGATGCGGAGTTGGCAAAACAGGCTGCAAGCTGTGATCACTGCTTACAGGATATAAGAGAGCATTTGTACCAGGTCCACATTCAGGCAGCCAGTATGAACAATGAGATTCTACTGTTGCGAAGAGATGTAGAAGAGCGCTTTAAAAAAGTAGACGAACGTTTTGAAAAAATAGAAGAACGTTTTGAAAAAGTAGAAGAACGTTTTGAAAAAGTAGACGAACGTTTTGAAAAAGTAGACGAACGTTTTGAAAAAGTAGACGAACGTTTCGATAGATTGGAAGGACGTTTCGATAGATTGGAAGGACGTTTTGACAAGCTGGAAAGCATGGTTCAGCAATTATTGGATCGATAACACCACCCACCCCTTTCCTGTAATGGGAAAGGGGTTAATGGAAGCGCCTATTTCTGAGCCTGGGCCGTGATCACAATGGCATCCTGCCGCCAGTACTCAAAGTCACAATCAATCAGGCGTTTTTTCTGGTCGTGATTGATTCGGGTGACCAGTAAACCAGAGCTACCGGAGGTGACCCGCAGGTGTGTGGCGGCCTCGTCGTGAATGCCGACAGGGTAGAGTCGATAATTTACTTTACTGTAGCGGGTGCGGTAGTGAATACGGTAAATATCGGACAGTGACTGCTGTAAATCCTGTTCCAGTAAATCCGGAAAATACGCCGGATTAATGTAATTCTCAACGTACAACACTGCTCGTTTATCCACCAGGCGCAGGCGCTGGACACGATAAACCGGTGTCAACGGCGGGAGTTGCAGAAGCTTTTGTATCCTCGTTGTGGCTGGCACCAGGGAGGCGCTGATTAAACGGGTTTCAGGTGTTCTGCCCTGATCGGTGACCATGGTGTGAAAGTTGGAGTTGACGGTTGGGTCGTAGACAATACGCTCGGGAGAGACAAACCAGCCCCGGCGGTCTTCACGATACACCATGCCGTCGGCTTCCAAAGACGACAACGCCTCCCGCAGGGTGACACGGGTGGTTCCAAAGCTTTCGCTCAGTTGCCGTTCCGGGGGCAGTTTCGCCCCTGCTGGCAGGGCGCCGCTTTCTATCTGTTCGCACAGGGCGGATCGAATGATCTGGTACTGGTTTCTCACTGTTAGTTTTTGTCCAGGTAAACTCCAAACCGACAATATACCTGAATTTAAGTGGCAATTAGCAAAATCGTCGTAAACCCTCGCCCAATGCGGGCGGGGATATAAGATTATTGGGTGTTTTCCAGAAGTTTTATCAGACGTTTTCTCAATGATTGCTGGTCTCTCTTAAGTTCGTCACGCAACTCCTCTTTAAACTCATCGGAGGCTTTGAGGCTTGTAATAATGTAACCGATTGTCCAGTGATCCAGGTTATTTATTAAAGACTCCCAGTGCGGTGCAATCCAGCCTCTTGCATATACGTCATAGGCATCGCGGCTTGTGTCCAGAACATCTGAGCCGCTTATATAGCCAACTGCCATATTGCTGTCATTTTCAGCCGACGTCGCCTGTTCTGTATCTTGGGCAGGTTCGTCATTATTTTTTCTGATAGTAAAAAGTATGCTGTATTCCTGGCACATGTCTCCGGGTCTGGCACCATAAAGTTCATTAGGGTCAAGTTCGTAGCTTACATCTTCCAGAGAGAGAACCTGAACTACTTCATAGGGAAGTCGGGATGATCGAGCGGTGTAGTCGACAGTATTGAAAAAATTAAACCGCCGATTATTATAAGGAACTCCCCGGATATCGGTATCAGAATCTGCATTCTGAAGAAGTTTTACTCCAAAATTGTTTCCCCACTCTTCTCTGGGGTAAGCCTGTATGGAAGGCTCCGGTTCGGAGGTCTCGGCAGAGGCACCGTAAGAAACGCCTGATGTTAGCGGGTATGCGATGATGCTGGTATATGATTGTGGAAGTTGTAGCCAGGTGTCATCAAGATAATTTTTTAAATTGTCGTAATTAATCGCCTTGTCTTTACTCAAATGAAAATCAGGAAGCTCTGCTTCTTTCCTGAAAGAATGGCGTAAGTCTAAAAAAGGATAAAGCCAGGGAGTATCGGGGGTCGGATTAGCCCCTGCCGATCGCGATATAAAAGAGACTGAAATGAATAACCAGATGGCTATCGGTTGAATTAAACGACATGCACAGATTAGATGATAAAAAAATAGCTGTTGGCACGGCTCTTTGTTTTGGTAAAAGAAAGTTTTATTTACTTTTAAAATGTTCATGTTTTTCCTACATTACAGTGAAAATAACAAACGAAGTGAAATTAGATTATTTGGCGTTTTCCAGAAGTTTTATCAGATGTTTTCTCAATGATTTCTGGTCTCTCTTAAGTTCTTTATGCAACTCCTTTTTTAACTGATCCGAGGCTTTGAGGTGCTGAATAATGTGACTTGTATCCTGCTGATCCAGATTATTTAGTAAAGACTCCCAGTCTGGTGCAATAATGCCTTCTGCGAATCTGTCATTTTCATCACGATATTCTATGTCTATGAAATTTCCGCCTGTTATATAACCTACTGCCCTATTGCTTTCATTCTGGGTAGGTGTCGCCTGCTCTGTATTTTGAGGTGGCTCGCTATCATCATTTCTCCTGAAAGCGAACACCATGAAGAAATGATGTCTGTGTCTATCCGAAGGATCAGGATAGAAGATCTCGATAGCCGGAACCTGAAGGATCTCATAGGGATTCCCGGATGAGCTGTCTGTGTCTTCTTCAGGTTGAAAAAAAACAAACTGATTACCATCATTATCCATAACTCCCCTGATATCGGTACGAGGGCCTGCCTCTTCAATAAGCTCTACTCCATAGCAGTCTTGCCACTCTTCTCTGGGGTAGGCCTGAATGCTGTCAATATCGTAAGAAGTATTGGATCTCAGTAGTGGGTATGCGATGATGTTTGTATAGGATTGTGGAAGTTGTAACCAAGTGTCATCAAGATAATTTTTTAAATTGTCGTTATTCAGATTCTTGTCTTTTCTCAAATAAAAATCAGGGAGCCCTGTTCCTTTCTCAGGAGTTTCTAATAAGTTTGAAACAGAATAAAACCATGGAAAATTGATAGGTGAAAAAGCTTGAAGCGTTTGCGATATAAGAGAAATTGAAATGAATAACCAGATGGCTATCGGGTGAATTAAACGACGTACACAGTTTAGGTGATAAAAAAGTAGCTGTTGGCACGGCTCTTTGTTTTGATAAAAGAAAGTTTTATTTACTTTTAAAATGTTCATGTTTTTCCTACATCACAGTGAAAATAATAAGCGTAGCTGGAAGTGTTTACCTTTGTTGTTTTTTTATACACAAAAAATTTGGCGCAGCAGTCAAACTGTTCACGACTGAGCCTTTTGAATTATGAACTTTTTATGAAGATTGGCTTAGCCGGGTTTACAGATAAACCGCACAATTTCATTATTTAAAATATCTGGTCTATACCATTAATGACTCAAATTGTGAGGAGCAGGCTGTGGCGATCACAACCGACCTGGAAAACCCTTATCTGCTGTTAACCCCCGGACCTCTGTCCACTTCCCAGACGGTTCGTGAAGCCATGCTGCGTGATTGGTGTACCTGGGATGATGATTACAATCTGGGCGTGGTTCAGAAGATTCGGACACAGCTGGTTGAGCTGGCGACAAAAGCGCCCGGCTATACATCGGTACTGATGCAAGGCAGTGGTACTGCATCCGTAGAGGCTACGATTGGTACGGTTATTGACGACGCTGGTCGCTTACTGGTGGTGAACAATGGCGCTTATGGTGCCCGAATCGCTGAAATTGCTGACTATTTGAATATCAGTCACACGGTTTTCGATTGTGGAGAAACCCGGTTGCCTTCGGCGGAAGTCATTGATGAGCTGCTGGCCAGTGACCCATCCATTACCCATGTTGCCATGGTGCATTGTGAAACGACCACCGGCATGCTTAATCCGGTTGAAGAAGTGGTCAAGATCGTTAAACGACACAAGCGCATTGCCATTATTGATGCCATGAGCAGCTTTGGTGGTGTGCCAATGGATATGGCTGAGCTGGGTATTGATTACCTGATCAGTTCTGCCAACAAGTGTATTCAGGGCGTGCCGGGCTTTGGTTTTGTGATTGCCCGTGAGGAGCTGCTTAAGCAATGCAAAGGGCAAGCTCGTTCCCTGTCCCTGGATTTGTACGCTCAGTGGGACTGCATGGAAGTGAATGCCGGCAAGTGGCGCTTTACTTCACCGACTCATACGGTACGGGCTTTCGCCCAGGCGATGCAGGAACTGTTGCTTGAAGGCGGGGTTGAGGCTCGCCATGAACGTTACTGTAAAAACCAGAGCTGCCTGGTGCAGGGGATGGAAGAGCTTGGTTTTAAGTGTCTGCTGGAAAAAGACATGCACTCACCTTTTATTACTTCTTTTTATTCTCCAGAGCATAAAGATTACGACTTCCGTCGTTTTTATAGCCTGCTGAAAGAGAAAGGCTTTGTGATTTATCCGGGCAAAGTATCTCATGCAGACTGTTTCCGCATTGGCAATATTGGCGATGTATACCCAGGCGATATTGCACGACTCATCAATGCTATCAGCGAAAGCATGTACTGGGAGCATAAGTCCTGATGATGCTCAGGGAGCACCTCAGTGCTGAAGGTGATATCAACACAACGGCGGAACGCAGGCGCTGGCAGGGTGGGATTGATCATCAGCCAACCCTGGATCTGCTGGAAGAAGATGCCCGGTACTTTTTGCATCAGTCCATGTCGAGTCCCTGTCTGGATGTTTTGAGCAAGGCCGGTGGTATCTACATTGAGGATGACCGTGGTCATCGTTACATGGATTTCCATGGTAACAATGTGCATCAGCTGGGTTATGGGCATCCTTATGTGGTTCAGAAAATAAAAGATCAGCTTGACACCCTGCCGTTTTCACCCCGTCGTTTTACCAATCAGACGGCGGTGGATTGTGCAAAGAAACTGGCAGATATCTGTACGGATGATTTGAACCGGGTGTTATTTGCTCCCGGCGGAACATCGGTGGTGGGGATGGCGCTGAAGCTGGCGCGCGTTATAACAGGCAATCACAAGGTGGTGTCGCTGTGGGACTCTTTCCATGGTGCCTCTCTTGATGCTATCGGCGTTGGTGGTGAGGCCTGTTTCCGTGAAGGTATGGGGTCTTTGACGCCAGGCGTTGAGCGTATTCCTCCGGCAGTCAGCTATCGTGGAGCCTGGCCAAGAGAGGATGGTTCCGATGTGCATTATGCCGACTATCTGGAATATGTGATTGAGAAAGAAGGCGGTGTTGGAGCCTTTATTGCCGAGACCGTTCGCAATACTGATGTGCAGGTGCCCAGTCAGGCTTACTGGCAGCGGGTTCGTGACATCTGTGACCAGCATAATGTCCTGCTGATTATTGATGAAATCCCTAACGGTATGGGACGCAGTGGCGAGTGGTTCACTTTCCAGCGTTACGGAATAACGCCTGATATTGTCTGTATTGGCAAAGGTCTCGGCGGTGGCATTGTCCCTATGGCTGCCATGATTACCCGTGACAAATTTAACGTTGCCGGGCATATCTCCCTGGGTCATTACACCCATGAAAAAAGCCCTGTGGGCTGTGCGGCAGCGCTGGCGACAATGGAAGTGATCGAACAGGACAGGCTTCTGGACAAGGTAAAAGACGATGAACGTTATGTTCGTGACCGCCTGGAAACCATGAAAGACCGGTATGAATTGATTGGCGATGTCCGGGGTATAGGGTTGCTCTGGGGCGTAGAACTGGTGACCTGTCGTCAAAATAAAATCCGGGCAAGGGAAGAAGCCGAAAAGGTTTTATACCGTTGTCTGGAATTGGGTATGAGTTTCAAGATTTCCCAGGGCAACGTGCTGCAATTGAGTCCGCCTCTGGTGATTTCCAGAAAAGAACTAAGCCGTGCGCTCGATATTGTTGAACAGGCTATTTCTGAAGTTATTGAAAGTAAGGAGTGAGATTATGAGTCATAAAGTTGAAGCGGTTATTCTGGACTGGGCAGGCACTGTCGTAGATTTTGGCTCCTGGGCACCGACGTCTATTTTTGTCGAAGCGTTTAAAAAAGCTTACGACTTTGATGTCAGTCTTGAGGAAGCCCGTGTTCCCATGGGATTGGGCAAGTGGGATCACATCAAAACTCTGGGGCAGTTGCCAGAAGTGGCAGAGCGTTGGTTGAAGCAGTTTGGCCGGTCAATAGCAGACCAGGACGTGGACGATATCTACAGTGCCTTTATGCCATTGCAGAAAGCTAAAGTAACGGCTTTTTCTGATCCGATTCCGGGGGCGCTGGAAACAGTGGCTCAGCTGCGAGCCAATAATGTAAAAATTGGTTCCTGCTCTGGTTACCCAAGGGAGGTCATGGACATTCTTGCGCCTGCGGCAGAAGCAAAAGGCTACAAGCCTGATGCAGTGGTGGCTACGGATGATCTGGCAGCAGGCGGTCGCCCTGGTCCGTGGATGGCTCTGCACAATGTAATTGAGCTGGGTATCAATAACGTTAGCCGTTGTGTCAAGGTAGACGATTCTGCACCGGGCATTACCGAAGGCCTGAGTGCCGGGATGTGGACTGTTGGTCTGACATTGTCTGGTAATGAAGCGGGCATGACTCTGGACGAATATCGGGTGGCTTCGGAAGCGGTTAAAGAAGAAAAGCGTCGAGTGGCAGAAGACAAACTGTTATCTGCCGGTGCGCATTATGTAATTGACACCATTGCCGACCTGCCTGCTGTGATTGCCCGGATCGAACAGCGCATCGCTAACGGTGAAAAGCCATAAGGCTGTTTATTTAACTTCGTCGTTCCCGCATCTGCGCGGGGATGGCGCTTCGTTTTTGCTCCTTTCATATTGGAAGAGACTCCCCCTTCACCCTGCAAATTGTTTTACCTATAATGCGTTGTTCGTCTGGAGGGGGACAACTATTACCCTTCCATTGCACACGTCTCAGACTTTCCTCTAATGAGTAACCCATGACAAAGACCAAAGTATTAACTGGTATTACGACAACAGGCACGCCGCACCTGGGTAACTACTTAGGAGCCATTAAACCGGCTATTGAGGAAAGTTGGCGTGACGATATTCAGTCCTACTACTTTCTGGCAGATTACCACTCCCTGATTAAAGGTCGTGATCCGAAACGTATTCATCAGTCCAGTCTGGAAATCGCTGCGACCTGGCTGGCTTTGGGGCTGGATACGGATCGTGTGACCTTCTACCGTCAGTCCGATGTGCCTGAAATCATGGAGCTGAACTGGATCATTGGCTGCATGACCGCCAAGGGGCTGATGAATCGTGCCCATGCTTATAAAGCCGCGGTTCAGGACAATGTTGAGAACGAACAGAATGATCCGGATTTTGGTATTACCATGGGTTTGTTCAGCTATCCGGTTCTGATGGCTGCGGATATCCTGATGTTTGGCGCTAAAAAAGTTCCGGTTGGTCAGGATCAGGTGCAGCATCTGGAAATGGCCAGAGATATTGCCAAGCGCATGAATCATCATTACAAGACAAAATTTGTTCTGCCTGAAGCCATTGTTGATGAAAACACCTCGGTGCTGAATGGTCTTGATGGTCGCAAGATGAGCAAGAGCTATGACAACACCATTCCCATGTTTGTCCCGGAGAAAAAGTTGTTGAAACTGATCCGTAAGATCAAGACTAACTCTCTGGAGCCGGGTGAGCCAAAAGATCCATCCACCTGTACTCTGTTCCAGATTTTCTCTGCCTTTGCGACGGAAGAAGAAGCTCTGGCGAAGAAAGCCCAGTACGAAGCCGGCGCTGGCTGGGGTGATCTGAAAAATGAGTTGTTTGAATACCTGAATGAAAAGCTGAAAGAGCCTCGTGAACGTTATAACGAGCTGCTTCAGGATCCTGCTTTTATTGAGGCCGAGTTGCGTAAAGGGGCTGAAAAAGCCCGTGCCGAAGCAGCACCTTTCCTGCGGCATATTCGTCAGGCTGTTGGTATTAAAGGGTTTGTTTAGTGCAATGCCAGCCAGGCTTCAATCCTGCTGAAGCCTGGCTGGAAAGCTGTCAGGCGTGATAAACAATTGCGTTGTAACGGTAAAGTTTTTAAAGGGAGGGTTGGCAAATTCCAGCTCTACAAATGACGCTTTCCAGCCTTTCTGTTGATTAGCAATTGAAACTTTTATACGACAGGCATTATTGCACTTTACTGTAAGGTCTTTAGCACTAAAGGGCTTTACCGTTGGGTTATCTGGCGTTAAACGGAAATCTCTGGCTTTCGGGTTAACAGCGCTCCAGAGCTTTGCACTTTTTGGTGGAACTGTGCTGGTCACTTTCAGGTCATTGCCTTTTAAGTCCCAGTGAACCGATGGCATTGGACGTTGCTCTATGACTGAGCCATAAAAAGAAGCCAGTGTGTCGGTAATCAGTTGATTGTCCATGCTGGCAATAGCATGGCGGGCATTAGGAAGCGCCCTTAACCAGGTGTGGCCTTTTAGATCACCGAAATAGTAACGGCTTGCATCCGGCAGGATAAATTCATCGTTAGCCGCTGAAACAATATATTTGGGTAGTTTAAGCTGCTGTACATAGTAGATGGGGTCTACGACATGCATCAGCTGAGTTAATGGCTTTGAATGTAACCGGCTTAAAATAGTGTTGTAATCCTTAACCGCAGGTGCCCAGCGACCATAGCTTTGGTAATGATGATCCATGACTGTTTGCAGGTTAAGGATGTCAATCACCATGGGAGCCACCGCAATAACCCTGTTGTCCATGGCCGCTGTCAGCCAGGCCGCCCAGCCTCGTTTGGACAGTCCGGATAAGACGAACTGGTTGATCTTCAGCTTATGTTTTCCCATGAACGCCTGCGCAGTATCCATTGCACGTTGAGTCGCTTTTACCATGGGCAGCTGGAGTGGCATAAAGGCATTTTTATCAGGAGCTTTCAGGAATTCTTCCCATGTATAAGCTACCAGGGCATCTTCTTTTAAAGGTTTTTGATCTGAAAATTGCAGGTACTGGTTGGGAACATCTTTCAAATCGATAACGACCGACTGAGTAAGTGTAGCGATATAGGCAAAACCCAGATCGTTATTGGGGGACTGTTTTGCGGTTAATGGCTTATCGTTTTCAGAATAAAGCCTGCCACCATTGATGAATAGTAAAGCGCTGTCGTGGACAACTTTTTCAGGCTGGTAAACTGTGACTCTATGCAGCCATACTGGGTGGTTGACGGAATGTTTGTGGTCAACGGGCCAGCGTTGCGATGTCATTTCGATGCTGTGAGTGGTGACCGTCTTTTTTTTGTTTGCAACGATAACCGTTTGCTCGGAGGATTTTGCCGCCTGCCAGTGATAATGGTTATCCGGCTTTTGCAGGTAGCAGGGAAGTATGTGCCGGGGATGCTGTTTAAGGTGGGTGGCGGAACAGTCGTTCTGCGGGGCTTTAAGGTGGCTGTCTGCCATTACTGCTACAGAACAGAAAAAAAGGGTCAGCAGCCATGAACGGGATAATAACGGTAACAGGGCAAGTTGTATTGTCATGATAGCTGCACGGGTTGTTGTTTTGTGACAGATACAACAATAGTCTAGTTACACTAGCCTCACAGCATGAGTAATGAGAATGAAAAGAGTATCCGGCATGGTAATGCTGTTGCTGAGCTTAACGATTTCAGGTTGTTCAGTGTTCAGAGGGATTTCCGAACCAATGGGAAAAATCCAGTTTGACCTGAATAAGCTGGATGCTCAGGGTCTGTATGGTCAACCTGATGGTTTGCTGGCACTCAGTTATGAATTTTGTATTCCTGATAACATTGATTATGTTACTGAGGTGATGGCTATTGACCCCACTGTAGTGGTTTACAGACAGTCACCGGGGCGTATTGGTTGCTTGGAAAAGGAATATCTTTGTGTTGGCAATACAGCAACCGATGACTATCTTGAGATACTTCGTAGCCTTTCAAAGTTGCAATACGTAAAAGAAATCAGGGAAACGTTCTTTGAATAAGCTAACGGTTGCAGAAGGCTGGAGGGAAAGGAGAGTAGGATGATTGAAATTCTGGAAATGCCTGCGGATTTCATAGTGGGCATAAGAGTATCTGGCAAAATAGAAAAGGACGATATTCTTCCTCTGATTGACTCTATGAAACTGAAGTTCGACCAACACAGTAAGCTGTCTGTTTATATCGAAGTAGAGTCCTGGGAAGGCATAACGGTTTCTGCTTTATGGGAAGATTTGAAGTTTGGGTTGCCACACTTGAAAGCCATTAATAAGAAAGCGGTTGTCACTGACCGGCAGTGGCTGAGCCGGGTGACGGAGTGGGCTGATATGCTGTTCCCTGGCATCAAGGCTGAGCCATTTGGCCTGCAACAAAAAGAACAGGCGCTACACTGGCTGATGAACTGACCGATCACCCCGTTCTGTGCTGAGTTCATCCCATGACTATAGTAATGGGAAGTAGTTAAGGAACTCTGACCAGGACGGGGACATGTATTTACCAGGATTAATCTCTACAGTACTTCTGGGTGTCGTTATCATGACGTACACTGCAGGCGGACATGCAAAAACTATCTACAAGTGCCAGGTAAATGGCGCCGTACAGTTTTCTGAAGAAAAGTGTGGTCCGGATGCCAGACCGGTGGAATTGAAAGGCATGGCTGCCCCACTGCAACCAGTTGATATGAAAAAACTGAAGACGCTGGAAGCCAGTGAGCGCGTCAGGGTTTTACAAAGCCGGATTGACCTTAGGCAAAAGCGCATCAGCCAGTACCGCAAACGTATGAACAGTGAGATAAAAGTTCTGGAAAAAAGCTTTAAGGCTGAAGCGGATAAGTCTGGAAAAAGGCCATTGAAAAACAGCCTCAAAAATAAAGAGCTGGTGACGCAGGTTAAGCGTATTTCTGATACCACAGAGCTCACCGCTAAAGGGAGTCTGTCAGAGCAGATTAATTCGGTTGTGCTTCACTATCAGTCATTGATAAAAGCGGAAGAGTTTCAGATTGATGTTCTGTTGCGGCATTTGACGTTTGAGCGTAGTAGGGGAGCCCTCTGATGGAGGGGCGTGGTATGGTGGCATGGGAAGGAAAGCAGATAAGCAAAAGTTGAATAGCAGAAAACTGCATGGCTGAAAAAATTCGTTAGACGATGGGAGGCAGTTGAGTAATAAATAATTATCTTTGATATACCCTCCTAAATTGGCCCATTTAAAGGGTTAGCGAGTACTCATGGGAAGTGCATACTTTTCCGACAGTGAGATGGTACGAAAGCTTCAATCATTGCTGAGAGTTTGGTTTTCTGAGAATGGTATAGATTATCCTTGGCGCAGCCCAGCACTGAGTGATTATCAAATTATTGTTACAGAGTGCCTACTACAGCGCACTAGGGCGGAGACAGTAAGTAAATATTGGGCTACATTCTTTGAAGCTATACCTAGTTGGGAAGCTCTGGTAGCGGAGGATAGGACAAAACTTAAAAAGTTATTGAAACCACTTGGCCTAGTAGATCGTAGGGTTTCCTATCTAATTGATCTTGCTTGGGAAGTTATAGAAATGGATGCATGTATCCCTGATTCGGCGGATACACTACGTGAGCTATCAGGAATTGGGCAGTATATTTCTAATGCAATCTGCACATTGCTGTTTGATCAGCGACTCCCTCTTCTGGATGTGAATTTTGCACGAGTTATAGAAAGACTCACTGGTCCCAGAAGACTTGTAGATATAAGGCATGATCCCAAGCTGCAATATATAGCGAACAAGCTTGTAGATACGGATGATTCAATAATAATCAGTTGGGCAGTACTTGATCTGGCCAAACTTGTGTGCATCAAAAAAGAACCTAAGTGCCATGTCTGCCCACTCAACAAACACTGCTTATACTACTCGACTATGCAACGGAATTACCCTTTTTAGACAAGGGTTTATTGCTGGCATTCTGACATTTGTACCTCTTCATTCCTCTTTTTCCGACTTGGTAAAATCCCCCAATGTAGAACTAAAGCCTGGACTTGCACAGCAAAGCATGGTAAATCTTAAGCAATCAAAATATTTAAGCTCGGATAACAAAGTGACGCTCAATCATATTGAACTTTTCGCAGGCTGTGGAGGACTTTCCCTAGGGCTTGAGTCAGAAGGTTATAATCTAGTATTTGCAAACGAACTATCTCCAATGGCAGGTGAGACGTTCGCATTCAACTTGCTGGGTGATCAAGGCGAGAACCTAAAAGCCCTTGGAGAGCAAGGCAAGAAGGCTGAACGTACTTTCTGGCTTAATAGCCAATTTAGTCGCAATGAACTTTTACAAAGACTACGAGAAAATCCACGAGAGGCTCCAGCTTTAGGACAGGGCTTCAATGACCTTGATGATGACGATGCAAACCTAAAAGGTGGATTAGTTATTGCGGATATTATTTCTTTAAATAAATATTTAAATCAAAATACAGAACTACTGAACAAAATAAAGTCTGGGTTTGGAAGTGTAAATCAAGGTGTTGATCTTGTATCTGGTGGACCTCCTTGCCAAAGTTTTAGCATGGCAGGCCTGCGTCAGCATGATAACGAGCGAAACCAGCTGCCAATGGCTTTTGCCAATTTTGTTGGTCTTGTTAAGCCAAGAGCCGTTGTCCTAGAAAATGTGACAGGTATTCTTAGAGCCTTTGATGTTAAAGGTAAAAAGTACTATGCGTGGTTTGAAGTAGCAAAGGCATTTGTAGAAAAAGGCTATGTTCCTATCTGCCTGCACGTAAATGCAAAATATGTAGGTGCTGCTCAGAATCGGCCTCGCTTTATAATGCTGGCTTTCCGTAAAGATGTATTTTCTATCTACAAGGCTATCGTAGAGAAAGAGCAAAATCTAAAGTCTTTTGAAATTTTGAAATTGTCTGAAAATTTCTATAGAAGCGCAAAAGGTAATGAGCACTTAGTACTAGAGGATTCAGGTTATTATTATCATGATGTTGAGAAGCATCCAGAATCTTTCAAGCGGACTTTTTTAAGTAGCTTTCTGACTAGGGATAAGTCTAATTTCCATACTGTAAGTGATGCTATAGATGACTTGCGTTTAAACAATCCAAGCAAGCCAAGCACTTATGTAGAAGAGATAAATAATCTTTTAGATAAAGATTTGCCTGAATCAGCTCTTAATCATGAAATGAGAAGCAATAGTTTTCATGTTAGAAAAAGATTTAGTTTATATCAGGCCTTGTCAGAGGTTTCACCACAAACAAGGAAGAAGGTATCAGCTTTCTTAAGGTTGGATGATGAGTCTGTGCTGGATGAAAATGTTGTCGAGGAACTTTCAAAGCATAGATACTTGATTAGTGAAGATAATGAGAAAAAGCAGTACTTGAGTAAAGGCAGAGATAGCATTGTTGCGTTCTTACGCTCATTGCGTACTAAGAAGCAAACACAGCGAGCTTTGATTTCTACAGACCCTGCACCTGCTGCGCTGTCTATTCCTGATGATGCATGCCACTATGACAAGGAAGAGCTACGAACTTTATCAGTTAGGGAGATGGCGAGAATTCAATCGTTCCCTGATTGGTTTGAGCTTCGCTCTAAAGTAACTACTGGCGGCAAAATGCGTCGCTTTGAAGTGCCGCAATACACGCAGGTTGGTAATGCTGTACCGCCATTGCTTGGAGCGGCTATCGGTAAGGTTGTGAAAACCATACTCTCTACTGTTGATAGTAGTTCACTTCGATATAAAAGACGTGAAACGATTACAAGCACTCAGGCTGAAGTAGTAGAATCACTGTAAGCTTTATTCCTCCCTACTGTTATTCTTTGATAGTAGGGAGGTGTTTTATTTATGATTCAAGGCTGTATAGAATGGGGGCAGGAAATAGGATGCTGAATGCTTCAGGCTTTATCTTAAAAAGATAACCGTGATCTCTAACTTGCCCATTTTCTTTAATGTGCATAGTGTAATCAACAGTCAGAAGACCTGTTTCTAATAAAATGTCAAATTTTTCAATAGCAGGCTTTTGCGTATGAGTTACCTCAATATAATGAAATTCTTCATTTGCGCCTTTTCCTCTACCTCTAGCATAAACCCAAAATGTTTCTTTATGCTTTTTAAGTAGAGCTTGTTTTAGTTCACTTAGTTTCCAGCAGACATCGTATGTAGATTTTTCTGTTTCACTGTCGTAGTGCATTTGTTTCAAAATATCATTTTCTTGATCAACTTCAAGATATAAACCTAGAGAGTTTGGTTTATCTGCACTAATAGTGTGTCGTAATGCTTCAGAGCCATCCTTATCTATATAGCCTCTGAGCTTTATTAATTCTACAGCCTTACTTATAGGGCTAGATTTCCAAATAGGTACTTTGGAAAACAGCTGTTCTCTAGCCCTGTTTCCTCTTGAACGAGTTCTTTTGCTTTTAAGTTCAATGCCCTTGTAATCTGGTTCTCTTGATGAGTTTGCCTGAATTTCAAGTAAACTCTCAAGTGTCATACCAATGCCGGTATCACCAGGTGTGATTGTTTTAATAAAACCTTTGGATGAAATGTTTCTAAGTTTGGCTAATAGCTCATTTGCAATGGGTGATATTGTTTTATGGTCATCTGTATCAAACAAACCAGAGTTAAGGTGTTTTTCAAAATTGTTATATTCTGAACAGTTGAGTACAAATAAATTATTTTTGTGATAAATTACAGCAATGACATTATTAGGGCTGGCGTATTTGCTTAGGCCATATACCCAGAGTCTGGGATCACCATCTTTGGTTTCCGGTCGGTAGAGCGATATCTTGCTTTCGGCTATTTCTCCATTACTTAATATAGAAGCGGAAACAATTTTTTTATGCTTAGTTCCCTTTTGTTGATCTTTATAATCATGAATGTCTTGTTGCTTTAGAAATGCTCTAAATGAATCATGAGCATCAATAATAGATTTTTTTAGTGCAGTTTCAGTTGGAACTAGAAAACTGAATTGAAGATTTTTCTCTAGAAGCTTTTTAGCAATAAGTGATAAATCTATATCAGCTGATGTCAGCATAATATCGGCCTAATAAACAGTACTATTAATCGTACTATTGTACCATAATATGCGTTCAATTTAACTAAATAGAGAGAGTCAGTACCTGTAGTAGTGCCAAATGAGATCGCCCACCACCCAAAGGAAATAGTTGCAACACGCAGCCATCAGGTTCACTATCTGCAACTATGAAAGCCGTTGTAAAAGTGCTTGATGCCAGATCGCAGCAGGGTCGGTGTCCCCGATGGCATCAACAAAGTGGTTCTCTTTTCTGGCTTGATGTTGCAGGGCAGAGCCTGAATACCTGGCAGGCTGAGTATGACCGCACCCAGACACTCCTGTTGCCGGAACCCTCCGGTTGCTTTTCGTTTTCCTCTTAAGACAGTCCAGATTCTGGCAGACGCAATTTTGGAACGCCTGACCCACAACGCATATCGGATAGAACTCAAGGGAGAATCTATGAGAAAAATAAAAGCAAAACTGGATGATCGTGAACACGCAAGCTAAAAATTAAGAGAAGCAATGCTTAGGGAGGCGGAGGTGTTCACGCTTTCCGGTGAAGGTGTTCATTTTGGCTGGAATATGCACAGACAGGGTTCATGTTTGCAGTTGAAAAAAGCAGGGCGGTATCACTGAAAAAAGGTTACTGGCAGCAGAGTTTCAAACTCTTGAAGAAATTAAGTGAAGGTAGGCATTATACGAGGATTATTGGTTAATATCCCTATCTGAGAGTCCAGCAAGCAAGGTGCTCTGCTATCTTTACAGGCTTGTCAGTGGCGAAAAGTTATTTGACAGATATTATCGAAAGGGCTAGTTTTATGAGCAACACACCCGCCATGCCTCTCAATGAAGCACACTCTGGCGGGTTTTTTTTGGCTGTAAAAATGTCCCCGCTTCGGTATTACGAATAAGAATGACTATTTTTAACAAAGATGCCACATCCCTTGATCAACAAATTGAGATTCTGCAAAAACGAGGGCTTGAGATAACCAGCCCTGAACGGGCAAAGCACTATTTGAGTAATATCAGCTATTTTCGAATGAGTGCCTATACCAGACCATTTTATATCCCTGCCGGATCGGGCACAGCTGAACACCTCTTTATTCAGGGTACCGCTTTCGGTGATGTGCTTAATCTCTATATTTTTGACCGGGAATTGCGCCTGTTGCTGCTGGATGCGATTGAACGTCTTGAAGTTGCCCTTCGAGCTCAACTAACTCAAACACTGGCAACAAACCATGGTCCATTTGGCTATCTTGATCATAAACTCTTTGATACTCGGTATAATCATAACTGGTTATTAGATGAGCTTGGGAAAAAGGTGAACAGTCGTGATGCTGAAGTTTTTCTGGACAGTTACCGACGTAAGGGGCGCAGCATTCAATAACTTACCGGGCTGTTGGCTTTTGGCTATTAGCTGCTCATACAGCCAACAGCCAACAGCCAACAGCCAACAGCCAACAGCCAACAGCCAACAGCCAACAGCGGTATATTATGTTCTGCTGCTTCCCTAAGTATCCCGATTCGCCAGAGCATCCTCCTTTCTGGATGGCTTTGGAGTTATTGAGCTTTTGACAAATATCGATACTCTTTGCCAATTTGCGCAACTCAGAAGACCAGAAACAAATTTCCAGTCATTTTGGATTTCCTTTTGTTGTTCTTAAGTCATGGTTTCGTGCCCTTTCAGATCTTCGAAATCATTGTGCACACCATGCACGGGTTTGGAACAGGGTGTTTGGCTCCAGCCCTGTTTGGCCTCGCAAAGCGCCAAAGTATTGGATTTTTGTGCCTGATCGTATTTCTACCCGGAACAAAGCATCAACCCCCGACGACGACTCTATTTTCAACTTGTGATTATTGTGACTCTTCTCAGGAAGGTCAGCCCCACCAGTCAATGGGCAGAGAAACTCAAGACGCTATTGAAGCAGCATCCAACAGTGTCCCGAACACACATGGGATTTCCTTCCGGCTGGAAAGAAGACCCACTCTGGCAAAGTAAATAAAAATACAGACAGTATGCTGAATGTGCGTCAGCAGGAACTTATTTTCCCTGCTGACGGATAGTCGCTTTATGCGGCAAACTTGCCAATATCCACGGCAAAGCTGTCGACAGCTTTCTTAATCGCCATCACCTTTGTCATATCCGTAAACACGCCGGTAAGTCCTATTCAGAAATAATCCCTGAAGCACCTGGAATAACTCAAACACTGGGTTTCCCTGCGTGGAATTCCCAACAACCCACCACCCAAAGGAAATAGTTGCAACACGCAGCCATCAGGTTCACTATCTGCAACTATGAAAGCCGTTGTGAAAGTGCTTGATGCCAGATCGCAGCAGGGTCGGTGTCCCCGATGGCATCAACAAAGTGGTTCTCTTTTCTGGCTTGATGTTGCAGGGCAGAGCCTGAATACCTGGCAGGCTGAGTATGACCACACCCAGACACTCCTGTTGCCGGAACCCTCCGGTTGCTTTGCCTTTTCCTCTTCAAACAGTCCATACCCCGACAGCATTATTCTGGCATCGGCTTCTGGTTTTTTTCAGATCAACGCCTTCTTATCAGGCCTGAATTCAGAAACTAACGTATCCCGGCTGAATCGGGTGTCGGACGACTGGCCTGAAAACGCCTTACTCGACGGCCGCTGTGATGCGGCTGGTCGTTTCTGGGTTGGCAGTGCCAATCTTTATGGCAGTCAGGCAGAGTCATGGCTTTATTCATTAGATGCTACTTTACAACTGGAGCAGAAAGCAGGCCCGGTGATGGCTACCAGCAGTATTGCCTTCAGCCCTGACTCGGGCACGATATACTATGCGGACTCTGCGGAACACGTTATTTACGCCTGTGAGTATGACCTTGAAGGGGGAGTACTGGTAAACCGTCGTGTTTTTCACCGTTTTCCTTTTGGTAAAGGCCTGCCCGCTGGAGCAGCGGTTGATAATGATGGGTGTCTCTGGGTAGCAATGTTTGCAGGAGAAAAAATTGTACGCCTGTCACCGGGAGGCGTTATGGTTGAAGAGGTCCACTTGCCTGTTAAGTATCCTACAGCGGTAGCGTTTGGAGGCGAAACCAATACGACACTGTTTATCACTTCATGCAGGCAGGCTTGCTCAACTGAGGAGCTGGAGCAGTATCCGGAATCGGGTGGAATCTTTGCGATTGAGACGGGTATAAGGGGTATGACGGAGTACAGCTATTCAGCCGGAGTCAGCCTGGGCAGGTAACAATGAGCAGACGATAAAAGGGTGAAGAATGCGTAACCAGCTAGATCAGTTAAAAGGTATGACCAAAGTGGTCGCAGACACCGGGGATATTGACGCAATCAAACGCTACAAACCGGTAGATGCCACCACTAATCCGTCGTTAATCCTGAAAGCTGCCGAACTGCCGGCGTACAAAGCGTTGTTGTCAGAAGCGCTTGAGTATGGACGACAGTCTTATGATGATGTCAACATACAAACGAAGCTCGCCTGCGACTGGCTGGCGGTTGCGATCGGAAAAGAGATACAGGGTGTTGTGCCGGGTGTAGTGTCGACAGAAGTAGACGCCCGTCTTTCATTTAATACCAAGGGCACGGTAATAAAAGCCCGTCGTCTGTGTGAACTGTATCGTCAACAGGGTGCTGACAGTAACCGGTTGTTGATAAAAATAGCGTCAACCTGGGAAGGCATAAAAGCGGCAGAAATTCTTGAGCAGGAAGGCATACGCTGCAACCTGACCCTGCTGTTCAGTTTTGCCCAGGCGCGGGCCTGCGCTGAGGCAGGTGTCTATCTGGTCTCGCCTTTTGTGGGACGTATTCTCGACTGGCATAAACAATCAGAAGGGCGTGACTATGTCGGGGCGGAAGATCCGGGGGTTGTGTCTGTATCCCGAATATTCAATTACTACAAGCAGCACGGTTATAAAACCATTGTGATGGGAGCCAGCTTCCGTAACACCGGAGAAATTCGTGAGCTGGCCGGCTGTGACTGCCTCACCATAGGGCCATCATTACTGGAAGAACTGGAAAATACGGAGCAGCCTCTGGAACAAAAGCTGTATGCGGAAAAGCCAGTGTCCGACGATCCCAGGCTGACACTGGATGAAATGACTTTCCGCTGGTTTATGAATGAAGACGCTATGGCAACGGAAAAGCTGGCGGAAGGTATTCGTAACTTTACAAAGGATCAGGTGAAGCTGGAACAACTGATCGCGCGACAGCTATAGAGTTTGGCTGTATTCCCCTCCCCGAAATTATGTGGCTGGAGGGGATTTCGGATTAACCCCTGTTACTTTTAGCCGCCATGGTTAGTCGGGAGATGCAGGTCAGACTGCCCTGTTCATTCTCGATACGAATTTCCCAGACCTGAGTGCTGCGACCAATATGAACAGGGCGGGCGGTTCCGGTCACTTTGCCTGATGTCGCAGATTTCAGGTGATTGGCATTAATTTCCAGGCCGACACAATACTGATCGTTCCCGCAGGCAAGGTTGGCAGCAATACTGCCGAGGGTTTCAGCCAGAACCACATTAGCGCCGCCATGCAGCAAGCCCATGGGTTGCACGGTACGTTTATCCACCGGCAGGGTGCCGACCAGGTAGTCATCACCAATGTCAGTGATCTCAATACCAACATGCTCACACATGTTGCCTTTCAACTGGTGGTTTAATGATTCCAGGGTTGGGGACTGGTTCCAGATAGCCATTGCTCTGCCCGCTGTGAGTAACAGGGTTCAATAGTGACATCCGGCGCTTTGTCCGTCGAGATATTCCCACCTGATTGAGGCTGTCTGAATATTATCCAGACAGCATAGAACTTTTTCGTGCATCGACAGGTCAAACCCCTGTAAACAAAAAATGTTCAGTCAGTGAACCATCAGTGGACATTGCTGCTTTGTAGTAAATAAGAAAGAAAAACTGCCTTTCACCCAGAGTTAGGCTAAATATTTATAAGTTTCAATAGCTCAAGCTGTCGATCAAGCTTTTTCAGGAGCGTCTTGTGTTAATAGTAACTGAAACCCCCAGACTGCTAATTCGAACCTGGCAGGAAGGTGACCTGAAACCTTATGGTGAACTCATCGGTCACAATGATCTGCCCCAGCGGTTCAGCGATGACTCTCCCGCCTCCAAACCAGAAACAGAATTATGGCGTTACCAGATGGAACTGGATCAGAAAGGCTGGTCACGATGGGCTGTTGTTCATAAGGAAACGTATCGGCTGGTTGGCTATTGTGGCTTTTCCAATTACGGGAACAGCGTAGAGCTTAGCTGGCGTTTTCTGCCAGAGTTTCGCGGACGGGGATTGGTGCTTGAAGCGGTTCAGGCTGTTGCCAGGTTGGGCTTTGAGCGGTTTGGTTTCCGGGAAATTATCTCTTATACGGCACCCGACAATGAGTTTGCGGTCGATGTGATTCAGACGCTGGGTATGCATCTGGATGGCTTTGAAGGCTGGAGTAATATGACCGTTGCCCGGTATTGTCTGGAGTCCGCTGCATCGGCTTCTTCCTGAACCCTTTTTTTGAGATTGCTTTTTTTAGATTGTGCAAAGTGTTGCAGGATACGTCATGATGTTTTTGTACGCAGCCACACTAACAATGAGTCATGAGTACAGCACCAGCAGAAAGCCTCCGTTTTATTCACCTGTCTGATCCTCAGCTGATTCCTGCGGGCGAGATGAATTACGACATCAACCCACAGCTACGGATAAGACAATGTATTGATGCCATTTTGTCTGACTGCGCCAGCCTGCCATTGGATTTTGCTGTTATCACCGGTGACCTGACCCACTGGGGGGAAGAGGTCGCCTACAAGGTGCTAAGAGAGGAACTGAGTCGGTTGCCTTTTCCTGTTTATATGTTGATGGGGAACCATGACCATAGAGAAGCATTTTCAACGGTTTTTCCTGAACACCCTACTGATGATAACAGCGGGTTTGTTCAATATGTCCTGGACAGTGCAGCAGGCCGGATGATTTTCCTCGATACGCTGGATGCAGGAAAACGCAGCGGCGTTCTCTGCCAGCAACGGTTGCAATGGCTGGAGAGAAAACTGGCGGACTCGGAGGGGCAGCCTGTTTATCTATTTATGCATCACCCGCCGTTTACTGTCGGGTTGTCGGTAATGGACGACGATAATCTTGTAAATTCGGATGAGTTCCTGAAAATCGTGAACCCTTATCGGACGCAGATTCGACATATTTTCTTCGGGCATTTACACCGGACCGTGACAGGTAGCTGGCATGGCATCAGCTACTCCTGCCCTTTGTCGCCTGTTCATCAGACTGCTTTTGAATTTGATAATAAAAAGCCTGCTTACGTTTCGCCTGAGCCACCGGCCTACCATCTGGTTGAACTAAAACCGGAACAGGTTGTTGTGCATTCACGACTGTTTCTGCATAGTGAGCCCGCCATTGATAGTCGGTCCTGTTATCGCTACCAGTTGCATGATCAATCAAACAATGAGTGAGGAGCTATGTCCTACAACGACCCAACCTTGTTACAGCAATGGGAAGATACGTTTGTCGAGTTTTTGCGGGGGCGGGAGTCGGATGATGCTTCTCATGATATATCGCACTTCCAGAGGGTCTGGCGAACGACCCGGCGACTTCTCAAAGACGGTGATATCAGTGCCAATCAACTGGTTATTCTGACCGCCTGCTATTTTCATGACATTATTGTTCTTCCCAAGAATCACCCTCAGCGTTCAATGGCTTCAACGCTGGCAGCAGAAGAGACTGAACGCTGTCTGAAAGAGCTGGCATTTCCCCGGGATTTGATTGATGAGGTGTGTCATGCGGTGAAAACACACAGCTATTCGGCAGGTATTGAGCCAGAAACTATTGAGGCAAAGGTGGTTCAGGATGCAGACCGGATGGAAGCACTGGGGGCTATTGGTCTGGCCCGCTGTTTCTATACCGGCGGCAAGCTGAAACAGAAACTGTTTGATCCTGAAGACCCTTTGGCAACCCATCGTGAGCTGGATGACCGTAACTATTCCCTTGATCATTTTGAACTGAAACTGCTGAAGATTGCAGACAGTATGCAAACTGAAGCTGGAAAGCGGATGGCTGAGCGCAGCAGTCAGTTTATACGGGATTTTCGAGATCAGCTGTGTCGTGAGTTGCGGGGAGAGTATTAATTGAGCAATGTATAGACCGTTGTTTTTGCGTGTGCTCAGTGAATGCGTTTGAATTTAGTCTGGCTGGGGCGCTGATCTGGCTATTGACTCAAAGCCAGCTGCCCCACAGTAATATATTGTCCACTATCGTCGTGTTCTGCCTCCCACACATCAAGGGCAGTCTGCATATTCAGCCAGCTGCCCACGCTGGTTTTTGTGGCAATGGCGATCCGCATAGCCAGGTCACGGGTACAGGGTTTTTTCTGGTTGACGAACTCCGACAGGTGCTTGCGGGAAACACCCAGTACTTCAGCTGCTTTGGTTACGCTGATTCCGGCAGGTTCCAGCACATCCAGGCGAAACACCACACCGGGGTGAGTTGGCTTTCTGTTTCTGGTTCGGCTCATGGCTTATCCTTCCTTAATGATATTGCTCGTAGTCCACATTGGTTGCGTTGCTGAATCAAGGCGGTCAAGGCGGGTAGCCAGCCGTTGAGCATGTTTCGGATTTATTCCCTTGGTAGAGCCATCATAAAAATAGTCTTCCAACCCCTTATGCAGAAACCGCTTGATCGCCGTAATACACAACTTGTAACTGATATGGTTGCAGTTTGGGTTGTAACCGGTTCGGTGTCAATCTACCTATAAAGTACATATGAACCATACAAGTAAGGCATGTTATTTTCCGTAAGCTTTCCCGGGTATTCCTCTAGAAAGTTTCGTCAAGTAGCTGCTAACCAAACCCTTGCAAGATGAATAGACTTAGCGTCTATTTTTCGTTTTGAGACTTCTAACCGTGTTGAAAAAAATAACAGCGATTTCTCTGGTGGCTTCCATGGGCTTTCTCGGGGGGTGCGCCACTATGAGTGAGTCTGAGTGCCTTAACGCTGACTGGCAGTTAATTGGTTTTGAAGATGGCCTGAATGGCTACTCTATGTCCCGGATTGGTGATCATCGCAGTGCCTGCGCTGAATACTCTATTGTTCCAAGCCAGGCGCTATACCAGCAGGGTTTTGAAGCAGGCTTGAGGCAGTTTTGTACGCCGACTAATGCTTATGATTACGGAAAGAGTGGCAGAACCTATAACCACCAGTGTCCGGCAGATTTGCACAATGAGTTTCTGAAGTATTACAACCAGGGGCAAGAGTTTTACGCTGTCGAGAAATCTATTCGGGATTACGGTTACAAAATTGCTGACGCAAAGAAAAAAATAGAGAAGCTGGAAAAGAAAATTCTCGACAAGGAAGCCAGAATTATCAGTGACGACAGTTCGGCAGAGGAACGCTTGAGACTGGTAGGCGATATTAAGCGACATAAAGAAGAGATTGGTCATTTGAGAACCGCAAAGACAGCTGACGAGCGTAAGCGGGCGGTAAAAGAAGAAGAACTGTCCCGACTTCAGGCTCCGGCAGTCTGATTGGCTGAAAGTGTCTTACTGCCTCCCTCTGGTATATTCCAGATAGAGGCAGTTTATTGGAAAAGAGCTAGATAATAGAGGTGAGGGTATCTATCAGGTGTACGGTTTGCTGTTTATTCCCAAGGCTAATTCGTAACCCAAGCCTGGAGTGATGGTCCATTTTCGGGCGAACCAGTATGTTGGCTTTTTTCAGCGTTTGTTCGACCAGCGAAGGCGAGTCAAAAAAAACCCAGACATAATTGGCCACAGACGGCCAGTACTCAATATTCCGCGTATCCAGAAATTCTTCAAGCATTGGCTTCGAGACGCCAAGAACCTCTTTCACATACTCCTGTGTATATTCTGGATTGGTCAGCGCAGCATTAATAGCAACCACTGCCAGCTGGTTCACGTCATAAGGTCCACGGACATTCAGTAGCGCGTTGATATTGTCTTTGCTGGAAATAATGTACCCCAGTCGTACAGATGGAAGCCCCCAGGTTTTAGAGAAAGTGCGGGTGACCAGCAGGTTAGGGTATTGCTGAACAACGTCACAAACCGTTTGCCGGGTATATTCGAAATAGCATTCATCCACCAGAATCGCAGCCCCAGGCGCAGCTTTGGCAATCTCCAGAATGTCATCTCTTGCGATTGGAGTTCCGCAAGGGTTGTTTGGGTTAGCCAATACAATCAGCCGGGTTTTATCGGTAATCGCATTTATGACGGCCTGTTTAGGAAAGCCGTTTTCTCTGGAATAGGCCGGTTCGATAATATTCAGATTTTCAATGTTCGCGCACTGGTGATACATGGCGAATGTTGGTCCGGGGATAATAGCTTCGCCGCCCTCTCTGGAGGCTGACCGGATAATCAGGTCGATACCCTGGTCGGAACCGTTGGTGGTCATGACCTGATCAGGCTTTACTCCGCAATAGTCGGCTATTTTCTGGGTAATGTCCCCATAAGCAGGATAAACCTGCAGCTGGTCATCGTTAATAAAATCGATCAGGGCTTTTTTGATGGCTGGAGATACTGGCAGAGTCCGTTCGTTGAAATCCAGCAACAGGTGCTGGTGGTTATCCCGATCTTCCAGTGGTGGTTTGTAAGCTCCCATTTGTGAAATGTGGGATTTGAAAATACTCATTAGCATTGCACCTGTTCATTTCATTTATAAGTATCGAAAAAAGGCTCCACACAGTCTGTGTGGAGCTTAACAGGTGATCTATCAGAGTTCAGTTTTTGTTGTTAACTTTGGAGAGTCTTTAAAAAAACTGAATACTTTAAAATTCTCTGTTCGGCTTATCCAGCTGCTATAAGGGCCTGTTTTGAAAATTGGAAAAATTGCAGCTTTGGGGACGATTGTCCAGTTCCCGGTTTCCACATCTTTAAAGCCAACAGGACTGGTTGCTACCAGTGGTACAAGATCCTCTTCCTTCATGCCATTATTCAATGCATCCGTTGCTGCATCAGAATCAAGAAGTCTAAGCTGTGCCATGGACACGCTGCCAATACAGACTATGTGCGCACTGGGGGTAAAACTTGCCATTCGTCCCAGGGTGCAGTCTTCAACCAGTGTTCGATAGTGTGACTCTTTATCTTTTGAGTAATCCACCGTTATCGTGTTGATGTCTAGCCCTTCTTTTATTTGATGCCCGGAGTATCTTGGCAGGCGATGTCCGAATCCCAGCATTAGTTTGTAAACAAAATTGGAAATATCCTGACCGTGTTGTTCATCGATACCTGTATCTCCTTCCCCCCAGGCGAAAGACCGATGATAGTTACGCTCAGAACCGGCATAATCTGGATAGTGAAAGATTCTATTGTGTAGTTCTTGCAGGTAATTCTGAATGGTTGGATTAATGGGTACCTGCTTAACGTGATAATTCAGGTCTACGATTTTGTCTTTGGAAAGGAGTGTAGCTTCGGTCAGCTTTGCACTATAGACTGTCCCGGTCTTGTCATTAAATGGAATGGTTTCTCCACCCCGGCCCTCTCGCTTTGCCAGCTGATAAGTGCCATCGTTTTTATGCAGAGGCATGGTGCCAGGCATCAGCATTTTGAAGTCGCCTTCGTGAAATTCTCGCTCAACTCTTCCTGTTCTTACAATTTCGGGCCTGCTTGTGACCAGACGTTCGAACTCTTCTATATCTGACTGGCTTAACCGTCCTATATGCCGCGAGCGTACGAACTTCAGACCAAACTCTTCTCGCCAGACAAGAAGCCATGAGTCTTGATTAGGGTTGATCTCAGGGCGTAAGTCCAACAACTGCCCAAAAATATAAACCGGTGTGTTAGCTGGGATGCGTGTGCTTGAGGACTTCTGGTCTGTAGCGGTATTGGCTGTTTTTGCCAAATCTTTTGTCAGCGGTATGTCAGTGGGAACAAAAAGGGCATCGGCATCGCTGATTGTTACTCCCCTGGCTTTGGGGTCATAAGTCTGTAGAAAAGAACCACGATCGACCAGGTCTAGAAAGTCTTCTTTGTGGGCGGCAAAACCAGACTGGTCAATGAGTGGATTAGCAAACACTCTACTGATCATCTTTTTTGCCGCTTGTTTGATGTCGCTGTTTTCCTCGATCACAGAATTGATCTGCTTTTCATCCCAGGGAGACAACAGTGAGGAAACCAGGTTATTTTTAGCAACTTTCCCTAGTGACTGCTGTGGCTCAAGCCCTAGTGTATTAGCAAGTTTATATAGGTCTTGCAGTCCTTTATAGAGAGTGCCCTGCTGATCATCTGGGGAATAGGCGTATAAATTTATAGACAGTGCTGAAGCTGCCAACATCAGTGAAAAAACGCTGTATTTCATAAAGGCCTCTTAATCTTTTTTGAATTCATCTGAACTTTAGTCGTGTACGTGCATTTTAGAGCGGTTTTCAATCGCTGAATTTTTATATGCACGTTATTCAATCTCTGTCGTGGACTTTAGATGGAAGAGTTCAAGGAAAGTTCTCCGGGACTCTGAAAGAGCAGGGTTAAAGGCTTATTAGCAAAATCGTCGTAAACCCTCGCCCAATGCGGGCGGGGATATAAGACGGGAAGGCGCAGAGCCTTCCGCCATCAATCTGGTGTACTCTGGCTATTAACGTAGTCCTTCAGAGTCTCGATAGTTGCACCGCCAGCACTGCAAGCAAAGTAAGACCTTGACCACATTAAGCCTGCTTTGCTCTGAGCAGTAAGGTGGGTATTCAGCATTCGCAACCGTCTTGATGATGTTGATTTGAGATTATTTACCATGACACTGATAGCCAGTTTTGGTGGGTAGGCCACCAACAGGTGTACGTGATCTTTTTCGCCATCCATTTCAAGTAACTGGCATTCCAGTTTTTCACATGCACTCTCGAACGACTCCCGTAACTGCTTGATCATATAGCCATCAAAAAGCTTTCGCCTGTACCTTGTCGTGAACACCAAATGAACAACCAGCTTGGTAACGCTATGTCGTTTGCGAAGATATCCTTTAAGCAAATCTTTATTGCGTGCGCTCACTTGAAAACCTCTTTCAAATACCTGTAATATAAAGTTTATATTAATGAGCACTGAAATAACGTTCCATGCTGAGAGCCACCAAAGTACGAATCTATCCAACATCAGAGCAGGCGGAATTTCTCGACCGTCAGTTTGATGCTGTGCGGTTCGTATGGAACAAGGCCCTGGCTATTAAGGTTCATTATTACAAGGTTCGTGGGCAGAGCCTTTCTCCCAAAAAACACCTGAAGCCCTTGCTGGCAAAAGCCAAGAAAAGCCGAAAGTACTCATGGCTGAAAAACGCTGACTCTATTGCACTGCAACAGGCCACTATCAATCTGGATACGGCCTTTCAAAACTTTTTCAATCCCAAATTGCAGGCAAGATTTCCTCGCTTCAAGAAAAAGCATGGCAAGCAAAGTAGCTAACATTGTACGTCTGTCTCTGTGGGCGATAACGGGATAAAAATCCCCAAGTGCAAGCCCATAAGGGCTAAAGTGCATCGTGAAATAGTGGGTAAGGTGAAGTCTGTCACCCTGAGCAGAACGCTAACCGGCAAGTATTTTGCCTCCATATTGGCTGATGATACCCAGGAACAACCAAAACAGATTGATAATCTTGAAGCTAATCAGGTTGTCGGTGTTGATATGGGGATTACTGATCTGGCTATCACCAGTACCGGCCATAAGACTGGCAATCCTCGCTTTCTGAAAAAAGCACAACGTAACCTGAAAAGAAAACAACAGGCTCTATCTCGCTGCAAGAAAGGCTCAAAAGGTAGGCACAAAGCCCGTTTATTGGTGGCAAAGGCGCATGAGCGTGTAGCCTTTGCCCGTAATGATTTTCAGCGTAAGCTATCAAAACAACTCATCGACGAAAACCAAGCGGTGATTGTGGAGACACTGAAAGTTAAAAACATGCTCAAGAACAAGCGTCTTGCTCGTTCTATTGCTGATGCTGGCTGGCACTCACTGATAACCAAACTCGAATACAAGGCAAAGCAGGAAGGTAAACATCTGGTGAAGATAGACCAGTGGTTTGCATCCTCTAAAACTTGCTCAGTCTGCGATTTGAAACAGGAAAAAATGCCATTGAGAATCCGATCATGGGAGTGTAGCTGTGGTGCTATCCATGACCGGGATATTAATGCAGCTCGCAATATCAAGAAGCAAGGCATATTGAAATTAAAGGCGGAAGGACTGTCCGTTTCTGCTGATGGAGGCTTGCGTAAATCCGGCAGACTGTCGGTTGCTGCCTAAGAAATCAGAAGCCTCACCCGATAGGGTGGGGAGCAGTCACCAGGTCGGGCTATCGATAGGCACGTTACTGAATATACTGGCCGGGAGTGGTGCCCGTCTGTTTGCGGAAAAAGCTGACAAATGCGCTGTCACTGGAAAATCCCAGGGCGCTGGCGACCTGCATGACGCTGTGTTGCTCTGCCAGTAATTCAATGGCTTTTAGCAGCCGCCACTGCTGACGCCAGCTTTGGTAAGGCATACCGGTTTCCTGCTGAAAGATGCGGCTGATGGTCTTTTCGCTGGCACCGACATGACGGCTCATGATGTTTAGAGGCTCCGGCAGTTGTTTACCGGCTTTCAGAGTCTCCAGCCAGTGTTGCAACCGCTGGTCGCAAGGGAAGGGTAGTTGCAGGTTTTCAGTCGGGGCAGACAGCAACTCCTGCTGGAACAGGGTGAGCAGGGGAGCCTGTTGCTCAATGTTTTCATCCCATGGCCAGAAAGCGATCCGCTCTATCATTGCTTTTAGCAACTCATTAACACCGATCACAACTACCTGGTCAGGTAGGTCTGCAAAATAATCCGGGTTGAAAAAGATGGAGCGGTAGGCGACAACGTTCCGCATAACGGCGCAATGCTGAATGCCTGCCGGTATCCAGGCGGCCAGGGTCGGGGGCAGTACACATTGTTTGTTGTCGAGGGTGATGCTCATACATCCTGAAGGGGCGTAAAGTAGCTGCGACATCCGGTGCTGGTGCATACCGGAGTCGTGGTGCGCTGTCCGGGCAGCAAAGCCAATAACCGGGTTATCCAGCTGATCCGGATTGAAAGGATGATGTTCATTAACCAGTGCCATATGTCCCTATTTTAACATTTCTTGTCCCTATGATGATAATCAGACGAATTGTTGATGAGTACACTTGTGCTCCTGTTATTGGCTTCAAACCGGAGTAGGAAGTGGTAGAGAAACCCCATCGACTGTTATTGGTGACACTGCTGATGTTTCCCCAGATTGTGGAAACGATTTATAGCCCGGTATTGCCTGATATTGCTGCTGGCTTTGGTGTCAGGGTTGAGGAGGCTGCCCAGACACTGTCGGTTTATTTTTTGGCCTTCGCTGTGGGCGTTTTTTTCTGGGGCTATCTTTCTGATCGCATCGGTCGGCGAAAAGCCATGCTTTATGGTCTGATAGTGTATGGCTGCGGTGCTCTGCTGGCATTATTCACGCATCGTTTTGAATGGTTAATGCTGGCAAGGGTTGTTTCGGCCTTTGGAGCAGCAGTGGGTTCTGTCGTCACGCAGACCATTCTGCGTGACTGTTATGAGGGGAGTGAACTGGCCGCAATTTTTTCCCTGATGGGGATGGGGATTGCCCTCAGTCCGGTGATAGGGCTGGCTAGTGGTGGTTTGCTGGCTGACCGCTTTGGTTATCAAGGTGTTTTTCTGGTGTTGTGTCTCCTGGCGATTCTTCTCTGGCTGACCTCCCTTAAGTGGTTGCCTGAAACCCACCGCGGTCAGGGGGTACGAGTCAGTTCGAGGGCGGTAGGTCGACGCATGGTTCTGGATAAACGACTGTGGGCAAGTATGGCGCTGGTGGCCCTGTTTAACCTGATGGTGTTCAGCTATTACTCTCTGTCGCCTTTTCTTTTTGAAAGCCTGGGGTATGGGCCGACAGAGTTTGGTTATAGTGGGGTTGTCCTGGCTATAGGTTCGGTAGCAGGCAGTCTGTTGAATAAAAGATTGCTAACCCGATTATCGCCTGATTCGCTGGTGTTGTTGGCCGCTTTATTGGCTGTGGTCGGGGGAGCTGGTGTCTGGTGTTTGCAGGATACCCTGATGTTCCTGCTGCCAATGGTGCTGGTTATGATCAGTTTTGGTATTGCCATTCCTAACATTGTTAGCCAGGCTCTGGTCGATTATCGTCAGGTAGTCGGTACTGCTGGTGCTTTTTTTGGGCTGGGCTATTACCTGATGCTGGGAGTTCTGCTGGGCATTGCCGGTCTGGTTCAGAGTATTGGGCTGGTTCTGCTGGTGGCAGGCTTGATTAGCCTGATATTGGCATGGAGATCATGCAAGGGTTTCCAGAGAAAGTTCACGGGGAGTTTGAGGGAGCGGGTTTCAGGGCATATCATGCAGGCAGAATAGAATTGGGACTGTCGATGGAAAAGTTACTGAACCTGTTGGCTGATGGCCACTTCCACTCCGGGGAAGAGCTGGGAGAAACTCTGGGAGTTAGTCGGGCGGCTGTCTGGAAAAAACTTAAAGCACTGGAAGAGCTGGGTCTGTCGCTGGACTCCGTTCGGGGCAAAGGCTATCGCCTTGGAAACGGAGTAGAATTGCTTGACCGGAAAAAGATTGAGGCAGGGTTGGATGAGTCGCTGTGTCATGCAATAGAGAATCATGCAGTAACACTGCACACCTGCTTCAGCACCGGTTCTACCAATGATCTGGTAAAAGAAGTGAGCGATGGTCAACCTGGGCGCATGACATTTTGCCTGGCAGAGCATCAAACCAGTGGTCGGGGCAGGCGAGGCAGAACCTGGGTCAGCCCTTTTGGCTCGACCATTTCCATGTCTGCAAACTGGAGAATCAGTGAAGGTACTGCTTCACTGGAAGGCCTGAGTCTTGCCGTCGGGCTTGCTGTACTAAAAGCTCTGGAGGCTAATGGCGCAAGAAACCTTGAGTTGAAATGGCCAAACGATGTGTTGTGGCAAGGAAAAAAACTCAGCGGTATATTGCTTGAGGTGCATGGCGACCCTACGGGGGAATGCGATGTCATTATTGGTATTGGTATCAATATAAAGCTCAGTGAAGAACAGAAAAAAGGGATTGGACAGCCGGCTGTTGATCTCTATCAGGTGTGTGGTAAAGCGGTTAGCCGCAATGCTGTGGTGGCGCAGCTCATTAATACGCTTAGCCACATGCTGGAAGGTTTTTCACACGGTGGCTTTGCTTTGTATAAAGACCAGTGGAGTGAATACGACGCTTTCAGGGGGCAGGAGGTGAGTGTCGAAGTAACGGGTCGAAAGGAAAAGGGTTTGAATGTCGGAGTTAATGAACAGGGTGGTTTGCTGATAAAAACGGAAACCGGTGTCAAAGTGTTTAACGGTGGTGAGGTTTCGTTGAGGAAATCATGAGAACACTTCAGTTCGATGCGGGCAATACCCGCTTAAAATGGTTGCTGCGGGAAAATGGCCAGCCCGCCAGTTCAGGTTTTTTCTGTAACACGGAGGACTGGGATACAGTACTTCCCGGTTTTCTTGATACAGTTGGCAGGCTGGATCAGGTGAGTGTTTCCATTGTGTCTGGAAATGAACGATTTGAGCAGATCAAAAAGCATGTCCTGGCGACTCAGACTGTCCCTTTATATAAAGCAGCGGCAAAAAAAGTATCGGCTGGCGTGACCTTGTCTTACGACGAACCTGAAAAACTGGGGGTGGATCGCTGGCTGGCCATGCTGGCTGCCCATGCAACCAAAACACAGGACAGTAAAGTCGTTGTCGATTGCGGTACGGCCATCACTATTGATGTACTGGATAAAACCGGGCTGCATCTGGGGGGGTATATTGTTCCGGGTATTAGCCTTATGAAAAAAACTCTGGCGTCCAATACGGGGAAGCTCAAATATATTGAATCAACCGATAACAATGATCTTACCCTGGGAAGAAATATGGTTGATTGTATTCAGCATGGTGCGCTGGCTATGTCGCTGGCGCTGATTGATCGGGTTGTGGCTCAATATCCCGGTTCCCGCGTTATTCTCTCCGGAGGTGATGGCGGTCAGCTTGAACCGTTAATCGATGTCTATAAAGAAGGAAGGGTGAGTTTAATGCCTGACCTGATAATGGACGGTTTGGAAATAGCAGTCAGGGAAGAAAGAAAAGGATGCGCTGGATAATATTGTTACTGCTGCTCATGAATACAGGTTACTTTGCCTGGGGAACTTACCAGCAGTCACAGAGTCGTTACGCTAAAGCAGTAGTATCAGAGCCTGAGAAACCTCAGGGAAAACGACTGGTTCTCTGGTCGGAAAGTGGCAAAAACCTTCCTAAATCCGATCTTCTGCCTGAACCGGTAGAAAGAAGTGAGTATTCTGAGCCAGAGACTGCCCGCAATAGCCAATGCCTTGTTGTGGGGCCCTTCGACTCATCCGCTAAAGCGGATGAAATGCAGCAGCGGCTTTTTTCCCTTGGGGTGACCAGCTCAGAGCGATCCGATAATGAAGCAAACAGTTACGACCACTGGGTACATATTCCGCCGCTTGCAGGCAGGGATGCGGCTATTCGGCTGCTGCGGGAACTCCAGGGCCAGGGGATCGATAGCTTTGTTATTACACAGGGAGAACTGACCAACGGAATATCCCTCGGGCTTTTCAGTAAAGAAGCTTCGGCTAATAAAGTCAGTAGTCGTTTATTAGCGGCAGGCTATGAAACCCGGATCAAGCGTCTGGCAAGGCAACCGCAAACCTACTGGCTGGAACTGGCAGCTAAACAGGCTGATAAAGTGACTGACGCTATGTGGGAAAATTTTGCGAAAGAATACAACGGTCTGAAAGTATTAGAAAAAAGCTGCAAAGGGATTGCAACCGAACCATCAATTCACTAATATACGCCTGCGCTTCGGGGACATCCAGGCAAAGCAAGGCAATCAGCTTAACTGGTAAGTAGTTAGTCGATTGAGTTTTCAAATAACTCACTGAGTTAAACGTTGAAAACAACAGCTTGACTTTGAAATGTCGCCGGATACAATAGCGCAGCGTTCGGTGGGGTTCCCGAGCGGCCAAAGGGATCAGACTGTAAATCTGACGCGAAAGCTTCGCTGGTTCGAATCCAGCCCCCACCACCAAATTCTTGTCTTCGATCTTGAAATCATGGAAGATTGAAGGCTGTGTGAGTATCACAAGATGTGAGTCTCGCTATGCGTTTTATGTTGCGGGTATAGTTCAATGGTAGAACCTCAGCCTTCCAAGCTGATGATGCGGGTTCGATCCCCGCTACCCGCTCCAATATTAATCTTGTCCGCTTATTAGTTAAGTGCGGTCAGGAAGTTGCTCTTATAGCTCAGTTGGTAGAGCGCATCCTTGGTAAGGATGAGGTCACCGGTTCAAATCCGGTTAAGAGCTCCAGAAGCATAGGGGTAGATAGAGGATTTTATCTGCCCCTTATTTTTATGCCTCACAGATCAAAAATAATAACGCTTTTCAGATAGGGTATGGTCAATTATAATTGGTCGGTCCTTGTGTCTAGAAGAGCAAAGTAAGGCGCTCGTAGATACAGGCCAGTAGTTCAATTGGTAGAGCACCGGTTTCCAAAACCGGCTGTTGGGGGTTCGAGTCCCTCCTGGCCTGCCATTTCTTGATTCAAGCCTTCACTCTTTTACCATGTTTACTGTTTTTGGGTGGGGCTTTTCTAGAGAGAAAATCAAACTAATGAGTGGAAAACCAGAAGTGGCGGCTGAAGGTCGTCTTGATGGCCTTAAGTGGGGTCTGGTATTTGCCCTGGTCGCTGTTGGCGCTTACGGGAATTATTACTTCTCTGCTGAGTCTATTCTTTACCGCGTTGTAGCCTTGCTGGCTCTGGGCGCTGTTGCTGGCTATATTGGTCTGCAAACAGTGAAGGGCGGTGCCTTCTGGAACCTCGTTAAAGATGCCAAGGTCGAGATTCGCAAGGTTGTTTGGCCTACACGCCAGGAAACTGTGCAAACCACGCTGATTGTTGTCGCCGTGGTTATTGTTATGGGTCTCATTTTATGGGCGCTCGATTCTCTGCTAGGCTGGGCTATCAGCAGCTTGATTGGATAGGGAAAGAACTATGGCGAAGCGTTGGTATGTAGTGCATGCCTACTCCGGCTACGAAAAGCAGGTAATGCGTTCGCTGAAAGAGCGAGTGCAGCGGTTCAGCATGGAGGATCTCTTTGGTGAGATTCTGGTGCCTACCGAAGAAGTAGTCGAGATTCGGAACGGTCAGAAACGCAAAAGTGAGCGTAAGTTCTTTCCTGGCTACGTGTTAGTTCAGATGGAAATGAACGACGATAGCTGGCATCTTATTAAAGATACGCCGCGAGTGATGGGCTTTATTGGCGGCACAGCCGACAAGCCAGCGCCGATCACCGAGAAAGAGGCGGACGCTATTCTTCAGCGTGTTCATGAAGGGGCCGAGAAGCCTCGTCCGAAGACGCTGTTCGAACCTGGTGAGATGGTTCGTGTTATTGACGGTCCTTTTGCGGACTTCAATGGTGTGGTTGAAGAAGTGAACTATGAAAAGAGTCGCCTGCATGTGGCGGTAATGATTTTCGGTCGCTCCACACCGGTAGAGCTGGAATTCTCCCAGGTCGAGAAAGTCTGAGAGACAGATTTTTATAATGAAACCCTGCACTGGTTGGTGAATCACCAAACGATGCAGGGTTTTTATCTAAGGGCATGATTGCGAGCGAGAGCTTCGGATAGTGCCCTGTTAATGGGTAGCTGAACTGATTAGCTGAATGATGGGTTGAAATAACCTGCATGGCTATTCATGGAAGCGTTGACCCGATGTAGAGGTTGCAATGGCTAAGAAAGTCGAAGCTTACATCAAACTGCAGGTACCTGCAGGTAAAGCTAATCCTTCCCCACCCGTAGGTCCGGCACTGGGTCAGCACGGCGTGAACATCATGGAGTTCTGTAAGGCGTTTAACGCTAAGACTCAGGAACTCGACGCTGGTATGCCTGTACCCGTTGTGATCACTGTTTACGGTGACCGCAGCTTCACGTTCGAAACCAAGACTCCACCTGCTTCTGTACTGCTGAAGAAAGTACTGAAGCTGAAGAAAGGTTCTGGCCGTCCTAACACTGAAAAAGTGGGTACTGTTACTCGTGAACAGCTGCTGGAAGTTGCCAAGATCAAAGAACCTGATCTGACCGCTGCTGACGAAGATGCGGCTATCCGCACTATCGCTGGTTCCGCTCGTTCCATGGGTCTGAATGTGGAAGGTGTAGAATAATGGCGAAGATGTCCAAGCGCGCAAAAATGATTGCTGAGAAGGTTGAAGCGACCAAGGCTTACTCCTTCGAAGAAGCTGCAAACCTTCTGAAAGAGGTTTCCAGCGTTAAATTCAAAGAATCTGTAGAAATCGCTGTCAACCTGGGTGTGGATCCTCGTAAATCCGACCAGGTTGTACGTGGCTCTTCTGTTCTGCCAAACGGTACTGGTAAAGACGTTCGTGTTGCTGTGTTCACACAGGGCGCTAACGCTGAAGCTGCTAAAGCTGCTGGTGCAGACATCATTGGTATGGACGATCTGGCTGCTCAGGTCAAAGCTGGCGAACTGAACTTCGACGTTGTTATTGCTTCTCCGGACGCAATGCGTGTTGTTGGTCAGCTGGGTCAGATTCTGGGTCCACGTGGCCTGATGCCTAACCCTAAAGTGGGTACTGTAACGCCTAACGTTGCTGACGCGGTTAAGAACGCTAAAGCAGGTCAGGTTCGTTTCCGTACTGACAAGAACGGTATCGTTCACGCTGGTATCGGCAAGATCGATTTCGATGCGGCTTCCCTGAAGCAAAACGTTGAAGCGCTGATGGCTGAGCTGAAGAAGCTGAAGCCTGCTACCAGCAAAGGCGTTTACATGAAGAAGGTTACCCTGTCCTCTACTATGGGCCCGGGTCTGACCATCGACATTGCATCTCTCGAGATCTAATTAAGGGCATTTGTCTTTCAGACAGCTGACCTGAGTTGCAGGTGGTCAGAGGAACTGGCTACCCGTAACCCAAAAGACTTTGGGGTCTCCGGTTTCGGAGGTCGTCAAAGATCGTAGGTGCAAAGACCTGTTCCTGCTTGAGTTCAATCGGGTGGGGTTCGTCTAAGGGATGGACAAAAAGGTTGGCGCTTAATTTCCTGCGTAGACGGTGAACACGGATTTAGAACAATTTTCTGAATTCAGTGACCCATCACCGTATTGTAAGTCCCTGATGCATAGCTTTTATATAGATTGTATGCAGCAGGGTTAACTTCGGATATTTGGAGTAAAGCCCATGGCGTTAGGACTCGAAGACAAGAAGGCGATTGTCGCCGAAGTCAGCGAGGCTGCACAAAGCGCTCTGTCGGCTGTTATTGCGGATTACCGTGGTCTGACTGTTGGTCAAATGACCGAACTGCGTAAGCAAGCCCGTGACGGTGGCGTATACCTCAAGGTTGTACGTAACACTCTGGCTCGCCGTGCAGTTGAAGGCACTGATTTTGAGTGTCTGCAGGACGTCCTGGTAGGTCCAACAGTTCTGGCCTTCTCTCAGGAAGATCCGGGCGCGGCCGCGCGTCTGATTAAAGACTTCGCTAAAGAGAACAAGGAACTGGAAGTTAAGGCACTGTCCATCTCTGGACAGGTTCTGGGCGCAGAGCAGATTGATGTTCTGGCTAAGATGCCTACTCTGGACCAGGCTCGCGCAATGCTGATGAGCGTAATGATTGCACCTGTAACCAAGCTGGCACGAACTCTGAACGAGTTCCCGGCAAGCATTACACGTGTAGTGGCAGCTGTTGCCGACGAGAAGAAGAAAGCCGCTTAATCGTCTTTTTGACTGTTAGAGCTTACTGCTTTCTCTCGTTTTTAAATGAATTTCGGGGCTTATACCCCAACCCAATTTTTTGGAGATATAGACATGGCACTGTCTAAAGAAGATATCCTGAATGCAATCGCTGAAATGTCCGTAATGGACGTTGTTGAGCTGGTTGAAGCAATGGAAGAGAAGTTCGGCGTTTCCGCTGCTGCTGCTGTTGCTGCTGCTCCAGTTGCCGCTGAAGCTGGCGCTGCTGCTGAAGAAAAGACTGAGTTCGACGTAATCCTGACTGGCGCTGGCGACAAGAAAGTCAACGTAATCAAGGTTGTACGTGCTGCTACCGGCCTGGGTCTGAAAGAAGCTAAGGGCATCGTTGACGGCGCTCCAGCTCCTCTGAAAGAAGGCGTGAGCAAGGACGAAGCTGAAGAGCTGAAGAAGCAACTGGAAGAAGCTGGCGCTTCCGTAGAAGTCAAGTAATTCTACGTAAAGTTGCATAATCCGGGGTCTATTGCATAATAGTCTCAGGTGGGCTGGTGCCTGAATGGCACCGGCCTTTTTCCCGTTGTATGAGCTGTATCGTTTTGCTACTTAAAGCAATGATGAGCTCAGGCAGTCATAAATGAAAATATTTCGTCACCGTTTTTGTGCAGGTTTGTATGAATATTGCGCAAGCGCAGGTGGGGAAATTTTTTTTTATGGCACTAGCTATATCTCGTTGCGAAATAAAGTGACGGAGATATAGGTAAAAACCCTGAAAATGATATGGAAGACATGTACACTGGTAGGTTCCGGAGTCGTTCTGGGCGGACAGGTGTACGGTTTGGATCACTTCAGGGGGTGTCAGTCATGACGACTGGCATTGGTTGCACGAGTGGCGGAAGGTTCAGTTAGCCAGACGCTAAAGCTCATGCAACGGTTTAACGGTTGTTAATCACCGTATTCATTGGGTGTCAAAAGGGGGCCACCCGCCCTCATCAAAACCTAGATGGCCAGACCAGACGGTCTGAAGCCAGGACCAGGTGACCAAGCTGGGGAACGCTGATGGCATACTCGTATACAGAGAAAAAACGCATCCGCAAAGACTTCGGCAAACTGCCGCATGTCATGAATGTGCCGTATCTTCTGGCGATTCAGCTTGATTCTTATCACAAGCTGCTGCAAACCGGAAAAGAGCCGGCCGCGCGTGAAGACATTGGTCTGCACGCTGCCTTCAAGTCCGTATTTCCAATTGTTAGTTACTCAGGCAATGCGGCGCTGGAATATGTGAGCTACAGGCTCGGTACTCCAGCTTTTGATGTCAAGGAATGTCAACTTCGTGGTGTCACTTACGCAGTACCTCTGCGGGTAAAAGTGCGCCTGATTATCTATGACAAAGACTCCGCCAACAAGGCGATCAAGGACATCAAGGAACAGGAAGTCTACATGGGCGAAATTCCGCTCATGACTGAAAACGGTACCTTTGTAATCAATGGTACTGAACGTGTAATCGTATCCCAGCTGCACCGTTCTCCGGGCGTGTTCTTCGACCACGACCGTGGTAAGACTCACTCTTCCGGTAAGCTGCTGTACTCCGCTCGCGTTATTCCTTACCGTGGCTCATGGTTGGATTTTGAATTCGATCCAAAGGATCAGCTGTTCGTACGAATTGACCGTCGTCGTAAGCTGCCTGCCACTATTCTGTTGCGTGCCCTGGGCATGGGCAACGAAGAAATTCTGGATTACTTCTTCGACACAGTACCTTTCCAGATTGGCTCAGAAAATGTCAGTACTGATCTGGTGGCCGATCGTCTGCGTGGTGAAGCGGCCAGCTTTGACATCAAGGACAACGAAGGTAATGTGATCGTTGAGATGGGTCGTCGTGTGACTGCACGTCACATCCGCCAGCTGCAAAAAGCAAACATCCAGCGTATCGAAGCTCCGGTAGAGTATGTCTACGGTAAAATCCTGGGTAAGACCGTTGTGCACCAGGCGACGGGTGAGATCGTTGTTGACTGTAACACCGAAATCACTCCGGAAGTTTACGAAAAACTGCTGGCTGCTGGCGTTAAGCAGATTGAAACCCTGTACACCAACGAGTTGGACTGTGGTTCCTATATTTCTGACACCCTGCGTGCCGACACCACTACCAACCGCCTGGAAGCACTGGTAGAAATCTACCGTATGATGCGTCCGGGTGAGCCACCTACTCAGGAAGCTGCAGAAGCCCTGTTCGGTAACCTGTTCTTCTCTGCCGAGCGCTATGACTTATCTGGCGTTGGTCGTATGAAGTTCAACCGTCGACTGGGTCGTGAGTCGGATACTGGTCCGGGTGTGCTGGATAATCAGGATATCGTTGATACTCTGAAAACCCTGGTAGACATTCGCAACGGTAAAGGTGTTTGTGACGATATCGACCACCTTGGTAACCGTCGTGTCCGTTCCGTGGGTGAAATGGCTGAAAACCAGTTCCGTGTTGGTCTGGTGCGTGTTGAGCGCGCCGTTAAGGAGCGTCTGAGCCTGGCTGAGTCTGAAGGCCTGATGCCTCAGGACCTGATCAATGCCAAGCCAGTGGCGGCTGCTATCAAAGAGTTCTTTGGTTCCTCCCAGCTGTCTCAGTTTATGGACCAGAACAACCCGCTGTCCGAAGTAACTCACAAGCGTCGTGTATCTGCGTTGGGCCCGGGCGGTCTGACTCGTGAACGTGCAGGCTTTGAGGTTCGGGACGTACACGCTACTCACTATGGGCGGGTTTGTCCGATCGAGACCCCTGAAGGTCCAAACATCGGTCTGATTAACTCCCTGGCGACTTACGCTCGCGCCAACGACTATGGCTTCCTGGAATCTCCATACCGTAAGGTAGTGGACGGTCAGGTCACTGAGCAGGTGGATTACCTGTCTGCGATCGAAGAAGGCGAGTTCGTTATCGCGCAGGCTTCTGCCGGCCTGGATAATGACAACCGTCTGACCGAAGAACTGGTTAACGTACGTCACCGTGGTGAAACTCACCTGATGGGCCCGGAAAAAGTTCAGTACATGGACGTTTCCACCAAACAGGTAGTGTCTGTAGCGGCATCCCTGATTCCATTCCTTGAGCACGACGATGCTAACCGGGCCCTGATGGGATCGAACATGCAACGTCAGGCGGTTCCAACCCTGCGTGCTGACAAGCCGCTGGTTGGTACGGGTATGGAGCGCAATGTTGCGTCCGACTCCGGCGTCTGTGTTGTGGCTCGTCGTGGTGGCTATGTTGATACCGTTGACGCCGCTCGAATTGTTATCCGTGTCAACGATGACGAAGTTCAGCCAGGCGAAGCGGGTGTAGACATCTACAACCTGACTAAGTACACACGTTCTAACCAGAACACCTGCATCAACCAGCGCGCGCTGGTTAAAAACGGCGAGCGTATCGCTGCAGGCGATATCCTGGCTGACGGTCCTTCCGTCGACATGGGTGAACTGGCTCTGGGTCAGAACATGCGCGTGGCGTTCATGCCATGGAACGGTTACAACTTCGAGGACTCCATCCTCATCTCTGAGCGTGTGGTTCAGGAAGACCGTTTCACTACCATCCACATTCAGGAACTGACCTGTGTGGCGCGTGATACCAAACTGGGACCAGAAGAGATCACTTCTGATATTCCAAACGTAGGTGAGTCCGCTCTGAACAAGCTGGACGAAGCCGGTATCGTGTACGTAGGTGCTGAAGTAGGCGCAGGTGACATTCTGGTCGGCAAGGTTACGCCTAAGGGTGAAACCCAGCTGACTCCGGAAGAAAAACTGCTGCGTGCCATCTTCGGTGAGAAAGCCTCTGACGTTAAAGATACGTCTCTGCGTGTACCGACCTCTGTTAAAGGTACCGTGATTGACGTACAGGTATTCACCCGTGACGGCGTTGAAAAAGACAGCCGCGCCCAGGCCATCGAAAAGGCGGCACTGGACGAATACCGTAAAGACCTGAACGAAGAGTTCCGTGTGGTTGAGGAAGATACCTTCGACCGTCTGCGTGAAGCTCTGCGTGGTCAGTCTGTAGATCGTGGTCCGGCTCTGGCGAAGGGCGACACTATCTCTGACGAATACCTGGACGGACTGGAACACGAACAGTGGTTCAAACTGTCCATGTCTGAAGAAACGCTGAACGAACAGCTGGACCTGGCCAGAGAACAGCTGAAAGAACGTCGTGCCCAGCTCGACGAGCGCTTCGAAGACAAGAAGAAAAAACTGCAAACCGGTGACGACATGGCACCAGGCGTGCTGAAAATCGTTAAGGTTTACCTGGCTATCAAACGTCGCATCCAGCCTGGTGACAAGATGGCGGGTCGTCACGGTAACAAGGGTGTTATCTCCATCATCATGCCTGTGGAAGACATGCCACACGATGCGGAAGGTAACCCGGTTGATATCGTACTGAACCCTCTGGGTGTACCGTCCCGTATGAACGTTGGGCAGGTACTGGAAACTCACCTGGGTGCGGCAGCTCGTGGTCTGGGTCACAAGATCAATCGTATGATTGAGTCCCAGAAGAAAGTCGCTGAAATCCGTGACTTCCTGGATCAGGTCTACAATGGCGTAGGCGGCAGCCGTCGTCAGGAAGATCTGGATTCTTTCTCTGATGAAGAGATCATGGATCTGGCGAAGAACCTGCGTGGCGGTGTTCCAATGGCAACTTCCGTATTCGACGGTGCCAAGGAATCCGAAGTTAAGGAGCTGCTGCGTCTGGCTGACATGAGCGACACCGGTCAGGTGACTCTGTTTGACGGTCGTACAGGCGACTCTTTTGACCGTCCGGTAACCGTTGGTTACATGTACATGCTGAAGCTCAACCACCTGGTTGATGACAAGATGCACGCACGTTCTACCGGTTCTTACTCTCTGGTTACCCAGCAGCCGCTGGGTGGTAAGGCCCAATTCGGTGGTCAGCGATTCGGTGAGATGGAGGTATGGGCGCTTGAAGCGTACGGTGCCGCCTACACCCTGCAGGAAATGCTGACAGTTAAGTCCGATGACGTGGCTGGTCGTACCAAGATGTATAAGAATATCGTCGATGGGGACCACCGTATGGAGCCCGGAATGCCTGAATCCTTCAACGTACTGTTGAAAGAGATTCGCTCTCTGGGTATCGACATCGAGCTGGACACCGAATAACAAAACGCGAGGGAAGGCAGTCGGGAAGACTGCCTTTCATTGCGAGGAGATGCGATCTTGAAAGACTTGCTGAATCTACTCAAGACCCAGGGCCAAACTGATGAGTTTGACTCTATTCGTATCGGTCTGGCTTCCCCAGAGATGGTACGTTCCTGGTCTTACGGCGAAGTTAAAAAGCCGGAAACCATCAATTACCGTACGTTCAAGCCTGAGCGTGACGGCCTGTTCTGTGCCAAGATTTTTGGCCCAGTTAAAGATTATGAGTGCCTGTGCGGTAAGTACAAGCGCCTGAAGCACCGTGGAGTTATCTGTGAGAAGTGTGGCGTAGAAGTCGCACTGGCTAAAGTACGTCGTGACCGTATGGGTCACATCGAACTGGCCAGCCCGGTGGCTCACATCTGGTTCCTGAAGTCCCTGCCATCCCGTATCGGTTTGCTGCTGGACATGACCCTGCGTGATATCGAACGTGTTCTGTACTTCGAATCTTACGTAGTGGTTGATCCGGGTATGACAACACTGGAAAAAAACCAGCTGTTGTCTGACGAGCAATACTACGAAGCTCTGGAAGAGTTCGGCGACGACTTTGACGCGCGCATGGGTGCGGAAGCGATCAAAGCCCTGCTGAACGACATCGACCTGGGCGAAGAAGTGGAAATGCTGCGTGAAGAAATTCCGCAGACTAACTCTGAAACCAAGCTGAAGAAACTGTCCAAGCGTCTGAAGCTGGTTGAGGCGTTCCACAAGTCCGGTAACAATCCGGAATGGATGATTCTGACCGTTCTGCCGGTTCTGCCGCCCGATCTGCGTCCTCTGGTACCTCTGGATGGCGGTCGTTTTGCGACGTCCGACCTGAACGATCTGTATCGTCGAGTCATCAACCGTAACAACCGTCTGAAGCGTCTGCTCGACCTGAACGCGCCAGACATCATTGTCCGCAACGAAAAGCGTATGCTGCAGGAATCTGTAGACGCGCTGCTGGACAACGGTCGTCGTGGTCGTGCGATTACCGGTTCTAACAAGCGTCCTCTGAAATCCCTGGCTGACATGATCAAGGGTAAGCAGGGTCGTTTCCGTCAGAACCTGTTGGGTAAGCGTGTAGACTACTCCGGTCGTTCGGTAATCACCGTAGGTCCTACCCTGCGTCTGCACCAGTGTGGTCTTCCTAAGAAGATGGCTCTGGAGCTGTTTAAGCCGTTCATCTTCGGCAAGCTGGAAGCCAAAGGTCTGGCGACCACTATTAAGGCTGCCAAGAAGATGGTTGAGCGCGAAACACCTGAGGTGTGGGACGTTCTGGCTGACGTAATCCGTGAACACCCGGTGATGCTGAACCGTGCGCCAACCCTGCACCGTCTTGGTATCCAGGCGTTCGAACCGGTTCTGATCGAAGGTAAAGCGATTCAACTGCACCCACTGGTGTGTGCGGCGTACAACGCTGACTTTGACGGTGACCAGATGGCGGTACACGTACCACTGACTCTGGAAGCCCAGCTGGAAGCCCGTGCCCTGATGATGTCCACCAACAACATCCTGGCACCTGCGAACGGCGAACCTATTATCGTACCTTCCCAGGACGTGGTACTGGGTCTGTACTACATCACTCGTGAGCGTATCAACGCCAAGGGTGAAGGCATGGCGTTCGTGGATATCCGCGAAGTGATGCGCGCTTACCGTACCGGCGCTGTTGAGCTGCACGCCCGGGTTAAAGTACGTGTCAGCGAAAAATACAAAGACGACGATGGTGTAGAACACGATCGTACCTTCCTGGCGGACACCACTGTAGGTCGTATGATCCTGTGGGAAATCGTTCCGGAAGGTCTGCCTTTTGAACTGGTCAACCAGACCATGAAGAAGAAGGCCATCTCTCGTCTGTTGAACACCTGCTACCGTAACGTTGGTCTGAAAGAAACCGTTATCTTTGCTGACCAGATGCTGTACCTTGGTTTCAACTACGCAACACTGTCCGGCGCATCCATCGGTGTGAATGACTTCGTTATCCCTGATAACAAGAAGGACATCATCCGTGACGCCAATGAAGAAGTTCGTGAAATCGAAAACCAGTTTGCTTCCGGTCTGGTAACAGCGGGCGAGAAGTACAACAAGGTGATCGACATCTGGTCCCGCGCCAACGAAATGCTGGCCAAGTCCATGATGGACAACCTGAAATCCGACACCGTTCTGAATAAGCAGGGCGAAGAGGAAGAACAGGAATCCTTCAACAGCGTTTACATGATGGCGGACTCCGGTGCTCGTGGTAGTGCCGCACAGATTCGTCAGCTGGCAGGTATGCGTGGTCTGATGGCCAAGCCAGACGGCTCCATCATCGAGACCCCAATTACCGCGAACTTCCGTGAAGGTCTGAACGTACTGCAGTACTTCATCTCTACCCACGGTGCTCGTAAGGGTCTGGCGGATACCGCTCTGAAAACCGCGAACTCCGGTTACCTGACCCGTCGTCTGGTAGACGTGGCGCAGGATCTGGTGGTGACGGAAGACGACTGTGGTACCACCAACGGTCTGATGATGACACCGCACATTGAAGGCGGTGACGTGGTTGAACCTCTGGGTGAACGTATCCTGGGTCGTGTTGTGGCCGTGGACGTATTCAAGCCTGGTACTGAAGACGAGATTGCTATTCCAGCCGGAACCCTGATCGATGAAGCCTGGGTTAAGCGCCTGGAAGGCATGAACGTCGATGAAATGAAAGTACGTTCTCCGATCAGCTGTGACACTCGCCACGGTATCTGTGCCAAGTGCTACGGTCGTGACCTGGGTCGTGGACATCTGGTGAACAAGGGTGAAGCGGTTGGTGTTATCGCTGCTCAGTCTATCGGTGAACCGGGCACACAGCTGACCATGCGTACCTTCCACATCGGTGGTGCTGCATCCCGTAACGCTGCTCAGGACAACATTACTGTTAAGAACAAGGGTGTTGCCCGTCTGCTTAACATGAAGTCCGTTGAGCGTAAAGACGGAACCCTGGTTTCTGTCAGCCGTTCCGGTCAGCTGGCGATTGCCGATGAATTCGGTCGTGAGCGTGAGCGCTACAAGCTGCCTTATGGTGCTGTCGTATCCGTTAAGGAAGACGCTGAAGTCGCTTCCGGTCAGGTGGTGGCGAAGTGGGATCCACACACGCACCCAATCGTGACCGAACTGTCCGGTACCGTTAAGTTTCTGGGCTTTGAAGAAGGCATCACCGTTAAGACTCAGACTGATGAGCTGACCGGTCTGTCCAACATCGAAGTGCTGGATCCGAAGGATCGTCCTTCTGCTGGTAAGGACATTCGTCCTGCGATTCAGCTGCTGGATGCCAATGGTAAAGAGCTGAAGCTGCCTAACACTGACGTGCCTGCGCAGTACTTCCTGCCAGCAAACGCCCTGGTGAACCTGGCTGACGAGGCCACTGTTGAAGTGGGTGATATCGTTGCCCGTATTCCACAGCAGTCCGGCGGTAACAAGGATATCACCGGTGGTCTGCCACGAGTGGCCGACCTGTTTGAAGCGCGTAAGCCGAAAGAGCACTCTATCCTGGCTGAAATCACCGGTACTATCGGTTTCGGTAAGGAAACCAAGGGTAAGAAGCGTCTGGTGATCACTCCAAACGACGGTAGCGATCCGTACGAGGAGCTGATTCCTAAGTGGCGTAACCTGAACGTGTTCGAGGGTGAGCAGGTGACCAAAGGTGAGGTTATCTCCGATGGTCCTACCAACCCCCACGACGTTCTGCGTCTATTGGGTGTGAGTGACCTGGCCCGCTACATCGTTAACGAAATCCAGGACGTATACCGTCTGCAGGGTGTAAAGATTAACGATAAGCACATCGAGACGATTTTGCGTCAGATGCTGCGTAAGGTTGAGATTTCTGATACCGGTGACTCCACGCTGATCCGTGGTGACCAGACTGAGTACACGACGGTACTGGAAGAGAACGATCGTCTGGTTGCAGAAGATAAGTTCCCTGCCAAGTTCGAGCGTGTGCTGCTGGGTATCACTAAAGCGTCTCTGGCAACCGAGTCCTTCATCTCTGCGGCTTCCTTCCAGGAGACCACACGAGTGCTGACTGAAGCGGCGGTAACCGGTAAGCGTGATTACCTGCGCGGTCTGAAGGAAAACGTTGTGGTTGGTCGTCTGATTCCGGCAGGTACTGGTCTTGCTTACCACGCTGAGCGTAAGAAAGGTCGTGAAGAGCCAGAATTTGAAGCACCCGTCAAAGTGTCTGCTTCTGACGTGGAAGCCGCTCTGTCTGAAGCGCTTAACTTCGGCGAAGCGTGATAAGAAGCGTGACAGGAAGTGTGATCAACAACAGTGCGCACCTTCGGGTGCGCCGTTGAGTATTTATATTTCTTTTCGGGAAGCAGGTTCCTCTGCTTCCCATACTACTCTGACTGCCCAACCCTTAAAGCCTGAAAAGTGCTTCAACGAAGCTCATAGATCAGCGTGGTTCCAGACACTTCGTGTCCAACAGCCAGTAGCGGGTTTCCTGTAGGGCTGTCTTCCGCAGAAACAAACACCATTCCCTCCGGGGACAAGTCACCTGATTTCTCAGGCTGCTCAGCAGCATTGATGGTAAAATCCCGATTGTGAACATAGCGAACATACTCTGGTGACTTCGGATGAGTGATGTCATACATAAAAATACCCCCTGTTCGCTCAAGCCCTATAAATGCATAATGTCGGCCATTGATTTGCCCAAGCGCCAGTGCTTCAGGCTCAGGGCCTTTATCGTCACTGCGGCTATCGCCCCTGGTCTCATCGTCATTATTATTGAAGTCAGCCCCCAGAATATCGGCGGTGATTCGCTCAAAATCATCACCCGAGTCAAACATAAGGTTGCCTTTTGCATCCCATATTGAGAAAGAGCGACCACCGTACGAATAAAGCTTTTCGAACTGTCCGTCCTTATCTACATCACCCAGGGTGTTACTGATTTTCAACCGTCCCAGTTCTGTTGAGCTTTGCGCTTTTTCGGCATTAGGATGATCAGGGGAGACCTTGATTTTTTTGACTCGGACTTCTTCAGAAAAGCCAAGACAGCCATCTTCTTTATTAAATTTGAGCCCACCTGAAGCAAGGCACTCTTTTTCGGAAAGGCTGTTGTACCAGTAGTCTCTGGCATCACCTTCATTAGCGCTGACCACAAAGGTCTTGCCATTAACCGTATAGGAAGCAATGGTGTCGGGTTGATACATGCCGTATACACCAGACCATTTTTTCAGGTTTACGCCGTCCTTATCGCTAAGGTCTGTCAGGAAACGACCAAAATCTTTAAAGCCCAGAGGCACTACTTTTGCCACTTCAGCTTTATCAATATCAATAATTGCCAGAGCGTTATTTTCCTGCAGGCTGACAAAAGCGGTCTTTGAGTCATCAGACACGGCTATATATTCCGGTTCAAGATCCTGAGCAACGGATGCATTCCGGCCAAATACCCGCACGTTCTTATCCAGCTCCCCATGCCTCACTCTACCCTTGTTAAAATCTGCAAAGCTGACCCGGCGTACTTCACCTACAGTGCCATTGTCGTGAATTTCAACGATACTGACTGAGCCTTCAGGATCGACCTTGTAATCATCCGATGGCTCGCCTTCGTTGGCTACCAGGGCATAATGACCGTCTGGTGTAATCGTCACCATATCGGGTAGCTCCCCAACATAGACGTAATCCTTGAAAGCCACCCGACCGGATTGATTGACCTCAAAAAGCATCAGTACACCCTGCTCCTGTTTGTTTTCAGCTTCGACGACAACAGCCAGTAGATCGTCATGCAAAGCAAGACTGTTTGCACTGCCCAGTGGAATCCCTAGCAAAAAACGTTGAAGGTTAATTAAGCCGCGTTTAGTCAGGTTTGAATCTGTAACAGGGTTGGCCAGTCGCTGACTGTTTAAGTGGCTGGCATCCAGAATATCGATGGTTTTGCTGCCTGAATTAATAACAAAAACTGACTGACTGCCTGAATGCCAGCCAATAATTTCTGCGGCTCCATCATGAAAAATTCCTGAAGCATAGCGTCCTACAGGTTGCATGTCCGGATGTCGAGCCGTTTCCCTTTGATGTTTTGGTGCACACCCTGTCAGAACGGTTGTCAGGGCTAAGGTAGTCAGAAGCAGGCTGCCTTTGAAAGACTGAGGTTTCATTTTCCTTACCTGTTGTTTTTGTTGTTCACAAAGCAGCGTTATAACACGAGAAGATGATAAGCAGATGACAAGCTGGCTTATACAGGATGTGGGATTGAATGGCTTTCTGGAGGAATCCTGTCCGGAGTTAGAATTGATCCACAATCGCCCAGTTTGGATTGCCGTTAAGGTAGTTGACCAGATCTTTTGGCAAGGCCCGTCTGGCATCAATAGCCATATAATTGTGAATCAACGCAGTGGAGCGGCAGGCTGTCTGGTAAAGGGCGATGGGCAAATAAGTGCATATCGTTCCCGAAAACCATCCTGAATGTCCGGATTGAAGTTCGGCAGGCGGTTGCTCGGTACAGTTTGCACAAAGGTATTCCGCATAACTTAAGGCTTTTGCTCCAAAACAGGCATCCCCAAAAAATGATGAAACGGTGCTTGAAACACTGTAGGTTCCCCTTGCTGATGTTCGGCCGACGCTATGCACATATTTTGCTGATTCGTTCATGCAAACCCAGATATGGCCAATAGAAGCGGCTTTTGCCGGAATCATTTCATCGTTAAGGCGAAAAACGGACCAGACATCAGTAAACTCTTTCTCTACGGTCAGGTCACAGGGCAAAAGCCTTTTGGAGAATCCCAGGGATCGGACCATATCGAAAATAGCCGGGATCCGATTCTGTGTCAGTGCAGGCTGGGCGACGACAGCAATATGAAAGTTGAGGGCTTTGGTAATATCCTGGTCTTTACCGTGCCGAACCAGAATATCCCCCTTGCATAAGGTGAATATCTTTTTCAGTGTATCCATCTTTTTTGTTGCCGTTCCCATGAATGACCACCTCCCAGCATGACAAAATTTCATCACCACATATAATAGCGGCTGATTGAAGTGCCGATTCTGCCAGACGTTGTATACTCAATCTGTCCAGTGTCTACCCCTCCTAACTCCCCGCATAAGTCTTTATTGAGCTATACCATGTCAACATCTGAACCGGAAAATAAGATCTGGGAAAGCAGGCTAACTTTTGTGCTGGCTGCCTCAGGTGCTGCAATAGGTCTGGCTAACCTGTGGCGCTTTCCTTACATTGCTATTCAATACGGTGGGGGAGCTTTTATTCTTGTCTATCTGTTGTCTGTAATGTTTCTGAGTCTGCCGCTTATGATAGCTGAGGTCGGTCTGGGGCGTTATTCCCGCAGTGACCCAATTACAGCCATGGTGTCTCTGGCTCGCCATGCTGGTAGTCCGTGTGGATGGGGGAGTATCGGCATCGTAGGTGCTGCTGCCAGTCTTATTATGCTCTCTTTTTATAGTGTCGTTGGTGGTTGGGCCATAGCTTACACGCTCAAATCTTTCAGCGGCACTTTTGCGGGAATGGATGCGACCAGTATTTGTGATTATTTTGATGATATGGTCAGTGACCCGGTTGCCCTGACTGTCTGGCACTCGGTGTTTATGCTGGCCACCATTATTATTGTTGCCTTTGGCATTCATAAGGGGCTTGAAAACAGTCTTAAGGTTATGATGCCTGCAATGATTGTCATCCTGCTGCTGATGCTTGTCTACGCAATTACTGAAACGGGGCAGTTTGGCCGTACAGTGGCATTCATGTTCAGGCCTGATTTCAGCAAGCTCACTATTGACGGCGTAATAGCGGCAACGGGGCAGGCATTTTTTACCCTGGGGTCTGGTTTATGCATGATGATGACTTATGGAGCCTATATTTCAAAAAAAAATAAAATCCTGACAACCAGTCTGGTCGTTGTCGGGCTTGATACAGCGGTCGCAATTCTGGCTGGTCTTACCATTTTTCCGGTAGTGTTTGCCTTTGGTCTTGAAGCACGCTCAGGTCCGGGTCTGTTGTTTGTATCCCTGACGACGGCACTGGCACAAAAAATCTTTGGTGCTCTGCTGGGCGGCACAATTTTTATATTGGCGAGTATTGCTGCACTCAGCAGCTCTATTTCCCTGATGGAGCCTGCTGTTGCCTGGTTGCAGAAGCGTTTTTCTATCAAGCGCTTTTGGGCTGCCGGTGTTGTTGGTTTTCTGGTCTGGTTGTTAGGGCTGGGCAGTGTGTTCTCTTTCAATATCTGGTCAGGCGTGGACTACCGGTGGTTTGGCAAATCATTCTTTGATTTGATGGTTTATTTAGCGACCAGTTTGATGATGCCACTGAATAGTCTGATGATTGCGCTGTTTGTTGGCTGGAAAATGGGACGCAATCGTATGGCTGAGTTTCTCGGTATGGCTGGTGTCCCGTTTAATATCTGGATGTTTTCAATCCGCGTAGTTGCCCCATTGGCTATTGTGTTCATACTGTTGATGTCTTTTGGTTTATACCGCTAGCTTTGAACTGTTGGGAAAGGGTGGGAAAGCGATTAAGGGCCCAGCTTCCAGAGCTGTATCGGTAGCTGATAATGGTTGACGACCCTTTGCAGTCGATTCCAGTGCTGCTGATCAGACTCTGAGTTAAGGATCAAAACAACACCGGCTTTCTTACCGGTCAGCATGGCGTAGTCCAGCGACTGACCAATGGCCTCCTGCCATTTACTGGCGAAATCCATTTCGATGGCATATTGCTCTGTCAGACAGTCGACCCTGCGACCATCCGGCATACGCTGCTCAACCTTGCCACCTCTGCCTTCACACCAGACCTGCTGATACCAGACCTCTCCGGGCCGGGAAGCACTGCTAAGGTTTGATGTATACAAAAGAATGAAGAGAAGCAGTGAGGCTTTTGACATGGGCGCATCCTGTGAACTGTCATTAACAGTGTAGGATGAGGCGTTCGGTAAGCAGGAAGTCCTGCTTACCGAAAAAAAACGCTGTAACGGTTACAGGATTACATTTTTGATGTCATCATCTTTGCGATCCAGGTAGTGAGTGGACTGAATACGACGAATAGTGCGTGAACGGCCACGGACGACCAGGGTTTCAGTCTGGGCAATATTACCTGTGCGGGAAATACCTTCCAGCAGGTCACCTTTGGTGATGCCGGTCGCAGAGAAGACAACGTTATCTGAACTGGCCATATCTTCCAGTCTCAGAAGGACACCGGTTTCTATGCCCATTTCTGCACAACGTTTGCGTTCCAGTTCGCCTGCTTTCACATTTTCTTCAGACGCGCCTTTGGCTTCGTCGCGGGTGACCAGGCGACCCTGCATATCACCACCCAGAGCGCGGATCACCGCTGCTGATACAACGCCTTCCGGAGCACCGCCCACACAGTACATCATGTCGACTTCGCTGTTGGGCATGCAGGTCAGGATCGAGGCCGCAACGTCACCGTCAGGGATGGCAAAGACCTTTACGCCCATCTTCTGCATCATGGCAATGGCGCTGTCGTGGCGAGGCTTGGCCAGGGTGATGACAGTCAGGCTTTCGATGGATTTGTGCAGCGCGGCAGCCACATTGCGGATGTTTTCCGCCAGTCCAAGACTCAGGTCAATGGCACCTTTGGCACCCGGGCCTGTCACCAGCTTTTCCATATACATGTCAGGGGCTTTCAGGAAAGAGCCTTTCTCTCCGGCTGCCAGTACGGCGACGGCGTTGTTCTGACCCATCGCGGTCATGCGGGTGCCTTCAATAGGGTCTACAGCGATATCAACGCTTTCGCCATTACCCATACCGACCTTTTCGCCAATAAAAAGCATAGGGGCTTCATCGATCTCACCTTCACCGATGACGATCTCTCCGTCTATCTCAACTTTGTTCAGCATGGCGCGCATCGCTTCTACGGCGGCACCGTCGGCAGCGTTTTTATCGCCTCGTCCCAGCCACTTGTAGCCTGCCAGGGCGGCAGCTTCGGTTACACGGGAAAACTCAATAGCCAGTTCGCGTTTCATGGGCTTTTCGCAAGTCAAAAGTGGATAACGGCGGGACTTTACCACAAGTGGTTCGATTTTGAAGGTTCATTGGACAGAAAGCGCGATAACTCGGGTTCTGAACTAAATGCAGAGATGCTTGTCATAAGTAAGGAGGCATTAGAGCTACAGATTTTGATCCACAGGTCAAGGATAAGTGGAAATCGTTGAGTCCACAGGGTTCTTTGGCAGCACAGGACCAATAAGGATTACTGATTTAGGAAAGGAGTACCTGAAGATGCGCACACCTATAGATTTCCTGCTAACAGGCATTGCTGAAAGGAATTACGGCAAAAGTTGGCAACAGCTTGATGATAAAGAAAAAGCCGAACTTGAGAAACATGTGGTGACTCGGGCAAAAGCAGATGCAGATTTCCAGTACGTTAAGCCGCAAAAGGGAATGCTTTATGGCAGGTATGTTGCCGCCAATGAAGGTGAAGCTGCAAGCACCGTAACTCGTTATATGAAGGACTTTACTACTGAATACCGTAAATTTGCCCATGAAGTCGGAACAACAGTCAGTATCCCTGAGCGTACAGTAAAGGAGGAATGCCCAGTCTCGACCTTGTCTGAGTGGCATCAGGAAATTCAGCAATGGGCCTCAAAGCATAATGGTGAAGCTCTGGAGGTTGCGAAAGATACATGCTGTGATTTGAAGCGTAGAGTTGAAAAGACAAGTATTACTGAAGCTACTCCCGAAAAACTCCTTTCTGAACAGAAAGTCCTTGAAAAAAAGGTGTTTATAGCGATAGCTGCTGGTCGTGAGGCATTTGGAAAAAACGGTAACATTGTTGATTATTTACTAGATAAGGCTAAGCAATTTAAAGGAAAGGCTCAGGAATCTAAAGAAAAGGCTCAGCAATTGAAAGAAAATGTCCGCCTGGCTGAATCGAGGTACCACATCTGCGACCTGTACCTGAAAACTGTCGAAAAAGCTCAACGTCTGGTCGCAAGCTTAGAGAGATTAAACATTGATCTTAAGATGAATGAGTGCGCTTCGTTGTTAGAGCAACTCTCAGAGCTTGAACGATCTGTGCCAGATCATAAAGCAATAGATGACTTGCCTGTTGTAAAGAATGAAAGTGATCTGAATGATCCGAAGATAGGTGAGCGTAATATTGCTGAGACTGCGTTGTTTGCCCGGTTTGATGAGCAGGTGAAAGAACTGATTTCTCAGCTTCCGGGTGATAAAGAACGTGTCATTAAGGGCAAAGAACTCATGCTGGCTGCCCTTGAACCTGTTCATGAAAAAGTAAGATTCAGGATTCAAAAAGTTTGCGAGAAGTTGATGAACGCTCAAATTGAAGAAGAGCGTAGGAAAAAGCGTACCATTAAAACCGGTATAACCGATATTCTCAATCAAATGGCTATGAGGTATGAAGTTGAGCAAAAAAATGTTCAGAAGACGGACTCCAGGAGTCCTGATTATCAACACCAGTCCTCAATAAGCTTTGATGAACTTCCTGAACACATGCAAGAAGATCTTGGAAAAAAGGTTGCGGCATTGCATAAAACAGAAGATAACGGGACTGTCTATTCTTTTGACGATGTTGGTTATGGTGTTCGATCCGTAGAGGGGGCTTATGAACTGGCAACATCGGTTAAAAAGAATGCTGATAGCGCAATTGAGAAAATCAATCTTCTGGCTAAAGCTGCAGAAATTGAGTCAAGCTTTGAGCCTCTGGAACAAACCAGTCGTTATCTGGTATCTGAGCTGATAGCTTTGAATGACAAGCTGACAGCATGGGCTAAAAAAAGTCCGTATCTGATGGAACTCAATGAGTATGAAGAAGAGTTATCAGGGCTGGCTTCACGCAAATCAACGGATTTAGAGTCTGCTCAAACTGTTCAAAGAGATATTGATACCTGTTTGAATAAGCTCATCTCAGCCTGTGTAAATGGCCGCGGTAACCCGGTAACCATGCTTGAGTATTTGAATACAAAGGCGTGTGGCAGGAAAGAGTTGGTCGGCACGCAGGCTCAGTCATCCCGTGATTACATAGCTAACAGGACAAAAGAGCTGGGTCATACCGTAAAGCAGTTACAAGAAATTCAAAAGACTAAACCAGGCGTAATAACAAAGCTTGACGGAAAAGCTTTTGTTGCGATCGTTGCAGAACTTGCCTCTCTGAGAGATTCTTGTGCTGATCAATCGCAGAAGCGGCATGGACTGGTAAAGGCTCTCGATTCCTTCAGGGAGAGCGTTGGCAGTCATAATGAATTTGACCGTTCCTACTGCCAGACCCTGAATACTCTTATGGAGGCGGGTCTCCCGGCTGAAGAGTCTGCGGGTATTATCCGCGACCAGCTGGCTGGGATTCCAGGCATTGATACAGGCGGTTTGCTTAAAGGCGTGGCAGATACGCTTCCACTTATTCCTTGCACCAATCCTGTTAATAAAGAATACGTTAGCCTGGTTCGCAGTTGTAGCACTTATATCAACGACCTTCGAGAGGCAGGCAAGAATATAGAGCAATCGGAAAAGGCGAAGGAGGCTATTAACCAGTTTGCAGCAGAGTTGATTCAGCAACCAGAGATTGTTTCCACTCATGAAGCTTTGAAGCGTATTGAAAAGTGGATTGAAGGTCAGGCAGCGTCTGGGGAGCTTTTTCAAACCACTGGCTCGGTGCTTTCCCAATGGACAGGCTATGCGCAGTATTATGACAGGGCGCTGAAAGAAACCACGGCAAATATTAGTCGATTGTGTAGGGATTTTGATGCTCAGCGTGAGGAATTTGATAAACCAGGTAATTACGGTAAGTTCGTGCCATCGAAGTGGGTTAATGATAAAAGTCTTACTGCGGAACTTAGTCAGGCTTTCATAAAAAGAGGTTGTTTAAGTGATCAGGAGGAGTCTGGTGCATTCTCAGGGAATGACCTTTTACCATCTCCGCCGCCTCCTCCGCCTCCTCCGCCACCTCCGCCACCTCCCGTGGGTATGGCAGCGGGTAACAATAAAAAAACTGAGGTGGCTGGGCAAAAACCTAAGCCTGCGCTTAAGCCAAAGCCGGCTGCTACAGCATCGACTTGTGGTGTGAGGCTGCCTGACTTCAACCCTGCAACAGTGTTACTGAAAAAAACCGGCAGGAATCCGGCTGGTCATCTTCAAGGAAATAATTTTGAAAGAGGAGCAGTCCCGGGGTTGATGACCGAGATAGTAAATGCAGGGGGGAAGGTAAAAAATAACAGTCCTCGCCTTTCCAGCGAAACGATCCAGCCAGAAGCGCTGAGGCGTAGAGAACTGGAGGCAGAAAAGAGGGCTCTCGACAGAAAGCTGGGCGAACTTCAAAGTGAGGTTGAACGTCTGGAGAAGCTTGTGGCAAGAGGCACAGAAGATCTTGGTGTTGACGAAGCTTACAGGAATCAACTGAAGCAGGCAAAAGGTGCTGTTAAGGACTTTCATAAGAAGAACCCTCATTATGAAAAGGGATCTTTGACAAATGAGCGGCTTACTGAAAAGCTTGAATTAAAAAATAAGGATAAAGACGATGCGCTTAAAGTCGCATTGAAAAAGAGAGCTGAAGTAATGCTACATAGCCTGGGGCCGGAGAGTTTGAGCGACCAAAATGATGACTGGTCACTTTGAAATGCAGGCTAATTGACATTTTCACCCAACAAAAAAATGCCGACACTGTTCGGCATTTTTTTATTAAAAACAACCCGTTAATTAAATAGCGTAAAATGTAGCCTTTATGGTTACTCTCCGAGCTGTAAACTTTGAATACCGATACTTGACGCCATTTCCCGCTTTCCGTACAATTTCGCAGCTTTATTTTACCCTTGGTCTATGATCGACCGGGGTAGCTCTGGCCGGTTTTATACCGGCTTTTGCTGTTTGAAGACCGAATTAACTGTGCAAATCCTCTGGTACAGCAACATTCGACCTCAATAGCTCGAATATAGAAATAATCTGGAGTTCGCTGAATGGCAACTATTAACCAGCTGGTGCGTAAGCCACGCAAGCGCAAGGTCAAAAAGACCGACGTTCCTGCGCTGCAAGCTTGCCCACAGCGTCGCGGTGTTTGTACTCGCGTATACACTACTACTCCTAAGAAGCCTAACTCTGCGCTGCGTAAAGTATGTCGTGTGCGTCTGACTAACGGTTTCGAAGTGACTTCCTACATCGGTGGTGAAGGTCACAACCTGCAGGAGCACTCCGTTGTTCTGATCCGTGGCGGTCGTGTAAAAGACTTGCCAGGTGTTCGCTACCACACTGTTCGCGGTAGCCTGGACACCCAGGGTGTTAACGACCGTAAGCAGGGTCGTTCCAAGTACGGTACTAAGAAACCTAAGTCCTAAGGTTCAAGCCTTAAGAGACTGCTGGTTCAGCCGTTTTAAAAGAGTCTTGAGCTCTTTTGCCGAAAATATTGTGCCCCGTTGCACAAAGAATTTAACAGTAGGTTGATAAGAGTAAGGCCGGAACTATTCCGGACTGCCTGAAGACCGAAATGAGGGCTTATCAATGCCAAGAAGACGCGTAGTCGCTAAGCGCGACGTGCTGCCAGATCCTAAGTTTGGTAACAAGACCCTGACCAAGTTCATCAACCACGTGATGATCTCCGGTAAGAAATCCGTAGCGGAAAAAATCGTATACGGTGCGCTGGATAAGGTTCAGGAGCGCTCTAACAAGGATCCGCTGGAGCAATTCGAAAAAGCTCTGGAATCCATTGCGCCAATGGTAGAAGTAAAGTCCCGCCGTGTGGGTGGTGCTACTTACCAGGTGCCTGTAGAAGTTCGTCCGGCTCGTCGTACTGCCCTGGCAATGCGCTGGCTGGTAGACGCGGCGCGTAAGCGTGGCGAAAAGTCTATGGAACTGCGCCTTGCAGGCGAACTGCTGGACGCAGCTGAGAACAAAGGCGCTGCTGTCAAGAAGCGTGAAGACGTGCACCGTATGGCTGAAGCGAACAAGGCGTTCTCTCACTACCGTTTCTAAGTATCAGAGGATTGAGTCGTGGCCCGTAAAACCCCGATCAACCGCTATCGCAACATTGGTATCTGTGCCCATGTTGACGCGGGTAAGACAACGACCACAGAACGCGTACTGTTCTACACTGGTCTGAGCCACAAAATTGGTGAAGTTCATGATGGAGCTGCCACCATGGACTGGATGGAGCAGGAGCAGGAGCGTGGTATTACCATTACTTCTGCGGCTACCACCTGTTTCTGGCGTGGTATGGATGCTCAGTTTGATGAGCATCGCATTAACATTATCGACACGCCCGGACACGTTGACTTTACTATCGAAGTAGAGCGTTCCCTGCGTGTACTGGACGGCGCGGTTGTTGTACTGTGTGGTTCCTCCGGCGTACAGCCTCAGACTGAAACCGTATGGCGTCAGGCTGACAAGTACGAAGTACCGCGCATGGTATTCGTCAACAAGATGGACCGTACCGGTGCTGATTTCAGCATGGTGGTTGAGCAGCTGCGTGAGCGTCTGGGCGCAATCGCTGTGCCAATGCAGATGACCATCGGCGCTGAAGACGAGTTCAAGGGTGTTGTTGACCTGGTTAAGATGAAGTCCATTATCTGGAACGAGTCTGACCAGGGTATGTCTTTCACCTATGAAGATATTCCTGCTGACCTTCAGGATACTTGCGACGAAATGCGCGAGTACATGATGGAAGCAGCTGCGGAAGCGACTGAAGAACTGATGGAGAAGTACCTGGAAGAAGGTACTTTGACTGAGGAAGAGATCAAGGCTGGTATCCGTGCGCGTACACTGGCGAACGAGATCATCCCTGTCTTCGGTGGTTCTGCGTTTAAGAACAAGGGTGTACAGGCTGTACTGGATGCTGTTATCGAGCTGATGCCTTCTCCAAAAGAAGTTAAAGCAATCGAAGGTATCCTGGATGACGGTAAGGATACCGTTGAAACCCGTGAAGCTGATGATAGCGCTCCGTTCTCGGCGTTGGCGTTCAAAATTGCTACCGACCCATTCGTTGGTACTCTGACGTTCGTACGTAACTACTCCGGAACCCTGAATTCCGGTGATACCGTATACAACCCTGTTAAGCACAAGCGTGAGCGTGTTGGTCGAATGGTGCAGATGCACGCCAACACCCGTGAAGAGCTGAAAGAGTGTGTTGCGGGCGATATCGTTGCGTTGATCGGTCTGAAAGACGTAACCACTGGTGACACCCTGTGTTCCATGGATAGCGTGATTACCCTGGAGCGCATGGAATTCCCTGATCCTGTAATCTCCGTTGCGGTTGAGCCTAAGTCCAAGGCTGACCAGGAGAAAATGGGTATTGCGCTGGGTAAGCTGGCTCAGGAAGACCCTTCCTTCCAGGTTAAGACCGACGAAGAGACTGGTCAGACCATCATCTCCGGTATGGGTGAGCTGCACCTGGATATCCTCGTTGACCGTATGCGTCGCGAGTTTAAGGTGGAAGCTAACATTGGTAAGCCTCAGGTAGCTTACCGTGAAAAGCTTAAGTCCTCCGTGGACGCGAACCACAAGTTTGCCAAGCAGTCTGGTGGTCGTGGTCAGTACGGTCACGTTGTTATTGAATTCTCTCCTGCCGAAGGTGGCGAAGAAGGTCTGGAATTCATTAACGAAATCGTGGGTGGTGCTATTCCTCGTGAATACATCCCGGCTGTACAGAAAGGTATCGAAGAGCAGATGCAAAACGGCGTTATCGCCGGCTACCCGCTGCTGGGTCTGAAAGCGCGTCTGTACGACGGTTCTTTCCACGATGTTGACTCCAACGAAATGGCGTTTAAAATCGCTGCTTCACAAGCGCTGAAGAAGTATGCGCCACAGGCTCAGCCTGTGCTGATGGAGCCTATGATGAAAGTCGAGGTGGTAACACCGGAAGACTACATGGGTGACGTTATGGGCGACCTGAACCGTCGTCGCGGTATCGTTCAGGGCATGGATGATACGCCGTCCGGCAAGACTATTAATGCTCAGGTGCCGCTGGGTGAAATGTTCGGCTACGCCACAGATCTGCGTTCAGCAACTCAGGGGCGTGCAACATACTCAATGGAATTCTCCGAGTATGCTGAGGCGCCAAACAGCATTGCTGAAGCGGTCATCAAGAACCAGGGTTGATTGAATTCCGCATCTTGGCAGTCGTTTTGATTTGCTAGAATGCGGGCTTTGATTGTTACCCAGAACCATTGAATCAAAGGTTAAGAGAAATGGCTAAGGAAAAATTTGAACGTACGAAGCCGCACGTAAACGTCGGCACCATCGGTCACGTTGACCACGGTAAAACCACTCTGACTGCTGCGCTGACTCGCGTTTGTGCTGAAGTTTTCGGCGGTGAGATGAAAGCGTTCGATCAGATCGATAACGCTCCTGAAGAGCGTGAGCGTGGTATCACCATCTCTACTGCTCACGTAGAGTACGATTCTAACGAACGTCACTACGCGCACGTAGACTGCCCGGGACACGCTGACTATGTTAAAAACATGATCACCGGTGCCGCTCAGATGGACGGCGCTATCCTGGTATGTGGTGCGACTGACGGCCCTATGCCTCAGACTCGCGAGCACATCCTGCTGTCCCGTCAGGTTGGTGTACCTAACATCGTTGTATTCCTGAACAAAGCTGACCTGCTGGCTGAAGACTGCGGCGGCGTTGACTCTGAAGAATACGCTGAGATGCTGGAACTGGTTGAAATGGAAATCCGTGAGCTGCTGGACACTTACGAATTCCCGGGCGACGACACTCCAATCATCGCTGGTTCCGCTCTGATGGCCCTGAACGGCGAAGACGAAAACGAACTGGGTACTACTGCTGTTAAGAAGCTGGTAGAAACTCTGGATTCCTACATCCCAGAGCCAGAGCGTGCTATCGATCAGCCATTCCTGCTGCCAATCGAGGACGTATTCTCCATCGCTGGTCGTGGTACTGTAGTAACTGGTCGTGTTGAGCGTGGTGTCATCACTGTTGGTGAAGAAGTAGAAGTTATCGGTATCAAGGAAACCTCCAAGACTACCGTAACTGGCGTTGAAATGTTCCGTAAGCTGCTGGACGAAGGTCGTGCAGGTGAGAACGTTGGCTGTCTGCTGCGTGGTACCAAGCGTGAAGAAATCGAACGTGGTCAGTGTCTGGTTAAGCCAGGTTCTGTAACTCCGCACGCTAAGTTCGAAGCTGAAGTGTACATCCTGTCCAAAGATGAAGGTGGTCGTCACACTCCATTCTTCAAAGGCTACCGTCCACAGTTCTACTTCCGTACTACTGACGTGACCGGTAACATCGAACTGCCAGAAGGCGTTGAGATGGTAATGCCAGGCGACAACATCAACTTCATTGCTGAGCTGATCACTCCAGTTGCAATGGAAAACAACCTGCGTTTCGCTATCCGTGAAGGCGGTCGTACTGTAGGTGCTGGTGTTGTAGCTAAGATCCTGGACTAATTAGCAAGCGCTAATTGTTCGTGATCTGAACTCACCCTATAAAAACCCCGGGCATTGTTTTTAAGCAAAGCCCGGGGTTTTTTTATTTCCGGGTTCGGTGGTTGTCAGTTTGCCTTTTTTGAAGAAGGCGTGAATGGGTTGTTTACGTTCAGGCGTAGATAACAAAAAAAGAAGGAAGTAAAACTCCGTCTAATTCAGGCACTTGTCCGTATCTTGTTTATTCTTTTCTGCCGTTATTATAATTCCGGAATTTGAATGCGCAGATGATCAGGCTGTTCTTTTAATGATGGGTCAGCCCTTGTGTTGACTCGTAGTTATGTGCTTAGTACAATGCTGCGTCCTTTTTGTCCGGGCGACAATGATCGCCGGGCCTAGTTCTTTATTGATATGGTTAGAACAAGATGAGTCAAGCTCAGCAAATTCGCATTCGCCTGAAGGCTTTTGACCATCGTCTGATCGACCAGTCTACGCAGGAAATCGTTGATACTGCGAAGCGTACTGGTGCTCAGGTGCGTGGTCCAATTCCTCTGCCAACACGAAAAGAGCGTTTTACCGTACTGATTTCTCCTCACGTAAACAAAGATGCGCGTGACCAGTATGAAATCCGTACTCATAAACGCCTTCTCGATATTATCGAGCCCACCGAAAAAACCGTTGACGCACTGATGAAGCTGGACCTGGCAGCCGGCGTTGAAGTGCAGATCAGTCTCGGTTAATTGCGGCTTAGGGCGCCATTCCAGTGTGCACAAGCTTTTGTGTAACGCTCTGCAATGGGCGGCCATAGTGGGTGAAAGCCCCGTACACGAGAGAGGTTGAAATGACTATTGGATTAGTCGGCAAGAAGTGCGGTATGACCCGTATCTTCACAGAAGACGGTGCTTCTGTACCAGTCACTGTAGTTGAAGTTGATCCTAACCGTGTTACCCAGGTTAAAACTCTGGATACCGACGGTTACAACGCAATTCAGGTGACCACCGGTGCTAAGAAAAGCAGCCGTGTCATCAAGCCGGAAGCTGGCCACTTTGCTAAAGCAAAAGTTGAGGCTGGTCGTGGCTTGTGGGAATTTCGCACCGAAGAAGGCGCTAGCTTTGAGCTGGGTCAGCTGATCGGTGTAGACCTGTTCGAACAGGGTCAGAAAGTAGACGTTACTGGTCAGTCCAAAGGTAAGGGCTTCCAGGGCGGCGTTAAGCGTTGGAACTTCCACATGCAGGACGCTACTCACGGTAACTCTCTGTCTCACCGTGCTCCTGGTTCCATTGGTCAGTGTCAGACCCCGGGTCGCGTCTTCAAAGGTAAGAAGATGGCTGGTCACATGGGTGCTGAGCAAGTGACTGTACAGTCTCTGGAAATCGTTCGTGTTGACGCTGAACGTAACCTGCTGCTCATCAAAGGTGCGGTACCAGGTGCGACCGGCGCTGACGTTATCGTTAAGCCGGCTGTTAAAGCGAGCGCCTGAGGGGATTGATGATGGAACTGAATGTAACAGGTGCTGGTACGGTAGAAGTTTCTGACGTGACTTTCGGCACTGAATTCAACGAAGCTCTGGTTCACCAGGCGGTAGTTGCTTTCATGGCTGGCGCTCGTCAGGGTACCCGTGCTCAGAAAACCCGCAGCGAAGTAAGCGGCGGTGGACGCAAACCATGGCGTCAAAAAGGTACTGGTCGTGCACGTGCCGGTACTATCCGTAGCCCAATCTGGCGCGGGGGCGGCAAGGCATTTGCTGCTAAACCACAGGATCACGCTCAAAAGCTGAACAAGAAAATGTACCGCGGTGCTCTGCGTGCAATCTTGTCTGAGCTGGTTCGTCAGGAGCGTCTGGTTGTTGTTGAATCCTTCAACGCCGAAACTCCTAAGACCAAACAGATGGTCGCAAAGCTGAAAGAACTCAATGTTGAAAAAGGTCTGATCGTTTCTGAAGAAGTTGACCAGAATCTGTACCTGGCTACTCGCAACATCCCTCACGTGGATACCCGCGACGTGCAAGGCATTGATCCAGTAAGCCTGATTGCCCACGAAAAAGTTGTAATGACTGTGGCAGCCATCAAGAAGTTCGAGGAGATGCTGGGATGAACCAGGAACGTATCTACAAAGTTCTGCTTGGTCCGCACATTTCCGAGAAGGCGACCGTAGTTGCTGAAGAACACGGCCAGTACGTCTTCAAGGTAGCTAAGGACGCCACCAAGCTTGAAATCAAAAAAGCTGTTGAGCAGCTGTTTGAAGTAAGCGTCAATTCTGTTCGCACTGCCGTTGTTAAAGGCAAAACTAAGCGTACACGTTTCGGTATGGGCCAGCGCTCAGACTGGAAAAAAGCTTACGTTAGCCTGGAGCAAGGTCAGGAAATCGACTTTGCGGACGCGGAATAAGGAGTTAAAGGATGGCCGTAGTTAAATGCAAGCCGACTTCTCCGGGTCGCCGCTTCGTCGTCAAGGTCGTAAACCCTGACCTGCACAAAGGTCGCCCGCACGCGCCTTTGGTAGAGAAGAAGAGCAAGTCCGGTGGTCGTAACAACGCTGGTCGTATCACAACCCGTCATCGTGGTGGTGGTCACAAGCAGCATTACCGTATCGTAGACTTCAAGCGCAACAAGGACGGCATCCCAGCTGTTGTTGAGCGTCTGGAATACGATCCAAACCGTACCGCACACATCGCCCTGTTGAAATACATGGACGGTGAGCGTCGTTACGTGATCGCACCTAAAGGTGTGAAAGCTGGTGACGAGCTGTACTCCGGTGTCGATGCGCCTATTAAAGCGGGTAACACATTGCCGCTGCGCAATATCCCTCAGGGTTCCATCGTACATTGTGTAGAGCTGAAACCAGGTAAAGGCGCGCAGATGATTCGCAGCGCTGGTGCTTCTGCCCAGCTGGTAGCCCGTGACGGTGCCTACGTAACCCTGCGTCTGCGTTCCGGTGAAATGCGTAAAGTTCTGGCTGACTGTCGCGCCACTCTGGGCGAAGTCTCCAACAGTGAGCACAACCTGCGCTCTCTGGGTAAAGCTGGTGCCAAGCGCTGGCGCGGTGTTCGTCCGACCGTTCGTGGTGTTGCCATGAACCCGGTAGATCACCCGCATGGTGGTGGTGAAGGTCGTACTTCCGGTGGTCGTCACCCAGTGACTCCATGGGGTGTTCCGACTAAGGGTCGTAAGACTCGTTCCAACAAGCGTACGGACAAAATGATCGTACGTCGTCGCAGCGCTAAGTAAGCCTAGAGAGAGGATTCGACAGTGCCACGTTCATTGAAAAAAGGCCCATTTATCGACCTTCACCTGCTGAAGAAAGTCGAAGATGCGGCTGAAAGCGGCAACAAGCGTCCGATCAAGACCTGGTCTCGCCGCTCTATGATTATCCCTACTATGGTAGGTCTGACAATCGCTGTTCACAACGGTCGTCAGCACGTTCCTGTTTTCGTTACCGAAGACATGGTCGGCCATAAGCTGGGTGAGTTCTCTGCTACCCGCACCTATCGCGGTCACGCAGCGGACAAAAAAGCCAAGAAGCGCTAAGAGGTAAGAAATGAAAGAAGTAGCTGCTATCCATAAAGGCGCTCGCATTTCTGCCCAGAAAGCGCGTCTGGTTGCTGACCAGGTTCGCGGTAAAGCAGTAAGCGAAGCCCTGGACCTGCTGGCTTTCAGCCCGAAAAAGGCTGCTGAGCTGGTTAAGAAGGTTCTGGAGTCTGCTATTGCAAACGCCGAACACAACGAAGGCATGGACATTGATGAGCTGAAAGTCTCCACCATCTATGTAGATGAAGCGATGACTATGAAGCGTATTCGTCCGCGTGCCAAAGGCCGCGCTGATCGCATTCTCAAGCGGTCTTGCCATATCACGGTTAAGGTTGCAGAGGTCTAAGGAGCGATCAGATGGGTCAAAAAGTACATCCTAACGGGATTCGACTGGGCATCGTAAAACCTCACAGATCTGTGTGGTTTGCTGAAGGTCAAGAGTATGCTGACAAGCTGATCTCTGATCTGGAAGTTCGTGAATTCCTGCAGAAGAAGCTGAAGAACGCTTCTGTAAGCCGTATCGACATTCAGCGTCCAGCGCAGAGTGCTCGGGTTACCATTCACACTGCCCGTCCAGGCATCGTGATCGGTAAGAAAGGTGAAGATGTTGAGAAGCTGCGTCAGGCAGTTACCAAGATGATGGGCGTACCTGTCCACATCAACATCGAAGAAGTTCGTAAGCCAGAACTCGATGCTATGCTGGTTGCTCAGTCTATCGCTGGCCAGCTGGAGCGTCGCGTAATGTTCCGTCGCGCTATGAAGCGCTCCGTTCAGAACGCTATGCGTCTGGGCGCGAAAGGTATCAAGGTTCAGATCGGTGGCCGTCTGGGCGGTGCAGAAATTGCCCGTTCCGAATGGTACCGTGAAGGTCGCGTACCTCTGCACACCCTGCGTGCAGATATCGACTACGCTACCTACGAAGCCAAGACTACCTACGGTATTCTGGGTGTTAAAGTTTGGATCTTCAAAGGCGAAGTGATTGGCGGAATGGCGGCTGTTGAACAGCAGGCTAAGGAGCCAGCGAAGCGTCCTAAGAAGAGACAACCTAAGAAGTAAGGAGCGCGGTAATGTTACAGCCAAAGCGTACGAAGTTTCGTAAGCAGCAAAAGGGTCGCAATCGCGGCCTGGCACACCGCGGCTCCAAAGTTAGCTTCGGTGAATACGCATTGAAGGCCACTGGTCGTGGACGTATAACTGCTCGCCAGATTGAAGCAGCTCGTCGTGCCATGACTCGTCACATCAAGCGTGGTGGTAAGATCTGGATTCGCGTCTTCCCTGACAAGCCTATCTCCAAGAAACCTCTTGAGGTTCGTATGGGTAAAGGTAAGGGTAGTGTCGAGTACTGGGTAGCACAGATCCAGCCGGGTCGAGTCCTGTACGAGATGGAAGGTGTATCCGAAGAACTGGCTCGTGAGGCATTTGCTCTGGCTGCTGCCAAGCTGCCTGTTGAGACCACCTTCGTTAAGCGGAGCGTGATGTGATGAAAGCAGCTGAATTGCGTGAAAAAACCGTTGAGCAGCTCAATGAAGAGCTGATCAGCCTGCTGCGGGATCAATTTAACTTCCGCATGCAGAAAGCGACTGGCCAGCTGAATCAGACTCACCTGATGAAGCAAAACCAGCGCGACATTGCCCGTATTAAGACGGTGCTGAATGAGAAGGCAGGTATCTAAAGATGGCTGAAGTCAAGAAAGTCCGTACTCTGACCGGCAAGGTTGTGAGCGACAAGATGGACAAGACCGTCACTGTCCTCATTGAACGCCGTGTTAAACATCCGCTGTACGGTAAAATCGTAAAGCGGTCCACCAAGTTGCACGCGCACGATGAAAACAACGAATGTCGTATGGGCGACATCGTGACCATCAAGGAAACACGTCCTTTGTCTAAGTCCAAGACATTTGAACTCGTTTCCATTGATGAGCGTGCTACTCAAATATAAGGCCAGGGTTCTCAGACTCTGAGTAACGTTAGCCTCTAGCTGTCACGCCAGATGGCTTCAGGATGGCCGGTTGCACTAACCAACCAGTGTTGTGTGGCCGGTCAGTCATTACGCAGATTAGCGAGTACCAGTCTGCAGTTTGGGCTTGGAGAATAAGCATGATCCAGACAGAATCTCAACTCGAAGTAGCCGATAACTCCGGCGCTCGTCGAGTACAGTGTATTAAGGTGTTGGGTGGTTCCCATCGCCGCTACGCCCACATTGGCGACATCATCAAAGTATCCGTTAAGGAAGCTATTCCTCGCGGTAAGGTCAAGAAAGGCCAGGTGATGAACGCTGTTGTGGTACGTACCAAAAAAGGTGTACGTCGTCCAGACGGTTCCCTGATTCGCTTCGATGGCAACGCTGCCGTTCTGTTGAACGCAAGCAACCAGCCAATCGGTACCCGTATCTTTGGCCCGGTGACTCGTGAATTGCGCGGTGAGCAGTTCATGAAGATCATTTCTCTGGCGCCAGAAGTACTGTAAGGGAGCAGGAAATGAAAAAGATCCGTCGTGATGACGAAGTCATCGTAATCGCTGGCAAGGACAAAGGTAAGCGCGGTAAAGTGCTGACCGTTCGTGCTGACGGTAAACTGATTGTTTCTGGCATCAATATGATGAAGAAACATCAGAAGCCTAACCCAATGTTGGGCACCCCGGGTGGAATCGTAGAAAAGGAAGCTGCTATTCAGGCTTCCAATGTTGCGATCCTGAACACAGAAACCGACAAGGCTGATCGTGTTGGCTTCGCTATCTCTGAAGATGGCAAAAAGCAGCGCGTGTTCAAGTCCACTGGCAAGCCGGTTGACGCGTAAGGGGTGGTATAGAATGGCAAATTTTAAGACTAAGTACCGTGAAGAAATCCGCGCCAAGCTCAAAGAAGAGCTGGGCCTGGCCAACATTCACGAAGTACCGCGCATCACCAAAATCACCCTGAACATGGGTGTGGGTGAAGCGATCGGTGACAAGAAAGTCATCGAGCACGCTGTTTCCGATATGGAAAAGATTGCTGGTCAAAAAGCAGTAGTAACCAAAGCTCGCAAATCTGTTGCTGGCTTCAAGGTTCGCGAAGGCTGGCCAATCGGTGTCAAAGTGACACTGCGTGACGAACGTATGTACGAATTCCTGGAACGTCTGGTAGACATCGCTCTGCCACGTGTTCGCGACTTCCGTGGTGTAAGCCCGAAGTCCTTTGACGGTCGTGGCAACTACAGCATGGGCGTTAAAGAACAGATCATCTTCCCGGAAGTTGACTACGATAAAATCGACACTCTGCGCGGTCTGGACATTACCATGACCACTACCGCCAAGAGTGATGACGAAGGCCGTGCTCTGCTGCGTGCTTTCAACTTCCCATTCCGTAACTGATAAAGGTACGAGCTTATGGCTAAAGTATCCATGAAGCAGCGGGAGTTGAAGCGTCAGCGCACCGTTGCCAAGTATGCTGAGAAGCGCGCCGCTCTGAAGGCGATCATCAACCACCCAAACAGCTCCGACGACGAGCGCTGGGACGCACTGGTTGCGATGCAAAAGCAACCACGTGACGCCAGCTCCTCCCGTCTGCGTAACCGTTGTCGTGTGACAGGTCGTCCACACGGCTACCTGCGCAAGTTCGGTCTGAGCCGCATCAAGCTGCGTGAAGCAGCGATGCGTGGTGATGTTCCAGGTCTGGTTAAGGCCAGCTGGTAAGCGCGTTTCATCTTCTGGAGAGATAGATAATGAGTATGCAGGACCCGTTAGCAGATATGCTAACTCGTATCCGTAATGCCCAGATGGCAGAACATGCTTCTGTTGAAATTCCTTCTTCCAAGGTTAAGGCTGCAGTAGCCAAAGTCTTGAAAGAGGAAGGTTACATTACTGACTTTCGTGTAGAAGGCGAGATCCAGAAATCTCTGGTTATCGACCTGAAATACTACGAAGGTAAGCCGGTTATTGAAAACCTGAAGCGCGTAAGCCGTCCGGGTCTGCGTTCTTACACCGGTAAAGAAGAGCTGCCTAAGGTCAATGGCGGCCTGGGTATCGCTATCGTTTCTACCAACAAAGGTGTAATGACCGATCGCGCTGCCCGTGCAGCCGGTGTTGGTGGCGAAATCCTTTGCACCGTATTCTAAGGGAGGGTTGATATGTCTCGAGTAGCTAAAAGCCCAGTAGAAATCCCTGCCGGTGTTGAAGTTAAGCTGAATGGCCAGAACATCTCTATCAAGGGATCTAAAGGCCAGCTGGATCTGAACATCCACGCGAATGTTGTCGTAAGCCAGGAAGACAAAGTCCTGACTTTCGCTCCACGTGATGGTGCCAAGCACTCCCGTGCCCTGGCAGGTACCACTCGTGCGCTGGTGAACAACATGGTAACCGGCGTTACTGCTGGCTTCGAGAAGAAGCTGCAGCTGGTTGGTGTTGGTTACCGTGCACAGACTAAGGGTAAAACCCTGAACCTGTCTCTTGGTTTCTCTCATCCAGTGGACTACACCATGCCTGAGGGTGTGACTGCGGAAACTCCAAGCCAGACTGAAGTCGTTATCAAAGGTATCGACAAGCAGCTGGTTGGACAGGTTGCTGCGGAAATCCGCGAATTCCGTCGTCCTGAGCCATACAAAGGCAAGGGTGTCCGCTACGCCGACGAACACGTTCGTCGTAAAGAAGCCAAGAAAAAGTAAGGTAGGGTGACATCATGATGGATAAGAACTCTGCTCGCCTGCGTCGTGCTCGCCGTGCTCGTATGAAAATGCGTGAACTGGGTGTTAACCGCCTGACCGTTCACCGTTCTTCTCAGCACATGTATGCACAGGTGATTGCCCCTGAGGGTGACAAAGTGTTGGCTGCGGCCTCCACTGTCGAGAAGGAGCTGCGTGCTGAAGCCACCAGTAATGTTGAAGCTGCTAAGAAAGTAGGCGCTCTGGTTGCAGAACGTGCTAAAGCCGCTGGCGTTACCAAGGTTGCTTTTGACCGCTCCGGTTACAAATATCACGGTCGTGTGAAGGCGCTTGCTGACGCTGCCCGTGAAGCCGGTCTGGAATTCTGAGGGTAGGCATCATGGCAAAAGATGAGCGTAAACAACCGCAAAACGACGAAGGTCTGATTGAGAAGCTGGTACAGGTTAACCGAGTAGCCAAAGTGGTGAAAGGTGGTCGTATCTTCGGCTTCACAGCTCTGACCGTGGTAGGCGATGGTAAAGGTAAAGTAGGTTTTGGTCGTGGTAAGGCGCGTGAAGTGCCGGTAGCGATCCAGAAAGCTATGGAATCTGCTCGCCGCAACATGATTCAGGTTGACCTGAACGGTGACACTCTGCAGTACCCTGTGAAAGCCCGTCACGGTGCTTCCAAGGTTTACATGCAGCCTGCTTCCCAGGGTACTGGTGTAATTGCCGGTGGTGCTATGCGTGCCGTTCTGGAAGTCGCTGGCGTACACAACGTACTGGCTAAGTGCTACGGTTCCACCAACCCGGTTAACGTTGTATACGCGACCTTCAAAGGTCTGCGTGACATGCGTTCTCCTGAAGGTGTGGCAGCTAAGCGTGGCCTGTCCGTAGAAGAAATTCTGGGGAACTAAGTCATGGCTAAGAAGATGATCACTGTAAAGCTCATTAAGAGCACCAACGGTCGCCTCGAAAGCCACAAGGCTTGCGTCCGTGGCCTGGGTCTGCGTCGCATCAACCACACCGTTGAAGTGGAAGACACTCCTTCCGTGCGCGGCATGATCAACAAGGTATCTTACCTCGTTAAGGTCGAAGGAGAATAACATGCGTCTGAATACTCTGAGTCCAGCTGAAGGTTCTCGTAAAGAGCGCCAGCGCGTTGGTCGTGGTATCGGTTCCGGTCTGGGTAAGACCGGTGGCCGCGGTCACAAAGGTCAGAAGTCTCGCTCCGGCGGCTCTGTGAAGCCTGGTTTCGAAGGCGGTCAGCAGCCATTGCAGCGTCGTCTGCCTAAGTACGGCTTTACCTCTCGTACAGCTCGCTTCTGTGCAGAAATTCGTTTGCACGAACTGGCTAAGGTTGAATCCGAAGTGATCGACCTGGCTGCTCTGAAAGCTGCGAACCTGATCGGCGGTAGCATCCTGCGAGCTAAAGTGGTACTGTCCGGCGAACTGAATAAAGCCGTAACCCTGAAAGGGTTGGCAGCTACTAAAGGCGCTCGCGCCGCGATCGAAGCTGCTGGTGGTAAGATCGAGGACTAAATGGCTAAGACACTACCTGTTGGGAATCAAAGCGGGTTAAACGAGCTCTGGTCTCGTTTAAAGTTCGTATTTTTGGCGATCCTGGTTTATCGGATCGGTGCGCACATTCCAGTTCCGGGCATCAACCCTGATGCCCTGGCCAGAATGTTTCAGCAAAATGAAGGTACAATCCTGGGCCTGTTCAACATGTTCTCCGGCGGTGCGCTGGAACGCATGTCGGTACTGGCACTGGGTATCATGCCTTACATTTCGGCGTCCATCATCATTCAGTTGATGACTGTGGTCAGTCCGCAGCTCGAACAACTGAAAAAGGAAGGCGAGGCCGGACGACGAAAGATCAGCCAATATACACGCTACCTGACGGTGTGTCTGGCGTTCGTCCAGGGTATGGGTATGACCGTAGGTCTGGCCAACCAGGGCGTCGCCTTCAATCCTGATTTCGGTTTCTATCTGGTGGCTGTCGTCACCTTCGTAACCGGAGCCGTATTTATGATGTGGCTCGGTGAGCAGGTTACCGAAAGAGGGATTGGCAATGGCATATCGATACTGATTTTCGCTGGTATTGTCGCCGGTCTGCCGACTGCAATCGGGCGTTCTTTCGAGTCCGCCCGTCAGGGTGATATCAACATTCTGGCATTGCTCACAGTTGCGTTTCTTGCAATCGCAGTTATCGCCTTTGTCGTGTTCATGGAACGCGGTCAACGTCGTATTACTGTCAATTACGCCAAGCGTCAGCAAGGTCGTAAAGTGTTTGCGGCACAGAGCAGCCATTTGCCTCTGAAAGTGAATATGGCGGGTGTTATCCCGGCGATATTCGCTTCCAGCCTGCTGCTGTTCCCTGCGTCTATTGCGCAGTGGTTCGGTCAGGGCGAAGGCATGGGTTGGCTTCAGGACATCGCTATGGCGTTGGGCCCGGGTCAGCCGCTGAATATCATTCTGTTCTCGGCAGGCATTGTCTTCTTCTGCTTCTTCTACACTGCCCTGGTCTTCAATCCGAAAGACGTGGCAGACAACCTGAAGAAGTCTGGTGCATTCATCCCGGGCATTCGCCCAGGTGAGCAGTCTGCACGATATATTGATGGCGTTCTGACTCGTCTGACGATGTTCGGTGCCATCTACATGACAGCAGTGTGCCTGTTACCTCAGTTCCTGGTAGTTTGGGCTAACGTACCTTTCTACCTTGGTGGTACCAGCTTGCTGATCGTCGTTGTGGTTGTCATGGATACCATGGCTCAGGTGCAGTCTCACCTGATGTCGCACCAGTACGAATCACTGCTGAAAAAATCCAATCTTAAGGGCTACGGTGGTGGTGGCCTGACCCGCTAAGTCGGGTTCTGCACTGCCCCGGTTCTGCAACGATGGTGGAGTGAATAATGAAAGTACGTGCGTCGGTAAAAAAAATCTGCCGTAACTGCAAGATCATCAAGCGCAAAGGCGCTGTACGTGTGATCTGCGTTGAGCCACGTCACAAGCAGCGTCAAGGTTAATTGTCGTGCAAAGCTCTGCGGAGTTTTGCATAATAAGAAGTCTTTGGCTCTTGCTTCCCGAACAAGTAGTTGCTCAGACAAACTGTTCGAAAAGTGGCTTATGAAGTTGCTGATAAAAAGCATCTTCAGGCAAAACCAACCGCTCATGTTTGACATGAGCGGTTGTGTTTTATCGAAGGGGAGATTAGAATCTCCGCCTTTCGACCTGTCAGTCATGAAATGGCTGGCACAATCAGCTGATTCATATTCTGAACAGGCTGATTTACGTTGTCCGCCTTTGGATAGCGAGTAGATATTCGCACTGGCTTTTGAGCCAGCTTATCTACAAGGCGAAAACAGCCGTGAACTCAAAAGATAGTTAGCAAATCGCAAACTATGCACTCACGGAAAAAACAAACGGAGACGATTGAATGGCCCGTATTGCTGGCGTCAACATCCCGGATAACAAACACGCTGTTATCTCGTTGACCTACATATTCGGCATTGGTAAGCCAACAGCTAAACAGCTGTGTGAAGCTACTGGCGTTAAGCCAGATGCCAAGATCGCTGACCTGAGCGAAGAGCAACTGGAATCCCTGCGTGGTGAAGTTGCCAAGCTGGACACCGAAGGTGACCTGCGTCGTGAAATCAGCATGAACATTAAGCGCCTGATGGATCTGGGTTGCTACCGTGGTATCCGCCACCGTCGCAGTCTGCCAGTTCGTGGTCAGCGCTCCAAGACGAATGCTCGCACCCGTAAGGGCCCGCGCAAGCCAATTCGTAAGTAAGTATTTTTAGAACTGGTTAAGTCCGTTCTTATGACACAGGATTTATTCTGATATGGCAAAGCCAGGTACTCGCTCACGTAAAAAGGTTAAAAAGACAGTCGTAGATGGGATTGCCCATATTCACGCTTCTTTTAACAACACTATCGTGACAATTACCGACCGCCAGGGTAATGCGTTGGCATGGGCAACTTCCGGTGGCTCCGGCTTCCGTGGTTCCCGTAAGAGCACACCGTTCGCTGCACAGGTTGCTGCTGAACGTGCTGGTCGCGCGGCCGCTGAATACGGTCTGAAGAATCTGGATGTATGCGTGAAAGGACCTGGTCCTGGCCGCGAATCCGCTGTACGCGCTCTGAATGCATGTGGCTACAAGATCACTAACATCACTGATGTTACCCCGATCCCACATAACGGTTGCCGCCCGCCTAAGAAGCGTCGAGTATAAGCAGGAGACGATATAAATGGCTAGATATATTGGTCCAAAGTGCAAACTGTCTCGTCGTGAAGGCACCGATCTCTTCCTGAAGAGTGGTGTTCGCGCACTCGAGTCAAAGTGCAAAGCAGAAATTCCTCCTGGCCAGCATGGCCAGCGTCGTGGTCGTCTGTCTGACTACGGTGTACAGCTGCGTGAAAAGCAGAAAGTTCGTCGCATCTACGGCGTTCTGGAAAAGCAGTTCCGTAACTACTACAAAGACGCAGACCGCCTGAAGGGTGCTACCGGTTCAAACCTGTTGCAACTTCTGGAGTCTCGCCTTGATAATGTAGTTTACCGCATGGGATTTGGTTCCACCCGTGCTGAAGCACGTCAGCTGGTAAGCCACAAGGCTATCCTGGTTAACGGTAAGACTGTGAACATTCCTTCTTACAAGGTGGTTCCAGGCGACGTTATCGCTATCCGTGAGAAGTCTCGAAACCAGCTGCGTATTAATGCAGCACTCGAATTGGCAGCTCAGCGCGGGTTCTCTACCTGGGTTGAAGTAGACGCCAAGAAGAAGGAAGGTACCTTCAAGGTGCTGCCCGAGCGGAGTGATCTCGCAGCGGACATCAACGAGAACTTGATCGTCGAGCTGTACTCCAAGTAAGGGATAGACAGTTAGGTGGGGTGTAACATCCATGCAGAATTCGGTTACTGAATTTCTAACTCCAAGACAAATTAATGTCGAGGAAATTAGCCTGACACGCGCCAAGGTTACTCTTGAGCCGCTGGAACGAGGTTTCGGTCATACTCTGGGTAATGCGCTGCGTCGCATTCTTCTCTCTTCCATGCCCGGCTGTGCCGTGACGGAAGTAGAGATCGACGGTGTTCAGCACGAATACAGCGCGATTGAAGGTGTGCAGGAGGACGTAATTGAAATCCTGCTTAATCTGAAAGGTCTTGCCATTCAAATGAATGGTCGTGACGAAGCAATCCTGACTCTGAATAAAAAGGGTGCAGGTGTTGTGACCGCCGCGGATATTCAGCTGGATCACGATATTGAAATCGTGAATCCTGATCACGTTATCGCTCACATGAACGATAAAGGTGACCTGAATATGAAACTGAAGGTAGCTCGTGGTCGTGGTTATGAGTCCGGCGAAAGCCGTCGTCACGACGAAGAAGAAACCCGTGCTATTGGCCGCCTTCAGCTGGATGCCACCTATAGCCCTGTATACCGCGTATCCTATGTTGTCGAAAGCGCCCGTGTAGAGCAGCGTACTGACCTCGACAAGCTGGTGATCGACCTGGAAACAGACGGCACACTGGACCCGAATGAAGCCATTCGCCGCGCTGCGACTATTTTGCAGCAGCAACTGGTGGCATTCGTAGACCTGGAAGGTGAAGCCGAGCCTGAGCCAGTGAAGGAAGAGGACGACGTTGATCCTATCCTGCTGCGCCCGGTTGATGATCTGGAACTGACTGTACGTAGTGCTAACTGCCTGAAAGCAGAAAACATCTACTACATTGGTGACCTGATCCAGCGTACTGAAGTCGAACTGCTGAAGACCCCGAACCTGGGTAAGAAGTCCCTGACTGAAATCAAGGACGTTCTGGCCTCCCGTGGTCTGAGCCTGGGTATGCGTCTGGATAACTGGCCACCTGCCAGTTTGAAGAACGACGACAAGATTTCTGCTTAAAACAGCCATGCAGTCCTGACGCCTTTATCCGCTGTCATCAACTCTTCATTTGAACGAGTGAACGGTGGAAGATAAAGGCGGGGCTGATGGCAGAACGAGGAAGTTTGTGCCATGCGTCATCGTAAGAGTGGCCGCAAGCTCAACCGGAATAGCTCTCATCGTAAGGCTATGTTCCGTAACATGACCAGTTCCCTGGTTGAGCACGAAGTAATCAAGACAACACTGCCAAAAGCTAAAGAGCTGCGTCGTGTTGCTGAGCCCCTGATCACCCTGTCTAAAGAAGACAGCGTAGCTAACCGTCGCCTGGCGTTTGATCGTCTCCGCAACAAGGCAACTGTTGGCAAGCTGTTCTCTGATCTGGGTCCACGCTTCAAAGAGCGTCCAGGTGGTTATATCCGCATTCTGAAATGCGGTTTCCGTAAGGGCGACAACGCCCCTATGGCTATCGTTGAGCTGCTGGATCGTCCAGTTGAAGCTGAAGCGGTAGAAGCTGAAGATTAATAATTAGTCTTTTGCTATTGAAAAGCCGGGTATCTGCCCGGCTTTTCAGTATCTGGAGAAAAAGAACCGTTTATTTTTTGTCACTTTGCTCGTGCTGATCGCTACTGCTGCAATTGACCGACAGATAATCGGCTACTGCAAAGCCTGAAATAAGAATAAGCGTCAAAGCAAGAATAATAATGTTGCAGGAACGACCTAAACGGCACTGCTTTTCATCGCTACGGCACTGGTCGTAAGGTGATAAGTCCATTTCTCTCAAACCTCATAAAGTTGTGTGCTGGAATTTTGGCTTCACAACTACAACCACTCTTTTATGAAGCTACATAACTAAGGGTAGATTAGCAAAAATCTAGCTGTTAGCTGTTAGCTGTTAGCTGTTTCAGATTGCTATTATCTTAAATTCGATTTCGTTAGTGCGTATCTTTAAGCCCAATTATTTTTGACCCATTTCAGTTTACTGTCTAAATTAGGTAGCGAATAGTGGGAGGCAGAGTATGAAAAATCTCTACGAAACTGATTATTATCAGTGGCTGCAACAGCAAAAAGACTATCTGTCTAATCGACAGTTTGACAAACTCGACATTGAAAACCTGATCGGGGAAGTTGACGATATGGGCAGTGAGCTGGATACCCTTGAAACACGTCTGACAACTTTGCTCCTGCACCTGCTGAAATACCATTACCAGACCCAAGTCATTAATCCTGTCCTACCGGAGCCGTATAGTTGCCGCGACTGGAAAAATACCATTAGCCGAACAAGGCTTGCTCTCATCAAGTTGATTAAACGACGCCCGCATCTTAAAGGTCATGAAAATGATATTCTTCCTGAATCGTACAAGGATGCCAAACACCTTGCTATCGAGGCTATGAACTATTACGTTCAGCCCCATCAGCAGTTAAATAATGAGAGTTTTCCCGACGTTTGCCCGTGGAGCTTCGATACCATTATGCAGGAAGGCTGGTTGCCAGCCTGATGCCTTATCACTGCCCTCCACAATCCCGCCTTGCTGCCTCGTAACCAAATCCGCAACTAAAACGACAAATGTTTAATAGAGAATGTTCACTTGTGTGATCACGGATAGTTTTTGTGCAATATTTTTCGCTCCTGAACGTAATAAATAGAGCAATAAAATTATTTCATTTGAACTGTTGATCTGGGTCAACTAACCATGCAGAATTAAGTTGTTAATGAATCTTGCTGTAGTCGTATAATTTAAAAATGACCTGAAGGTCGAAAAAATGATTTACAGTTATTTGATAGCAATAATAATCGCACTACAGTCAACCGTTTCACTGGCTGTGTGCATACCCGACGACGGTGATGGTGAGCTCGGTGTCGAGTCCTGCGCGGCATCAGACATAACCCTGTCTGTCCCGGCGCTGGCCAGAGTCAACCAGTTGCAGGAATTCTCCCTGGGCGAGTTTGATTATGAAACAGTCCCTCAGTCCATCAACGATTTCTGTATCTGGTATAACACAGAAGAATTTTCATTAACGGTGAACAGTGCTAACAGCGCTGGTGACAGTACCTTTGGTTTGCTGGGAACCAGTTCAGCCGTAAGAATTCCCTATGAAGTGATCTGGTACAACCAGACCGGTGGTGGTGGTACAGAACTTAACCTGACGGCTCAGGAAAACATTCCGCAACAGCAGTTGAGGTTGCCAACCCTGCCGGTGAATTCTGATTGTGAAGAGAATAATACTTCGATAAACGTCAGGGTTCCGCTACAGAACCTTGAGAACCAACCGGAAGACAGTTATTCCGATACGTTGACGGTGACGGTTTCCGTGCAGTGAGTGGGCATTGCAGGACACCATAATAACAAAAATAGTGATGAACAAGGAGAATAACTTATGATCACTAAAAAAACAGCACTAACACTGTTAGCAAGCTCGATATTTTCTGTAAGTGTAATAGCTGATGAAAGTCAGCTTGGTGATGTGTCGTATGATGCTACCGATATTAGTTTTAACATTGATGGTGTAGGTCCCGGTGGCTCTATTTTGATTGCTAATCTTAACGAGATCCCGCTTGGAACATTTTCAGAGATTGTTGATGGCAATGATATCGTTGGTTATGAAGACTTCTGCGTATATCGGACTGGTGGTGGTGGCTCAGATAATCCCATCAATTATAAGTTGACAGCTGATAATCAGCACGATGCGAATTCGGGTGAAGATGCTTTTTATCTTAAAACTTTAGCCGGCGAAACTTTAGAATTCACTGCAAAACATTATAGTGTAATTGGAGCTACTGGAGTAACACCAACTGATTTTGTATACGATGAAGCTACTGCTATAAACGTGACTTCAACAGGAAATGGTACACTGACAGGCAATGAGACTGATGGCTTTGGTTGTACTGGAAACAATGCTTCTTTGGAGGTGATAGTTAATTTCGCTGATGCTGCAGCAGCTAAAGCTGGAGCATATAGAAGTCAACTGACTTTGACCGTTGAACCCATCTAAATTTTTACTAAGTAGGTTGGGATTCGCTTCGTTCTTCCCAACCTACGACAACAAGCATTAGCACTACTCCAGGTTTCTGGCATGAAGTCAAACAACCAGTACAATAAAAAACCAAAATACCTTAAACCGGCGACCATTAATTTATGGTCTGCTTGTTTGATGTGTTGTTTTTTTATCCTGTTGCTATTGTCACCGTTGTCTTTTGCCGGAGGTGAAAAACCAGGCTTTTGTTGGGATATGGGCAATACTAGCAATTGCACACTTGAATTCCTGTATGGAACAGAAAGTGAAGAAAAAAAAATGATTGAACGCAATGAATCTGATGATGGAGATCTTGTAATGGTATCAGATCGCTTCCGTTTTCGTTCAGATTGTGAAGGCTGTTCAGGTCTGAAAGGCCAAGACTGGGAGTTTCAATTTGCTTCTTTTGAGTATCGAGTTGATGGCAAACCTACCAGCCCGCCATTCGATGTGAAGGATGAAAAGCTGGTTAAAATAGAGTTGAATTTAAATGACGGTCAAAGTTACCCGCTGCAAATATGGGACGTAGAACGCAAAGAGAATGGTGAGGGGGAAGAGTTATTTAGTAGTTACTCAGGGGAAATATATCTTCAATTTACGCTGGAAGAAAAACATGTTCGTAACCTGGTGGCGGGGAAAAACTATGAGTTTGTTTTCAACCTTAAAGGTACTAACGTATATAATGGTGAAATCCATAGAATTCAGCCATACGTTTTTTCTCTGGAATACAAAGAATTCAAGCAGGTTCTTATTAGCAGACTACAAAACATGAACCTCCGGACATTTCCTGACCACATGCCCTACTATACCCAGAATATTTGTATTCACGCCTCCGGTGATCATAAATTCAGTATCAGGGCAGAAGGTACGGACAAAAATCAAAGTAATTTCGTTTTGTCCAGTTCATCTAACACTATTTCTTATATTCCCCTTTTCGGTGTGGGTAATGACAAACCCGAAAATAGTTTAATGGCTATGAATGGCGATACTGCAAATGAAATTTTCTTTGGTCACGACCACAAGTATTGCAATGGCGGCACTAATATGACTCTTGCAGTAAGGTTGAATACCACGTTTGAGGAACTCAGCCAGAAGCCGGCAGGCAATTACACCGACACTCTGACACTGATCGTTAAGGCCGAATAAGCAGAAAAACATCCTGCAGAGTGGATGCACAGTACAGCAGGCAAAGAATGATTAAAAAAAATACAAAAACACTGTGCTTTATCGCTGCATGGTTATTCGCTTTTAAACTTAATGCAGAAGAACCTCTGATTATTTCCCAAACCTCTGTCCCCGCGGGTTTTGAAGACCTGCTCGCCCCCCAGCAAAGCATGATCGACATCTACTTTGGCGGTCGCTTCGTTACCACTATGCCAGCCACCTTCACCACCAGTACCGTTGAGTTCGAAGACCCGGAAAAACTGATCAGGCAACTCCCGGCGGTGCTTGATGCTTTTCCAGTAGTTCAGGCACTGGAAGGTGAGCTGGACAGTCATACGGAAGCCGTCTGCTATGGTCGCTCTACCCAAGGTTGCGGCATCATTGAGCCGGAAGTCGCTGGCGTTATTTTTAATGCCGATAATTTCAGGGCTGATCTATTTATTCACCCCAGCCTGCTTACCGTTCAGGCGCTGGATAAAAATCGTTTTCTGCCGGGTTCTGAAGCGGGGCCTGCGGTTATCCAGAACCTGTCTGCCAATATTTCCGGCACTCTAAACGATGGCAACTCCGAGGACAATTACACCGTCTTTGGTAGTAGCTTTTTGTCGTTTGAAGAAAACAGCGTTCAGGCCAACTGGGATTTTTCAAGAGATCAGAATGCAAGCATTAACACATTACTCTTTGAGCGAGACTACCAGGGTCACTTATGGCAGGCGGGTTTAGTCAACACCACGGGCTTTGGTCTGAATTTCAGTGCCAGCCGTCGTCTATGGGGCGCAAGGGTTGCCAGCTCTTTCAATACCCGCACAGATCGTTCTTTTACCCAGGGAACACCACTGGAAATCTACATGCCGGTGCGTGGGCGCTATGAAATTATCTATGAAGAACGGCTGATCAGTAGTGGCTTTCTGGAAGCGGGTAATCAGGAGCTGGATACCACCAACTTTCCCAGCGGTGCTTATGACCTGACCATAAAAATACTGGATGAGGCAAATAATCTGGTACGCACTGAAACCCGGTTCTTTGCTAAGCAAACCCGTCTGGCACCTATTGGTGAGAACGAATATTTTCTGGAAGGTGGGCGGGTTTCTCTGTCTTCTGCTGACAAGATTCTTCCGGAAGTACAAGACGATGTACTAGTGAGAGGTGGTGTGAACACGCGTCTGGCTGACACCTTATCCGGAACTTTTGCGCTAGCAGCCACGGATGGGCAGAATTTGGCAGAAGCTTCCTTTTTCAAAATTGGTCGCCGTTACGAGCTGGCTCCCTCTTTTATGTTGTCTGATGAAGGCGACTACGGTGGCAAGCTGGATGCACGCTACCGTTACGGTCAGTTTAATATCAGTGGCAGCTATTTTCAGTTGTGGCGCAGTGATGAAGTCCGACCCACGACGGAATTTGATCTGCTGGGCAATGAGTTCCGTCAGAGCAGCGTGTCCATGAACTATCCGCTTCTGGAGGGGAATGCCAGCTACCGTTACAGTGAGAGTGAAAGCGCATCGACGGATGGCGCAACCAATAACCATCAAACCCGTCAGAGTGTTGGCTACAGCCGAAGCATTTACCGTGACGGGTTGTATTCCGTGTCCATGCGTTTTGATACCTCCTGGACCGATGAAGGGCAGATCACCGGGCTGATATCCTTTGACCTGAGTCGTTCAGAGAGTCAATGGACGTTCCGGGCAAACCCTCAGGCTCGTTATGACAAAGATACCGAAGGCAAGAGCGACCGGACCGAGCAGATGCAGGTATCGGCCACTTATAATAACAGGGACTCCGTTGCCGGGAACTTCCGCAGTACTCTCAGGGCAGAAAAGAGGTCATCGGGTCAAACCACGGCAGGGCTGTCCAGTCGACTGGCATCCACCTGGGGAACTGCGAACCTGAACGTTAACCATGTTGATAACGATTCCAACAGAACCACAGGTTATTCCGCGAACCTGAGCACCAGCTTTATGGCAAACAGCAATGTGTTTGCTTTTGGTGGCGAGTCCCAGTCCCGTTCTGCCGTGGTGGTAACAGTTGATGGAGCATCGCTTAGCGATCAGTTTGATGTCTATATAGACAACCAACGTCGTGGTTATGCGCTGGGTGGCAAGCCTTCGATCATTCATCTGAGTCCATTCAGAACCTATAAAGTCAGCATCAGGCCAACAGGTAGTAGTATTTTTTCTTTTGACGAAAAAGAATACGAGGTGACTCTGTATCCTGGTAATGTCATGGACCTGGATTACAGTGTTGACAGTGTTCGGGTGTTATACGGCCGAGTAAAAACAAACGATGGCGACTGGCTGGCCAATGCCAGTGTGCAGGGTGGTGTAGGTCTGGCAGTCAGTGATGAATATGGCATGTTTCAGGCTGAAATTACCGACGACAGTAAACAGCTGATTTTTGTAAAAGGTGGCAGGCAGTGTCTGGTTGATCTGGATGTTGGAAACAAAAAAGATGACTTTATTAATCTCGGACAAGTTGTCTGTCACTATGCAGATGTTCATAATCAGGCAAAAGCAGACGGTATTTAAACTTAACAACTAACTGTCAGGGTGATGTCGTGGAAGTAAGAAGAAAAACAGGGCTGGTGATCGCCTTACTGGTTACATTGAAAGCCACACTGCTGGCCTCACCCTTTGCCAGTGCCAATATGCTGCTGGATCGGATGATTGTTTACTTTGAGCCGGGCAAGCAGCCGCGCCAGGATATTCGTGTCACCAATGTCAGTGAAGATAACCTGTTTCTGCAAACCGAGATTTACAAGGTGGTTAACCCCGGCGCAGAAAATGAGCAGCGCATCCGGATTACTAATCCTGATGAAATGAAGTTATTGGCAACGCCGCAAAAGTCTATTGTTGCGCCGGGAGGGCGTCGAACCGTTCGCCTTGTGAGCCTGGAAACCCCAAAGGAGACGGAAGACGTTTACCGGATTACGTTCCGACCCGTGACGGGTGATGTAGAAGCCAACCAGAATGCGATTCAACTGCTAATTGCCTACCAGGCACTGATTTTTATCCGCCCTGAAAAGCCTGTCTATGAACTGGTTGCAAAGCGTGAGGGCGATAAAGTGACTTTTACCAATAAAGGCAACAGCAATGTCATTCTTCGTAATGGTGAACAATGCTTATCCGCAAAGGATGAAGACGACTGTGTTGAAATAACATCCGGTGGTCGTATTTATGCGGGGCAGAGTTTAACGCTGGACTTGCCAGGTAAAGGCAAGCTGGTTCGTTTCGGGATGTTTGACGGAACCCGTGAGCAGCGTCAGGAGTTCCGTCTGTAACATTGTCACTGCTTTGGGTTTTCTTCTGACTTTTTTGCTGAAGATTGTTCAGCCTTTGTTACCTGCTTGTTTTTATCGGGTCTTGGAGGAATCACGAGGGTGATTCTGGCAGAGGCACTGGAGCTTTTGCCAATAGACCCTGCGAGGATCAAAGCTTTTTTGTTATTGGTTTCAGCCTGAGCAGGCATTACGAATGTAAACAGGATGGAAAGCGCCGCGCCAGACATCCATTTCACTTGGCGTTTAACGTTCATTAGGGTACTCCTTAATCAACAACTTTTCTGATTTATCCCTGAAAATTGAATTATAGATATTATCTGCTGAAGGCTTTTCAGGTATTTCTTGATATTGTCTTTAAAAACAACGAGATACGAAAATGATAAGGTTTTCTTGTTACAGCGATATTGATGAGAGGGCAAATGTCAGGATGAGTGGAAAGAGCCGTGTCAGATGCCTGGCTCTTTCCGGTTGTGGAGTTATTCAGTCAGTGATTTGTCAGTCACGTTTTTGTCGGAAATACCCAGTTCTTTAATCTTCCGGGTCAGGGTATTACGTCCCCAGCCCAGCAATTCAGACGCATCTCGCTTGCGCCCACTGGTGTGCTGTAATGCTGATTCAATAAGAATGCGCTCAAAGGCAGGCACCGCTGTTTCCAGAATATTGGTGTGACCAATGGCCAGCTCTTTCTCAGCCCACTGTTTCAACTGTTGTTCCCAGCTGTCGGCTTTTACTGCCCGTGGCTGCTGATCCTGGTTCAGCTCTTTATTAAGTAGCTCTTTATTCAGGAGCTTTTTATTCAAGAGCTCTGGCGGCAGGTCTGAAATCAAGACTTCTCTGCCAGAAGCCATCACGGTCAGCCAGCGGCAGGTATTTTCCAGTTGGCGGACATTGCCAGGCCAGGGCAGTAAGGTGATATAGCTTTCAGTTTCAGGCGTTAGTATCTTGCTTTCAACATTCAGCTCTTGCGCAGCCCGGTCGAGGAAATGGCGTGCCAGAACGGGAATATCTTCAGATCGCTCGCATAGTTTGGGCAGATGCACACGAATAACGTTTAAGCGATGGAATAAGTCTTCCCGAAACTTACCTTGGCTAACCAGTGTTTCCAGATCCTGATGAGTGGCGGCAATGATTCGTACATCAGCCTTTACAGGTGTGTGACCACCCACTCTGTAAAATTCACCATCGGCCAGAACCCTGAGCAGGCGGGTCTGGGTGTCGGCAGGCATATCGCCGATTTCATCCAGAAACAGGGTACCATTCCCGGCCTGCTCAAAGCGCCCTTTGCGCAGGGCTCCGGCACCGGTAAAGGCGCCTTTCTCATGGCCAAAGAGTTCCGATTCAATCAGGTCACTTGGAATCGCAGCCATGTTCAGGGCAATAAATGGCTTGGCAGCTCTGGGGCTGTGTCGGTGTAATGCCCGTGCAACCAGTTCTTTGCCAGTACCGGACTCGCCATTTATCAATACCGTAATATTGGAGTGAGACAGTCTTCCGATGGCACGAAACACTTCCTGCATGGCGGGTGCTTCACCAATGATTTCGGTGGCGTTATCCACAGGCTCAACAACGCTGACTTCCTGTTTTTGCTGGCGGCTGTGTTCCAGCGCCCGCCTGGTCAGGGAGATGGCATCATCAATATCAAAAGGCTTGGGCATATAGTCAAAGGCACCACTCTGATAGGAAGCCACAGCGCTGTCGAGATCAGAGTGGGCGGTCATGATGATGACGGGAATATCAGGATGGTTGTCCTGTATCTGTTGCAGGAACTCCAGGCCATTGGTGCCCGGCATCCGGACATCGCTGATAATGGCCTCTGGTTTGCCGTTTTCCAGAGCTTCCATCGCTTTATCTGCACAGTCAAAGGACTCGACACTCAGCCCTTCTCCCTGCAGGGACTTTTCCAGCACCCAGCGAATAGAACGGTCGTCATCAATAATCCAGACTTGCGAATCGGTAGTCATTAGCACGCCTCTCAGAGAGCAATCGGTATATAAACATTGAAACAGGTTCGACCCGGCTTACTGTCACACTCAATCAGTCCTTTATGCTGGCTGATGATTGACTGTGCCATGGGTAAACCCAGCCCGGTGCCTTCGGCACGGCTACTGATCATGGGATAGAAGATGTTCTCGATCATGTCTTCGGGAATGCCGGGGCCATTGTCGATAATGCGGATATTGCACACCAGGCGGCAGCGTTCGTTGGCAATGGTAAACTGCCGGATAACCCGGGTCTGGATCGTGATCTGTCCATCGCTTAAGGGGCTGTGCTGTTCAATAGCCTGCATAGCGTTACGAACCAGATTGAGAATGGCCTGAATCAGTCGCTCGCGGTCTGCCGGTATCTCCGGAATACTGGGGTCGTAGTCCCGGACGAATTGAATGGCACCACCCGTTTCCGCCTCTGTCAGTTGTATCACCCTTTCAATCACTTCATGCACATTCAGTGCTTTCAGGTTGGGTGGTTTGACCGGCCCCAGCATCTGGTCCACTAGGTCACGAAGTCGATCGACTTCTTCGATAATGATGGTTGTAAACTCCTTTTGATCATTATCGTTTAACTGGCGCTCCAGCAGTTGTGCTGCACCCCGAATCCCTCCCAGAGGGTTTTTAACTTCGTGCGCCATGCCACGGGCAAGGCTTTTGGCGGTTTCCTGTTTGGCGATCAGAGAGGCTTCCCGGGTAATGCGTTGCAACCGATCCCTTGGGTGTATTTCCAGCAGAATACTGAAGTCTGAATAATCTACCGGGGTTACGGTGTAATCAACAGTGACCGGTTCGCTGTTGATACGGATGCAGGCTTTACGGCGGGTGAAGGGTTGTTGCTGGGACTGTGCCCGCTTCAGGTCATCTTCCAGAGCGGGCTGGGTTAACAGTGTCTCCAAAGGCTGGCTATAGCTGCGCCGTTCACTGATATCCAGCAGGTTTTCAGCAGCATGGTTGAGATAGCTGACTCTTAATTCCGGATCAAGGGCAATCACCGCAGTATTAAGATTGTCCAGTACAAATTGTTCGATCATCTGAACATCCCTGATGTTGTTATTGTTCGACACATTGTGATGTATCCCCTGATAGCTGTTCAGTCATCATTGAACTCAGCAATAATTGAACCAGTTTGCCCGGAGCGCACTATATAGCGGTACAAATGCAGGGTAACGCTTGCTGAACAGTAGATTATAAAGAGATATAAATTGAATGCACTAATTTGGTGCATTTAATGGTCAAAGCTCTGTGTCAGGGGGCAGGCGGTCTGTAGATAGTGCGCTGCACGTGTACCGTGCTTTCAGTTGTCTGAATCACTTTTCCTGAATGATTAAGAACCTCCGCCCTGATCAGGTGTGTTCCCCGGTTCATATTTTCGACCTTATGGCTAAGCGCTCTTTGTGGGCCAGCAACAGCCTGACCATCAATAAAAAAGCGTACTCTGTGTCCTCTGTTCAGATTGGGCTGAGCACTGACTTTTATCGTGAAGTTGCCATTGTTCCGAACGGTTGAATTATTAGCCGGAGTGCTGATTGAAAAAACGTTGTAACCTGGTTTGCCATGCTTTGTTGGCTCGGGAGCGGAGTGGCTGTAGGGTATGTTGGGTGGGGAAGGCAGGCTGGTGGTGGGTTTTAGCGTAACGGGTTCGCTGGGTTGGTTAGTGGAAGGCTTGTCGGTGAAGGCAGCGTTGCCATGTTTATCGACAGTTTTGTAAATCCCGGCACTCAGGAGAGTGGGAAGAAAGGTTAGAACCAGAAACAGCGGCAAGGGCTTTATTTTCATTGAAATGTATCCGCAAATAATCTATTGAGAGATTCTCCTTCCATGTTTCTCAGCATACCATCAAAAGTGTTGAATACTACTCAACCGCCGATGACCCTGCTTCACAATTCTGTGATTCTGGAAAATCAGGCAGAGGAAGGGAGGTTGCAGGAGGTGGTGCAACTCTGAAAACATGCATTGGCAGAAGGGACGCATCAGGTTGGTCGAACCACAGCCTATAGCCAATATTGTTAAAATCGCAGTAGCGTGAAACGATTCGTTCTTCTCTTGTATGATCCTTGAAAAAACGAACTTTATTGGGTGTTACCCAATAGAGTTTGCCGTAGACATATCCCAAAGTGTCCGTATCAAAGTACACTACTATTTCAACTTCATCTGCTTGTAAGTTTGTCACAACGACTAAAAATAACAGACATATAAAGGCAGAACAGGTTTTCAGATTCGCAAGCATTATCTTGGTTGAAACGTCATGATGATATCAGTATGGCAGGTTATTATCCCGCAGCATTGTAAAGAGAATGCTTATCCTGATGCGGATATTTAATTAAGAGGCAGATGACTCTGCCTCTTATGTCGGTATTCAGACGGAGTAATACAGGTCAAACTCTGCCGGATGAGTGGTCTGGCTGACGGCCAGGCACTCTTCCTTTTTCAGCTCGATATAAGCGTCGATCATGTCGTCGGTGAATACACCGCCAGCGGTGAGGAATTCACGGTCAGTGTCCAGGGCGGCCAGGGCTTCCTCAAAGCTTTCAGCAACGACTGGAATTTCTTTGGCTTCTTCCGCTGGCAGGTCGTACAGGTCTTTATCCGCTGCGTCGCCAGGGTGGATCTTATTCTTGATACCGTCCAGACCAGCCATCAGCAGCGCCGCGAAGCACAGGTATGGGTTCGCAGTTGGGTCAGGGAAGCGGACTTCTACACGACGGGCTTTCGGGCTGTTCACGTAAGGGATACGGATGGAAGCCGAACGGTTGCGGGCAGAGTATGCCAGCATGACGGGTGCTTCGAAGCCGGGAATCAGACGCTTGTAGGAGTTGGTGGAAGCGTTGGCAAAAGCGTTGATCGCTTTAGCGTGCTTGATGACACCACCAATGTAGTACAGAGCGGTTTCGCTCAGACCTGCATAGCCGTCGCCGGCAAACTGGTTGTCGCCGTCCTTGCTCAGAGACATGTGAACGTGCATGCCGCTACCGTTGTCACCGACCAGAGGCTTAGGCATAAAGGTGGCGGTTTTGCCGTAGGCGTGGGCAACGTTGTGTACGGCGTATTTCAGAATTTGAACTTCGTCAGCCTTTTTCACCAGTGTGTTGAACTTAACGCCGATTTCACACTGACCGGCAGTACCCACTTCGTGGTGATGTACTTCAACTTCCAGGCCCTGGTCTTCCATGGCCTGGCACATCTTGGCACGCAGGTCGTGCAGAGAATCTACCGGAGGCACCGGGAAGTAACCGCCTTTCACCTTTGGACGATGACCCGTGTTACCGTCAGCAAAGGTGGCGTTGCTGGACCAGTGAGCTTCTTCAGAGTTGATTTCGTAAGAGGCACCGGAAATATCGACTTTCCACTTAACATCATCAAATACAAAGAACTCAGGCTCTGGTCCGAAGAATGCCGTGTCAGCGATGCCGGTGGACTTAAGATACTCTTCAGCACGCTTGGCAACAGAGCGAGGGTCACGCTCGTAGCCCTGCATGGTAGCCGGTTCAACGATATCGCAACGAATGTTCAGGGTGGTTTCGTCGGTGAACGGATCGATAACAGAGCTGTTGTCGTCTGGCATCAGAATCATGTCGGATTCGTTGATGCCTTTCCAGCCTGCAATAGAGGAGCCATCGAACATTTTACCCAGTTCGAAGAAGTCACCGTCTACTTCACTGATGGGCATGGAAACATGCTGTTCCTTACCTTTGGTGTCGGTAAAACGCAGGTCAACCCACTTAACGTCGTGATCCTTGATCAGGTTCAGGGTCTTGGACATTTATTATTTCCTCCAGAGGACTTAGCTCAAAACTGAGAGCATCGCTTTTGGCTCTGATCTTCAACGTCAATCTTCAGCGTTAACCTTCATCGTTAAGATGGCTGAATTGATTGAGTGATCTTCCGCCGGGCTCAATGGTTGGCCACAGGTGTGACTGATCTGCATCTGGAAAAGCAAACGACGTGCCAGCTTTTCAAAATGCGGTTTCATGCCCTCTTGTGCAGCTGTTTGAAGGATTTTCATTTAAATCCTGAAACATTGCACTAAAAGTAAACATGCCAGACCATTTCCATGCACTAAATTGATGCAAAACAGGTTTGCTGAATCTTCTTAGCGCATAACTCTTAGTGCATAAATAGCAGCATAAAAAGCCTGTACTGCCTGATTTTGCTGCTCCCAAAAACAGGCGGCATTTAGTGTATCGTGAAATTGCGTGGACTACTAACGGCCATCGGTGTTTGTATGCTCTGGTGCTGGTGGCAGGGGCGGTTATCCCTCAGGTTTGAGGGATATGTCACAACCGTGTGTTTCGGTATAATTCCGCCACTTTTCTCTCAATATTTTGCTGTCAGGCTGCAGTAAGCTTTAATACTCATCGTTTTCAGTGTGCCTGCGGCATGATCACGGTAGCCCGAACCATGAAGTTCATCATTAAGCTGTTTCCGGAAATTACGATTAAGAGTACGCCGGTTCGAAAGCGCTTTATTAAAGTGCTGCGGAAGAATATTCGTACCATCCTCAAACGTTCCGATGAGGGCGTAGATGTTCGTGGTACCTGGGATTTTATCGAAGTCACGACCTCTTCTGATGATCCTGTTTTACAGGCGGAAGTCGGGGATCATCTGAGTCATATCCCGGGTATTGCCTACTGGATGCAGGTCACCGAATACCCCCTGACCACCATTGATGACATTCTTGAAAAAGCCCTGCCTGCTTTTCGTGAGCGCCTGGCGGGCAAAACCTTCCGTGTCACCTGTGCCCGACAGGGCAGCCATGATTTTCAGTCTATTGACGTGGAAAAGCAGGTGGGCGGTGGCCTGAATGTCCAGACTGAGGCAACCGGCGTTAAGCTCAAGAACCCTGATGTTACGGTAAAAATTGAAATTAAACGCAACCGTTATTTTCTGGAGACAGCCCGTGGTGAAGGCCTTGGCGGCTACCCGCTGGGTTCTATGGAACCTGTTTTATCCCTGATTTCCGGCGGTTTTGACTCAACGGTTTCCAGCTTCCTGACCATGAAGCGGGGCATTCGGACACACTTCTGTTTCTTTAACCTGGGTGGTCATGCCCATGAACTGGCGGTTAAAGAAGTGGCTTATTACCTGTGGAGCCGTTTTGGTTCATCCCATAACGTTCGGTTTGTCACCATACCGTTTGAAGGAGTCGTTGAGGAAATTCTGAAGAATGTGGATAACTCCCAGATGGGGGTAATCCTCAAGCGTATGATGTTGAGAGCCGCAACATCCGTCGCCAGAGAAATGCACGTAGAAGCTCTGGTGACGGGTGAGGCAGTAGCCCAGGTATCCAGCCAGACTCTGACCAACCTGTCGGTGATTGATGCAGCGACAGACCATCTGGTGTTGCGTCCGCTGGTGGCGATGGACAAACAGGATATTATTGATATCTCTGCCCGTATTGGCACTGAAGAGTTTGTTAAAAACATTCCTGAGTACTGCGCGGTTATCTCCAAAAATCCAACGACAAAAGCCAGACCTGAAAAAATTGCAGCGGAAGAAGAACGCTTTGATTTCGCTCAGCTGGATAAAGCGGTTGCCGAGCGTCGTATTGTGTCCGTCAGCGACATTATTGCTGATGACCTGACCCGTGAAGAAGTAGAAGTTGTCGATCATGTGGATCAGGGCGAAATCATTATTGATATTCGCCACCCGGATGAAGAAGAGATTAAACCATTCTCCATGTCCGATCGTGAAGTGATTTACGTACCTTTCTACCGGCTGCGAACAAAATTTGCTGAACTGGATCGAAAAAAACACTACCTGCTGTACTGTGAAAAAGGCGTGATGAGCCAGCTGCACGCTATGCACCTTCGTGAAGAAGGCCATGATAATGTGGGTGTGTTTAATCCGGAGAAAAAATAACCTTAAAGTACCCTTCTGCTTTCTGGGTGTTGATGAATTCCCCCCTTGTCCTGCTGACCGGGTTCGCAGGCACAGTGGGGGCCGATCTCCACCATTTGCGATCCACCCTTGTACTTTGCCTGCAAAATGCCCGTACAGTAATGTAATGCTTTTTCATGGACCTCCTGAGCAAAGTCCACACAATTAAATCCGGGAAGCGTAAAAGTACAGTCACCCATATTATGGTGACAAGCTTTCATGATTTTATTCAGGAATATTTTTAGCGACGCGAACCGAGTGAAGTCCGGTGTTATTCAAAGGGATCGATAACTTCCAGCGGTTCCGGAACCCCCTGCCACCTCACCTTTAATTTGTTTTGATGATATAGGTACCAGCGGCTCAGCTTTAAATAGGCATGCGCTCGTAAACCCTCCTATGGGTGAGAGAGAGCTTAAAAACGTATAATTAATAAAAGGCATCAACAAATCGTTGGAGACAGTATATTCTCCAGTGGAGTGGACGAAAACCCTGGTATCTTGCTTGGTTTTCCAAATACCTATTGTACCTGATGTTGCCGACAAAGAGCTCAACCTTAGAACAATCCCCATGAAGTTAGAGCGCCTTACCATAAGACGATGAAGGTCACTTATTGGCCCCACCTGATTGAATTTTGGCAACCTTATTGTAAAGCCAAGGACATACCTGGGGTTTTGACATACACGACGGACGATATCAAATAATACATGGACATCATAACGTGGAATAGAAGCTCTAAAATCATCCAGCCTGTAGACTGCGTTTAAATCACCAGTAATCTCTGCGTCGATCATGGCGGCCTTTTGAAGAGATTCGTCTGAGCACGTCGCTGACCACACCACTCTGTCATTCTGATAGAACAGATTATAATTCAACCACGCAAGCGTTATTCCCAGTCCACTGTGCTTAGGGCTTCTGGGAAGAGTGCCATGTTGCCTGAGAGAGTCAGGCTGTCGGATTACTCTTTTGACTGTGTAGTAAGGTGCTCTTCTGGTTAGATTTGGCATAGGAAACGCCTAAATTGACTATACATTTGATAAATGCTCAACCACGAAGATAGAACTGGTTACTTGTAGAATATATATAGAAAAAACATATAATTAGGATAGATGATAAACTGAAAAAAGCTCCTTTATCGTATGCTCGCCTTTGCCCTCTGGATAGTGCATCCACTCATTCAAAGGAGATGCCGTGCCTGATACCCCACCTCAGCTGAACCTTCAGGGGGGACTAATGGCAACGTTCATTACCTCCTTGAATTTGAGCAGCTTCATCAACACAATAGTGTTCAATAAAACTCAATTATCTGTTGCTAAATAAATGAAAATAGCCATGATTGCTGCCGTTGCGGAAAACAACGCAATTGGCATTAACAACAAAATGCCCTGGTATCTGCCTGGTGACCTGCGTTATTTCAAAGCAGTGACCATGGGTAAGCCGATTATCATGGGGCGTAAGACCTTTGACTCCCTGCGCAAGCCGTTGCCCGGACGCACCAATATCGTCATCACCCGGGATGCAGACTGGTACCATGAGGGTGTAAAAGTGGTTCACAGTCTCGGCGATGCGCTGACGCTGGCAGAAGATATTGCCCTGATCAATGGCAATGACGAGGTGATGATCATTGGTGGTGCGCAAATCTATAAGCAGGCTCTGGATAAGGCGGACCGGCTTTATCTGACAAGGGTTTATCAGAGCTTTGAAGGCGATGCTTTCTTTCCGGAGATTAACGACAGTGACTGGATAGAAACCGCCCGGCAGGATATGCAGTCTGAAGACGAAGAACCTTTGACGTTCAGTTATCTGGTGTTGGATCGTAAGGCTTCTTGACACTCTAATCCACAGACTGACCTATTATTCGGCAGTTATGATATTAATGGCTGCCTCTACTTTTTGGTACTGGAGAAGGTTCTTATTTGACCAGACGATAAAAACAACTTTGACATCCTCCTCGCCGTAAACGACGAGGATTCCTACAGCTAGACGGCAATGCCCTGCCGCAGTGCATCCCTTACCAGTAGCGGGACACACCTTATTCGCTTTCTTGCCCTACGGTTAAGATTGTCGAGTAAACGACACGGGCAAACAACGGAGGTAATTTAGTTTTTTACTTTCCTGTCTTGGCAGCGTAATCGCTAAAACATCCAAGACAAAAAAAGATAGTACAGAGAGCTTGCTTTGCAAGCTGAACTTACATCCCCTCACTCAAAGTAAGGGGAACGGAAGGTTAGAATATACCGCTGTTGGCTATTAGCTTTTGGTGGTTGGCTGTCTGAGCAGCTAATAGCCAACCGCCAAAAGCCCGGTAAGACATTGAATGCTGCGCCCCTAAGGGGTTTTACGTTTGAAGTGATAAACAATCGGCAAGCGGAAGCGTGAGTCTCACTAACTAATAACAGAGAATAAAAAGCGTTATGGTCAAAATTAGATTGTATTTGCAAAAAACTGCTTTTTTCATTCATGCAATAATTGTGTTCTGGTGTTCAGTTGCATCAGGCCAGCAGGTGTTATCTGATCACGATGCCAGTCATGCTCCTGCTTTAAAAAATGAAAAGCTCTACAACCCGCCGGTTTTTAACACTGAGCCCTTAATTCAAAGCAAACAAAGTGATTATCTGTCGTCTTTTACCAGAACGCCCCCATCAATTAGCACGAATCAGACTTACCTGACGTTTAATACCAGAAAGGTTATCACTTTTGACTGGCTGTTCCCTTTCAGCAGTAAAGAAGAATTGACTGAAATAAAAAACTCAGACATTGAGTCCACTCCTTCAGAAAAGATTATGACCTCTACCGGTTATATCTATATCAGCGAAAAATCAGACAGCAAATCCTCTGCACCACCAATGCAATCCTATTACGTGAAAAGCAGCAGGAGCTATGAGGATCAGGAGTTATTGGTGCCATTGCATAACTCGCTGGAACTTTATCCTGAGCCTTCAGTGAGTCATGCCCATAGCACCTCACTGCCGCTGAATAAACTGGCAGGAACAAGAAGCGTTACGACTTCTCCCTTGTCACCTTCCGAAGCCAGTGACAGTACTGTCACTGACATTCTGTTAGCCACCAGAATCAATGCGTCCGCAGTATCAAACCATCACGTTTATTCAACGAGCGTGTCAGTAGCAGCCACAGATGAGCGCCATAAAACAGCGTTGATTATTCAGAAGCCCCATTACCTTCATGAAGTTAATGAAGACGGCCCCGCGCGCAGGAATTACAACTCAAACAACCACTGGGAAAATGGGAAACCAGAAGACTATGAAGCGGTAAGCGAAGCCTGTAACACTGAACATTGGGTTCATCTTAAAGGGATTGAAGGCGAAGACTACAAGCGATATGAGCTCAAACCGCAAACAGTTAAGGTAATGATAGATGCAGCAAACCATTTTCATTTGACAGGAAGTTTATCCGGGGATTATCAGGAGTCCGTAGAGGATAAAGAGGAGATGATGGAGATCCTGAAAAAAAGGGGAGAACTGAATATTTATGGCCAGTTAGATGAGCAACTAAAACAGGGAGAATGGTTTGTACGTACAGACCTGTGTTCTCTAAAAGGGACCCGACCAATAATTGCCAATGGCGAAGAAGTAATAAACGGTAATAGAGTTTACAAGAGTGCCAGGGAACTTTATCTCTCTCTGCCAACCGCCGATGTCACAAAACACACCCCGATTAAACCTATTGGTTACGATGGTATGAAAGGCGAGTTGCCTGGAAAAATAAATCTTTATTTGTTTCCGTGGAAGAAGCTGAACCCGGATAAGGAGTTCCGGGTATTTGTACACGGTGGTCGGGTTACCGCCATATCGCAACAAAATCTTTACCAACGAAATGAGCTGTTAATGAATATGCCGTTGGAAGAAAGGCAGACTCAGGTCGAAAAGTGGGCTCGGCAGATTATAGAATACGTTCACAAAACAGTAGTTCCTTCTATAACCCACACCTCCTCCTATTCCATTGACCTTGCCATTAACGAAACAGACGATGATATTTATTTCATAGAACTTAACCCTTTCGGAAAGCAATATTCATCCGGGTCAGCCTTGTTTCACTGGATTAAAGACGAAAAAATACTATACGGCCAACAACAGGAAAATGTCGTATATTTTCGTTACACAATTGAGTCCGGTCAGGTGATTCCTGACCAAGCGGATCAAGAAACTGCTGAAGAGGATGAGTCTGAATAGCCAGATTTTCCCGGACGGTTGAATGCGCAATTGAACCAGCGAAGTTAGCAAAATAGCCATTTTGTATTAATATTTACTAACAAGTAATACAAAAGGCTAAAGTATGGCTAGAAATACGTCCGTAGTTCTGGGTAAGTACTACGATCAATTTGTTGAGGAGCAGGTCAATACAGGCCGCTACCAGTCAGTGAGTGAGCTGATCAGGGATGCGTTGCGTCGGCTGGAGAAAGCCAATAAGCGGGAAGAATTTCTGGATCGGCTGGATGATATAGAGCTGGCGAAAATCGTCGAGGAACGCAGAGGGCAGAAAGGGATAACGGTCGATTTTGATGACCTTTGAGGTAGTCTTCAAGGAAGACGCACTGAAAGAGAGGTCAGAGATAAAGAGATTGTGATTGTTGTGATTGCCGTAGGCAGGCGCGAGCGCAACGAGGTTTATCGCAATGCAATGCAATGAAACGAATTTGATATAAAAACCAACTGTTCTCCTTCGGGAACCGGCGGTTTTTTTGTGCCTGAAAAACGGATGACTGAACCTTGTCGGTTTAACTCCCACCAGAACAAAACAAACACCCCACCGGTACCGCCATTAACTGATCGGAGAAGGGCAATACCCGGTCTCCGTTATAAACGATGACACCCCGCTGAATATTTGAAATATTGAATAACAGCCATGCCTTCTGGAATGTAATTCATTGCTAATGAGACGGGGTACATGCTTTTCGCCGGGAAAAAAACTTAAATCCAGAAGGTATTGTATATATGTCTGGGAGTATATCCTGATCCGGGTTTTCTTCCTCCTGATGTTGCTGATGTATGTACTCTACAACTCGCTTAATGGCAAAGTTTGGAGCGTGTTCGGTGGGGTCTTTATAGCAAGTCTTGCACATTGGACAGTTAGGCCGCCGTTTCCTGTTATCAACTGCGCATTTTTTGCAGAATGTATGGCCGCACTCCAGGGTAACTGGCTCGGAGAACAATTTCAGGCACATATCGCACTCCATCCATGACTCAAGAGTTGCTATAGCCATATAGGAATTGTTGATGGTGGCAGCCCACTCAGAAAGGAGTTCCCTGCGGGAGTTGCCGGAAGCGGCAGCCAGTATCGCTTCAAGGTTTATTTGATTGAGCCTGATCAGAGCCAGATAGTTCCAGTTTTTCAGAATATACCAGTCATGCTCCTGAGCTTGGATGATGGTCTCAAGGTAGCTTCGTAATTGCTTCTGGGTCATGCCTGAAAGGACTTTGCTTATCAGGGGAGCCTCCTGAAAGCGTTTACCCAGTTCAATCACCAACTGTGATGACTCACTAACATTCAGGGCTCTGAACAGTTGCTGGACTTGTTTTTGGGAGAGGTTGGCATAAATGATCAGGTGAGCCATAGCTCTGGTCATATCATCGGGACTGATACCCGGAGGCGCTTCGGCGATGCCTTTGAGGGTTGTGGTCAGTGCTTTTATATCGCCTGCATTAAAGTTATTTTTCAGCAACGGGGAGGGGCTGAAGTCTGGGTTCGGGTTCTGGTATTGTCTGGATGCCGCTCTGATTAACTCACCCAGTAAAAATGTATCCTGCTCCCGAAAAGCACTAAGAGTCGCCACAATGAGCGCACCGGGTGGAGTAATCGCCCAGTCAGTGAGAGGCTGCTGAACGCTTTTCAGGTAAGCATGAACGCCGACACCTGTGTCCTGCTCATTGCCCAGGCTTAGCAACCATTTTTTTCTCTCCGGGCTGAAATTCTGCCCCAGTGCTTTGGCAATAAAGTGACTGACAACTGAGGAAGGCAGGCTCTGATAAAGTGTCTTGAATCGATCCGGATCGGTGTCCAGGGTGCTCAGGGGAGATTGGCTGAACCCTTCCGGGTCAAACTCAGACAGGAAGCCGAACATTTCTGTATCTTCCTTTTCCATAACTTCCTTCAGGGCTTGGGTTGACAGCGTTCCTGTGTTCATCAGGTTCCTGGCGGCGATGCGGTTCTGGTTAGATGCGACAGCCTCCAGCCGGTTTAAAGGAGTAAGGTTTAAGTGCTTCAGGATGGTCAGGGAATGCTGGCGCAGCCCGGGTTCAATCTCCCAGTCATGCTCTTCAAGTTTGCTGAGCGCTTCTACGACGATGGTATCGTCCAGCTGAGGCAGGATGTTCATTATTGCCGGGCCATGGTTTAAAAATGAATGGTAGACAGCCTCTGCCAGAGTCTTCTGGTCAAACCGCTGTTTGAGATCGGCCAGTACTTCGCTAGTGGCTGTATTCAACAGGCGGGTGATGAACGGGAGAACCAGTTTTTCTGGCACGCCCGGCAATGACGACAGGGTAATTAATTGCTGATAAGTTTCTTCTTCTGACAGGAAGTTGACAAAAGCTTCGGCAAATTGGATGACGGGGACTGGGGTAACAGTGTGAACATCAAACAGGGCGGTAAAGAATAGCTCTGTCTCATGGGTGTTGCTGCTTCTGATTTGGGCAAAAAGTTGTTCAGAGTCGCTATCCAGCTGGCTGGTCAAAAATTCACGGCGCCCATTGGGCGGCATGCGGCTGAACAGGTGAACAACATGTTCTGACCTCTGCTGGAGCAGCTGTTTCAAGGCGTAGGGTTTCTGATCGTCGTCGATATGGTCAAAGATTGAATCGATAACTGCAGGGGATGTCTTCTGTTGCTCAGTCGCCAGAATCAGCAGTTTTTGTAGAGGTGTTCTGGTCTGGGTATTTTGGCTTTTCATCATGAGGAACAGGTGATCGAGCTGACTCATGTCTGCCTTTTTGGAAAAGTGTTCGATGACCAATAGCCAGTTCCACGGATGAGGCTGAAAACCATTATTCAGGGCTATTTTCATGCTGCGATCTTCAACCGAATGGAGGATGGCTGTGGTTGGGGAGTCAGTCGGGTAACGCTCTGCTGTGTGCCATTTTTGTGCCGTCAGATATTGAAGTGTCGTTAGTAACGTTTTTTCTCCCAGTGTCACCATTAACTCAGCCTTGTTGAGTTCATTAAGCTGCTCCATCAGTACGAAGGGGGCCGGTGAACGGGCAGGAAGTTTTCCAATTTGAATCGAGGGTTGGTAGTGGGGGTAGGGTAATGGTCGCCACTTTAGCTGGTATTGCATGGCGCAGGAGGGTTGAGAATCGGGTTGGCATAGTTCTGCGCTTAGTTCTCTGTTGAAAGAGGTATTGTTATTCATGCCCGTGATGGGCATGAGCAGGGATTGCGCCTTAAGAGAAAGCGCTTCGGGAGACGGTTCGTTAAGTGCTATAACGGTGTCGAAAAGAGTCTCTTTTTTCAACAGGCTGGTGATGAATAGTGGCGCTTTTTCTTTCTGGCTCAGAAAACTGCCCATTTCATGATGCAGTAACCATTCAATGCTTTCAGTCAGAATGTGGGCATTTTTGATAGGCACTTTGTGCTGCCATTGCTGGTTATCCTTTTTGGTAAATGTTGCCAGGAGGGCGGTGGGCTTACCATTCGGGCTATGCCAGGATAACTGTACGGATGTGATCGCGTGGCTTGTCAGTGAACGGTATAACGAGTCCCAGGGGGCAGGAAGGGGGTCTGTATCTCCGGTTGGGGCTTTAATTGGGCAAACCGTCAGCATCTGGTTTCTACCATCCGGGGCATAGCTTATTTCCAGATAAAAGTGTTTGTTAATGGCCGGACTGTCGGTTCGAATTTGTTCTGCTCCCAGACGCTGGCCCATTGACCAGCTGTACAAACTGTTAACAGTTATGGGTAGCAGTGCCGTAGTCAGGGCAAACAGAGTACTGCGACTGGTCGTGGTAGATCCTAGCGTGGCAACCTCTTTCGCCAACAGGGTGCTGCTGTAACCGGTTGCCAGCATAACAGACAGACTATTGAGTAGAATTCGGGGAGATAATTGGGTGCCAGGAGCAAAATACCGGCGGTAAGTCGTGTCACCGGCAAAGCTGATAAAGCCACCGGCGTTATTTAACTGGGGAAATCGCGGGAGATTTGGGTAAGCTCGTGTTATTTCGTTAGTAAGGCTTGTATTTATATACTGGAACATTTGTTCAAATGATTGGTAAACAGCCAGAGTCGCATTTTCAAATTTTTCATCAGTATAGGCTGGAAGAAGTTCGAGATAATGAATAATTTCAAAGGCTAATGGAAGCAGTAGTGCGCACGGCCACCTCAGCGATAGTATAAAAAAGGAAAGCGAGACAAAAAGGGAAAGATTTTCATAAAATAGAAGATTTTCTAACTCTTCCCGCAAAATTTTAGATCTTGGATCAGCTCTCATGCATTTTTTCACGAAGTCACGTTCATATTCCTTTTGGCATTCTGGTCGGGATGTTTTTGGGTTATGTTCCTGACATTTTCCTTGGTACTCTTTCCTGTATTGTTTTCGGCAATTGTCCAAATAGCCCTTTAGCCCTTCTGGAAACGATGTGAAATTCTTAGAGGTGGTTGTTTCGGTATCCTGTTCATCGGCAACAGCATGGTGTTGAAAAGAAGCAAGCAACATGACCAATATCGCACTAATTATTACCCTGCTCATACTTTAGCCTTGGTATTAATCTGTGGAAGTTGTGCATCATGGCTTTGGGATGATGCATAAACTGCCTGAGCAACCAAAAATAGCAGCTTGTGGGTAAGTCGTTGGGAGTCATGATTTCCGTCACTTTCCCTGTGAAAGAAGCAGCATTCCCTGATGCCCACCACAAATCTGACCCCGGCTGCTCCCTTCTATAGTTTAAAAGTTATTACAAAAAGATTTTTTTATTCATTTATATAATTTAAAGGTCTTTTTTTTTGCACAAACAAGAATAAAAAAATCTGCGTCATACCGAATTAAACTGTCTCAGGGATTGAGAGGTATGGATAGATTCAGGGCTGACAGCCATTCGGATGTCAGGCCAGCTCCGGCATTGCCGCCCCTGTCAAATCCGAACAGCCGCAAGCTGGAAGTTTCGGAATATCAGACCTGGAAGGGGCATATTGTCTCAGCCATGGCTTCTTTGTCCCGTGGTATTAAGCGTTTACTGTTTGGAAAACCTTCTGCCGATCGAGCCCTGAGTCTTTATGATTCTTTTTGTAAAGAAGCCTCTGGTCGCATTCCCGATGAATTTCACCGCAATATCAGGGATTACGAAATTGCCTGTGTGATGCACCTGCATGATATTGGTAAGGTTCAGTGCAAGACCATCAATAACCAGAAGCATGAAGTGCTGGCGGGGGGTTCCCGGTCCGTTCGGAAAAATATGCTGGAGACGATCAGGGCGGACATTGATCTTTCAACCACAGAGCTGGCTTATCGCTTCCTTTCTCAAGACCGGAGCTTGCCAACCGGCTTTCTGCAGAGAGCGTTGATTCCTCATTTTGTTGATACTGTGATTCGTCATTACCGGGTTAACCGGGAGGCTGCTGAGGATGTTGTTGCTGAAATTGCCGACTCCCAGGGATTGAGAAAAGACCGGGACATAACGTTTGAACGCATTCTTGAAGTCAAAAACCGGATCCGCTGGCACTTCAGCGAGCCATCAACCTCTGACCGAACACAGATGGATTTTCCAGACAAGCCTGATGGTTTGATGACGTTTGACCGGACCAGTCCGGCGACAACGCCACCGGGACTGGAGCCACCCCAACAGAGTCGCTACGAGTTGGATCGGGAAGATAAAAAGTACATTAGAACGGTCGTTGATAATGGCAAAGGAATAAAAATTCCTCGTCATGATCTGTTAAACCGGCTTAAACGAAAAGCGCTCAGGAACAAGAAAGAAGCTCTTATGGCTGGACTGGGAACCCTCTTCAGTACCTTTTTTCTTGGTGTGGGCAGTGGTGGCATGGCGGCAGTACTGAACCTTATTTACTACATTGGTTACTACGCTCTCTGGAGTGGCATTACCCATGCCGTGAGAATGGTACGGGCGCTTAAAGCGATTCAGAGAATGCAAGTGTCCGGAGACTTCCGGCTGGACGGTTCTGAGTTTGACTTTATCAGTGAGCTGGATGAGAAGAAGTTCAGAGTGTTTATGCGCAGCCTGCGTTATATCTGTAGCCATGAAACCCTTGGGCGCATTTATAACGCTTATGCGGAATTGGAAAAGGACGCACAAGCCCGCCTGGCAATGAACCCGGATGTTCATTCTCTGGATGATGTAATAAAGCTCGAAGAAGGAAAAGCCCGTTATCTGCACCGGCGTGAGAATATCAGGAAGGCTTTCAGGTTATACGACGTTCTTTATACCACCGTTACAGCAGACCTTGGCAGAATGGATAAGGAGTGGGAAAACAGCGTCAGTGACTTGTGGGATGGCAAGTTTGCCAGAATGAATCCGGCCCGGCGGGAAGCGTTGTTTAACCGGGCTGCCAATGATCCCAGAGTCACAGAAAGGGCATTTCATCTGGTCACCAACAAATCGGGCTGGCTGAAAAGTATTTTTCCACAGTTTTCAAAAAAAGGGGGGATTCCAGTCGCAGAGCGGCAGCAGGCACTGGAAGAATATCAGCAGATTATCGATCAGGAAATGCCAGAGCTGGCCAGCAATGACAGTGATAGAGAGATGCTGAATCGTCATACTGAAACCGCTACCCATGTTGCTAAGGATGGGGTTGGCCTTTATATGTTGAAGTTACTGAGAGATACGGTTAACTCAACACTGACTCATGGGTTGAAGCTAGGGTGGTCCAGTATTCAGGGGGCACCAAGGATGGAGGTCATGCCTTTGATGCCAAAACCCTCTTTTCAAGGGCTGGCAACATTTGGCTTTTTCTTTACAGTGGATTTTTTACTGGAACAGGTGAATACGAGAATCAATAAACACCGCTTTGAAGCGATTCAGAAAGGAAAAAAAGCAACAACAGGATTTGGCCTCTGGCGTAGGTTTCGAACAGGGCGCGAAGAGGTCAATACCACACGGCGTCTTGCGAAAGACAATTTACCGGATTTTATTGAAAAAGTGCTTAAACTGCACAAATATCACAAAGAGCTTGTGGATGAAATGAAACTGCAAAAAGAACTGAGCGACAAAAATCCTTACGGCAGACCCTATGAATATATGGATGATTACGAGGCTGCAATTATGATTCTGAAGCGGAAAAAATATGAGTTCTGGATCAGGGAAATGATGGCTGGAGCTGTGGGTGAATTGCATCGTAGTATTCAAACCAAAACTCAGTATCTTGATTCCAGAATGGCGGACATTATCGCTGGTGAATAATGCTTTTTTGACTATCTTTTAAGTTCGCAAAATTTTAAAGATAGAAAGATCAAGGATTAGCAATGCTTTTATTACCTTTACGGCTTTTTTGGGTGTTCTGCAAATTAAAAGGAAAAATAGCGTACTTGAATTTTTTTTCAGCTCTCCCCAAAAAGTTACAGCACCTTACTATTCTCTTGCTATTGCCCCTATCGTTTATTGTTTTTGCTAAAGAATTTTCTTCTAAAGATGTACAGAAATATCAGGAAATCCGTAAAATTGTTGTGCTGGATGATGGCAGTACAGGGTCAAGGTTGGTGTCTTTTTTGTTTGGCAGAAATTTTAAGCATGAAGAGTTTCGCTTAATAAAACAGTCACCAATGCATGAAGCTGGTGTGCTTAGTCTGGAGAATGGTGGAGTTGATGATAAGTCTGCACAACTCATAGCAGGCCTACTGAAAAAAGATGATTGTGGCGATAAGTGCAAGTCATATTTTTTTCTTGGAGCTACAGCCGGTAGAAGAGCGGATGAAGAGTCTGCCAGGAAAATGTTCAGAATGATCAGGGAAAAACTTAAACAACTTGGTATCAATGAAAAAAAATATGATATTGAAATGAAAGTACTTGATGGTTCAATGGAAGGTGCCTACAACTGGCTGGCAGTGAATTACATTTATGGGCGCTTGGATCATTCTGAACAGTCTTACGGTATTGTTGAGTTGGGTGGGAAATCTGCTCAATTGGCTTTTAGCCTGAAAACAAAAATAGACACTGACGACACTGTAGTATTAAAAAACAAGATTTTGCATCCTGAAAAAAGTGAAGATAAAGCTTTGCTGTCTTTTGAACATGGTCTTATTCAGAAAAATAATAACGAAGTAATTACAGAATCAAAAATGGGGTTTGGATTAAATCTGGCCTATAAAAACTATGAGCAAAAATTTGCAGAGGCAGAGACTCGACCTTGTGAAAGGAGGCATAAAAACTACTTTGAATGCCAACAAGCGATGGATAGCCTGTTTTCAAAAGAAGATGATGAATCCAAACATGCAAAACGACTTTTCTGGCGGTCTGACGAAGAGGCTGTTGATTGGAGAATGCCAGACACTTATTATCTGAGTGGTTACTTTTACGACTATACCGTACATATGGGGCTTCGTTCTCACCTGACCTTGCGGCAGCTTGAAGAGGCTGCGAAATATGCCTGTCAAGATAGAAATGAAACGGATGATGGCACTAATCTGCTTTCTACTTTTGAAACAGAACTTCCACAGCCTGTTAAGCCGAGAGTCGTCACTAAACCGTCTGATTTTCAATACAGCGGTTCAATTCAGGAAATTAACAGGGAAAGATTTTGTGGCACCTTGACGTACATGGTTTCTCTGCTGAAGCATTTTGGCATAAAATCGAATCATAACCTGGTTATTGTTAAGTCCTTTGTACTGGAAGGAAAACCTTATCCCGCCACCTGGACACCAGGCTATGCCTATGCCAAAGCCAATGAATACGAAATAAATCATAAGATATCTACAACCCACCCCTTCATCAGGGTAAATAAGTCGCAGTTCAGAATGTACTGAATGCTGCAACTTCGCGCTAAGGTTAAATGGCCAGAGCCAGTATTTTCGATTGCCGTTTAACGTTGTACTGCCGTCTTTTCTCAGGTGGCAGTGCCTTAGCGTCTACCTCTTTAAAGCCCCGCTCCATAAACCAGTGGATGGTTTGCGTCGTTAAAACAAAAACCTGTTCGAACTTTTGTTGTTTTGCCTGTTCTACAATCGCTTCCAACAAGCTATCTCCACGCTGATTTCTGCGATATTCCGGGTGCACTACCAGACAGGCCAGTTCGGCTGTTTTCTCTCCGGAGAAAGGGTGAATGGCTGCACAGCCAATTATCGTGCCATCAAGATCAATGACCCGGAACAGGCTGATTTCCCGTTCCAGCTCTTTTCTGGATCGACGCCTGAGAACGCCCGCCTTTTCCATAGGCTTGATCAGTTCAAGAATGCCGGTAACATCTTCAATGGTGGCTGTGCGAATTTCCTCATAACGATCGTGGGATACCATTGTGCCTCTGCCATCTCTGGTAAAAAGCTCCAGCAGCAGGGAACCGTCTTCCTGAAAATTCACCATCTGGGCTCGCTCTACCCCACCAAGACAGGCATTGATAGAAGACGACAAGAGGCGTGCAAGATGAAGCTGGTCATCCTTCTGTCCCAGCTTATCCAGATACTGCTTTGCAGTGGCTGGGGATAACTGGCTGATTAACTGACCGTCCTCGCTGGTTATTCCCCCATGTCTGCCAAACAGAATAAGCTTCTCAGCTTTTAAGTGAATAGCGGTATGGGTCGCCAGTTCTTCTACTTCAATATTGAACACTTCGCCTGTTGGTGACAGGCCGAGGCAGGGCAGTAGCACAATGTAATTATTGTCCAGCAGCTGGTGGATGGCCTTGTCATCAATGCGGCGTACTTCGCCCGTATGCTGAAAATCCTTTCCATCAAGCACGCCCAATGGTTTAGCGGTCACAAAGTTACCACTGACAACACGAATGCTGGCACCCTGCATGGGGGAGTTGACCAGGCTGGAAGACAGAAGTGACTCAATCAATGCCCGCAGATTACCCACGGCATCCATAACGCACTCAAGGCTCTGTTTGTCGGTAATGCGGCGGTTCTGGTAATAGGCTGACTTAAGCCCTTTTTCTTTCAGTCGGCTTTCAATCTGGGGGCGTGCGCCATAGACCAGCACCATACGCACCCCCAGACTACTCAGCAGGGCAATGTCATTAATGATGTTGGTGAGATTTTCATGGGCCAGAGCTTCTCCCCCCAGCGTAATGACAAATGTTTTGCCATGGTGGGCATGAATATAGGGAGAAGACTGACGAAAGAACTTTACGTATTCGGGGCTGAAATCATTCACAAGCTTGCCAGATAGTTATCTTCTTCGTTGATTGCTGTTTTTCTTGCGCTATGGGCATTTGAGACAATACTGCCTGATCAGGGCTTTTAACAAACTTATTGTCGGTTCGATCCGGTCAAGGCCAAGAAATTCATCCGGCTGATGAGCCTGATCAATATCACCAGGACCCAAAACCACAGTATCCATTCCCATCTGGCTGAAAAAAGGCGCCTCTGTCGTGAACACGGCGGACTGGGCTTTATGTCCGGTCAGTGTTTCACAGGTTTTAACCAGCTCAGAGTCGGCAAGGCCTGAAAATGGGTCAACACAGGCCTGGATGGGTTCCAGGTTCAGCGTTACGTTATCGGTACGGGCAATAGGTTGCAGCCTGTTATTCAGTTTTAAACGAATGTCATTGCTATCCATACCGGGCAATAACCGGACATCAAAATCAAGCTCGCACTGCCCACAGATACGGTTGGGGTTGTCACCACCATGAATACAGCCAAGGTTCATGGTGGGGGAAGGAATGGAAAATCCGGGGTTATTGTATTGCTCAGCCAGCTCTGCCCGGAAGGCCATCACTTCGGAAATCACTTTGTGCGTGGTTTCCAGCGCATTTTTCCCCAGCGCCGGATTGCTGGAATGTCCTGACTGACCCACCACCCGGATGCGTTCCATCATAATGCCTTTGTGCATATAAATCGGAGTTAAGCCGGTGGGTTCCCCGATGACGGCATAACGAGCCTCGGGGTGTCCTGCGGTTACCAGGGCCCTTGCGCCTGACATGGAAGACTCTTCGTCTGCTGTCGCAAGGACAATCAGAGGGGCTTTCAGGTCGTCTTCTCTAAACGCTCTGGCAGCTTCCATAATCAATGGAAAAAAGCCCTTCATGTCACAACTGCCAAGCCCGTAAAAGCGATTGTTTTTTTCTACCAGCCTGAAAGGATCGGTTTGCCAGAGCTGTTCGTTGTAGGGAACGGTGTCAGTGTGTCCGGCCAGAACCAGCCCTCCCGGACCCTGCCCCAGGGTGGCAATAAGGTTAGCTTTCCCGGAGAGTCCCGGAACCGGCATGATTTCACACTGAAACCCCATGCTGTCAAACCAGTCCGCCAGCTCATGAATGACGGGCAGATTACCCATATCCAGTGCCGGTTGGGTAGAGCTGACAGAAGGCAGCTCAATCAGACGGGAAAGGGCTGATCGTAAATCGGGCTGAATGCTTACAGACATATTCTGGTACCGGCTCCGGTTTATCTTGATGCTGAAGTTAGAACTTTGGCAGCTCGTTCATCATATCAGCCTGTTGGAATATTTAAGAAGCTATTTAGCAATATCGTCGTAAACCCTCGCCCAATGCGGGCGGGGATATAAGACGGGAAGGCGCAGAGCCTTCCGCCATCAATCTGGTGTACTCTGGCTATTAACGTAGTCCTTCAGAGTCTCGATAGTTGCACCGCCAGCACTGCAAGCAAAGTAAGACCTTGACCACATTAAGCCTGCTTTGCTCTGAGCAGTAAGGTGGGTATTCAGCATTCGCAATCGTCTTGATGATGTTGATTTGAGATTATTTACCATGACACTGATAGCCAGTTTTGGTGGGTAGGTCACCAACAGGTGTACGTGATCTTTTTCGCCATCCATTTCAAGTAACTGGCATTCCAGTTTTTCACATGCACTCTCGAACGACTCCCGTAACTGCTTGATCATATAGCCATCAAAAAGCTTTCGCCTGTACTTTGTCGTGAACACCAAATGAACAACCAGCTTGGTAACGCTATGTCGTTTGCGAAGATACCCTTTAAGCAAATCTTTATTGTGTGCGCACACTGAAAACCTCTTTCAAATACATGTAATATAAAGCTTATATTAATGAGCACTGAAATAACGTTCCATGCTGAGAGCCACCAAAGTACGAATCTATCCAACATCAGAGCAGGCGGAATTTCTCGACCGTCAGTTTGATGCTGTGCGGTTCGTATGGAACAAGGCCCTGGCTATTAAGGTTCATTATTACAAGGCTCGTGGGCAGAGCCTTTCTCCCAAAAAACACCTGAAGCCCTTGCTGGCAAAAGCCAAGAAAAGCCGAAAGTACTCATGGCTGAAAAACGCTGACTCTATTGCACTGCAACAGGCCACTATCAATCTGGATACGGCCTTTCAAAACTTTTTCAATCCCAAATTGCAGGCAAGATTTCCTCGCTTCAAGAAAAAGCATGGCAAGCAAAGTAGCTACCATTGTACGTCTGTCTCTGTGGGCGATAACTGGATAAAAATCCCCAAGTGCAAGCCCATAAGGGCTAAAGTGCATCGTGAAATAGTGGGTAAGGTGAAGTCTATCACCCTGAGCAGAACGCTAACCGGCAAGTATTTTGCCTCCATATTGGCTGATGATACCCAGGAACAACCAAAACAGATTGATAATCTTGAAGCTAATCAGGTTGTCGGTGTTGATATGGGGATTACTGATCTGGCTATCACCAGTACCGGCCATAAGACTGGCAATCCTCGCTTTCTGAAAAAAGCACAACGTAACCTGAAAAGAAAACAACAGGCTCTATCTCGCTGCAAGAAAGGCTCAAAAGGTAGGCACAAAGCCCGTTTATTGGTGGCAAAGGCGCATGAGCGTGTAGCCTTTGCCCGTAATGATTTTCAGCATAAGCTATCAAAACAACTCATCGACGAAAACCAAGCGGTGATTGTGGAGACACTGAAAGTTAAAAACATGCTCAAGAACAAGCGCCTTGCTCGTTCTATTGCTGATGCTGGCTGGCATTCACTGATAACCAAACTCGAATACAAGGCAAAGCAGGAAGGTAAACATCTGGTGAAGATAGACCAGTGGTTTGCATCCTCTAAAACTTGCTCAGTCTGCGATTTGAAACAGGAAAAAATGCCATTGAGAATCCGATCATGGGAGTGTAGCTGTGGTGCTATCCATGACCGGGATATTAATGCAGCTCGCAATATCAAGAAGCAAGGCATATTGAAATTAAAGGCGGAAGGACTGTCCGTTTCTGCTGATGGAGGCTTGCGTAAATCCGGCATACTGTCGGTTGCTGCCTAAGAAATCAGAAGCCTCACCCGATAGGGTGGGGAGCAGTCACCCATTTAAGGCGGACTGTTAAAGAAAATCCTCCTCCAGTCAGATCGCTGGAGGAGGATGTCAGGGTTCAGGTATTTTACTTTAGCGCTTTTGAGCAGTGCTTAGAAAACAGCAACAGAGTACTTCAGATAGAAACGGTTTGAAGTATCGCGGCTCTTTTCAACGTCGCCTTTTTTCGTGTCGCTTCCGGCGATATCTTTTAATGCTGTGCCATCAAAGTTGTAATTCACATGCAACCATGCGATGGACAGTCCTTTTAACTTACCATCAAAGCTATAGGAAACGTAGGTAGACCATTCATTACGATCAAAATCACTTCCATAAGTTTTAGAATCGGAGCCTTTTGCGGCATAAGCGTCGATACTTAATCCAGGCAGGCCCTGATCGGCAAAATTATAACCGGCGGTGATCAGGTAAGCCTGCTCACCCTCGGTATCATAGTCAGCCCACTGTGACAGTGAAGAGTTAAAAGTACCCGCATTACCCTGATCGCCCACACTATCATTCCAATCATCACCACTTACTTTGTTGTAACCAAAACCAACATAAGCATTATTGAAGTTATATGTGGCGTTCAGGTTTACATAGGAAGAGTTGAGTTTGCCATTATAAAGGCCGCCATCATCAACGGCTTTACCGTAGCGAATATCTGTATCTAAAGAACGACCTTCGCCGAAATCAAAGGTGTAATCGACTTTGGCAAAGTGCTTTTTCAGATAATCTTTGACGATGAGTTGTTCACCCGTCAAGCCTACCCCGGCAATAGAGTATTGCGCACCAAGGATTTGAACCTTAGTGTCTTTACCATCAATGGTTAAGTCATGATGAAACTTGGATTCATTACGGTTACTGGCACCCGTGATATTAGAGCCATACAGAGTCAGGTCTTTAAACTGAACGGAAGCATCAGAACCGTAGGAGCTGCCAAGCAAGATACGAGAACCTGAGTTACCATAGAGCTCGTAACTACGTTTTTTAACACCGTGTGAGCCTTTCAGATCGACCCCGCTAAGCTGGTATTTAGCTTTCAGGAATGCCTGCTGAAACCCGCCAATGTCATTGTATTTACCATCACCGCCAACAGCGATGTTAGAAATACTGGTTCCTTTTTTTGCGTGGAAAGTATTCGTCGCACCCGCCGTAATCACTGCACCGATAATGTCATTAACATAACCCGTGTCGATATCGGCAACAAGCGCTTGTACCCATTCATCGCGATAGTACTTTGGTTCTCCCGCAGTATCTTTTTGTTTCCAGAAATAGTTTTTGTAAGTTAATTTAAAACTTGGATCAGTAGTCGTTATTTCAGCCTGGGCAGAAACGGTGAACACGCTCGTTGCGATTGCAGCACAAAGTGCACTTTTGGCAAATAATTTCATTATTGTATGCCTTACTCCAAAGTGATCTTTATTGGTGATTCAATAGTTCACCATTATTTTTAGTGTTGGCATTGCCTGATATTGGAGATGCAGACATAGCTTTCTTAAAGTAATCTTGTCGCATAAGCTCCTCCAATGCCCAACAATGATTTTGGATTCTAAAGCAGGATTTGATTTCGAGTAATAGCAAAATCTTTACAAAAAGAGAAAACCGGGATTTTATTGACACAGGTCGGGTGTAGGGGGAGTTTGTACTCCCATATTTTGAAGGCTTAGGGTACTCTTTACGAATTTTCTAATGCGATCATCCGCCATCCCGGCAGGAATGGCGGATGATCGCATAATCAGCCAAAGATCAAGTACAGGCAGTGATAATAAACAATCGCCAGAAAGGCGCCGGCAGGCAGGGTAATCAGCCAGGACATGAATATGGTGCCAATCACTTTCAGGTTAAGGGCACCAATTCCCCGGGCAAGACCAACGCCCAGAACCGCTCCGACCAGTGTATGAGTGGTAGAGACCGGTAAGCCTGTTCCAGAAGCCAGAACCACCGTAGACGCCGCCGCCAGTTCTGCGGCAAAGCCACGACTGGGTGTCAGTTCGGTGATATGGGTGCCAATGGTGGCCATTACCCGGTAGCCATAGGTGGCGAGTCCAACAACAATGCCTGCCGCCCCCAGCAGCAATACCCAGCTTGGCATACCGGCTTTTCCGGCTATTTCGCCACCGCTGCCAATGATGCTGGCAATGGCTGCCAGAGGCCCAACGGCATTGGCAACATCATTGGAACCGTGGGCAAACGCCATGGAGCAGGCAGTGAAAATCATCATGACACCAAACACTTTCTCAACACTGGAGAAGTGAAATGCCTTGTCAGCCTGAACATCCTCCTTGATTTTGGTCAGCGAAGCTTTACCTGCGATCATAACCAGCAGGCCGATGCCAAAGGCGAGAATAATGCTCTGGTTGTAATCCAGTGGTAAGCCAATATGCTTCAGCCCTTTCACCAGTGTCACCATGGACATCATGAAACCGACCAGAAACATGTAGACAGGGACATAGCGTTTAGCGTTTTTGAAAGGGTTGTCGGTATCCAGAATCAGCTTCTGCACGCTCATGAAAATCATGAAAGCGAGAGTGCCGGACATAAGGGGTGATACAACCCAACTGGCGACAATGGAAGACACTTTGCTCCAGTTTACCGCTTCAGTCGAAATGCCAACCGCTGCAAACCCTACTATGGCACCAATGATCGAGTGTGTGGTTGAAACGGGCCAGCCGTAATGGGTGGCGACCAGCAACCAGGTGCCTGCGGCCAGCAGGGCAGCCATCATGCCGTAAACCAGTAAATGGGGATTTTCCACCAGTAACGATATATTAGGGTCAATAATGCCTTTGCGAATGGTGTCGGTCACTGATCCGCCGGCCAGGTAGGCTCCTGCAAACTCCAGCAGGATGGCGATGCAAATGGCCTGTTTGATGGTCAGGGCTTTTGATCCGACTGAGGTGCCCATGGCATTGGCAACGTCGTTGGCTCCAACCCCCCAGGCCATAAAGAAACCAAACAGGCAGGCCAGCGCCAGCAGTATCGTGCCATATTCTGCGATAATGCTCATGGATATACTTCCGGTTGGTGGTTCAGTTAACGGGCAAGAAGTAACTGGAGATAGCTGCCCACGCGGGAGGCGCGGTCTGCAAGGTCCCCAACCCAGTCAATGATTTTGTAAAGGAAGACGACGTCCACGGGAGGCAGGTCTTTTTCCAGCCTGAACAGTATTTTTCGGACTTCAACTTGATGCTCATCAGTTTCACTTTCAATACGATCCAGTTCATCAATTAACTGTTCTACAAGATTGACTTCCCTTCCCTTAAAGCCGGTTTCAACCAGCTCATCCAACTCGTCCATGGCGCGGAGTGCCTGGGCTGAGGTCGCAATAGAGCGCTTTAGATAGTTGAGAAAGGCAGTCCGGATTTCGGGCGGAATGACCATGCGACGACCCAACACAATACCGGCAATATCTTTGGCACGATTGGCGACTTTGTCCTGTACCGTGACAATTTCAAGCAGGTCAGTGCGGGGAACGGGCAGGAACAGACTGTTAGGCAGGGACAGTCTGACATTCCTTTTTATATCGTCTGCTTCATGTTCCAGTTGCACAATTTTCTGCTGTATTAATTCAACTTGCTTCCAGTCGCCATCGAAAGCTGCAATAAAAAAGGGTTCCAGTTCCATGGCGCATTCATGCGCCTTGGTTATGTGCTTTTGTATCGGGCCAATGGGAGACCGGCCAAATACACTGGACAGTAAGTTGCTAGGCATAACTGCAAATCCGGTTGACTGAACGGGAAATTATAGGAGTCATGTGCAAATTATGCACACTCCAGTTGGGACGGGCTTTTTACTATCCCGTTCCTGTTAACATCGCTTAAACTCAGTGCCTCTGTTTTATTGAAGTGCTGAGCCCCCTATGAGTTTTGAAACCGAGTTAAAATTGTCGCTGTCTGAAAACTCTATTTCGCAGCTTAAGACCCATTCGTTCTGGAAAAAGTTCGCTGTTGAAGACCCAAAAACTTTTCATCTGGGCAATATTTACTATGACACGGCGGACAGGGCTCTGAATCAGGCCAGAGTGGCACTGCGTATTCGTGAAAAAAATGGTGAATACTTTCAAACCCTTAAGACCAAAGGAGAGAGTATTAACGGGCTGACCCGTCGTGGTGAATGGGAATGGAGTATTTCGGGGAATCAACTGGACTTCTCAGGGCTTTCCAGGGTCTGGCCTGAGTCCCTGCGGGAAATTACTCCGGATCAGCTGCACCCTCTGTTTGCGACGGATTTTGATCGAACCGTCTGGCTGGTTGAATACAACGGGGCAAGGGTTGAAGTGGCCCTGGATCTGGGGCTGGTTAAAAGTGGTGATGCCCGTTCCCCGATCTGTGAGCTGGAACTGGAATTAATAGAAGGCGATGAATCCGTCCTGCAACAGATAGCCGGTGAGCTGGGGCAGGATATCCAGTTGATGCCTTTTGACAAGAGTAAGGCGGAACGGGGCTTTGAACTGCTTTACGAAAGGTAGGATTTCACTCTGAGAACCCCCCAGTTGTCAATACACTGTGCATAAGACCCGAAAATGACTCTTTCCAAGTGTGATATTGAGCTAATCAGGTCAGTGTACTGAAAGAGGCCGAGGTCGGGGTCAAACATTTCCAGTACGTTAGTATCAGAGCGCATGCCTATTATATGCCCCGCTCCTGATATTTCGTTATTAAAGGCGATCATGCAGTGGCTGGGTTTGAATGATACCCAGCTCGCGATGATACTGGGACTCAGTTGGTATCTTCCGCAGTAAGAATCCCAGCAAACCAGATTCTGAGAGTTCAGCAAAGGGATGACCGAATCAATTACATTGTAGTCTTGTGGCCGGGGCATTTTTCTTATGAATGCAGAATGTACGATCCCCATCAGGTGTTGCGAGCCCAGATCGGCTGCTGTTTTGATGCCTCTGCCCTCGGATGCGAGACTTTTTTTTATCCAGACTGCGGTGATGCCTCCACATAAACCGATGAGATTTATTTTACTGCGATATTTCATGCGGGTGTTAAGACCGACCATTGTTTTACGCCAACGGACACAGGGTGATTGCCTGTTGGTCATATCAAAAATCTTCGTAATCACTTTTGTTTCCTCATCTTGGAAAATCTGGCACGTTAACGAGATGAACGACAACTACAATGAAAAATAGTAACAACAGGGAATCGTTAACAGGGAATTGCCGTGACTGCTGTGAAAAAAGCTGCCTTTAAACATCGTCACCAGCGTCTGGACCTGGCTACCACCGTTTCAGATCTTGTGCGCTCCATGCTCCTGACACAGCCTGATGCGGATAGCGTGTTGTCAAAACACCGTTCTGCCGAACAGCTGAAACTTCACCCACTGGAATATATTGCATCTCTGGCGCTGAACAGTGCCAGTGAACCCGGAAAGAAGCTGGAACTGGAAGGGTTAATACAATGGCTGGCCACCCTTTCCGGGCAGGAATATTTCGCCATTGATCCATTGAAAATAGATGCTTCGACAGTCACGCCAGTGATGTCCCGCGCTTATGCCCTTCGACATGAAATTCTGGCGGTTGATGTCAGTGATGACGAAGTGGTTATTGCTTCTGCTCACCCCTGGTACGCGGGCTGGGAAGATAACCTTCAGCATGTGAATCGCAAAAATATTCGCCGTGTCGTAGCCAACCCTGCGGACATCAGGCGTTTTACCACCGAGTTCTATCGTATTGCCCAGTCGGTTCAGGGGGCGGCTGAAAACGACAGGGGTCAGTCAACGAACCTGAACAGCTTTGAACAGATGCTGGAGCTGGGGAATATGAAATCCCCGGATGCTAACGATCAGCATATCGTCAGTATTGTGGACTGGCTGTTGCAATATGCCTTTGAGCAGCGGGCCAGCGATATTCATGTGGAGCCCCGAAGAGATCAATGCCATCTGCGTTTTCGCATTGATGGTGTGTTGCACTCTATCTACCAGATGCCCGCAAAAGTCGCAGCGGCAGTTACCAGTCGCCTGAAAATACTGGGTCGCATGAATGTGGCGGAGAAACGCAAACCCCAGGATGGACGACTGAAAACGGTTAACCTGGATGGCAATGAAGTGGAGCTGCGTCTTTCAACCCTGCCCACAGCCTTTGGTGAAAAGCTGGTGATGCGGATTTTCGACCCTGAAGTACTGGTCAAAGGCTTTACTGACCTGGGCTTTTCCAGAGAGGATGAACGCCGCTGGACAGAAATGACCAGTCAATCCAGTGGTATCGTACTGGTGACCGGGCCTACGGGGTCAGGCAAAACCACCACCCTGTATTCCACGCTGAAAAAACTGGCGACTGAGCAGGTGAATGTCTGCACCATTGAAGACCCCATTGAAATGGTGGAAGCCAGCTTCAACCAGATGCAGGTGCAGCACAATATTGACCTGACATTTGCCAGTGGCTTAAGAGCCCTTTTACGACAGGACCCGGATATCATTATGGTGGGTGAGATTCGCGATCTTGAAACCGCTGATATGGCGGTTCAGGCGGCATTGACCGGGCACCTGGTGATTTCAACCCTGCACACCAATGATGCGCCTTCTGCGGTGACTCGCCTGATGGAGCTGGGCGTACCGGCTTATCTGATTAAGGCGACATTACTGGGCGTGATGGCACAGAGACTGGTGCGAACCTTATGCCCTTCCTGCAAACAACCCGTCGCTATTGATAAATCAGGCTGGCGGTCACTAACTAAGCCCTGGTCGGCACCTCAGCCTGCTGAAGTATTCAAACCCATTGGTTGTCAGGAGTGCAGGGAAACCGGCTACCATGGTCGGGCAGGGGTGTATGAAATCATGTCCCTGTCTGAAACCCTCCGAAACCTGCTGAACGAAGACACTGAAATCCACCGCATCAGACGGCAGGCGGCCAAAGAAGGTATGTATAGCCTGAGATTATCTGGCGCACAAAAAGTGGCTTCAGGCCTGACCACGGTTGAAGAAGTGATTCGGGTGACGCCCGATCATAGCAGCCATTAAGGCGCTCAGTTCGCAACCGATAGTTACAGTAATGACAGACTTCTACTGCCGGTTGCCATGAACAAATCAACATTTCTGCTGCTTGCTTGTCTCACTGCTTTGCCAGCCCGGGGAGCCGCCATCTTGAAACCGGAAGGCAAGCCCACTTCCTTTGTTCGGCTGATGAAAGAAGACTCTGGCAAGCGAGTGTCTGGTCAGGAGTTGCAGGCTTATCTGAACAGTCTTTTACGAGCCAATGCGATTTACGACAGAAACGCTCCTGATGAACAACCATCGTTGTATTTCTCGGTGAAGGCCAACCAGGCCGGCAATTTGGTGGTCACTCGCAAACTGACGCAGGCCAACCGAATCGTTATGGAAAACAATACGCTCAAAGTGTATGGCATCGGTTATTCCCTGCAATCGGACTGTTCCAGACAGGAACAACGCTGCTGGGTTCTGTTTCCCAACCAGAAGACCCGCTGGATGGAAATCAACTACGCACCCAAAGCGGTAAAGGAACTGGCAACGGGTATTGGGTTGTTGATCCGGGAGATGCAGCAGTAGGGTGTGTAGGTGACTGCTCCCCACCCTATCGGGTGAGGCTTCTGATTTCTTAGGCAGCAACCGACAGTATGCCGGATTTACGCAAGCCTCCATCAGCAGAAACGGACAGTCCTTCCGCCTTTAATTTCAATATGCCTTGCTTCTTGATATTGCGAGCTGCATTAATATCCCGGTCATGGATAGCACCACAGCTACACTCCCATGATCGGATTCTCAATGGCATTTTTTCCTGTTTCAAATCGCAGACTGAGCAAGTTTTAGAGGATGCAAACCACTGGTCTATCTTCACCAGATGTTTACCTTCCTGCTTTGCCTTGTATTCGAGTTTGGTTATCAGTGAGTGCCAGCCAGCATCAGCAATAGAACGTGCAAGACGCTTGTTCTTGAGCATGTTTTTAACTTTCAGTGTCTCCACAATTACCGCTTGGTTTTCGTCGATGAGTTGTTTTGATAGCTTATGCTGAAAATCATTACGGGCAAAGGCTACACGCTCATGCGCCTTTGCCACCAATAAACGGGCTTTGTGCCTACCTTTTGAGCCTTTCTTGCAGCGAGATAGAGCCTGTTGTTTTCTTTTCAGGTTACGTTGTGCTTTTTTCAGAAAGCGAGGATTGCCAGTCTTATGGCCGGTACTGGTGATAGCCAGATCAGTAATCCCCATATCAACACCGACAACCTGATTAGCTTCAAGATTATCAATCTGTTTTGGTTGTTCCTGGGTATCATCAGCCAATATGGAGGCAAAATACTTGCCGGTTAGCGTTCTGCTCAGGGTGATAGACTTCACCTTACCCACTATTTCACGATGCACTTTAGCCTTTATGGGCTTGCACTTGGGGATTTTTATCCAGTTATCGCCCACAGAGACAGACGTACAATGGTAGCTACTTTGCTTGCCATGCTTTTTCTTGAAGCGAGGAAATCTTGCCTGCAATTTGGGATTGAAAAAGTTTTGAAAGGCCGTATCCAGATTGATAGTGGCCTGTTGCAGTGCAATAGAGTCAGCGTTTTTCAGCCATGAGTACTTTCGGCTTTTCTTGGCTTTTGCCAGCAAGGGCTTCAGGTGTTTTTTGGGAGAAAGGCTCTGCCCACGAGCCTTGTAATAATGAACCTTAATAGCCAGGGCCTTGTTCCATACGAACCGCACAGCATCAAACTGACGGTCGAGAAATTCCGCCTGCTCTGATGTTGGATAGATTCGTACTTTGGTGGCTCTCAGCATGGAACGTTATTTCAGTGCTCATTAATATAAAGTTTATATTACAGGTATTTGAAAGAGGTTTTCAAGTGAGCGCACACAATAAGGATTTGCTTAAAGGGTATCTTCGCAAACGACATAGCGTTACCAAGCTGGTTGTTCATTTGGTGTTCACGACAAAGTACAGGCGAAAGCTTTTTGATGGCTATATGATCAAGCAGTTACGGGAGTCGTTCGAGAGTGCATGTGAAAAACTGGAATGCCAGTTACTTGAAATGGATGGCGAAAAAGATCACGTACACCTGTTGGTGGCCTACCCACCAAAACTGGCTATCAGTGTCATGGTAAATAATCTCAAATCAACATCATCAAGACGGTTGCGAATGCTGAATACCCACCTTACTGCTCAGAGCAAAGCAGGCTTAATGTGGTCAAGGTCTTACTTTGCTTGCAGTGCTGGCGGTGCAACTATCGAGACTCTGAAGGACTACGTTAATAGCCAGAGTACACCAGATTGATGGCGGAAGGCTCTGCGCCTTCCCGTCTTATATCCCCGCCCGCATTGGGCGAGGGTTTACGACGATTTTGCTAAAAAAAGGGGGGTTAGTTTAATGCGTTATATAGCGTTTGCCTGCTGACCCCATACTCTAATGCCAGCGCTTTCTTTTGCTCCCCCGAGTCGAGACGTTCCCTGATTTCTGCTAACTGTTCCTCAGTGAGCCTGGGTTTTGCCCCGATCTGCTTGCCCTGCTTTCTGGCGGCGGCGATGCCTTCCCTTTGTCGCTCCCTGATCATGCTGCGCTCGAATTCGGCAAAGGCTCCCATCATTTGGAACATCAGCTTGTGCATGGGATTGCTGTCACCAGAGAAGACCAGGTTTTCTTTGTGGAACTCGACACTGATGCCTTGCCCTGTCAGTTCTTCCACCAGCGTCTGAAGGTCTTTCAGGTTGCGAGCGAGTCGATCAATGGAATGGACGTGTAAACGGTCGCCCTGTCGCAAATGGCGCAGACAGGCTTTTAGCTGGGGCCGGTTGGTGTCTTTGCCGCTGCAATGGTCTTCAAAAGTGGTATCGAGATTAATACCTTCGAGCTGGCGGGCGGTGTTCTGGTCAACGCTGCTGACTCGGATATATCCAACGTTCTGGCCTTTCATGGCGGGGTTCCTCTACTTCTTATTCTGAGTAAAGGGAAAACTAAACTCTGCTTTACAGGCTGTCCAGTTGGGCAGGATTAAGTTTTTTGGACACGGGGGATCAATGACTTAGCCGGGGGTGGGAGGGTGTCCAACAAGTATGCTTACTTTGACAGCGTTACTGAAACCATACAGCTGCGTTGGCATCGGTTTCAATCACCAAACTGTTTGGCCGATTGACTTGTCATCTGCGTCATGCTGATGTTTACTAACGATCCACGATAATTGAGAAGCAGGGAGGTAAAAATGACATCATTGATTGGCGTTGGTTTATACAGCATCCCTGAAGCCTCAGTTCTTACAGGCATTCCATCTCGCAAGATCAGGGGCTGGATGCTGGGATACGAATCAGGCAGTCGCTCCAGACAGGCTCCCCTGTGGAAGTCAGCAGTCACAGAAAGCATTGATAACACAATTAGCTTTCAGGATTTGTTGGAAATCCGCTTCGTAAACGCATTCCGGCAATACGGTGTTCAATTACCGACGATCCGGGCAGCCGTGAAGCAGGCCAAGGAATATTTCGATCAGGACTACCCGTTTACATGCAGGCGCTTTCAGACGGATGGGCGCAGCATATTTGCCACGGTGGAAGAAGAAACCGGTGATGAAAGCCTGGTTGATTTGATAAAAAAACAAAATGTATTCAACAGAGTGATTAAGCCATCTTTGTATACGGGTATTGAATACGATGGGGATGAAAGCAGTGCTTTGCGCTGGTTTCCGGTTCCAAAGAGCAAAAAGGTCGTGCTTGATCCCGCACGTTCATTTGGCAAGCCTATTGTTACAGCCGCAGGTATCACAACAGAAACGTTGTACCAAAGCTGGTTAGCAGAAGACCAGAATGCCAAAATGGTTGCCAGTCTTTATGAGGTAGACACTGCTTCTGTGAATGCCGCCGTTAGTTTTGAGCAAAGGATTGCCGGTGGTGAAGTACCTCATTGATAACAATTTGCCTCCAGCGTTAGCTCATGCCATTCGTGAGCTTTCAACCGTTTGTGACAATACTGAAGTCTATGCCCTGAAGGATAAGTTTTCCCCGGATACGAAAGATATTGACTGGATTACTGCTTTGTCCGGAGATAAACACTGGGTTGTTGTTTCTCAGGATCGTTTCAAAAAAGGCAATGAAGAAAAAGAAGCATTGCGGCGCAGTGGCTTAACGGTTTTCTTTCTGGACAAGCAATGGTCGAAGAGAAAGTACTGGGAGAAAGCCCATAATCTGGTGCGCTGGTGGCCTGCTATCATGGATCACGCTGAACACATGACAGGCGGGTCGGCTTTCAAGGTAAGATGGAATCATGGTGCGGTTGCCAAATTTGAACAGGTACAGCTTTAGAGATCACACCTCAACCCCCAGCCGCTCAACCTCTGCGTGACACCTTTCCCAGTCCGGGTAATGCTTTGCAACCAACGCCCAGAAGGCTTTGTCGTGGTGCTTTTCAATGGTATGGCACAGCTCATGGACAATCACATAGTCGAGTACGGACGGGGCGAACTCCATGCAGCGTGGGTGGAACTCCAATACATTGTCTTCGCTACAGCTGGCCCAGCGTCGCTGGAACTTGAACATCCGGTAGCCTGTTGCCTCAAGGCCGGTCTGTCGTTGCCAGTAGCGGATGCGGGGGAGCAGTTTGTCTTTCGCCTTTTCCCTGAAGAACGCTTCCCTGGCTACACGGAGTACTGACTTGCTGATGTGGCTGCCTTCCGGTGATTGAATGAAAAACCGGGAGTGGTTAAAGCTTATTCGTGCCTGACTCAGCTCCTCTGCCGGTTCCACCACGCAGTACCAGGTCTTGCCCCGGTAGAGCAGGCGACTGCCGGTGGTGAACTCATCTTTCAGTGGCTGGTTCACTTCCGCCAGCTTTTGCCTGATCCATCGTGCCCGGTAACGAATCAATGCCTGCTTTTCGTTATCAGGCACCTGTGGGCCACGGAGCAGAACCGGCTTGCCCCGTTCAACCGTCACCGTGTGACGTTTAAGGTGGGGGGCTTCCTGAAATTCCCATTCAATGGCGGTGGTTCCGTATTGGTAGACTGGCATTGCTCGTTGTTCAAAAGTTAGTTATTCAGAAGAATGTCAAACAGCGTAGCCGCATGTTGCCGGGCTGTGCTCATATCCCAGCCTGCCAGTGCCCGAAGTTTCTTACGAATCTGCTTTTGCAGTTCTTTATGGATTTCTTTCTTATCCTTCCATATCGGGCTGGCTAGCACAGCACCAATGTCATCATCGTTAAACAGGGCGGCTGTCCATTGCTTAGCAGGTGATTGTTTAACAAACAGTTGTGCAGATGTCCCGGTTTGCTGGTCGAGCTGCCCGCTCAGGTAATCGTAGACAGCCACCTGTGCCGGTGAATCAAAACCCGCCTGTTGTGCGCCGGATGCCTTTTCCCTTATCTGTTGGGTGAACAGCTCCAGCTGTTTCAGAAACTCGGCCTGTTCGATCCGTTTTTCCTTTTCATCCTCTATCAGCTTTTGCAGGGCGGCTTCCAGTGGTCCGAAGAAACCGGGGTTCTTCTGCTTGCCGGTTTTGATGGTGTGCTTGAGCTGGTTCTTCATGGTCAGAGCCTGACTGCCCACGCTTTTCAGCTTGCGAAGTCGCTCCATGTCGTTAGCATCGAGGATGGAGATTTCCTTGCCTAGCAGGCTCCTGACTTCATCGGCCTGAACATGCTCGTCCAGTAGTTGTTGCAGCAGCTCCGACTCCAGCTGGTTCAGTGGTCCCTTGTGGGCATCGTCCGGCAGTTTGTTTTTCAGAGCCAGCTTGATTTCGCCCAGCACTTTGAAATAAGGCTGGTAACGGGCTCCCCGCTGGTCCGGCAGCACCACATCAAGCCGGGCGTTGAATGCCTTGAACAGAGCCAGGAACTCATCCACCACATCCAGCCGGACATCCGGGTCAAGGTGCAGGTCGGCGTCTTCTTTATACAGCTCGGGCTGTTTAATCGGGTCGTGTTTTTTTGGCAATAGGTTCAGCACTTTCTGCAAAGCGGTTTCCAGTTTGGGCAGCTCGCTGTTGATGTCCGTCCAGATTTGTTCGGGTTGCACTTCGCCGCCATAGATGGACAGAGCCTTGTCCAGATATTCGACCACGCCATGATAATCGACAATGTAACCGGCGTTTTTGCCCTTGCGGGTACGGTTCACACGGGCAATGGCCTGAAGCAGTGTATGTTCCTTGAGAGGCTTGTCCAGATACAGGGTGCTGACGATGGGAGCGTCCCAGCCGGTGAGCAGCATATCGGAGACAATCAGAAGGCCAATATTATTCACCTTTGTCGTCTTGTCATCATTCTGGCTCTCATCCCCGTAGTGTTTCTTGAACAGGTCGTTGACCAGTTTGGGAATCTCATCGGTGGGCACTGCAATGGGTTGACCGCCGTCTTTTATCTCCGCCCGCACTCGTTCCTCTATGGATTGCAGCTTGTGTTGAATGCCATGCACCTCGTAAGCCGCCTGCGCTTCATTCACGCCGGTCTTGTTCTCAGTAATGCCACCCAGTGAAATCACCACCCGGCTTTCAAAGGTGTCCTGTCCGGCTTCTGCCCGTTCTGCCATGATGGCGTCCAGCGTGTCTTTGTAGCGTACCGCCATATCCCGGCCATCACACACCAGCAACCCTTTAAATCCTTTGGCTTTGACGCTGGTCAGGAAGTGCTGCACCAGATGTTGGGCGTTCTCATCAATACGATCCTGAGCGGTGCGGCGTTTTTTCAGTAGTGCCTGTTTCAGCTGCTTCTGACGGGCTTCGTCTTCCTGACCGAACACATCACCAAAAGCGGTATCCAGCTCCGGATCAACGGTCAGGTCGGTCATGCCTTCCTGATACTTAATGGGCAGTGTGGCACCGTCGGCGACGGCTTCATCCAGCCGGTAGGTGTCGATGTAGTCGCTGCTACCACCCTTTCCCATAAAAGCATTGAGGGTGTTTTTGTCTTCCCTGAACAGCGGTGTGCCGGTAAAGGCGATGAATCTGGCATTAGGTAGGCTTGCCCGCATAAAGGCCGCCAGGAAACTGTACTGGCTGCGGTGGGCTTCATCCACCAGAACATAAAAGTTGGGTTTGGTGGACAACACCTGAAAGTCCACCGCCTCCCGGCTTTGTTCCACCCATTGGTTCGGTCTGGCCGTGCCGTCGTCATTGAGCAGGCCATAGTTGACGTTCAGGTCTTCGCAGATATAGAACTTGCCATCTTCAAGCACCCGCCGGACACGGGTCTGGTTGTCTTCGTTGTCGGCTTCTGCCTCTTTGGCGGCGGCCTTGATGGGCTTGCCATCCCGTTCCTGAAATTTCTGGACGGTACTGGTGAATACGCTTCCGTAGTCGTTCGATAGCATCCGCTCCAGCCCGGCAACCGACGGGGCTTTGATGGGGATCATGCCGACGTTGGTGAAGGTATCGGAGATTTGCCGGTCAAGGTCGGTGCGATCTGTCAGCACCAGTACGCTGGGATTGTTCAACCCTACACACTCAGCCCGCAGGTAACGGGTCAGGTACGCCATGGTCAGCGACTTGCCACTGCCCTGTGTATGCCATACGACGCCACCTTCCGGTTTATCAGCCGTGAGTCTGGCAAGGGTCTTTCGTACTGCCCGCCATTGCTGGTAACGGGGCAGCTTTTTGATGGTGCGGCCTTCTTCCAGTTCGAACAGCACAAACTGGCAGGCCAGCTCCACAAAGCGGGAGGGCTCGAACAGAGCCCAGAGCAGGTGATGCTGTTCCGTGGGTTCTTTACCGGGCTGCACAGCGTGCAACCGCTGACGTACAGTTGCTTCTTCGCTGGCTTCCAGACGGTAACGGAAATAGAAGGCTTCCGGCGTAAAAATGGCACCGTACAATGCCTGATTACGGTTGATGGCTGCACACACCTGGTTAAACACAAAGTGTCGTGGGTGGCTGTTCTGGTAACTCAGCAGCTGGTTGATGCCCTTGCCAATTTTGACGTGGCTGGCTTTGCACTCGATCATCGCCAGTGGCAACCCATTGATAAACAACAGCAGGTCGGGCCGGAACTCGTCGCCATCGCTGTTGGTGCCAACGAACTGATCCACCACATGAAAGCGGTTCTCTAATGGCTCCGCTTGATTGAAAAAGCAGACACTGCGGGGGCGACCCTGTTTGTCCTTAACCTGTATCCCGCTGCCATGAATCACCGACTCCCAGGCGTTCTGGTTGGCGGCCATCAGGTTGTCGTTCCCGCTTTTATTAAAAGCGCCTCTTAATTCACGAAGTACGGTATCGACACCGGCAGTCACATCCGCCAGCCACGGGTTGAACGACAGCAACCGGTCAGTCAGTACATCGGTGAGGATAGGGGGCAGGTGGCGGTGTGGCTGTTGCTTGCCCACTGCTTTGCCGGACAGGTGGGTGTAACCCAGTTGTTGTAACCAGATGATGGCGGGCTTTTCGACGCCTTCCCGTTCAGCGTTACCTTTTCGATGAAAGGGGGCATCGTCCGTGTTCATCGCAAGACTCCTGACTTCAGTACACAATCTAAAACGGGGAAACTTTATCACTCCTGCTGGTTCGGTGGTATCCGGTTTGGGTGATGGCAGTATTTAGTTTTTTACTGTCTCTGGTGGGGGCGGTTTATGCGCTCCTTTTTGTAAACACCTCTATTCGATCAATGTCGTCTTTTTCAGCCTGTTGTACCTTGTATAAATCCCATCGTAATTGCAGGTTAAGCCAGAAGTCTGGCGACATACCCAAAAAGCGAGCCAGTCGCAGGGCGGTGCTAGGGGTAACGCCCCGCTTGCCGTTGACGAGTTCGTTGACTCGCTGGTAAGGGACATGAATAGCCGATGCCAGCTCCCGCTGAGTAATGTCCATCGGTAACAGAAACTCTTCCAGCAGTATTTCACCGGGATGAGTGGGGGGGCGGTTTGTGGGCATTTTGGCCACAATGCCACCACTGCCTTCGTCAAAGTCTTCAGTTTTCATAATGATTGTTCTCCTCGGTGCTGGAGCGTTGAACAGAAATAGTGCCAGTTATACGAGCTGCATTTTAATAGTAAAAAAAGCAGCTGATATAAAATAATTGTCTAGAATTTATCCCTTGTTACCTTGTCAAACACTTTATTGTATATACAATTTGATATGAGTTATGAATGGGATGAGAGTAAGCGCATCGTCAATTTGCAGAAACATGGTGTCGATTTTGGGGAGGTGTACCTCTTCGACTGGAATACCGCCACACTCAGTCAGGATAACCGAAAGAATTACGGAGAAATAAGAGTAAAAGCAAAGGGGTTTATTGAAGGTCGGTTGCATGAGCTGGTTTTCAATATTCGTGGTGGCAACATAAGAGTCATTGGCCTGAGAAAAGCCAATCAGCGAGAGGTGAAAGAATATGAGCGAAGAACCCAAAAAGCCCGATTACATTAGCCAGGAGGATTGGGACTCGGTTGACGTGCCGGAATGGACGGAAGAGGATTGGGCAAATGCCCGCCCGGCCATAGAAGTATTGCCTGAAATTGTCGAGGAATACCGTCGCCGAACCCGAGGGCAACAGAAAGAGCCGACTAAAGAGCAGGTGTCTATCCGCCTCAGTCCTGAAGTGCTTGAGTTTTTCCGGGCAACAGGCAGCGGCTGGCAAAGCCGGATAGATGATGTGCTGAAAGAGCATCTTGGCAAGCACTGAGCCGGAGGGAATTGCCCCCGCAGTACGGAGACAATCCGGCCGGTTAATGATCCTGTGGTTCCGGCTTAACCCTGATCTGGCCGGTGAGCAGTTTTTGCATCAGGCCTTTTTTCAGTTGTTGGGTTTGGGATTTCTGGGTGGTCAGGTGGTTCAGCTTCCTGTCGGTGGTGGAGAGGATTTTTGCGATTTCTTGTTGTTCCTTTATAGGGGGAGCTGCAATCAGGAATTCCTGAATTTGTTTGCTGCTGATATGTGGCACTACTGAGTCGGTTTGAACCCCTTTGACATATTGCTCAAAGCGATAACTTGAAAAGAGATGCTTTAATAAGGATTGGCTAAAGCTATCTTTTGTCCTAAGTCTTGATACTCGTTGCACCAGATAACATGGTAAGTCAGCTTTGTTTACTTGCGATACTTTCAAGCCGTTGGAAACCCATGTACGATCCATTGCGATTACTAAATCACCGTCTTGCATAAGATATTTGGCTAGTTCTCCCGAATCCCCAGCTGGCCAAAATTTAGCAAAATCGTCGTAAACCCTCGCCCAATGCGGGCGGGGATATAAGACGGGAAGGCGCAGAGCCTTCCGCCATCAATCTGGTGTACTCTGGCTATTAACGTAGTCCTTCAGAGTCTCGATAGTTGCACCGCCAGCACTGCAAGCAAAGTAAGACCTTGACCACATTAAGCCTGCTTTGCTCTGAGCAGTAAGGTGGGTATTCAGCATTCGCAACCGCCTTGATGATGTTGATTTGAGATTATTTACCATGACACTGATAGCCAGTTTTGGTGGGTAGGCCACCAACAGGTGTACGTGATCTTTTTCGCCATCCATTTCAAGTAACTGGCATTCCAGTTTTTCACATGCACTCTCGAACGACTCCCGTAACTGCTTGATCATATAGCCATCAAAAAGCTTTCGTCTGTACTTTGTCGTGAACACCAAATGAACAACCAGCTTGGTAACGCTATGTCGTTTGCGAAGATACCCTTTAAGCAAATCTTTGTTGTGTGCGCTCACTTGAAAACCTCTTTCAAATACCTGTAATATAAAGTTTATATTGATGAGTACTGAAATAACATTCCATGCTGAGAGCCACCAAAGTACGAATCTATCCAACATCAGAGCAGGCGGAATTTCTCGACCGTCAGTTTGATGCTGTGCGGTTCGTATGGAACAAGGCCCTGGCTATTAAGGTTCATTATTACAAGGTTCGTGGGCAGAGCCTTTCTCCCAAAAAACACCTGAAGCCCTTGCTGGCAAAAGCCAAGAAAAGCCGAAAGTACTCATGGCTGAAAAACGCTGACTCTATTGCACTGCAACAGGCCACTATCAACCTGGATACGGCCTTTCAAAACTTTTTCAATCCCAAATTGCAGGCAAGGTTTCCTCGCTTCAAGAAAAAGCATGGCAAGCAAAGTAGCTACCATTGTACGTCTGTCTCTGTGGGCGATAACTGGATAAAAATCCCCAAGTGCAAGCCCATAAGGGCTAAAGTACATCGTGAAATAGTGGGTAAGGTGAAGTCTATCACCCTGAGCAGAACGCTAACCGGCAAGTATTTTGCCTCCATATTGGCTGATGATACCCAGGAACAACCAAAACAGATTGATAATCTTGAAGCTAATCAGGTTGTCGGTGTTGATATGGGGATTACTGATCTGGCTATCACCAGTACCGGCCATAAGACTGGCAATCCTCGCTTTCTGAAAAAAGCACAACGTAACCTGAAAAGAAAACAACAGGCTCTATCTCGCTGCAAGAAAGGCTCAAAAGGTAGGCACAAAGCCCGTTTATTGGTGGCAAAGGCGCATGAGCGTGTAGCCTTTGCCCGTAATGATTTTCAGCATAAGCTATCAAAACAACTCATCGACGAAAACCAAGCGGTGATTGTGGAGACACTGAAAGTTAAAAACATGCTCAAGAACAAGCGTCTTGCTCGTTCTATTGCTGATGCTGGTTGGCACTCACTGATAACCAAACTCGAATACAAGGCAAAGCAGGAAGGTAAACATCTGGTGAAGATAGACCAGTGGTTTGCATCCTCTAAAACTTGCTCAGTCTGCGATTTGAAACAGGAAAAAATGCCATTGAGAATCCGATCATGGGAGTGTAGCTGTGGTGCTATCCATGACCGGGATATTAATGCAGCTCGCAATATCAAGAAGCAAGGCATATTGAAATTAAAGGCGGAAGGACTGTCCGTTTCTGCTGATGGAGGCTTGCGTAAATCCGGCAGACTGTCGGTTGCTGCCTAAGAAATCAGAAGCCTCACCCGATAGGGTGGGGAGCAGTCACCATCTCTCCACCTTAACCACCCCTGAGCTATGTTATCTCCACGCAAAAGACGAATGGCATTTTTTTCATCGGTTATGTAATTGGAACTCTTAAACGGATATCCACTGAGCAAATCAATATGTTCTCCAATATTGCTAACACTCCACCTAGCCGGAATCCTCCCCAGCTTTGAATCCTTAAACTCGGTATGAGGCTGCCACTGCCCGTTGGCATCCTGCGATCCCACGCCTTCGGAAAACAGCTTTTGCATCAAGCCTTTTTTCAGGGTTTGGGTTGCAGTGATCTGCTGGTCGATCAGTTCCAGTTTCCGGTCTACGGTGGACAGGATTTGGGCGATTTTTTTTTGCTCGGGTATCCTCGGTACAGGGATATTAAAAGAGCGAATTTGTTGAAAGTTTAGGCCTTCCCTGTTACCGCCAGCCTGCAATCTCCAGATTTGATCTTGCCCATATTCAGAGTTCATGAAATGAGACACATAACCAGACAATAGGTCGTCTTTAACTCTGATAATACAAACATGCTGGTTCACATTTGCTTCTGAAATATTGTCAGGCAATATACAACACCTGCCGATAGAAGCTCCTGTAATATTTAACAATACATCAGATGGTTGTAGCTTGGAGTTGTGCATCTTTTCATGTTGTTCGTCAGAGATATATGCCACATCATCAAGATCAAGATACCCGTGACGTACATTTTGGCTACGAATTAACGGTACTCCTTGCTCAATATATGAGTCACTACCTCCTTTCGGAGTAACCCCACTTCCAACTTTTGAAACATGATTGCCGATTTTGCTGGCGATCCAGTCTTTTGGAATAGGTCCAAGTGCACTATTTTTAAAGTCTTCAGGCAACACAGTACCCATCACACCCCCTCCACTTCAGCCGACGCAGCAACCAGCCCCAACTCATCCAGATAACTATCCAACTCATCATTCACAGCTTTCAGGTTATCGGTAATGGCACTCAACTCACCCAGCACCGCCGGAATATCCACCTGCGGCTCAGGCTCAGAGGTATCGATATAGCGGGCAATGTTCAGGTTGTAGTCGTTGTCTGCAATCTCTTTCAGTTCCACTACACGACAGTATTTGTCTTCTTCGGTGTTGTGATGGAAAGCGGCACTGTGAGCATCGTGGATACGTTCTATGTCTTCGGTGCGCAGGCTGTTCTGGTTCTTGCCTTCGGCGAACTCACGGCTGGCATCAATGAACACAACCTTGCTTTTCAGGTTGTCCGGCTTCTGTTTGTTAAGAATCAGGATACAGGCGGGAATGCCGGTGTTGTAGAACAGGGCCGAGGGCAGGCCGATAACGGCTTCAATGCGATCACCGGGCAGTTCGTCGTTGCCTTTCAGCAGGCCGGTGCGGATTTTGCCTTCTTCACCGCCCCGGAACAGTACACCGTGGGGCAGTACGACACCCATGCGACCATTGTCTTTCAAACTGGCGAGCATGTGCTGTACGAAAGCGAGGTCGGCGTAACCACGGGGCGGAATACCGTAACCCAGTCGTCCGTAAGGGTCGGTCAGCTCTTTTTTGTAGCTGGGGGCGACTTCCTTTTCCTTGCCGTTTTTGTCGGTTTTTCTGGGGCGGTTGATCTCGATGGGTGTCCACCACTGCTTGGCGGAAAATGGCGGATTGGCAATCACCCGGTCAAAACTCAGGATGCCGTTTTCATCACGGTGCAGGGGTTGAACCAGGGTGTCGCCCCGTTCCAGTTCCGCCCGCATGTTGTGCAGGTAAAGGTTCAGCTTGCCAATGGCCCAGGTGCCGAGGTTTTTCTCCTGACCGTAGAGCAGGATGTTGGGCTGTCCGGCAATGGTGCCGTTGGGCAACTGCGCCACATGGTGAGCGCTTTCTACCAGCATACCGCCACTGCCAGAGGTCGGGTCGTACACCGTGTGGCCGGGTTGCGGGTCAAGCAGGTTGACCAGCAGTTGTACGACATGTTTGGGGGTATAGAACTCGCCGCCTTTCTTGCCTGCGTCGTCGGCAAACTGTTTGATTAGGTACTCGTAGGCATCGCCCAGCATATCGGCTTTATACAGGTGTTCGTTGCCGAGGTTGTACTGGTTGAAGTGGCGCAGCAGGCGGGACAGCAGTTCGTCGCCCAGCTTGGCTTTGTCGCCGAACTGGATCGCCGTCAGTACGCCTTCGAGGTAGCTGTTCTGGGCTTCGATGTCGGCAAAGGCTTCGTCGATGGCTTCACCGATATTTTCGGTGCGGCTGATGATCTCACCCCAGCGGGCGTGTTCCGGTACAAAGTGGTCGCCGTCTTCCTGTTCCAGTTCGATGGCTTCGGCACGGGAGCAGTCTTCGTCGGCCATGATGGCGGTGACTTTTTCTTCAAACACGTCATTGAACCGTTTGAGGAAGATCAGGCCGAAGATGTAGTTCTTGAAGTCGGAGCTGTCGATGGAGCCCCGCATGATATTGGCAGACTCCCAGAGCCAGCTTTCGAGGGTTTCCAGGGTGAGTTTTTGTGACATGGGTGTAACCGGTGATGCAAGCGTCCGGTTGGTTGTGCCGGTGTGCGGCTGAGGGACGGCTTGGGTTGTAAATGGGGGTAGGGTACAGGAAAGGACGAAATAAGACGACATGCATCAAATGATAGTAAGCCCCCCCAAACCGCCGCTGTCACGTAAGCCCGTTGCTGTTAAGCAACGGTGGAAGTTGCTGTAGTGAATCGGGCTTTCCACTGCATGGTGGACCTGCGCTCCAGCACCAACGAGGAACTTCCTGGTATGGTATTATCAGCCCGGGTCTTTAATGACTGGCAAACAGACCAGGGAGACTTGAGTTCGATTATATCGGTTCACGCTCTCAAGTCTGTAGGTTTTTTTTGCTATTGATTTATTTTTTGATAGTGCTTCAGGATTTAAAAAAGAGCGCTTTTCTGATGGTAAACATTAGCTGTCGAGGTTGATCAGGGCTTGATCCAGTTTGCCCATCATGTCCTGAATCTGTTGCTGGGCATCGGTGTTGTTCTCGAACTGGTTTTCTTTGAGTCGCAGTAGCTCATAGCTCATATTCAGAGCCGCCATAACCGCAATTCGTTCCAGGCCGATCACTTTTCCGCCAGACTTAATCTCTTTCATTTTGTCATGAAGCTGGTGTGCTGCTCTTTGCAGTGAGGCTTCTTCTTCGCGTGGGCAACTGATACGGTATTCTTTATCGAGAATTTTCACAGAAGTGGTCGAAAGGTTCTCAGTCATACTTATTGCTCCAATCCTCGTAATCGTTTGATCATGTCCTCGACTTCACCTCTCGCCTGATCTTTTGTAGACATCAAATGGGCACGCTCAAGCTGCCACTTGCGTTCCTCATTCCGCAGCAGCCTGTTTTCTTCCTTCAATTTATTACAGAGACTCACCAGGTATTCTATTTTCTGACTGAGTTCTGTTAAATCCGGGTCGTTCATAAAATCCAGTAGACCGTTTTATTCTCTCTACTATAGCGGCTAGAAAGCGGCTAGGGAATAGCAGAACACCCCGTCTGTTTTGCCTGTTTGCGCATATTGGAAACTTTTTCTGCTTCAGGCGAATCCTTTGCCTTGTACGACAGGTTTATTATTTTTCCTGGCAGGGTGATGAGAGCTTCAAATAAAACCACCTACCCCAAAATTTGAGCCATCCTATACTTCTGGAGTAACTTTTCTACAAACCACTAAACATAAGCTCAAAGTCGTCTACTTTTAGAGTATGCAAAATGCTCATGTTTCAGGATCAGGCACAACACCTGCATTACTGCCTGCCCCCTTTGCTACCTCGCAGGTCATCCTCACCAAGCAGGAACACATCCAGCTAAAACAGCAGGCCAACCTCTGGCATGCCATGTGGAAGGCGGCCTGTGGCCGAGAGAAAAAAGTATTGGCTAAAAATGCCTCTCTTATCGCTCAGCATAAAGCCGAAATGGCTGGGTTGAACACCCAGGTCGCTGATCTGAAATCAGAACTGGCACACATGAAGCACTTGCTTTTCGGTCGTAAATCAGAGAAGACCAGTTCTTCTTCAAAGAAAAGTGGCAATACTACCCGGCCACCTTCAAATCGAAAACGAGGTCACCAGCCCGGAGTCCCCGGCTCTGGTCGCCATCTTCACAACAACCTGCCAGTGGTTCATGAGTCTGTAGACTTACCAGTGGACAAACAGTGTTGTACAGTCTGTCACCGGCCATTCAAGTCTTTTTTCAATGACGACAGCTGCGACGTAATTGAAGTTGAAGTTAAGGCTCACGTTCGTCGTTATCACCGAAGGCATTACCAAAAAACTTGCCAGTGCCCTGAAACGCCCAATATTACTACTCCACCACCTCCACCAAGACTCATCAACAAAGGAAAGCTTGGTATTTCTGTCTGGGTGGAGCTGTTGCTGAATAAGTACGCATACGGCATCCCCATAAACAGGCAACTTGAGTCTTATAAGACTCAGGGACTGGAACTGTCGCAGGCGACCATCTCCTTTGGCCTGGAAGCTATAACGCCCTTTTTTGAGCCGGTTGCCGAAGCTACTCGGGAATTCGTCGCCAGTAGCGATCAGTGGCATGCTGATGAAACCCGGTGGATCAGCTGGGCACATGAGACCACAGGTTCTCACAAACATTGGCTTTGGGTATTTCTCTGTGATCAGGCGGTTTATTTCAGCATTGCTGACACCCGTGCGGCTGTCGTACCAGAGTCGATCATTGGTGACGGGGCTGGAACGCTGGTGTGTGACCGATACTCAGCGTACAAAAAGCTTGCGAATGATGCGGTGTCTATTAATTTAGCTTTCTGCTGGGCTCACGTCAGGCGGGATTTTATTGACGCTCAACGAGGTGATCCGGAGTTGGAGAAATGGAGCGCCACCTGGGTGAACAGGATTGGTCGTTTATATCATCTTAATAGTCAGCGACTTGAAGTGCTTGATGAACCAGAGCAGCTAGCAACACAGCAGTTACGGCTTGAACATCAGGTAGAGCAGATGGCAATCCAGAGGGATCAGGAACTTAATCGTCCTAAACTGCGAGTCAGAGCGAAAAAAGTGCTCGAAAGTCTACAGAATCACTGGGAAGGATTGACCCGCTTTGTCACTGATCCCGGTATCCCCATGGATAACAACGCTGCAGAGCAAGCACTGCGCACAGGTGTCGTTGGCAGGAAGAATTACTACGGCTCTGGCAGCGTATGGAGTGCTGATATAGCCGCTTTTCTATTCAGCGTTTTTATGACGCTAAAGCTTTGGGATATTAATCCAAAAATCTGGCTGGGTGCCTATCTTGAGGCTTGTGCCATAAATGGCAGGAAGCCACCTAATGATCTCACTCCTTATCTGCCCTGGTTAATGAGTGAGGAGCGGCTTTGTGAAATGCGCAATCATGATCCGCCAAAGGTATAACAATTGGAGGCAACAATAGGGAAAAGCGGTGTCTTAATTGCTAATTTTGAAGCGGTTTGTAGAAAAGTTACCTTCTGGAGGTTATTTTGAAACGAAGGCCTCGGCTGCTCGCCTACGGGTGTGCAGGAATGACAGGTGTGTTTGCCTGATGGGGTAAGGTTTTATTCCGAATGAAATTTAAATATTACTTGGGTCTCATATTGCTAATCTCTATATCGCAAAAAACGCCCTGTCACTTATTATCTGAGTCCACCCGCCAATTGTTAATGCTGTCCAGGCAGCAAGTTCTGGTGGTTGCCGATCAGGGCACAGATAACAAAGGACAGATGTTCTGTTATCAAAAGAACGGAGGGAAGTGGTATAAAACCTGTTCAGACATTCCTGTTGTATTAGGGCGTAATGGCTTGAATAAACAGAAGGAGGGGGATCAAAAAAGCCCTTCCGGTATTTTTAAACTAGCCCGTGCTTTTGGTTATAGCCCTGAAGCTCCAGCAGGGGTTAGCATGCCCTGGGTTGCTTTGAAGACATCGTCCCTGTGTATTGATGACCCTGGCTCAAAGTATTATAACCAGATTGTTGACAGTCGTGACGAAAACATAATCGCTGACTGGAAAAGTGCAGAAAAAATGCGCCGTGATGTCTACGACCAGGATAATTTATACGAGTTTGGCCTGATACCAGAAGTCAGTTCTGAAATAGGTTCTTGTATATTTATTCACGTCTGGAGAGGTGAGGACAAACCAACCGTCGGGTGTACGGCAATGAGCCGGGAAAAAATTCTTGAACTTATTCAATGGCTATCCCCTGGCATGAGCCCTGTGATTATTCAGGGAGATAAAGAACAGATTCAAAACCTGCAGAAAAATGGGTTTCTGCAATATCATAACGTTCCCGATTAACGAACCTTGCGAAATTCTCCAGCCATAGCGACAGTGCCTGTTAGAAGAGACTCACGGCGAGAAGGGTGCCAACATCTGGTAAACTAGCTGCATTAATGTATTCAGGTTTTAGAGACATGTCTCACAACGAACTGGGTCACGAGCCCATCCCTTTTGATGAACTGGCAGACAGACTGGTAGAGCTGGGCGGTGGCAGTCACCCATCGGAGCTGCATGGCTTGCTGTGCGGCCTGCTGGCAGGTGGTGAGCGTCCGGGGGTAGAAGCCTGGCAGCGTCAGGTGGCTGGTATGCTGGGCGATGAACCGCTGGATGAAGTGAGCCTGCAACACTTTGCTGTTATGTACGAAAGTACTCGCTCGCAACTGGAGCGGGGCGACTTCGGCATTCAGGTACTTCTGCCCGATGATGAAGAATCGATGGAACAGCGCACTGAAGCACTGGGTCTCTGGTGTCATGGTTTTCTCTCAGGTTTTGGTGAAAGTGCTGCCAACAAACAGCTGAGCGATGACCTGAACGGCATCCTGCATGATTTCTCTGAGATTGCCCAGATTCAGGAATCCGATGAAAGCGATGAGACCGAACGCTTTTTTCTGGAAGTCAGTGAATATGTGCGTATGGCGCTGCTCAATGTGTTTGCGGAAATGAATTCAGACGAAGAAACGGCAGCGCCGGTGCCTGCCGCAGAAAGTGGTCGTCTGCATTAAACAGCCATGAGCTGTATTTACATTGTCAATAATAAATACAAACAGCCATGAACGGCTCTTTATGGTGAATGCTCTTTATGGTTAATAGACTTGGGGGGTGATATGACGGAGAAGCAGTTCGATATCCTGATTATCGGAGGAGGGCTGGTCGGTGTCAGCCTGCTGTGCGCGCTGGAGCCTGTTATAAAAAGTCATCAGTTAAAGGTCGGGCTGATCGAAAGCCATGATCTTGATGAACCCAGAGATACCCCGCCCAGCTATGATGCCAGGGCGTCGGCGCTTTCATACGGCACTCGTCTTATTTATGAGCAGCTGGGTATCTGGAAAGAGCTGTGTGACGACGCAACGCCTATTCTTGATATCCATGTTTCGGACAGAGGGCATTTTGGTCAGACGCATCTCAACCACAATGAAGAAAATGTTCCGGCGCTGGGGTATGTGATCGAGAACTTTCGTCTGGGTAAGGTGTTACTTAAACGTCTGAAAGCTTTTCGTGACCAGCAACTGATCGAGGTGTTAAGCCCTGCTGAAGTCACTGGCATGAAGCCTTTGCCAGAAGCCCGCATGACGGTTGAAGTGATGGTGGGGAATAAGCAGAGTGGCTATCAAAATAACTATCACTCAAACCTGACGATTCTTGCAGATGGTGGTCGTTCGTCACTGCTGGATAAACTGCACATAACTCGCAAACAGTTTGATTATCAACAGCACGCGCTGGTGGCGAATGTGTCCCTTGACCGTCCTCACGCCGGTATCGCCTATGAACGGTTTGCCGGTGAAGGCCCGATGGCGTTATTGCCCCTGAAAGGCACTGAAGCCGGGGATTACCGTTATGGTCTGGTATGGACACTGCCAAACCGGCAGATTGATGATTATATGGCTCTGGATGAACAGTCGTTTATGGAACGACTGCAACAACGATTTGGCACGCGCGCCGGGCGGTTTGTCCGGCTGGGTCAGAGAAACAGTTACCCACTGGCATTAACCGTTGCCAGAGAGCAGGTTCGCCCGGGTCTTGTGGTGCTGGGCAATGCCGCCCATGCCATGCACCCTGTCGCCGGTCAGGGATACAATCTGGCGATCAGGGACGCTATGGCGCTGGCCGGTAATATATTGGACTCTCTGGTTGCGGGGAAATCTCCTGGTCAGCTGAGTCAGTTGTTGCAGTATGTTGAAGGTCAGAAACGGGACCAGGCGATGACGCTGGATTTCTGTGACAATCTGGTCAAACTGTTTGCCCGAAAAGAGGTGGGGGTGATTCTGGCCCGTAACCTTGGCCTGACCGGATTAAATGTCAGTCGCCGTCTGAAAACCCGTTTTGCACGAAAAGCCATGGGGCTTTGATCAGGCAGGGAAGGAGTACGTTGTTATGAAGAACTATGATATTGCCATCGTCGGTGGCGGCATGGTGGGCGCTGCCCTGGCGCTGAGTCTGAGTGATACCTCTCTGCGAATTGTCATCATTGACCAGCACAGTCTGAAGCCTGGACTGATTGCCGAAAATGCCCCTTACTCTCCACGGGTCAGTGCGCTGACAGAAGCTTCAGTACAGCTGTTCAAGCGTCTGGGTGTCTGGGACACCATGAGATTCCAAAGGGTGTGTCCATACCGGCACATGCGGGTCTGGGATGGCGAAGGTACCGGAGAAATAACCTTTGATGCCGGGTCGGTGGGTTATCCACAGCTGGGGTATATTGTTGAAAATCCGGTGATTCGGGCGTCTTTGCTAAAAGGTCTGGAGGATACTTCGGTTGACCTGTTGGAAGCCTCCGGTGAACTGTCATTCAGGCCACTTGAAGCAGGTTATGAGGTAGTGCCTGAAAAGGGACAGGCTTTTCATTGCCAGTTGCTGGTGGGCGCTGATGGCGCTGAATCTGCGGTAAGAAAATGGGCCGGCATTCCCCAGTCACAAAAAGATTGTCTGCATCATGCCATTGTTACTACGGTTGAAATTGAAAAACACCATCAGGATACAGCCTGGCAGATTTTTCTCGATACCGGCCCCCTGGCCTTTCTGCCTGTGCCTGATCAGGACGGCAAACATTACTGTTCTATTGTCTGGTCACTACTGCCTGAGCGTGCTGACGCTGTGATAGCGCTTGACGAAGATGCCTTCTGCAAAGCGTTAGGCAGAGCTTTTGAACAACGTCTGGGCACTGTTATCCGAACCGATAAACGTTACCGCTTCCCCCTGAAACATCGACACGCCAGACACTATTACCGGCAAGGCATTGTGCTGGTAGGAGACGCCTGTCATACCATTCATCCTCTGGCGGGACAGGGGGTTAACCTGGGCTTGCAGGATGTTGAAGCGTTAAGCAGGGAATTAATTCGTGCCTGTGAGCGCGACGACGACATTGCGGGTAAGCATATTCTTGGGCGTTATCAACGTCATCGTAAAGGTGCCAACATGACCATGCTAGCGGCGATGGATGGCTTTCAGCATCTGTTTCATGCTGACGACCTGGCTATTCGCTGGTTGCGTAATACGGGTTTAAATCTGGCTAATGATTCTCATTTAATCAAAGAGTGTATTGTCAAACAGGCCATGGGAATCAGCGAAACTCTGGTTGGAAAAGAGTGACGGCTCCCCACCCTATCGGGTGAGGCTTCTGATTTCTTAGGCAGCAACCGACAGTATGCCGGATTTACGCAAGCCTCCATCAGCAGAAACGGACAGTCCTTCCGCCTTTAATTTCAATATGCCTTGCTTCTTGATATTGCGAGCTGCATTAATATCCCGGTCATGGATAGCACCACAGCTACACTCCCATGATCGGATTCTCAATGGCATTTTTTCCTGTTTCAAATCGCAGACTGAGCAAGTTTTAGAGGATGCAAACCACTGGTCTATCTTCACCAGATGTTTACCTTCCTGCTTTGCCTTGTATTCGAGTTTGGTTATCAGTGAATGCCAGCCAGCATCAGCAATAGAACGAGCAAGACGCTTGTTCTTGAGCATGTTTTTAACTTTCAGTGTCTCCACAATCACCGCTTGGTTTTCGTCGATGAGTTGTTTTGATAGCTTATGCTGAAAATCATTACGGGCAAAGGCTACACGCTCATGCGCCTTTGCCACCAATAAACGGGCTTTGTGCCTACTTTTTGAGCCTTTCTTGCAGCGAGATAGAGCCTGTTGTTTTCTTTTCAGGTTACGTTGTGCTTTTTTCAGAAAGCGAGGATTGCCAGTCTTATGGCCGGTACTGGTGATAGCCAGATCAGTAATCCCCATATCAACACCGACAACCTGATTAGCCTCAAGATTATCAATCTGTTTTGGTTGTTCCTGGGTATCATCAGCCAATATGGAGGCAAAATACTTGCCGGTTAGCGTTCTGCTCAGGGTGATAGACTTCACCTTACCCACTATTTCACGATGCACTTTAGCCCTTATAGGCTTGCACTTGGGGATTTTTATCCAGTTATCGCCCACAGAGACAGACGTACAATGGTAGCTACCTTGCTTGCCATGCTTTTTCTTGAAGCGAGGAAATCTTGCCTGCAATTTGGGATTGAAAAAGTTTTGAAAGGCCGTATCCAGATTGATAGTGGCCTGTTGCAGTGCAATAGAGTCAGCGTTTTTCAGCCATGAGTACTTTCGGCTTTTCTTGGCTTTTGCCAGCAAGGGCTTCAGGTGTTTTTTGGGAGAAAGGCTCTGCCCACGAGCCTTGTAATAATGAACCTTAGGGATAGTCCCGAAATAACTTCCAGATTTCATCCAGTGGCAGGAATAGCTCTATAGTTCCATTTTGGTAGAAACTTATCGAACTGAATGGTCATGTTTTTCTTGAAATCAGCCGCATACTTCCGGCCAGTCTCGAAGACTTTGTCGATAATCCTGACTGTCACTGCAAGACCTGTGGTTGTCTCTGTTTTGCTCATGTAGTGTGCTGCTGTTTCGATGCTTTCCAGTGATACCCCCTTACAGGCATGCGTCACATGGGGAAATAAGCGATGCTCTATTGGGTTGTATTTGGAACAGTATGGTGGATAGTGCGCTATCCGTATTGCCAAACCCAGGCGATTTGACAGTGCTTGTAAATCTTCCTTGAAAATATACGTCAACGCACTATTACTGCCTCCGCCATCACATAAAATGAGCAACTCGTTATGATTTGGATAGTCTCGTCGACCCTGCTCATGCCACCAGAGTTCAATGCTTTCGCATGCAAATTCAGTCGTATCATGGCTGGCGTTAAGATGCAGGGACGCAGTGTTTTTGCTCAGGTCGTAAATTCCATGAGGAATGACCTTGCCATCGCTGGCACTGGGGAAATCATGGTCATTAACGATAACCGGTTCTGCAGAATCAACAATGCCTTCACGATAAAAATTACCCAGCAATTCTTTCTTTTTGGTGTCGATACTGATCACTGGTTTGCCCGCATCAAGATACTCTTTTCGCAAATGGGTAATTTTTTCAAATTGAGCATTGCGATCGGCATTTTGACCCATGGTTTGTTTTTTCTGTGGTTTACGACGACGGTAGCCACTCTCATGAAGCAGGCGGGAAACGATGTTTTTACTGGCAGGAGTTCCAAGTTCCTTGAGTTTTCTGGATATCTTGCGACGGGAAAGGTTAGTCCATTTCAAGCCCTGTCGTACCGGGTCTCCCGCAGTGTGGTTATGTAAAACCAAGTGAAAGTTATCAACGACCTTGGGATTTTTCTCGATCAGTGTTTTTCGTCCACCCCTTTTTTTCTCTGCCGGACAGAGTTCAGTTGTTCTTCTGATTTGAGTTCAGTAATGCCACGGTTAATGGTTTTTGGATCACAGTTTAATAACTTAGATATGAATGCAATGCCGCCATGCCCAAGCTTAACAGCCTCGACAGCAGCGTAACGCCTGCGATCACGCTCATTGAGGGTATTGTAGAAACGGATCATCTGAATGGCGACGGCTGGAGAATAATGGCTCAAGATAACTTCCTGCACTTGTTACTGCTGAGGCTATTATCCCTAATCTACGGCCTCAGGGGAAATCCGGAAGTTATTCTGGTTGCGACAGGCTAAGCCTGAGAATGTGGGAGGCTCCATGAGTTGAAATCATTCGTTGAAATCCAGCAGGTTCGACTCCTGCCCGGTAAAGACTAACCATCAGCCGGAAGCGAGTATTGCATAGTCAGTGGTAACGCTGGCTGTGAAGCGTATACAGCGGGTACTAAAGCCGTGGGATTGAGTCTCGAAATAATTGCATCGTTGGTGGGCTTCATTCTCTGGAAGATGGAGTCAGCACTGGGCTGCCGGTAAGGTGAGGCAAATCCAGCCCGACCGGGATCCGAGGCTAGGGCATAGGTACAGGATGGATTTCTCAGGAACCTGCGAGGTCCAGTATTGACCTGAGTAAGACAGCCATTGGTTCTATGGCTGAAAAGAACCCGGTCGTCAGGTTATGCTTCAGACCCGGCGGAGCGAATATGAAGCAACTCTCAGGAGTCCGGAAGCGAATTCATAAGTGACCGGGTAGTAGGTACTGGAAGTCTTATACCAATTCCGTTTTTAAATTATGATAAAGTAGCCCAGCTTCTGGAACATAAACTTTTTAAACGGCCAACTTCAGAAGTAAGCTTTTTCCATCCATCGCAGAGTGCATCAACGATGGCATCATAATTTTTGAAAGACCTATTGGATAAATCATGTTCTCTCAACCACTCCCAAAGTTGTTCTGAACTATTCAGCTCTGGTGAATAAGGAGGTAATGGAATTAGCACCAGGTTGTCATATTCGGGAAGATCATTTGCGTGATGATATCCAGCATTATCTATCACCACTGCCGCATACTGTCCTTCAGGTGTTACTTTAGAAATCTCATTTAAAAGAAGAGCCATTGATTCTGTATTAGCCATCGGAAGTATTAAGGCAATAGCTTTATCTCGTTCTGGGCAGACGGCTCCAAACATATAAGCATATTTGAATTGGCGTTGCCGAATTAATCCTGGTCGACTTCCTTTAGGAGCCCAAATTCTGCTGATAGTGTTTTGTTGACCAAAGCGTCCTTCGTCTTGAAACCAAACATCAACATTTTTTAGATCTACACTTTCCGGTATCCTTTGCTGTACCTCATCTTTGAATTTTTTTTAAACGCTTCCTGTGCTTCTGGATCACTCTCAGGGTGACGTGTTCGACCGGAGATCCATGAAAGGCCAACTTTATGAAGTAATCTATAAACTGTTGAGTTGACACAGTCTATGCCAAATTCCTTGCTTAACATTTCTTTGATATCTCTTCCAACAACTCTTCCCCCTTCACGTTGTTCCTGAAGTTCAAGAACGGCACTTTTAAATCGCTGTTCTTGTTCATCAGTTAATATATTTTTTCTGCCACGACCGCCTCTATCCTTAAGAGACTCTGCTCCTCCTTCTTTATAACGGCATAACCATTTGTATACTGCTTGAGGGTGGACATCGAGTAAATCTGCAACTTCTGTTTCTGGTAGACCTTTTTGTAAGAGCCGCAAACCAAGCAGCCGAATACACTCCCTGTTATCTAAGGCATGTCGTGCTTGGTTTTGGAAATCTTCTTTAAAGAAGGCTTCGGATAAATTGGGAGAACAAGACATCTTAATAGTAGATAGTAGGCAATAAAATTTATACTCAGTTTAGCTCATATTCTGAAAAAGGGATTGGTATTAGTGTCCCATAGTACTGATGACAACGGGGAACTCCGCTCAGGAGGACCCGGACGAGGAAAGGGGGCACCGTAGTTATTGACCCGTCTGTGGGAAACACATGAGGTGCACAGAAACTGATGTTTGTGTCAACGAAACAGAGACGGATAGCCATACTGGCCAGAGACAACCCGGCCATGGTATTCACTTCTCTCAATCACCATATGGATTACAACTGGCTTTTGCAGGCGTATCAACTGACTCGCAAGGATGGTGCGACAGGTGTAGATGGTCAAACAGCCGAGATATATGCGGTACAGCTGGAGTCTAATCTCCTTAATCTGCTGGATCGAATTAAATCTGGCCAATACCGTGCCCCTGCCGTACGACGTACATACATAGATAAGGGAAAAGGTCAGAAAAGGCCGTTGGGTATTCCCACCTTCGAGGACAAGATTGTCCAAAGAGCTGTGGTTATGCTGTTGGAACCGATCTATGAGCAGGATTTTTACAACTGTTCATTTGGCTTCCGGAAACAGCGGTCTGCACATCATGCGTTGGAAAGCCTGCGTAACCATATTATGAGAGACAGGGCTTACTGGGTTCTGGACGTGGATATACAAAAGTATTTCGATACGATTGACCATGGACAGCTGAGGAAGTTTCTCGCCAGACGAGTAGTTGATGGCGTGGTAAGAAAGCTGATTGATAAATGGTTGAAGGCAGGTATTCTTGAATCCGGGGAGGTTTCCTACCCGGTACAGGGAACGCCTCAGGGCGGAGTGATTTCGCCATTATTAGCCAATATTTATCTGCATTATGTATTGGATGACTGGTTTGTACAGACAGTTCTGCCAAGAATGAGAGGGCGGTGCAGCCTGACCCGGTTTGCTGATGACAGTGTTATGGTGTTTGAAAATCATGATGACTGTCGTCGGTTTGAAGAAGCACTTGCTAAGCGCTTTGAACGATACGGGTTAAATTTGCATCCGGAGAAAACGCAGTGTGTGGACTTTCGGCCTAATCACCGGAAAGAAAACAAGCGCTGTGGAAATTCGGTCACCTTTGACTTTCTTGGATTCACACACTTCTGGGGAGTATCCCGGAAGGGAAACACTGTTATATTCCGGAAAACAGCCAAAGGGCGGATTGCCAGAACGCTGAAGGCATTCAACGACTATTGTCGTAAACATAGACATGACTCGTTGATTGATCAATACGCTGCATTGAACCGGAAACTTCGGGGACACTATGCGTATTTTGGTATTACAGGCAACGCCAAATCCCTGGGAACCATCCAACATAAAGTGAAGATAATATGGCGAAAGTGGCTCAGTCGATGTTCGCAGAAGAGCTACATCACATGGGAGAAATTCAACCTGTTCCTGAAACGTTTCCCCTTGGCACCGCCAAGAATCCATCATCAGTATTACCGAGGTTATCAGCCAGTGAACCAATAATTATGAGGAACCGGATGCGTTAGTTGCGCACGTCCGGCTCTATGAGGGTTGAGGTCGGTAACGGCCTCTTCTACTCGGAGACTATTCCTTAATAGCCAGGGCCTTGTTCCATACGAACCGCACAGCATCAAACTGACGGTCGAGAAATTCCGCCTGCTCTGATGTTGGATAGATTCGTACTTTGGTGGCTCTCAGCATGGAACGTTATTTCAGTGCTCATTAATATAAAGTTTATATTATAGGTATTTGAAAGAGGTTTTCAAGTGAGCGCACACAATAAAGATTTGCTTAAAGGGTATCTTCGCAAACGACATAGCGTTACCAAGCTGGTTGTTCATTTGGTGTTCACGACAAAGTACAGGCGAAAGCTTTTTGATGGCTATATGATCAAGCAGTTACGGGAGTCGTTCGAGAGTGCATGTGAAAAACTGGAATGCCAGTTACTTGAAATGGATGGCGAAAAAGATCACGTGCACCTGTTGGTGGCCTAACCACCAAAACTGGCTATCAGTGTCATGGTAAATAATCTCAAATCAACATCATCAAGACGGTTGCGAATGCTGAATACCCACCTTAGGGGTGCAGCATTCAATAACTTACCGGGCTGTTGGCTTTTGGCTATTAGCTGCTCGTACAGCCAACCGCCAACCGCCAATAGCCAACAGCCAACAGCCAAAAGCCAAAAGCCAAAAGCGGTATATTATGTTCTGCTGCTTCCCTTACTGCTCAGAGCAAAGCAGGCTTAATGCGGTCAAGGTCTTACTTTGCTTGCAGTGCTGGCGGTGCAACTATCGAGACTCTGAAGGACTACGTTAATAGCCAGAGTACACCAGATTGATGGCGGAAGGCTCTGCGCCTTCCCGTCTTATATCCCCGCCCGCATTGGGCGAGGGTTTACGACGATTTTGCTAAAAACTGGTTAAACAGAAAATTTTTTCTATTCTGTTCGCTGAGCTAATTCTAAAGCGAACAGAATAATGAGTAACTTCTGTAGCTGGAGGGCGCTGCTAGCTTTTTTAGCCGCCGCCTACCTGCTACCCAACTTTATAGTGGCCGAGGCCGTGGCTGAGTCTCCAGACCTGGTTATCAGCCTGGTTCGTCATGGTGATCGCTCCCCCAGGGTTCCTTTAAATGAAAAACTCTGGCCGATGGGCAACGCTGAGCTCACGGCAAAGGGGGCTCGGCAGTGTTATGAGCTGGGGAAAAAACTCAGGCAGCGCTACTTCACTGATGACTTCCCCGAAACCTGGCACAGTGGTTATAGCCGACATATTGCTAAAAGCCTGAACCGTACCATCCAGTCTGCCAATGCCGTTCTTCAGGGCTTTTACCCCGCAGGAGTCTCTGAAACCGGCCTGCCGAATCAAACGCAGATTCCTCCTTTGTTTGCCTATCCTCCGGAATCGGACTTTCTGTTCAGTACTCATCATATCTGCCCGGGGTTTGTGAAACGTATGGAAGCTCTGGAAACCAGCACCACATGGCAACAGAAAAAAGCGAGCTATGGCGACCGCTTCGCGTACTGGGCCAAAGTGGCTAACCGACCAAAACAGATTTTTTCTCTGATCCCCCTGATGGATGCGGTTTTTGTCCGCAAGCTTTATAACATCCCGTTGCCTGACAATCTGACGCCTGAAGATCAGGAGCAACTGACCGATTTGCTGGACTGGTTTTTCACTGAACTGGTTAAAGATCAGGAAATGCTCCAGCTTCTGAGTGCGAACTTTATTCAGGAGCTGATCAACACACTGGAAAGCTATCAAACCCGGAGTCAAACCCGGAGTCAAACCCGGAGTCAAACCCGGAATCAGGCCCGGATACAAAATCGCAAGCCAGCCCGCCATCAAACCTGCAAGGGTAATGACTGCGAACGCTTTGTTCTCTATGTGGCCAGTGACCTTAACCTGCTGACATTTCTGGCCATTATGGGCACCCCACGCTCTCAGAATGTCGGCTATGGATCTCACCTTGATCTTCTTGTGAGCAGTAGTGAGGGAAGAAAGCCCGGCGTTAAATGGTTCTTTGATGATAAACCGCTGGCATTGCCAGCCTGTCAGGCGGATTGTTCGCTTGAGCAACTGATATCCCTGCTCAGGCAGAAGCTGCCGGAAAGTTGGCAGGCGTTATGCGAATTTGGTTCTGGCGTCCAGCTTAAGGACAGCCGTTTCCAGTACTAAATAGTGAGACGACAAAAGAAAATGACTGAATTTGTGAACTATATTTACTCGGCTCCGTCCAATGATGGAGAACAAATACTAAATTGAGCCCATATCATTGGTTCCCGGGTGGTTTATATGGTTTTCATATCGACGTCAGGCAATGGTTTTTAGGGTTCAGTCCCCGTAAGGAGAATTGAATGCGTAAAGTTGTTTCGGTAGGTTTTCTGCCCGCAGTGGCTGTATTAGCCATTCTGCAGGGATGCAGCAAGCCCAAAGAATGTCCCAAAGTGGTGGCGCCTGCGGTCGATGATGATCACCGTCCTGCAGCCATTGAAGAATCTTACGACTGTTCCATCGCCGACAGCAGTGACCCAATGAAGCAGACCTGGTGCGAAGCCAAAAGCCTGTTTAATGCCAGCACAGTCGCCGATGACCCTGAAGCCTTTGGTCCTTTCCTGAAAGGTTTCCGCCAGGGTATCAACGATGGCAGGCGTGCTGAAGTCAGCAGTGTTTCCAGGGAAGCGTTGGAAGGGCAGAAGGAAAAGCCTTTCGAGGCAGGCTACCGTGCAGGCTATAACGGTATGGTTATGAAGCTGGGCATTGTTGAATATGACTGCCGGGATGGCGAGCAGGCCAGTGAATACAAGGATCGCTGGTGTGAAGCTGAAGATGCCTATCGGGTGGCCGGAGCAGGCAGCAGTGATAACCCATTCGTGAAAAATCGCTTTATTGATGGCTATATGGCGGGTGGGCGTGTAGCGCTGACGGTACCGACCTCTATGGAGTCATTCTTCAGTGGTGAGAATCCGGAAGGCAAACAGTCCGCCATTTTCAAGCCTGAGGAGAGTGAAGGCCTTCAGGGAACCACTCTGGCGTTCTACAGCGGCTTTGATGAAGGTTACAAGGCAATGATCGCCAGTATCCGCGAATCCATTAACCAGGTAATGGAGCAGATGCAGATTCCAAACGATATGCAAATGCCCGAAGGCCTGATGCCTCCTCTACCGGATCAGGGGCAGTAAAATCTGGCTTGACAGAAGAAAGCCCGGATACTGGCTTTCTTCTTCTAATGATTTAATAAAAAGGAATGTTAAACATGCGTAAAAGGATTCACCTGAAATTTGTTGTATTATTATTTGCTGTTTTGAACGTTTGCTCATCAAAAGCAGAAGTTATGGCTGTTTTTCATGAAAGCTATCGTCATGACCCGGCTATTGAAGTTGCAATAGATAATTATATTAAAAGTGCTGAAGCTAAAGGACATAAAATAATAAAAGTATTCGTACCTACGCAGACAATCACTGAACTAACAGATAGCATTTATATTAATTTGGTTAGTCAGGATGTGGCTTTAAAAGATATTTCAGGTATTAATTTTTATGGTCCTTTATTGTCTGAAAAAGTAACTTTTAATTCGACAGAACTTTCTGGTTACAGTCTGTTCAGACTTCAAAATATTATTTATGAACCTCAGGCATCTGATGATGCGCTTTTAGTTAAAAGTGATCATATGTTTGATATAGTGAGATGGGTCTCTCATCAGTCTTTTAAGTCTAATAAAGAGTTAATTAATCATTTAAACAAATCATCGAAAAATATAGCACCTGATAACTCTGTGAATCTTGGAATTCAGCACCTGAAGGACTTAGAAGAAAATATTTATAAATGTATACCGTATTTCTATGAAACGAATAAACAACAGCGAGATGATATCGGTCTTCTCTATAAAGGATTATCATTGCTTCTCTTTTACGCAGCTCTCTCATTACCACAGCATGTAGAGCCCAATCTTTCCGGCTTCACCAAAACAGCGAAGGACATAGCAAGGTTGGGTAGTTTGGGGGCGATGATTTACTACTTTCCAAGCTTTCTGCTTACCAAGGCAGTCAGGTTGTTGAAAGGAGACGAGATAAATGCTAAAGAGTTTTGCCAAAAATTCATTATCCCTGTAATGAACAATGACGGGTTGTTAAAAACTTTCCAAAAGAACGATCAGTTTTAACAATCGTTTCCAGAATGTTAACCGGGATCGCATTGCCTGAGCCATAAGACAGCAGTGTGATTCAGGCTTCTTCAAAACGGTGCATGCAACACTAACTTTGCACAAGCGGAAGGTAAACTGCTAAATTCTAGTGTGTAAAAGAATCATTCATGGAATGGAGGCAGCATGCACACGGCAGTGTTTTCAATCAGCCTGAACTCTGAGCAGGTTCTGCTCTATTACAAAGGCAAAAAACACCGGGTTCAGGTGCGAACCCGAGAAGGCTTCACCATGAGCCTGCCTTATGACATTCTGCTCCAGCATGTCACCCGTGAAGGCATTCACGGAACCTTTGAAATATCCTATAGCGATGACGGTAAGCTGGGTGATTTACGGCGGCTGAGTTAATTCAAACGTTTGCTAATTTAATACAGGCAGATAAAAAGAGGGGCATTGTCAGAAACAATGCCCCTCTTTTTTGCATCAAACAGCGTCAAGCCGCATATATTACGCAGCGCTGACGATCAGCGTGTACTTTTCCATCAACTCTTCTTTGGATTCCTGGTGCTCAGGGTCCAGTTCAATGCAGTCGACAGGGCAGACATTCTGACACTGAGGCTCATCGTAATGACCCACACACTCTGTACACAGAGTCGGGTCAATTTCATAGATTTCATCTCCGGGGGAGATGGCGCTGTTAGGACACTCAGGTTCGCAGACGTCGCAGTTAATGCAATCGTCAACAATAACTAAAGCCATGGGGGTTTTCTCCGAAAAGCCTGTTTTGACCCGTTCAGTCGTTCTGACCAAATTTTTCAGCCAGGGCCTTGCCAACACAGGGGTCAACAAATTTTGTTATATCCCCACCCAAAGAAGCGATTTCACGCACCAGGGTTGAGGAAATATACGAATACTGCTCCGCAGGCGTCAAAAACAGGCTGTCTACAGAGGGCGCCAGAACACGGTTCATGTTCGCCATCTGAAATTCATACTCAAAATCAGAAACCGCACGCAAGCCGCGCAGAATCACGGTTGCCTGCTGTTCTTCCAGAAATTTTGCCAACAGGGTACTGAAGCCGGTGACCTTGACATTATCAAGGTGAGCAATGCACTCCTCGGCCAGCCGAACCCGCTCACTCAGTTTAAATAATGGTTTTTTCCTGGGGCTGTCAGCCACCGCGATAACAACTTCGTCGAAGATGCGAGCGGCGCGCTCGACCAGATCCATATGGCCTTTAGTGATCGGGTCGAAAGTGCCAGGATAGATAACTTTGCTCATCGAAAGTACTTTTCCTGCTGTATCCTCCTGAATGGAGGTTGTGTTAGCAAATCAGGGCGCAATCGTAACGAAATCAGCCTTCAGGCTCAAACTTATACGGTGTTTTCTCCCGTCATCGTGATGACAGGAACTTCAGTATGGCCTGTTTGAACCGACTGTTGTGAGGCGGAAACACCAGCCTGGCCGAGTTAAAGCGCCCCTTGGACAAGACCGATTTGGCTTTGCTGAAGGTCAGGAACCCTTCATGTCCGTGGTAGTGACCCATGCCTGAAGGTCCAATACCCCCAAATGGCATATCGTCGATGGCAACATGCATCAGGGTTTCGTTAATGCAAACACCACCTGAATGGGTTTTCTGCTGTATCTGGTTCTGGCGTTGTTTATCGGACCCGAAATAATAGAGTGCCAGAGGGCGGGGGCGCGCCCGAACAAAATCAATGGCTTCTTCCAGGTTATCAATGGCAATGATCGGCAGTAGTGGGCCAAAAATTTCCTGTTGCATCACTTCCATATCGTCTGTGGCATTCAGGATCAGATGGGGGGGCATACGACGAGAACCGTCAGTAATGGTTTCATCATCCAGGGTGACAATGGTTGCGCCTTTGTTTCTGGCATCCTGAATTAACGACAAAAGTCGTTGGTACTGGCGATGATTAATAATGGCCGAATAGTCACTGTTGCCACTGACGGTTGGGTACATGGAGCGGAACGCCTTAAGGTAGGCGTCGATAAACGTTTGCTGTCGTGACTTGTCGATAAGAATGTAATCCGGCGCCACACAGGTTTGACCGGCATTCAGGGATTTTCCGTAGCAGATGCGTTCGACCGCTTCCTGCAATGGAAAATCAGTGTCTATGATCACCGGTGATTTACCGCCCAGCTCCAGAGTGACGGGTGTCAGGTTATCCGCAGCGGCGCGCATCACATGCTTACCCACCGATGTTGAACCGGTAAACAGCAGGTGGTCGAAAGGCAGGCTGGAAAAAGCAGCGGCCACGTCAGCCTCGCCATTGACCACGGTAATAAGATCGTCCGGAAAGGTTCTGGCAATAATGTCAGCCATCAGCTTTGAGGTTTCCGGGGTAAACTCAGACAGTTTCAGCATGCAACGATTTCCAGCTGCCAGGGCAGTCACTAAGGGGCCCATAGCCAGAAACAGAGGGTAGTTCCAGGGAACAATAATGCCCACCACGCCCACTGGCTGATAAACCACTTTGGCTGAGGCGGGTTGCAGGTGCAGCGGTACACGACGACGGCTGGCTTTCATCCACTTTTTCAGATGTTTACTGGCGTAGGCGATATCACTCAGGGAAGACATAAATTCCGCCAGCAGGGTTTCGTGGCGGGAGCGTCCGCCAAAGTCACTGTCAATGGCTTGAATCAGGTCTTCCTGGTGGCTGAGCAAAGCCTGTTTGAGCTGCTGTAGCCATTCGCGCCGTTCAGAGGCACTTGGGCAAGGGTTTTTGAGGAAGGCTTCCCGTTGTTGGTTCAACTGTTCTGTCGGCGTCTTTTCCATCTTGATGGCAGGTATTTCTGTTACGCTGGTGGTTTTATTATTAGTTTCCAGAACGAGCTCACTCATGGTTTGCTTTCCTCCAATGTTAGGGAGTCAGTGTGCCAGAGATTGAACTGAAAGCTCAATGGCTTTATGGGGGGTATCTATAATCCCGTTTCTCGGTTTTCGTTAAGATATTCACTTGCAGTTCTGATAATCTCAAAGTCTTGCTTTTGACTCATTTCTTCAGGGTGTAGTAACACTTCTGCTAATTGTTTTTTCAATACGTCCAGTTGTGTATTGAGCAGTTCTTCATGCGACAGGGGCGTGTTATCGTGACGCTCACTGACTCGTCGAGAGAAGTAGAATCGCTGGTATGCCTCGAAAGTAAGAGGTTCTTTCCAGCGCAGGGCATAAATACAATACGCTGCCACACAGGGCAGTTTTCTGTCATCTTTCAAGAGCGTGGAAAGTGCAGGCCAATGTTTTAGAGTTTTTCTCAATTCAGCATAAGCAAGTTCTTTTCGAAGATTGTGTATATTCTTTGAACTACAGGTTGATTCTTTTGATTCAAAAATTAATGGCTCAGGGCGAAGTGGTGTTGATGCCGGAATTGGTTCTGCAGTGAACTCTTTTTCGGTGGCTTTATGTGCAAATTCAGGTAGATGGCTATCAGTCTTATGTTTTTCAAGGAAATCACACGCAGCCAACATGGTATTTTCCATGTCGGGATTTTTGTATTGATTCAATGAGGAAATATTTAAATGTTCCTGTAACTCTGTTAGAAGTTCTCTTTTCTTGTTCTCATTAAGATGGTAAGTTTCTTTTTTGGAATTTCCACCCTCGAATAGGACATTTTTGAAGTCATTTTCTGTGTACGTTTTTTTAAGTAATTCTTTATTCGCCTTAAGTTTGAGGATACATTCCTTAGCAACGTAAATTAGTTTCAAGTTGGATTTTTTATCAATTCTGATATTGTATTTATCCTGTAGAATTGTTTCCAGTTTTAATGATATTTTTGCTCTATATTCATACCTTTCTTTTTCCCAACTTTTTGGAGTATCGAGTTTTTCTTTATCTGTACTTTGTGTGCGAGTAACTGTTTGGCTGCTAGTATGAAATTCTTCAAGAAAGTCACACGCAGCCAGTATGGTTTTTTCCTCGTCGGGATTACCTGCTTTATTCACTAATTTTTTATTTAATAGTGTCTGTAAATTGATTAGATTATCTTTTATGTTACTTCTTTTTTTTTGATTAAGGTCTTTAGTGGTTTCTTCTGTTTTTTCAGACCTGCTGCTACTTTGATTAAGCTCGTTCAACTCATTGTATGTATAGTTTTTTGGAGTTAACTTTCCATGCAGTTTGAGTTGTTCGATACTTTTGTTAGCTACACAGATCAGGTTGTTATAACTTCTGTTTAGAATGGTAATTCCGTATTTTATTCGTAAATTTTCTTCCAGGCTGGAAAAAGCTTCTTTTATTTTTTCTTTTTTATTTTTACGGCTCTTGCTTTTGACAGAAGTTTTTTTAATTTTTTCTTTTGAAGAGATACCTGCAACTGCGGCCAGTAATTTTATATTTTTATTTATTGTACTACTTTCACTTTCTGTTAAGGGAGTGCTTATTAATGATTTTGCTTTATAATATAAGGCTTTGGCATAATTCTTGTTTCTTTCGTCATAGTTAATTCTATGAATCTGTAGACCTATCTTTTTCTTTAAGCTTAATAGTTGACTGCCTACCTTTTCATCTACAGTAATTAGTTTTTTTAGGTTTTGTTTGTTTTGTATTAGTTCACTTAGAATCTCTATGTTCTTTTTTTTGTTGGAAGTTGTTTCGAAATCACTAAGGAATTCAGCTAGTTCGTCAAGACTATTTTTACATGTTATTAATATTTCATCTTCACCTTTATTTTTAATTTTATATAATGTTTCTTTATATTGAGTCAGTTTGTCTGTTCCTGCTGTTGCTGTTGCTGTTTGCTTTAAACTCTCGGTATCAACCCCTCTTGATTGAAGCCACTTTTCAATGTCTTTTACTGATTTCGATTTCTCACTTTGGAGAGTTTTAACCCTTGAAGTATGTCTGGCAGTAGAATCGGCTTTTAGCTTTTCTTTTGCACTGAGCGTCTTGGTGTCGCACTTATCTTTTTCAGATGATTTCGCGTTTTCCAAAGATTGAACTTTTCTTTTCTTGACGGGTGGATTTTCCGGATTTATCGGGTCATTCCCGATAGATAACAGGTTCTTTCGCTTAGGAGATTTATGTGTTTGACGTACTCCATGAGTACAGGTTGATGATGCGGGCTCAGAATAAGTAGCGCTGGTTGAAGCCCCGCTATCGTAAGTAGTTATGCTATCCATAGCGTTGATTAATCCTCAATACAGCCAAAAAAAGACAATTCGGTTCACAGTTAGATAGCAGATAAGCAGGAAAGTTCCGGTAAGGGGCGCAGCATTCAATAACTTACCGGGCTGTTGGCTTTTGGCTATTAGCTGCTCATACAGCCAACCGCCAACCGCCAACCGCCAACCGCCAACCGCCAACCGCCAAAAGCCAAAAGCCAAAAGCCAAAAGCCAAAAGCCAACAGCCAACAGCCAACAGCGGTATATTATGTTCTGCTGCTTCCCTAAGAAGGCATGATGCTGAGTCGGTAGACAACAGATGGTCGAGGCTGGCTGCAGGTGCACATGACGACGGCTGGTTTTCATCCACTTTTTCAGATGGTTTGTGCAACTGCTCCGCCAGCACATTTTCCCTGTCAACAGCAGGTATTTCGGTTACGCTGGAGGTAGGTTGATAATTATTTTCCAGAACGAGCTCACTTATGGTTTGCTTCCCTCCAATGGTCGAGGGCTAGTGTGCCAGAGAGTGAATTAAAAGCTCAATGACCTTTTAAAGACTACCCGTAGTGACTTTCATGCAAAGCATTAAGGTATTCGTTTGCAGCCCTGATAATTTCTACGTCTTGCTTCTTGTTCATTTCCTCAGTGTGTAGCGATGCATCTATTAATTGTTTTTTCAATGAGTCCAGTTGTGCATTGATCAATTCTTGAGGAGTGTCATCGTGACGTTTGCTTAGTAGTTGAGATAAGCGGTATCGTTGATATGCCTCATAAGTTATTGGCTCTTTCCAATATATGGAATTAATACAGTATTCCGCCGCGCAGATCAGTTCTTTTTCATCTCTGGGGAGTGTTGAAAGGGCAGGCCAGTGCTTTAAAGTTTCGCTCAATTCTGTATAGGCAAGTTCTTTTCGGAGGTTGAGTGTGTTTTTTAAACTACAAGTTGATTTTTTTGATTCAAAAATCAATGGCTCAGAGTGAGGTGATGTTGATGTCGGAATTGAATCTGCAGAGAGCCCTTCTTCGGTAGCGTCAAGTGACGATGTAGGCAAGTGAGTATCAGGCTCAAATTCTTCAAAAAATTCACACGCAGCTAGTATCGTTTTTTCTACGTCGGGATTACCTTCTTTATTCACTAAGGATATGCCTAGAAGCTCCTGTAGATCCATTAGGCTATTGTTTTTCTTATCTCTAAATTTTTGAGCGTACTCTTTATTGGTTCTGTTTCTTTCTTTAGACCTGCTACTTCTGTTAGCAAATTTTTCTAAGTCTTTATATGTGTATGTTTTTGCGACTAATTCTCTGTGCTGTTTGAGTTGTTCAATGCTTTTTTCGGCGAGATAAATCAGATTTATATCAGAGCGGGTCATAAGTGTAATATTATATTTTTCTTGTAATATTTTTTCTAGTCTGGAGAAGGCTTCTTTTGTTTTTTCGTACTTTTCTTTAATCCATTTATTTGAGTTTGTCCGTTTTTCGCTTTTTGGCTTTGGAGTAGTTCCTGCAACTCTTTCAAGCAAATCCATGTTTTCATTTACTTCACTGAGTTCTTTTTTTAGTAAGGAGTCGCTCATGAATAATTTAGCCTTATTATATAAGGCGTTGGCATAATGCTTGGTTCTTTCCTTCTCATTATCATAATGAACCTGTCTAGCGATCTTGCTTCTTAAGGTTATTAACCGAGCATAAATTTTTTCATCTACAATAATATGTTTTTTTAGTTTTTTTGTTTTTTGTATTAATTGCTTAATATTTTCTATATTTATTTTCAGTTTTTGCTTCTTTTGTTCTTTCTTTAGCTTGTTCTCTAAGTTGAAATCAACAAGGACTTTAGCTAATTCATCAAGTGAATCCTGGCATGAATTGATTATTTCATTATCTTTAAAATTAAGTAGTTTTTTTTCATACTGAGCCAGTTTGTCCGCTGTCGTGTCTTCTTGCTTTAGGCTATCTGTATTAACGCCTTTTTTGTTTAGCCATTGTTCAACATATTTTACTGCATTCTTTTTTTTAGTTCTAAGAATTTCACTCTCCAGCAGATGTTTTGCCTTAGCTTCTTGCCTTTTTTTTTCAGATGTATTCGGCTGTTTAACCAATTGAACTTTTCGTCTCTTGACCGGTTTCTCTTCCTGATCACAGGTGGTGAATGACGAGGCGTCTCGCTTAATGGCTCTGTGCGGAAGCGTGCGCTCAGCATCGGTTGATGCAGGCTCAGAATAAGTAGTGCTGGTTGAAGCCCCGCTATCGTAATTAGGTGGTGATGCTCTGCTTGTGCTATCCATAGCTGTTTATTAATCCTCAATACTGCCAAAAAAAGACTATTCGGTTCACAATTAGATAGCAGATAAGTAGAAAAGTTCCGGTGAGAGGGCATGATGTTGAGTCGGTAGACAACAGATGGTCGAGGCTGGCTGCAGGTGCACATGACGACGGCTGGTTTTCATCCGCTTTTTCAGATGGTTTGTGCAACGGCTCTGCCAGCACATTTTCCCTGTCAACAGCAGGTATTTCGGTTACGCTTGAGGTAGGTTGATAATTATTTTCCAGGACGAGCTCACTCATGGTTTGCTTCCCTCCAATGGTAGAGGGCCAGTGTGTCAGAGATTGAGTTAAAAGCTCAATGACTTTTTCATCATTTAACGTTAAGTAATCAACCCTGTGGAGCGGTATTTTCTGATTCATTGTTTAGGAACCAGAGTCAGAAGTGCTTAATGCTACGCTTGCGAACGGTGATTACCCGTATGCCTTACACCTGTGAAGTATGTCGTACAGAGTCAGATACTTTAGTTGAGCTCAGCGCTCACATGGCCACTCACGCCAACCAGGCGCGTTTCGTCTGCATTGATTGTCATCGTCATTTTCTGACACAGGTAAATCTTGATACACACTGTGAACTTCACTCCCATAAGAAGCAATTTTACTGTACACAGTGCTATCGCTCTTTCGATACTGGACAACATCTTGATAATCACGTCCGAACCCATTCAGCTTTACGGCCACACATTTGTTCGGTTTGTAGCTGGGATTTTGCCCAAAAAAAAGCTCTAAGAACACATATGAGGACTCACGACATGAGTCGTCCTTACCGGTGTGATTTATGCCAACTTGGGTTTACACGGGAACCTGATTACAGTCGACACATGAAACGAAAACACAAGAGCTCGACACAAGTTTCAGTGCAGTCTCAAATAGAGCCTGTAGGTATAGTAATGACTACGTCGCTTCAAACTGTGACGGCCCCTGGCAATTCAACAACCGTCAGTACGATTGTCTCCTCCGAGGGTAGTGCCTACCTGGTGACCAGTTGTACTACTGCGAACACTACAACCATGGTACCTCTACCGACAGGGGGAATGGCAACAGCGACGACGGATAAAAGTGCGCCTTTAGCAGGGCGTGATACCGAAGTGTCAAATGAGGCGACATCACTCTGTGGCCTGCCTGTTATAGATGTAAGCGAAGAGGATTTTCATTAATTGCTGTGCGCCAGCATGAACTTCCAGAAATAGGGCTGGAAGGGGTGAGTCAGCTCCTGATTGGAGCTGACACGGAAAGCTATTAGCAGATACGGTCAGCCTTGTAGTAGGAGGAAGCCGCGTCGACACCATTGTCGAACTGAGTCTGACCGTCGGTAGAGGTCTTCAGGTTCTCGCGGGATTCTGCGGTTTCAGCAGGCAGAAGGTGATCAACAGCGGCTTTTTCTTCCAGCAGCTCCTGCTCAGTCTTCTTCATCATGGACTGGCCGTATTCGTTGACTTCCAGATCTTTAACAACCTGGTAGCTGCCGAATTCGCAGATGCATGGGAAGGAGTAGTAGATGCCCTTGGCGACGCCATAGCTGCCATCGGAGATGATGCCCATGCTGACAATCTTGCCTTCACTGCCCAGAGCCCAGTCGCGCATGTGATCAAGACCTGCCTGGGCAGCGGAAGCCGCCGAAGACAGACCACGCCATTCGATGATTTCAGCACCACGCTTCTGGATGCGGGGAGTGAACTCAGTTTTGTACCAGTCTTCGTCGACCTGATCGATGACAGACTCACCACCCAGAACGGTTGCATTGTGCAGATCCGGGTACATGGTTGGAGAGTGGTTACCCCAAACCACAACACCGTCGATGTCGGAAGGGTTCACGCCCAGCTTGTTGCCAAGAATGCCCTGGGAGCGGTTGTGATCCAGGCGGGTCATGGCACAGAACTGGGATGGGTCCAGGTCAGGAGCGTTACGGGACAGGATCAGGCAGTTGGTGTTAGCCGGGTTACCGATGACCAGGGCTTTAACGTCACGGTTAGCCACTTCGTTAAGAGCCTTGCCCTGTTCGGAGAAGATGGCCGCATTCGCTTCCAGCAGGTCAGCGCGTTCCATACCCTTGGAGCGAGGACGGGCACCCACCAGCATGGCGTAGAGAACGCCTTTAAAACCGTCGAATGGGTTGTCGTGCAGGGTGATGCCGTGAATCAGTGGGAATGAGCAGTCTTCCAGCTCCATGGCTACGCCGCGCAGCTTGTCCATTGCCTGTGGAATTTCAACCAGTTGCAGAATCACTGGCTGGTCAGCTCCCAGCATTTCACCAGCGGCAATCTTGAACAGCAGAGAGTAGCTGATGTTACCGGCTGCGCCAGTCACCGCAATGCGTACAGGTTGTTTCATGAAACCGCTCCTTAGGTTTTATAAATGCCATTAGGTTTTAAATCTTTTAGTCCAGCATCTTACAATTTTGCCGACGCTGCTTTTTTTGATCGGGATCAGCGTAGTGAAGGTTACTTAGACAAATAAGGTGTGTCCACTATTTACTTACGCTGTCGAAATGTCGTGTGAGCGATTACCATGACACGACCGGGGGCGTTTTTGATGATTGCGACCACTTTCAAGTCAGGAATGAGCGTATGAAAATCAACTGCGATATGGGAGAAAGCTTTGGTATCTGGAGCCTGGGCTGCGACGAAGACATTATGCCATATCTGGATATGGCCAATATTGCCTGCGGTATGCATGCGTCGGACCCGTCTGTCATGACCAGGACTGTGAAAATGGCGCAGAAGTACCAGGTAAGCATTGGCGCTCACCCCGGCTATGCTGACCTTCAGGGTTTTGGACGTCGTTTTATTCCCATGAAATCCAGTGATCTTACGGCATTGTTTATTTATCAGGTGGGCGCTTTGCAGGCCATTTGTCAGAGTGAAAATACGACACTGGACTATGTAAAACCTCACGGTGCTTTGTATAACGTCATGATGAAAGACGACGGTGTATTTACTGCGCTGCTCAACGGCATAAAGAACTATAATGACAGACTGCCACTGGTGGTGATGGCGGTGCCTGATTTTGCGAAATATCAGGAGTTAGCGGCTGCATACGGTGTCGAATTATGGTTTGAAGGCTTTGTTGACCGCGCCTACGATGATAATGGCCGGCTGAAGCCCCGCTCGGAACCCGATGCTTTGCACACCTCAATAGAGAGGGTTGAGAAACAGGCACTGCAACTGGTTGAGCAAGGTTCCGTGACGACTGCCAGCGGCCAGATTATTCCGGTCCATGCCGATACCTTGTGTATTCACGGTGATAGCCTGCTTGCCCTGCCAACAGCAAAGCTATTACACGACAGGGCGGTCCAGAGCCATGAAAATATGTCCGGTTAATGAAAACAGTGTCATCATTTATTTTGCAGACGATCTCTCCCCGGAATCAACTCTACGGCCCAGCCCGGAAATGGCTGATAAAGTTGCACGATTTTTGTCGCTTATTAAGCAGGAGATGAGCGCCTGCGTTATTGATGCTGTGCCATCCTATACGTCAATTCTTGTCAGCTTTGATCTGATGACCATTGAATTTCAACCCTTTATACAGCGGCTTCAGCGTATTCTTGATTGCCCTTACGACCATCAGGCTGTAAAGGCTGAGACGCCACTCATCGAACTGCCTGTTTATTACGGCCCTGAAGTGGCTCTGGACGCGAAAGCCATCACGGAGCACACCGGCCTGAGTTTTGAGGAAGTGATTAACATTCATGCCTCAACCGTGTATCGGGTGTATGCCATTGGCTTCGCTCCCGGCTTTGCCTATCTTGGCAACACCGATCAGCGCATTGCCGTTCCCAGAAAAAAAACACCCCGGTTAAAGGTTCCGGCATGCAGTGTTGCGCTGGCCGGACGACAAACCGCCATTTATCCCGGAGAGTCACCCGGAGGTTGGCAAATCATTGGTCGTTCCCCGGTCAGCCCTATTGATTATCAGCGTAAAAACCTGTCTCTATTCGAGGTGGGGGCAAAGGTAAAATTCATCCCGACCAGCAAGAGCGCTTTTGTTGATATGGGTGGCTCTGTTTCTCCAGAAGAGCAATGGGTTCAGGAGGTGCTGTGACACTTCGTATTATAGAGCCGGGGCCGCTAAGCCTGATTCAGGACCTGGGACGCTACGGTCATCAACATATGGGTGTCAGCCCCGGTGGCCCTATGGATGAGCAGGCTTTCTCCTGGGCCAACCATTTGCTCGACAACCCGCTTAACGATCCTCAGATTGAAATAAATCTTGGATCATTCCATTGTGAATTCCTGCGACCCACCACTATAGCCATCACGGGTGCTGAGATGTCTGCGATGCTTAATGGAGTGGCGATTCAACCCTGGCAGAGTTATTCAATCCATACGGGGGATCAACTGTCGTTTAAAGGGGCGCGCATAGGGGTAAGGGCTTATCTTGCGGTCAGGGGGGGTTTGGACATTCCTGAAATACTGGGAAGCTGTGCCACTGTCGTACGTGACCAGCTGGGTGGTTTGCACCGTGACGGTAAGCAATTATCCGCGGGTGATTGTCTGCATTATCCGGCCAGCAAGCCGGTGCTGACCAGGCAGGTGCCGGATGTGTTTATTCCTGAATATGGTCAGGATATTACGCTCGACGTCATACCGGGCTGTCAGTATGAGTGGTTCAGCAGGCAGGAACGTCGACGTTTTTTTAACTCGGTTTATTCTGTCACCGCCCAGACAGACCGAATGGGTTACCGTCTTTCAGGAGCAGCCATTCATTGCCACCAACAAAGCCTGATTTCGGAAGGCATTGCCCTGGGAGCCATTCAGATTCCGGCCGATGGGCAGCCCATTATTCTAATGCGTGATCGGCAAACCCTGGGAGGCTATCCCAAAATAGGCTGTATCACCGCAGGAAGCCTGAGCAAGCTGGCACAATGTCAGCCCGGCGGCACCGTTCGGTTTGTTAAGAAAGACCTGTATGAGGCTGAAGCGGAGTATCGGGTTGAGAAGCAGTTTTTCTGTGCATGAACCTTCTACTCTGATTCATCATTTTTTTGATAGGGGGATATCACATTCAAAAGAGTTAAAGCCTGTAACTCAGGGTCATTCGGATTGTTTTTGAACAGTTTTGTCAATGCTTTTGTAAAGCCTCTGTATTCGTCCGTTAATGACGAACTAACCTTATTTCGAGGTGAGTGGAAGATGCTTATCATGATAATGGCCAGACTTATATTGGCATCAAACCATTGTGAAGCGGCAATCAGTTTTGATAAAGCTTGCGGATGAGGAGAAATGTAAACAAGACTTGTAGCGGGAATGTCGGGAGCGAAATACAAACTTGCAGCGCCAGCTAATGATGAGATAGCAAGTTGGGTCGTCTTCAAAAAAGCGACAAAGGGGAGCAGGTCTTGCCAGTTTAGTTCCTCACTGAATGGGCTGAAGCGGCCAACCAGGGCAATTGCTATACCAGATAACAAAATACTTTTTCTCGCATCAAGCGTGTCTCCTAAAAAAACGTAGAGAAGGATTAATAGATTTTTTATAAATGGATGAAAATTATTATTGTGGATACTCATTATGCGGTGCATGCGAACGCTGTCGCAGGACTTGAATCTGTTTTTTACCAGATTGAGAGCAATATCATAAAGAGCCGCACTGAAAAATAACATTCCGATGACTTTGGCTCCTTCCAGCAAATCCTCCCCCCATGAAATCTGTGGTTGCTGCGCGCCGGAGTTTATGAGTTGTATTTGTTGATCTGAATACTCAATAAAAGCAGGGTATTCGCTTTTGATCTTATTTATTTCTTCCGGATGGTTGTGGGCTGCTTTGTCCAGCAACTCGGACATTAAAGGCAGATGATTTTTTCTATCCTCTTCGGCTCTGATCTGCATTGTAAAAAAATACAGGCAGCCAATAATACCCAAAGTTAAAATTAAACGGCTGTTCATTTTAAGTAACCAAAGCATTTGGAATGCTAATTCTAGCCAAATCGACGTAAGCCACCTTATTTTTGCAACAGCCTCCTTCGCGGGGATGACGGTTCAGGGTTTATTTCGCATTTTTTTCACTTTTTGCGACAGCCTCTTGAGGGGAGGCTTTACTTGAGCGGAGCTGGCTCGAATATACAATAAGAGCTCCTCCGGCACCAAGACCGGAGGTATATGACCAATTGCGCATTGCACCTATGCTTAAGCGGCGACTGGAAGTGATTATAAAGGCAAAAGCACCGATAAACAGAGGGTAAACGAGACTGCCAAGTGTCAGCTTGCTGAGGTGGAAGGACAGGTCATACCAGCTTAGTTTTTCATAATATGTATCGTAACGAGCCACTAATGCAATCACCACACCGAATGGCAATCCCAGCCACCATGTGGAATTAATGCCCGAGAGCAAAGCGATGAGCATGTTTGAACTGCATGCAACTATATAATGATTTCCCGCCACCCAGCTGAAGGGATTCAGGTCTAAATAGGAAAAGTATTGGGAGTCTATGATTGCTGTAGTCAGGTCGCGATTAATACCGTAAAAAACCGCAGCCAAAAGCACCATTCCGGTGATTTTGGCCATTTCCAGCAAATCTTCCCTCACTGAAATTTGAGGTTGCTGTGCGCCGGAGTTTATCAGTTGTATTTGCTCATCAGAGTATTCAATAAGAACGGGGCATTCGGTTTTGATTTTCTGTATTGCTTCCGGTTGGTTGTGGGCAGCTTTGTCCAGTAACTCTGACAATAAAGGTTGATGATTTTCATTATCCTCTTCGGCCTGACCCTGCATAGCAAAAAAACACAGGCAGCTAGCAATAATAAGCCTCAAAGTTAGAATGAAACAGCTATTCATTTCAGGTTACCGGAGTATTTGAAATGCTGATTTTAGCAAAAATGCCTAAGCCGCCTTAACTTGCGACAGTCACCTGCGCGGGATAACGGAGCTCAGGTATTGAACTACGGTTAGGGCAACGGCCAACACGGTGAATAGCATTGAGCATCCTGAGTGAGCACATCTTCTACCCGGGCTCGCAGTTTTTGATGGGGGAGTTGAGTCTGAAAAGAATTAAAGCTTGTATCTCAGGGTCATTCGGCTTGTCTTTGAACAGCTTTGTCAGTGTTTTTGTAAAACCTATGCATTCTGTTCTTAAGGAGGGGAGGGCTTCATTTGAGTACAGGTGATGTGCATACGCCATAATAGCGATTCCAACAAAAACGCCTGATACATATGAAAAGCCATGCATGTTCGCCACAGTAATGAAAGTATCAGAGCTACCAATATAGGTAATAAAACCGTAACTCGCAGAGGCAATAAGACTGCCAAGCATCAGTTTACTGAGGGTGGGCATCAGGTCATGCCAACCTGGTTTTTTATGAGATGGACCAGCACGGGCTACCACTCCCGTCGTTCCACCCATAATCGCTCCTAACCGCCATGTGGCAATAGTACCCCAGAGCAAAGCGTAGAGAATTTTTGACTCTGAACGGTATACAAATGGGTAATGACGTTTCGTATACCTGCCGTGGTGGGTCATGAATAAATCGGAAAAGTATCGGAAGTCTATGTGTGTTGTTATCAGATCGTGAGTAATACCATAAAGAACAGCAGCCAAAGTCCCCATTCCGGTGAATTTCGCCACTTCCAGCAAATCCTCCCCCAGCGAAATTTGAGGTTGTTGTGCGCCGGAGTTTATCAGTTGTATTTGTTGATCAGAGTATTCAATAAAAGCAGGGTATTCATTTTTGATTTTCTGAATTATTTTCGGGTGGTTGCAGGCAGCTTTGTCCAGCAATTCTGACAGTAAAGGCTGATGATTTTCCCCACCTTCATCAGCCCAGCCTGAACTTGTAAAAAAGCACAGGCAGCCGATCGTGACAAGCCTGAAGGTAAAAGCCAAAAATTTATTCATTGTAAGTTAACGAAACTAATGAAAGCCTGATTGTAGACCACCCTATTCAGTTAGCAAAATCGTCGTAAACCCTCGCCCAATGCGGGCGGGGATATAAGAGACGATAACTCAGGACTCGATTAACACCCCATAAGGTTAAAACTCACCTGTCCGGCCTGTTTTGACTTCAATAGCCGCCAGTTTTGAGGAACCGGCATAGGGTCCAGTTCTTTCTCAACTTCGATATAAAGAATGGTCTGCTCATGCAGGTAACCATTGTCCTGAAGCAAACGACAGGTTTCTTCCAGCATCCCCTGGCGAAAGGGGGGGTCGAGAAAAATAACATCAAATGGCTCTGAGCTGGGCTTACTCAGAAACTGCAGGGTGTTGGTCCCGATCACCAGACCATTATCCGCTTTCAGTAAGGCGAGATTGCTCTTCAGGGTTTTGACCGCCGGTGTTGCCATTTCCAGCATAACGGCTTCTTTGGCACCGCGGGACAACGCTTCCAGAGACAGTGCGCCAGTGCCGCTGAAACAGTCGAGAATGCGAGCGCCGGGAAGGTAAGGTGCCAGCCAGTTAAAAACCGTTTCACGCACCCGGTCTGATGTTGGACGTAACCCCGGAAGGTCAGCGACAGGCAGTTTTCTGCCGCGCCAATCACCGGCAATGATGCGAATCTGACCACTTCCACCTCTGGCGGAAGGTTTACCGGATGCTTTTCGGGCCATCGTGCAATCTCTAAACAGTTCAAAGGACGGCGAGTGTAACAAAATCACTGTCCAAAGGAGATAGCCAGGGGGAGACCTCGGGCAGGTAAGGAAAGTTCGTTTCTTGCCAACGCGATTTAAGATAGGATACGCACTTGATTTATACCCACTGTTTTTTCGACAGTGACCTATCCCAACTATTTGATGAAGTAGTCTATGTTCGGTTCTCGCAAAAATGATGAGAAAAAGGCCAGGCGACGTTTTTGGCCCTGGGGAAGAAGGGAGGAGAAAACCCAAACCCCTGAAACCGTGGACAATACCCAGGATAATGTTGAAACAGCAGCAGAGCAGCCGGTTATTGAGCCGGTTGCTGAAGAAAGCCATGTAGAACAACCGGTTGCCCAAGCTGAGCCTGAAGTAGCAGCAGAGCCTGTTACGGAGCAGCCTGAAGCAGCTGAACTGCCTGAAGCGGTCGTTACTGAGCCAGAACAAGAAGAAGTGCCTCAGGAAGCAGAAGCGGTTATTGAAGAGATTCAGCAGGTACAGGAAACTCCTGTAGAGCCAGAGCCAGAGCCAGAGCCAGAGCCAGAGCCAGAGCCAGAAGTGGTTGCCGTGGCTCCACAGCCTGAACCGGAACCAAAGGCAGAAAAGCTCGGCTTCTTTGCCCGGATGAAGAAAGGGCTTAGCAAAACCCGGGCGGCCCTGGTCGAGGGTGTGGCTGAAATCTTCATCGGTAAAAAGGAAATCGACGACGACCTGCTGGAAGAACTGGAAACCCAGTTGCTGATGGCTGACGTTGGTGTGGAAGCCACCACGGAGATCATCAGGCACCTGACCCAGCGTGTCAGTCGTAAAGAACTGAGCGACGCTGACGCTCTGATGGACGCTCTGAAGCAGGAATTGCAGGGTATTCTGGTTCCGGCTGATAAACCTCTGGTTATTGAGAAGCAGAAAACACCGTTCGTTATTCTTGTGGTGGGTGTCAACGGTGTGGGTAAAACTACCACCATTGGTAAAGTGGCACGCAAGCTTCAGGATGAAGGCAAGAGTGTCATGTTGGCAGCGGGTGATACCTTCCGTGCTGCGGCGGTTGAACAGTTGCAGGTATGGGGCGAGCGCAACAGCATTCCAGTGGTGGCGCAGCACACGGGTGCCGACAGCGCTTCGGTGATCTACGATGCTTTTGAAGCCGCCAAAGCCCGTGGTATTGATGTTCTGATCGCTGATACCGCAGGTCGTCTGCATAACAAAGACAACCTGATGGAAGAATTGAAAAAGGTGAGGCGGGTTCTCGGTAAGCTGGATGACAGTGCACCTCATGAAACGCTGCTGGTGCTGGATGCCGGTACCGGGCAGAATGCTTTGAATCAGGCAAAAATCTTCAACGAAGCAGTTGAGCTGACAGGTCTGGCACTGACCAAGCTGGATGGTACGGCAAAAGGCGGTGTTATTTTTGCACTGTCCAAACAGATGCAGCTGCCTATTCGCTTTCTGGGTGTGGGGGAGCGGATTGACGATCTGCGACCGTTCAATGCCAGAGAGTTTGTAGAAGCGCTTTTTGACAGAAAATCTGATACCTAACCAAAGCAGGATGCTGAATGATACGCTTTGACAATGTCTGCAAGCGTTATCCCGGAGGGCATGTGGGGCTGGATAATGTCAGTTTCCACCTGCGACGGGGTGAAATTGCTTTTCTGACAGGACACTCCGGAGCCGGTAAAAGCACCCTGCTCAAACTGATCATGCGCATGGAACAGGCTTCAAGTGGTCAGGTACTGGTGGGTGGACATAATGTTAAAGACCTCAATCGTGGTCAGGTTCCGTATTTTCGGCGGAATATCGGGCTGGTGTTTCAGGATCATCAGCTGCTGTTTGACCGCACTGTTTTCGATAACGTTGCCCTGCCGCTGACCATTGCCGGTATTTCCCGTGGGGAGGCAGCCGGGCGAGTGCGTGCCGCGCTGGATATGGTGGGTCTGCTCAGCAAGGAAAAAATGCTGCCATCCGCTTTGTCCGGCGGGCAACAGCAGCGGGTCGGCCTGGCTCGTGCTGTGGTTAACCGTCCCCCGGTGATTCTGGCCGACGAACCAACAGGTAACCTTGACCCGAACCTGTCCGCAGAGGTGATGAAGCTGTTTGAGAGTTTTAACCAGATAGGTGTCACTGTTCTGATTGCCAGCCATGACCTGGCTCTGGTCGCCCGTATGCGGCACAGGGTGCTGACCCTGGATCAGGGGCATCTGGTGAATGATCAGGAGGTAGCCTGACATTGTTCCCTAAAAAGGTATTTCCTAAAAAGGTGTCCTCTAAAAAGGAGCTTCCCAAAAACAAAACTGTGTTTCCCGGAAAAGGTCGCCGTAAAACGCCTGACAGCCATTTGCAAAAGGATGATAAGACCCGCAAGGCAGGCAGAGCCCCTGAAATAAAGCGGGAGGCTGATACCGGGCGCGGGGCGGCAAAACATGAAACCGGCCGGTTCAGTTTCACTTACCTCAAGGCACTGCACCGGCAGAATGCCGTTGAGTCTTTCCGTCGGTTGCTACAGGCGCCCGTGTCTACACTGTTGAACTGCCTGATGATAGGCGTGGCCTTTGCCTTACCTGCACTAATGTACCTTCTTATTGCTAATTTGCAGGTTCTTGGCAATGGCTGGGAGGGAACCCCCCGCATTTCAGTTTATCTGGATGCCGGGCTGAATCGCTCCCAGATTGCCAATATTCGGGCAGAAGTTGCCAACGATCCGGATGTTGATTCCATTGCCTATATCTCTCCTGATGAGGGTTTGCAGCAGTTTCAGCAGAAAACCGATATGCAGGGGGTCGTCAATGCGCTGGGCTTTAATCCTTTGCCGGGTGTGATTGAAGTGTTGCCGGTTCCCGGCCTGACTTATGAAGAGATGGATACACTGGCAGAGCGTTATCAAAACCTTTCCGGCGTTCTGGAGTCCAAACTCGACCGGGAGTGGGTACAACGGCTGCAATCCATTGTCGACCTGCTGGATCAGTTTGCCCTGTTATTGTCATTACTGCTGGGAATCACCGTTGTTCTGGCGATAGGTAATACGGTACGGCTGGGTATTGAAAGCCGGCGGGATGAGATCAAGGTCATCAAGCTGGTGGGAGGGACTGACGGGTTTGTTATGCTGCCGTTCCTTTATGCCGGTGTGTGGTATGGACTGGGCGGAGCCCTGCTGGCCTACCTGATTGCCTGGGGGGTGTTGCTGGGTCTGATGTCCAATGTGCTGGAACTGGCTGGTCTGTATGGCAGTTCATTTGCCCCTAGTGGGCCGGGCAGTAGTATTCTGCTGACACTGGTACTCAGCGGTATTGTATTGGGTATTGCAGGCGCTGCGGTCAGTTGCCGACGTCATATTCGCAATATTGATATGTCCTAAGGGGCGCAGCATTCAATAACTTACCGGGCTGTTGGCTTTTGGCTATTAGCTGCTCATACAGCCAACCGCCAATCGCCAACCGCCAACCGCCAAAAGCCAAAAGCCAACAGCGGTATATTATGTTCTGCTGCTTCCCTAAAGTTATTCTTTTCCTCTGCTACTTCCCTGATCTGACATTCTCTCCCGCTTGATTTTGGTGGGGGGGGAGACTGTCGAATGTTAATATATGAACTTTTTTTGATATAAGTTAATGTAAGGCCTTCCAGTGGTTGTTAAAGTTTTCGTTGTCGCGACCATTGATACTCGCAGTTAAGGAATCCCTCGTATCGTTGAACCTTTCGCTCCGGATTAATGTATCTGGTGCGTTTACACGACTCCTCCGACCTTTTAAAGACTGGCTGTCTGCACCGGGCTGAGTTTGAAACATCTGATTCTTGCCTATCAATTCAATGGTTTGTGTTGCGCTTCATTAAACCGGAAAATTCGTTATGCATGCCATCGGCATCGATATTGGTTCTACTGCTGCCAAGGTGGCTGTTATGGCCGAGCAGACACTGACTGATCATTTTGTAATACCCACTGGCTGGAGCAGCGCAGAAACTGCCGGTGCCATACTCAGCAAACTGGCCAGTAGTGGTATCAATGAAAACAACTCTAAAATTATCGCCACTGGCTATGGTCGGGTGGCTGTCCCCTATGCCCATAAAACTATCACGGAAATAACCTGTCATGGCAGGGGGGCCACCTTTTTTACTGACCAGAACTGTACGGTTGTGGATATCGGCGGTCAGGATACCAAAGTCATTTCCATGGAAAATGGTCGGGTTGTCAATTTCACCATGAATGATAAATGCTCCGCAGGAACTGGCAAATTTATAGAAGTAATGGCCAATACCCTAGGCGTTAGCATCGACAACCTGACTGAGCTGGCTGCCTCTGGCTCTGGAATCAACATCACGTCAATGTGTACGGTGTTTGCCGAATCGGAAGTCACCAGCCTGATAGGCCGTGGTGAAAAAAAAGAGAATATTGCCTATGGCATTGTTGATTCAGTGGTCAACAAGGTTAAGTCCCTTTGTATCAAGCATGGAAGGGATCATCACTACCTGCTGACCGGTGGCTTAAGTAGCAATCAATATATTCTTCGCAGCCTTGAAAACAGCCTGCAGGCAAAAGTCATTTCCAGCTCTCTGGGGCGCTATGCCGGCGCTATTGGCGCCGCGATGCTGGCACAGGAGCGCATTCGTTAAACAACAGGTTGAATATCATGAGTTCTACATTAATCCCTACCCTGCCTGATCAGTTCGAAGAGTTTGCAGAAGCTCGTCGTAACGGCTTTCTTTCAGTCAAGGCGTTTAAAGACCGAGGCGAAAAAGTGGTGGGTACCTTCTGTACTTTTACGCCTAAAGAGTTGATCTATGCAGCGGGAGCCCACCCTGTATCCCTTTGCTCGGTCAGTGAGGAAACGATTCCAGATGCTGAAAAGCACCTGCCAAGAAACCTCTGCCCCCTGATCAAGGCCAGCTATGGTTTTGCCCTGACCGACAAATGCCCGTACATGTACTTTGCCGATATGATCGTGGGTGAAACGACCTGTGACGGCAAAAAGAAAATGTATGAACTATTGGGTGAAATCAAAGATACCCATGTTATGCAGCTGCCACAAACTCAGGAAAAAGAACATGCTGTGACCTTGTGGCAAGATGAAATGCACAGACTGACAGAAAAGCTGGAAGATAAGTTTGAGGTGACGATTACCAGAGAAAAACTTAACCAGGCCATTAAAACCTGCAATAAAGACCGTCGATTGCTGAAGGCCTTTCATCAATTAGGCAAACTCAAACCTTCTGTTATTTCCGGTATGGATCTGTTTAATGTGCTGAACGGTGCCAGCTATACCTTTGACCGTGAAGCCATGCGGCAAAATGTTCAGGACATGATTGATAGCCTTACTGCAAAATATCAGGCAGGCGAAACCGAATTCTCAGCGAATGCCCCCCGCATACTGATTACCGGCTGCCCAATTGGAGGCGTCGCCAGCAAGGTCATTCAGGCCATTGAGGATGCTGGTGCCGTCGTCGTTGCTTTGGAAAACTGCCAGGGCTACAAGGAACTTCACCAGGAAGTACAGGAAGATATTGATCCAATAGAGGCTATCTCCAGAAAATATCTGGATATACCTTGTTCAGTAATGACTCCCAATAAAGGCCGTGAGCAGTTGCTACAGGAAATGGTGGAGGAGTACCAGGTAGACGGTGTGATTGATATTGTGCTTCAGGCCTGCCACACCTACAACATTGAAAGCTACAATATTCGTAAAATTATCACAGGTGATAAAAGCACTCCGTTCATGACGCTGGAGACCAACTATTCTGAGTCCGATACCGGACAGATAAGAACCCGCATGGAAGCTTTTGTCGAAATGCTGTAGTCCCACCTCCCCTTCAATTGGAACACCGGGCAGATTGTCTGGTGTTTCATCAGAACCTTTCCGGAATTCCTGAGTCCAAGCTTGACAGAGAGTGGGTGCAGCGGCTGTAATCCTCCAGGCCTGCTGACACTGGTCGTCAGCGGCATTGTATTGGGTATTGCGGGCGCTGCGGTCAGTCGCCGACATCATATTTGTAATATTGATAGGTCGTAAAGTTGCTTCTGAACACTGTAAATGGCGCAGGAATCCTGTAAAGTGGCTGGCTTCAAAAAAGGTAAATTTTGATATAATGAGAAGTGCTATCTTCCAGCTACGCCCGTTAAACGGTCAGAATGTTTATATGAGTGCCTGTATTGCACTCCAGTGGAGTTAATTATGGGAACCAGTCTTCAACCAGTTGATATGTTAGTGCCAGGACGCAATATCGAAGCGTACATACAGGGCGTTAGCAGCATTGCTGTGTTGTCTGCTGAAGAAGAGCGATCCCTGGCTGATCGCCTTTACTATAAAAATGATCTTGAAGCTGCCCGCCAGTTGGTCATGTCGCATCTGCGTTTTGTCGTTCACATTGCCAAAAGCTATACCGGTTATGGCCTGCCTATTTCTGACCTGGTTCAGGAAGGCAACGTTGGCCTGATGAAGGCGGTCAAACGTTTTAATCCTGAAGTGGGTGTACGTCTGGTGTCCTTTGCTGTGCATTGGATAAAAGCGGAAATCCATGAATTCATTCTGAAAAACTGGCGAATTGTTAAGGTCGCCACCACCAAAGCTCAGCGCAAACTGTTCTTTAACCTGCGCAGCTCCAAGAAACGTCTGGCCTGGTTTACCAGCGACGAAGTAAAATCCGTTGCCAGTGACCTGGGTGTTGAACCTAATGTCGTGCGGGAAATGGAAGGTCGTATGGCGGGGCAGGACACGGCCTTTGACGGTTATGCCGCTGACGATGATGACCAGAGTTATCAGGCTCCGGTTCACTACCTGGAAGACAAGAGCCACGATCCGGCGACCCTACTGGAAGACAACGACTGGGCGCAATCATCCGTTAACATGTTGCGTAACGCACTGGCACAGCTTGACGAGCGCAGTCAGGACATTTTGCAGCAACGCTGGCTTAGTGAAGAAAAAGCCACACTGCATGAGCTCGCGGATAAATACGGTGTTTCTGCCGAGCGTATTCGCCAGCTTGAGAAGAATGCCATGAAGAAGGTTAAGACTGCTATTTCAGCCGATGGGTGTGGCTCTCCTGCTACAACGTAACCTCATTGACCGACAATACAACTCACCATGATTCCTTTAATCACTGAGTGAATCCATCACGCTGGTCGCCGCCACTTTTTTTGTCCCATACCCGGTCGACCAGAGTGATTTTTCCATGATACTTCGTTTCAAGGGAGCCACACCTTATCAATTCCATGTAATCAGCTACTCACTGCATGTTTATTGTCTATATTGCATACCCTGACTAATAAGTAAGTGAATTACATAATATAGAAGGATTGGGCATGACTAATATTCATCAGTTAGGTTTATCATTATCAATTATTGGGATTTGTTGTCAGGCTGCCACTGCAACAGGATCATTTATGAATACCCCAATAGATATTAAGATATTGCCCTTTCATTCGAGCAAAAAAACTCAGCTGGATGAAGTATTAGAGTTAAAACTGAATCGTTTCATTTATCATTCAGGAGAACCCGTCCTGTCCTACCCAATACGAGAAGGAGCTACTGCAGCTAACTATTCCGGAAATCTTTTTTTTACCGGTGATGAAGATGGGGGTGGGGATGGATCACAAAGTTTAATCGCTCAAATGTCACTGAGCATGATGAATAGCATGGTTGCTAACCCAGTAGGTGCCGACCTTGATGAAGAAACACAAAATGCTATAAGGTTTTCTGCAACTGCTCCTTTACACATAGATCCCCTAAGTTACCCAAACCTCTATAGACTTGTAGAGCTCGGTGGAAGACCCGCCCAAATATCAGGCCAATTAAGTCCGGAATTGATGTTGGATATGGATAAGTTAATAGAAAAGACTTTGAAAAAAGAAGGAACGACCATCGAGAAATTGGAAATAAGCCACAAACTCCTGCGCTGGCTTCGATGGCTCAGAGCATCCAATATCATACATACGCTAAACAGGATATATCTGAAGAGAGCTGAGACAGAACAAGCTGATACAGAACAGCCCGAACCTGAAGATCTTAATTTCACGATGTTGATGATAACGTATTCAGACTTGGATAGCATGATCCGATTTTATAGAACCCTGACCAATATAAACATGGGAGATATTGCTTTTTCAGACGTAGTTAGAAATTTTTTATCACAAATGTTAGGAGTAGGCATGCCCTCTGAAGAGAGTGGTATTATCCCTACCATGGAACAACCTGTGACGATTCTGGTAACAGCTATTGTATACCAGAGCTCTTTAATTCAAAATTTGATTATAAAACGACACATCAATTTTGATCTGAGTGCATTTCAATCAAACAGAATACTTTATGAAAAAAATTATCAATACCTGATACCCAGCCTTGCAAAGGCTATTTCTAACTTATTAATTACTGACGAGAAAGATGGAACCAGGGAAGTTCCAAAAAGTCAAAGGTGTGCATTAGCTATAATACATATCCTGTTGAATGAATCCTCCCTTATGTCGCAGTTATTTTATGGTCAACCCAATCCTGAAACCGGGGGTTCTGTACGTGTCACGACAATCAGTCCAAATCTGCTTTCGATACTGAACGAATTTGCAGAGCATTCGCCACAAGCTGCCGCACAGTCCACAGCAGTCATCATTGCCATGTTAAATATGCCTTATTTGACAGGCATACTTAATCGAATAGAAACCAGTAGTCCCCAAAATCTTCATAGAGTGTTTATCTGGATATCTGAGCGATACACAACCATTGTCAACAACACCCAGGATGAACAGAGTCAACTTATACTTGAAGCGGCCATTGAATCAATTGCCCGCCCATCTGAGGTGTCAGCCAATAATACCGGCTCAATAAACGACCTGGTTAGTGAGTGGGTGAGCACCATTCAAACTGAGACATTGCCGGACGCTGATGGCTTTGAAGTCGCTGAGTTAGATGAGCACTCTGTTAGAGTCGTTACTGCCGATGTGGTTTCAGCATTGATTAGGTTAAATCCATCCATCTCTCAATTTTCGAATAAAAATACCTCAGACATCAAGAAAGAGATGAAACGCTTATGGGAGGAAGGAGGGAAGGAAAGAAAATAATACGTGAAGACCGAATATTTTCCTGTCCCCCCCCCCCCTCTCGGGTTCCCGCCTGCGCGGGAACAACGATACCTATTTAAAGCACCTTGATTTCCATTCTGGTTTCTACACCTCTCCCGGAAACCTGCTGTTCTGTCGTGTTAGCATCCAGAATAAAAAGACGTTCAGGGCTTAGCCCCTGTTCTACCAGATAGTTTTTGATGGATTTTGAGCGCTCAATAGCCAGCCCTCTCATGGCAATCTCATCATAGGGCCATTGGTTGACCAGCTGCTGGTTGATTGCTTTCAGAGTTGAGGCTGATTCGATATCGATGGCCTGAGCTTCAGCCAGCTGTGCCATTAACTCCAGCCTTATATTTTCGGTCAGAATATCGTTATCCAGGGTGTTTACCGCCTGATAATCCTGCCAGCTCAATTCTATAGCATTTTCTATTTTTGCCTGAGCGATCAGTGGCCAGTCTTCACGAATTGAAGCCGTTCCCCGAATATCCAGTTCTACCTCAGGTCGCTCGTGCAGGGCGGCGAATAACTGGTTCAGTGAGTCTGTTTGCTGCAAAGGAATAACCGGCGTACCCGGAGCAAATTGAACGGATGACATTGTTTCAGCATCGCCCCCCACCAGAGAGGCAAGGAAATCGAAAGGAGCGGCAACGATATTGCCCAGCATATTAGTGAGCGCCATACGCATAACGGACCCCAGTTCAAACTCCGGGTTATTCAGGTCGCCACTGACGGGCAGTTGAATGTCAATGTGTCCGTTCCGGTCTTTCAAAAGGGCAATGGCGAGCTTAAGGGGAAGTTCAATAGCTTCCTGACTGTCCACTGGTTCCCCCAGGGTCAGGTTGTCCAGCAGCATAGCGTTATGGGCTTCCAGCTGAGCGTCGGTGACCTGATAATTCAGGTCAAGATCCATATGACCTTTTTCAATAAGGTACCCCGCAAATCTTCCTGAATAGGGGGTAAGCGTCGTTAATTCAACATCGTTAAACGACATGTTTATGCTGGTTGTATCCAGAGGTTTTGAAGGTATCAGGCTGGCTTTGATATTAACCGGAGAGTATCGATCCACCTGACCTTTCAACACCAGTGTTGCTGTTTGGTCTGTGGGTAATGTCAGTCCGGTGAGCTGACCATTGAGACGACGGATTGGTGTGACAAAGCCCGGCTGAAAGGAGTAGTCAGCAAAATCAATGAACCCATTTTCAATATCAAACTGGTTGATGCTGAAACTTATGGGGGAGTCTGTGTCCTGGATGGGCTGCTCTGCGGTTAAATCACTCTGTTTCAAACCACCCTGTTTCAAAAGACTTGCCAGATTGACGTTAAGGCTCTGATCAATGGCGATTTTTACTTCTGGCTGTAGCAGTTGAATCTGGTTGATGGTCAGGCTGTTTGAATGTTGATAGTACTCGATGGGCTGGAGAGCAAGACTTTTCCATGCCAGAACATCGGACTGGTTACGGCGGTCGATCAGTTTCAGCTGATCAACACTGATCTGGGCGAGGGCAGATAACCCGCTTTCTGGCAACCAGTCCAGCTCTGCCGAGAGAGTCAGAAAACCCCGGTTTAAACCAACGTGTGAGAAGTCAGTAACATAGGGTTGAAGGCTCTTGATATCGAACTGGCTGATATCAACCTGTGTGGACACTTTCCGGGAGGGTAGCTGTACATTGCCGGATAACGCCAATCTGCCCTGTTCCTGAATGTTGCCCTCAATGGAATAGGTACTGGTGCTTTCGGGCCAGTTAAAATCCTGTAGTTTAAGGTTGAGGCTATCCACTGCCAGTGTGAACGGCAGGCCTGACTGTTCAGCAATCAGCTGATCCGTAAAGAGGATGTCTGCGTTATTGACTGACAAGGAATTCAGGGCAAGGGAAAAATTGGCTGGTTCTTGTACAGACTGTGGCTCTGTTGAAGGTGATGAGTCATTGGAATGGAGCAGATGGCTTAGATTAATCTCACCCTGCTCATCAAGGACAATTCTGGCAACAGGGTCATTCAGTTCAATCGCTTTTATATGAGGCGTACCTGACAAGCTGTTCCAGCCTGCCTGAACAGACAGTTCTGAAAAGCCAAGTATGGGGTCCTGAAGGTCGCCAATTCTTAACGATTGCAGGGTCAGCCGCAGAGAAAAAGGGTTTAAATGGACGCCGCCCAGATGCAGTGGCTGGTTAATAATGTGCGGAGAGAAAAGATTAATAGCAAGATGTAGTGTTGCGGGCAGTATGGCAAAGCCAAACAGGGCGTAAAAGGTAACGCCGAGGATAAGCGCTTTTATAAAACGACGCATGACTTGTTTTTTCCTAAACTTTTTCCAACGGTTTTGTGCACGGTATGCTTTGGTGTTCATGGCTGCGCAGTGTATTCAGGGAGGGCGGGCTACTCAAGATTATTTTTGGGGATATTCCCGATCCAGCTTCCGGTAATGAATCGCTTCCGCCAGATGATTCTTCTGAATGGACGCCTGTTCATCCAGGTCGGCCAGTGTACGCGCTACCCTGAGAATGCGATGTACGGCTCTGGCTGAATATCCAAGCTTGTCACACAGGTTTGTCAGAAAGGTCTGCTGGGCTTTATCCAAAGCACAGTAGCGGTTGATTTCCCTGGCTGACAAACGGGCGTTTGTTTTACCTTGTCTTTGGAATTGCCGGTTTCTGGCTTTAACCACGGTTTGTCTGATGGATTCAGTGGAGTGTTCTTCGTCTGTTGTGTTGTGTTGGAACAGCGTTGCGGCATTCTGAGAAGCGACTTCAATTTGCAGGTCTATGCGGTTTAGCAGTGGACCGGATATTTTGCGCTGATAACGACGCACCTGCTCTGGCGAACACTCGCAGCTGCGTCGGGTATCCCCCAGATAACCACAGGGGCAGGGATTCATGGCGGCTACCAGTTGGAAGGCTGCTGGAAAAGTTGCCTGCCCTTTGGCGCGGGCTATGACCACTTCTCCGGATTCCAGTGGTTCGCGCAATACTTCCAGAGCCAGCCTTTGAAATTCAGGCAGTTCGTCCAAAAAAAGAACACCTTGATGTGCATAAGAGATTTCACCGGGCTGGGGGTGAGAGCCACCACCCACCAGAGAAACGGCAGATGACGTATGATGTGGATTTCTGAACGGGCGCTGTTTCCAGGTGACAGACTGTTGCTGTAATGACAGGGAATGAATGGCTGACACTTCAAGGGCTTCATCATCAGTCAGTTCTGGCAGTAGTCCGGGTAAACGACTGGCGAGCATGGTTTTTCCGGTTCCCGGAGGACCAAACAGCAACAAGTGGTGTCCACCGGCAGCCGCAGTGGCCAACGCCCGTTTGGCTTGCTGCTGGCCTTTGACGTCGGATAAATTCGGGTAGCCAATCGCTTCATTATGATCAAGCTGTGCCGTGACGGGTTCTAACACACTCTGTCCGGTCAGATGTGCGCAGACCTGTGAAAGGTCTTCAGCCCCGAACACTTCAGCCTCACGACAGAGACTGGCTATTTGTGCGCTGTCGGCTGGGACAAGTAATCGGTGGGACGCTTTCCGGGCGGCCATTGCTGCGGGTAATGAGCCGGTAACCGGACGCAGTTTGCCGGTCAAAGCCAGTTCCCCCAGAAATTCATAGCCATGCAGGGTATCCAGAGGCAACTGCTCTGAAGCTGCCAGAATGCCCAGGGCGATGGGTAAATCAAAGCGTCCGCCTTCCTTGGGTAAATCCGCCGGGGCCAGGTTCACGGTAATGCGACTGGTTGGAAATTCGTAACCACTGTTGATTAAGGCGCTGCGTACCCGGTCTTTGCTTTCCCGCACAGCGGTTTCAGGCAACCCCACCATATTCAGGGCGGGCAGCCCGGCTGAAAGATGGACTTCAACGGTGACAGCCGGAGCTTCCAGCCCGGTTCTGGCACGAGTGTGAACAACCGCGATTTTGGACACGAAAAGAGCTGCCTCTGTTTTACTGTTAGTTTTTCTTGCGCTATGGGCATTTGGGACTGGACGATGAGACAGGATAGCAGTGAATTAATGGAGCGGAGGATTAATTTTTAAACCCTCTGTGCCTTCTTCATCCTCTGCTATGCTTGTGACCCAGCCAATAAGAACAGGTAATACTTATGTCTCTTGAGGCGCAGATTCTACAGCTTAAAGCCAAACATAAAGCCATAGACGGGGCTTTTCAGGATTTTCAAAAAATCATACAAAGCACTCACGATGTTGTGTCGCTCGCATTTAAAGAACAAAGAGAGTACCACGGCGAAGTGGAATACCGGCTTAAGAAGCTGGAGCACCTTGCTGAGCAGCAAAATAAGCGCACCGACAAGATAGAAGAACTCCTGATCCAGATAGTCAACAACCTGGCCAGCAAGTAATACGCTACCTGACAGCTGGATCAATCAGGCTTTTCTGCCAGTGCCGATTCCAGCTCGGCTACTTTTTTCTCCAGTGCTTCCAGACGTTCGCGGGTATGTCGTAACACCGCCATCTGGGCATCGAATTCGTCCTGCGACACCAACTCAAACCGGGTCATCGCACTGCTGACCAGGGCTTTTATATTGTGCTCAATATCTTCAGCGGTTTTGCTTTTCTCTGCACTGAGTATCTGGCCTGCCCGGCTGGCAATGTTATTGATGATGGCTGCCTTGTCGATCATGGGAATTCCTGACTGCTTATTGGTGGGTTGTGGATGTTTTTATTGGTCTGGATCATAACACAGAGTAGGTCTTCGGGTGTTTTCCTTCCTGTCTGCACTTTATTGGTGCAATGTCCTGATGTTTGCAAAAAGAAGATGCACGCAAAGTGTGCAATGACCTGGAATAGTCTGAAAAACAGTGACTGACAGCCATGACAGTGACAGGAAAAGTTGGCACAACACCTGCTTTAACAAGAATAAACTCATGAGGCAGGGCTTAACCACCCAGGATGAAAGTCGTAGACTTAAGTTCCCTCCTCACTATCGCGGCTAGTTAGTCTAGTTGCTTAATCTTATTCAAAAGCTAACTAAATCGGGAGAGATGCATGAAGTTGGTATCAGCCATTATAAAGCCCTTCAAGCTGGATGATGTTCGTGAAGCACTATCCGACATCGGCGTGCAGGGTATCACCGTGACGGAAGTAAAAGGCTTTGGTCGTCAGAAAGGTCATACCGAGCTGTACCGTGGAGCCGAGTATGTTGTTGACTTTCTGCCCAAGGTGAAGATTGAGGTGGGTATTTCCGATGATCTGCTGGATCAGGTGATCGAAGCCATTTCCAAAGCTGCAAACACGGGCAAAATCGGTGACGGTAAAATCTTTGTCACGACGCTGGAACAGGCGATTCGTATTCGCACCGGCGAAACCGGTGAAGATGCTATCTGACAGATGCCATCAGGCTATTAATAAATAACTTGCATCAGCTTGTAACGGTTGTTGTTTTTCACCTGAAAAATACGTTCACAGCATAAAAATAACATTGTGAATTCCTTCGAGGAGGGGACTCGTGGAAAATATTGCCCAGGTGTCGTATGCACTCGACACATTCTATTTTTTGATGTCGGGCGCGCTGGTCATGTGGATGGCAGCTGGCTTTGCCATGCTGGAAGCTGGCCTGGTGCGTTCGAAAAACACCGTCGAAATCCTTACCAAAAACATTGCCCTGTTTGCCATTGCCTGCACCATGTATCTGTTGTGTGGTTACGCCATCATGTATCCCGGTGCTAACGAAGGTGGCATTCTGCCAGTACTCGGTACGCTGATTGGCGCTGAAAACCCGGTTGAAGCCGTGACTGCTGGTGGTGACGATGCACCTTACTATTCATTGCGTTCCGATTTCTTTTTCCAGGTGGTCTTTGTAGCGACCGCTATGTCCATTGTCTCTGGTGCAGTGGCTGAACGAATGAAGCTCTGGTCTTTCCTGCTGTTTGCAGTGTTTATGACAGGCTTTATCTATCCGGTTCAGGGGTTCTGGAAGTGGGGGGGTGGTTTTCTTGACGCAGCCGGTTTCCAGGATTTTGCAGGCTCTGGTGTCGTTCACCTGGCCGGTGCTTCTGCTGCTTTAGCGGGCGTTCTGCTGCTGGGGGCTCGTAAAGGCAAGTACGGCAAGGGTGGCTCCATTAACCCAATGCCGGGTTCCAACCTGCCCCTGGCGACTCTGGGTACCTTTATTCTCTGGCTGGGATGGTTTGGCTTTAACGGTGGTTCGCAGCTGAAAATTTCTGATGTCGAAAACGCTAACGCTGTCGCCCAGATCTTTGTAAACACCAATGCCGGTGCAGCCGGTGGTGTTATTGCTGCACTGATTGTTGCACGACTGTTGTTTGGTAAAGCCGATCTTACTATGGCACTGAACGGTGCGCTGGCTGGCCTGGTAGCGATTACTGCTGAACCGCTGACACCATCAGCCGTGGCCGCTACGTTAATTGGCGCTGTGGGTGGCTCAGTGGTTGTATTCGCTATCGTTGCTCTCGATAAACTGCGGTTGGACGACCCGGTAGGAGCCATCTCAGTACACGGCGTTGTCGGTATCTGGGGGCTTCTGGCAGTCCCTCTGACCAATGGTGATGCAACATTTCCTGCTCAACTGCTGGGTATTGCTTCCATCTTCGCCTGGGTGTTTGGCGCTTCTCTGATTGTCTGGGGTGTGGTGAAGGCAGTGATCGGCCTGCGCATTACTGAAGAAGAAGAGTATAAGGGCGCAGACATTACTGAGTGTGGGATGGAAGCTTATCCGGAGTTTACCGGGAAGCAGTAGTCTGAAGGTGGCAAAAACAGGCAGAGCTTTGGGGATGTCGGTGCTACCACATCATGATGCTTAAACAGGTCATTTTTGTACAGACACCTGGCATACTCTAACGTCACCACCGCTCCTGTCGCTCCAGGTTCCGATAAAAATTCTCATGAGATCCAAGAGATATCAGCTCCAATACCAGCTCGCCTTCATCGAAGTGGTAAGCGAGCAGGGCCAGTTGTTTCACCATCTTGAATTTATAAACCTGAATGTGGCTTAAAACGCCCTGCTTTTTGTCGCCCAGTTCTGGATTTTCCGCTATAACTCTGACCGCAGCATCCAGATTCGCCTTTTGGTTCGGCTTCAGTTTTTTTACGGTCCTTTCAAACCGGGCGGTCTGGCGTATGATGTTTGCTTTAGCCAAAGCGATACTCCGAGATCAGGCCGTGTTTGCGTTCGGCGTCAGCCTCCAGAATATCTTCTATAAAGTGGATGGGCAGGTCGGGGTTCTCTTTGGCGATTTTGCCAAGGGTCGCCCAGTATTCGATCTGTTTTGCGGCTGAACGCTTTTTGACTTTGCCAACCAGAGAGGCTTCATGCACCAACTCTTCATCCAGCCGTAATGGTTTGCCTGACATCGTTAAGCTCCTTTTGCATCAATATGAAACAAATGTAGTAATCTGCTACAAAAATGTCAAAGTGGTACCTGATAGCGGAGCCATTTCCGTAAGGTCACTTAGAAAGCAGGCAGAGCACCTTTAGCAAAATCGTCGTAAACCCTCGCCCAATGCGGGCGGGGATATAAGACGGGAAGGCGCAGAGCCTTCCGCCATCAATCTGGTGTACTCTGGCTATTAACGTAGTCCTTCAGAGTCTCGATAGTTGCACCGCCAGCACTGCAAGCAAAGTAAGACCTTGACCACATTAAGCCTGCTTTGCTCTGAGCAGTAAGGTGGGTATTCAGCATTCGCAACCGTCTTGATGATGTTGATTTGAGATTATTTACCATGACACTGATAGCCAGTTTTGGTGGGTAGGTCACCAACAGGTGTACGTGATCTTTTTCGCCATCCATTTCAAGTAACTGGCATTCCAGTTTTTCACATGCACTCTCGAACGACTCCCGTAACTGCTTGATCATATAGCCATCAAAAAGCTTTCGTCTGTACTTTGTCGTGAACACCAAATGAATAACCAGCTTGGTAACGCTATGTCGTTTGCGAAGATACCCTTTAAGTAAATCTTTATTGTGTGCGCTCACTTGAAAACCTCTTTCAAATACCTGTAATATGAAGTTTATATTAATGAGCACTGAAATAACGTTCCATGCTGAGAGCCACCAAAGTACGAATCTATCCAACATCAGAGCAGGCGGAATTTCTCGACCGTCAGTTTGATGCTGTGCGGTTCGTATGGAACAAGGCCCTGGCTATTAAGGTTCATTATTACAAGGTTCGTGGGCAGAGCCTTTCTCCCAAAAAACACCTGAAGCCCTTGCTGGCAAAAGCCAAGAAAAGCCGAAAGTACTCATGGCTGAAAAACGCTGACTCTATTGCACTGCAACAGGCCACTATCAATCTGGATACGGCCTTTCAAAACTTTTTCAATCCCAAATTGCAGGCAAGATTTCCTCGCTTCAAGAAAAAGCATGGCAAGCAAAGTAGCTACCATTGTACGTCTGTCTCTGTGGGCGATAACTGGATAAAAATCCCCAAGTGCAAGCCCATAAGGGCTAAAGTGCATCGTGAAATAGTGGGTAAGGTGAAGTCTATCACCCTGAGCAGAACGCTAACCGGCAAGTATTTTGCCTCCATATTGGCTGATGATACCCAGGAACAACCAAAACAGATTGATAATCTTGAAGCTAATCAGGTTGTCGGTGTTGATATGGGGATTACTGATCTGGCTATCACCAGTACCGGCCATAAGACTGGCAATCCTCGCTTTCTGAAAAAAGCACAACGTAACCTGAAAAGAAAACAACAGGCTCTATCTCGCTGCAAGAAAGGCTCAAAAGGTAGGCACAAAGCCCGTTTATTGGTGGCAAAGGCGCATGAGCGTGTAGCCTTTGCCCGTAATGATTTTCAGCATAAGCTATCAAAACAACTCATCGACGAAAACCAAGCGGTGATTGTGGAGACACTGAAAGTTAAAAACATGCTCAATAACAAGCGTCTTGCTCGTTCTATTGCTGATGCTGGCTGGCACTCACTGATAACCAAACTCGAATACAAGGCAAAGCAGGAAGGTAAACATCTGGTGAAGATAGACCAGTGGTTTGCATCCTCTAAAACTTGCTCAGTCTGCGATTTGAAACAGGAAAAAATGCCATTGAGAATCCGATCATGGGAGTGTAGCTGTGGTGCTATCCATGACCGGGATATTAATGCAGCTCGCAATATCAAGAAGCAAGGCATATTGAAATTAAAGGCGGAAGGACTGTCCGTTTCTGCTGATGGAGGCTTGCGTAAATCCGGCAGACTGTCGGTTGCTGCCTAAGAAATCAGAAGCCTCACCCAATAGGGTGGGGAGCAGTCACGGAAAATGGCCTTTTGATGCAACACCTTCCTGAAAACATGCGTCCCGAACAGCCATGAGCTGTATTCTCATAGTAAAAATAATGGAAGATGATGGCTATTCTTGTGGAGTTTGATGACAGTCGCCCGTTCATCAAACTCCATCGTTACCCTGCTTTTCAAGCCTTTGTCGTTTTGTTTCTGGCTCTTCCCTGTGGTGGGTGAGTTTGTGTCTATTCAGATTATTGCTCTGAGCGGCTGAAAAGTTGCAGTAGTCGCATGAGTAGGGCTTCTCCCCGCTGTGGGTGCGTTCGTGTATATCCAGATGAGCTTTGGTCGTGGTTGAGTGGCCGCAGCCCTGGTAGCTGCATGAGTAGGGCTTCTCCCCGCTGTGGGTGCGTTCGTGTCTTGCCAGATTATCGCTGGTCGTGGTTGAGTAGTCGCAGTCCTCGTGGTCGCATGAGTAGGGCTTCTCCCCGGTGTGGGTGCGGGTGTGTACTTTCAGATTTTGGCTGGTCGCGGTTGAGTGGCCGCAGCCCTCGTGGTCGCATAAGTAGGGCTTCTCCCCGGTGTGGATGCGTTGGTGTTTTTTCAGATCACCGCTGTACTTGGTCGAGTATTGGCAGTCCTCGTGGTCGCATGAGTAGCGCTTCTTCCCGGTGTGGATGCATTGGTGTTTTTTCAGATCACCGCTGTACTTGGTCGAGTATTGGCAGCCCTCGTGGTCGCATGAGTAGCGCTTCTTCCCGGTGTGGATGCGTTGGTGTTTTTTCAGATCACCGCTGTACTTGGTTGAGTATTGGCAGCCCTCGTGGTCGCATGAGTAGCGCTTCTTCCCGGTGTGGATGCGGCTGTGTTTTTTCAGATGAGCTTTGGTCGTGGTTGAGTGGTCGCAGCCCCGGTGGTTGCATGAGTAGGGCTTCTCCCCGCTGTGGGTGAGTTGGTGTATTGCCAGGTGAGACTTCTGATTGGCTGAATAGTTGCAGTAGTCGCATGAGTAGGGCTTCTCTCCGGTGTGGGTGCGGTTGTGTACTTTCAGATTTTGGCTGGTCGTGGTTGAGTGGCCGCAGCCCGGGTAGTCGCATGAGTAGGGCTTCTTCCCGCTGTGGGTGAGTTGGTGTCTTTCCAGATTATGGCTGTTCGTGGTTGAGTAGTGGCAGTCCGCGTGGTCGCATGAGTAGCGCTTCTTCTCGCTGTAGGTGCGCCTTTTACTGATAGCGGCTGGCTGGTCAGAAGTACTGTCTGGTTCTGCTGTTACGATTACCTTTGAAGCAATTTTTTGCCGGATAACTCTTTCAGGTTTGGCTGAACCTATGCTTCCTGAATAAGGGGCAGATTCCTGACCATCCGTTTGCGGATAATAATTTAAGCTGCAAGTGACATCGCTATCTGAGGTTGAATCGCACTGGGTACTTATAAGGGGTTGGGGGGCAATGTATCTGTCTAACTCAGCCATACAATCCCGACACCTGCAAAAAAGCTTATGTTGGTTTGTATCACCGGGGGCATAGATGCAGCGTCCTTGTGCCCGACATGGCTCTAAGAGGCAAGTTTCGTCATAGCTGTGCCTGACGGGAGTGGGGTGGCCTGGATCGTCATCGTAATACCCGCCCCGGTGGCTAAGGAGTGAATAATGCGAGTGGCCTGTGAGGCTTGAGTGCATGTTGAATGAGTGCCCCTGACCCCATGCCCCTGTTGCGTAGGAATTGCCACCGTCAGGTTTATACATCAAAGTGATAATCTGAAGTTCGTGCTGCTGGCTGGATTCCTGCTCGTCCAGTTGATTAAATAATGCTGATCCCGGGTTCCAATGGTTTCTGGTCAGCAAACCCACAACGACAGTTGCCACCATAGGCATCCATGAAAAAAACTGCGGTGTTAGCGAGTCTTCCTGAAGTGACAGAAGCAGCTTATAGCCGACGACTTCACCGGTAGCGTATAGCAGCTGCCACGAAACTGACTCGACCACGGTCGTCAGGCTCTTCCAGAGGCCCCCTGGCCTGCAGGGTTTGTCATCAGGTGGTGAGTCCGATCCTGAATAGCTGTATGTGTTGATAGTTTCTGTCGCTTCGCCATGCGGGGACTCTGTGTTAATTGTCGGTGTTGCAAAGAATGTATCCGGGTCTGATTTTATAGAAAAGTTATGGTGTGGTGTATTCTCATTTTGCTCAAGCTCAACAATAAAGCTGTGGGGTTGTGGCTTGGACAGACAGGCGAAAGGGACGAAGAGCAAAACGTGGAAAATTAGACTTATATAGGATTTACGCATTGATAACATGCTCAAAAATTTGATATTTGCTACAAATGACTATCTTTCTGGTTCGCCGTTTCTGGTCTGGCAGACATTACCGGATTGTCAAAGGGATTAACCTCGTCACCCTCTATTACACCGTCTCCGCTGGTCATCACATGCCCTTGAATTTCAGAATATGCGACAAGCCGGTAAGTCAGTGTATACACTGCCGGGTGCAGTAAAACAAAAACACAGCAGAACCATTAAGGAACGGCTGTGTTAGCAGGCTTGAGCTGAGCTACGGTTTGGGCTATTGCATCGCCAGATAAAAAGCATCGAAGTTGCGCAATAGTGGGTCGGTATTTTCAGGAATCACAAAATTAGTGACCAGGGGGATACGTTGCTCTGAAACACCGCCGTGAGAGCGAAGCGTTCCATGCAGGCGGCCCAGGTCGTGATGTTGTTTCGACTTGCCCAGCACAAAATCAGGCTCTCCCAATAATATCAGATCACCAATACGTTCCGGGTCCAGCTCAAAGCGTGTTGCCGCTTCATTTTTAGTGAGTACTTCTGCAACGCCTTTCTGTTGGCTGAGGACTTTTCCGATATCCTGCGCCAGTGCCTGATCGTCAACATAAATAGCAGCAAAAGACCCTAGCGCACTATGGTGGGCAACGTATGGGTCAGTGATAGGCAAAATGGTACGGTACGAATTAACCGGGAAGTATTCTGCGAGTATCTCGTCAATAAATACGATGTTTGCTTCACCCCGTTCATTGGTTTTGGCGTTCATACCGTGATCTGCGGTGATCACCATTCGGGCACCCAGCTGGTGGAGTCTGGCAAAGTAGCCATCCAGCATTTCATAGAAACTCAAAGCGCCTTCCTGTTCCGGGACAAATGTATGCTGAATAAAGTCGGTCGTTGTCAGATACATTAAGTCTGGCTGTTCCTGTTCCAGCAATTTAGCGCCAGCCCTGAAAACAAATTCACTGAGTTCCGGGCTATACACGTCAGGTGTTGGCATACCGATAACGGATTCGGCATTGTCGATGCCATGTTCTTTGACTGTGGTCTTGTTGGCCAGTTCTGAAGAAAAGCAGATCGCGTTACCGTTGCTGAAGTCCAGTCCATGACTCAACATGGCTCTCAGTTTGTCTTTTGCCGTTATAGCAATGACTTTGGTACCAGCCTGATGAAACGCTTCAAGAATGGTCGGTGCTTTTAAGAGGTCAGGATTGGTCATCATGACATCCTGTTGACCATCAAAATAAAAATTGCCACAAATACCATGTTGTGCTGGTGCTACCCCGGTGATGATGGACATATTATTCGGGTTGGTAAAACTTGGGATAACACAATCAGACTCATGCTGATGGCCCTGCGCAATTAACTGTTTGATAAAGGGCATTCGGCCTTTTTCAACAGCCGATAAAAAGTATTCTGGCGCATTACCGTCAATACAGATGACAACAACAGGCTGCACAGGTTTTTTGTATAAACGACCATTAATCGTTAATTCTGTCATAGTGGATTCCGGGTTTTTCATCTTATTCATCATTATCCAAAACATGCTTTCCTGCCACAATCTGATTATTGGGCAGATCAGCGCCACGACCAATCACTTTGAAACCTTCATCCGGATACAGTTTGCGAATGCCGTTCAGGTAGGCGCTACTGATGGCCATTGCGTCAATATCACCCCGCACAGAAAGCATCATTTTTCCTGCCTGCCTGTCAGAAGTTGACGCAAATCAAACAAAAGTGAACAGCATTTCTCTAATATCGCTCGGTAAAACTTTTCGTAAAAATTAGAGCAAAAAAAGTAAAGCGGTTACTTCAGGTCAGGAAGAGTGGCAGTTCGACAACGCCACTAACCCTCTTTCCTCCTGAAAGGCTTCTGTCGGGAAGATTGCAACGTTTTTGGCTGTAACAACAAACTCAGGAACTTAACTATGTCTGCCGAGACTGATCAACGTTATAAAATGTCATTGATGACATTTTTGTTCTTTTCCATTGCGGGGGGAGGGTTTGTCCTCAGGAGTCTTGTTAACCAGTACACCGACTGGGGCTACAATTCCTGGCTGCTGTACGCAGTGGCTACTGTCATCTATGCCATTCCTTATACCTTTATGATTATTGAGTTCTCTTCCATTAAGAAGCTCAGTAACTCGGAAGGCGGTTATCAGTCCTGGCTGAATCTGGTGCTGGGAAGAAAGTGGGGCTTTATTGCCGGTTTCTTCTACTTCTACGTTAATATCTTCTATTTTGTTGACCTGCTGCCTAACGTTATCACCTACTTCCTGTACACCGCGTTCGGGGAAGGTTCCTATGTGGCGGAGCTGACCACGGCCGAGTGGTTCAAACCTATTGTCAGCGCGACCTCCATCGCTCTGTTCTGGGTAGCCACCTGGGTATCCATGAAAGGGCCGAAGTGGTTGTCCCGACTGCTGTCTTCCGCTGGTTACGCGGGCTTCGGTCTGACCGTAGTGTTTATTGTTGCGGCGGTTTACTCCCTGTCCACTGGCACCGTGACCTTCGAAGGCGAGCCGGTAGTGCCTCGTTTTGTTGAGGAAATCGATCTGTCCTGGGCGCGTATCGCTTCCATGTCCTGGGCGCTGCAATCCATGGGTGGCCTGGAAGCCCTGGCGGCTTACAAGCGCAACATTCAGGGTGGTGAACGCAGCTTCCGAATTGGCGTATTGCTGAACGTGTTTATCTTCTCCTCGGTGATGATTCTTTCCGCTGTTCTGGTGTCCATGGTACTGCCCGCGGAATACGCTCAGGAACTGGGTCTGTTGTCCGCTATTTACGCGGTGTTCCAGCAGTTGAATTTCCCGGTATGGTGGACCAATGTCATTGCCCTGTTCCTGCTGATCACTACTTTCTGTGGCTCCCTGATGCTGTGGACTGCGGCACCTGCCAAGATGCTGTTTGTTGATGCGCCGAAGGGAATCTTTGGTAAGAAACTGTCTGAGGTAAACCACGAAGGTACTCCGGTCAACGCTCTGAAAATGCAGGGAATCCTGGTTTCTGTCATCATCATTCTGTTTATGATTGGTCAGTTCAGTGCGGAGATGAATACCCTGCTGGTGGCGGTTAAAAACCTGAATGGTGGCGCGGCAACCCTGCCGGTTCTGTTCATGGTGGCGGGTTACATCAAGCTGCGTTGGGATTCCAATAATCCTGATTTTGCACGGGACTTCTACTTCCTGGGTAAAGACCGTTTCTGGGCGCTGCTGGCCGTGGTGCCAATGGTCACTATCTTTATGGCCGCTACCATTACTGCTCTGATTCCGGGACCTGAGGACTGGGCTGCCAACTTCTCCGGCTCTTTGATTCAGGTTATTCTCGGACCAGTGAGCATCATCGCCGTAACCGCCTACTGCATCGCCATCTTTAACCGCTGGCGTGAAAAGAACCCTCACGACAACTCATTGTTTAATGAGATTGCCCAGGGCGCGTAAGGATATGACGACAATGGCTGAATAATTTCACGATTGTCCGTATCATGGAACGCCAGTGATTCTCGGTAAGATGAGATCACTGGCGTTTTTGTGTATTGTGCTTTTTTTTGTCCTGATGCTTTACCCAGGCGACAAAGACAAGGCAGGGAATGGCGATAAGGCAGCCCAGCAGTAAGTAGTATTCACCGACGTTCATAGTTCACTGTCCATTTGATACCCGATATAAAAGAAAAGCATTGAAATACTTAACCCAAAAAAAACAAAATAAATCAGGTCGGAGTGTTCGGCAGCTATAGCGCCAAAACAACAGACTGCCAAAGGCACTTTGACCAGATCATAGAACATCTTGCCAGTGTTTTCTCGTTGCTTTTTATTCATAACCGTACAGTCAAATTATCAGGACAGGAAAGTGTAGACCATGAAACTGGAACAGTACTTCAGCCGGATTCGCCCCCACGTCGAGGGCTGCCCGGATGCGGTGATTAAAGAATACCGGCAGGTAAGGATTATTCGTTTGATTAACAGCATTTCTATAACAAAAAACATCGGAAAGCGGCTGGTGCTGAAACTGTTGACGATCACATTGTCACTATCAATGTCACTATCAATGCCATTGTCTCTGGCTCAGGTCCGGGCAGCCAGCTGGGCGGACATTGAGAGCCGGGGCAGAGAGCAGACCGTCTATTTCTATGGCTGGGGTGGTAGCCCCCAGGTAAACGACTATGTTCACTGGGCAGGTCAGGAAGTTAAACGACGAAATAATATTAATCTGGTGCATGTCAAAGTGGGAGATATCAGCGAAGCGGTTACGCTTATCCTGTCGGAGAAAAGCGCGGGCAAAAACACCGGGGGGCGGGTCGATCTGCTCTGGGTTAATGGTGAGAACTTTGCTGCCCTGAAACGTGCTGACCTACTGTATGGCCCATTTACCGATCAGCTGCCTAACTCTGAGCTGGTGAATAAACGACTACCTGTTAATGTTGATTTCTCCACGCCCGTTGATGGACTGGAGGCTCCCTGGGGCGTCGGGCAGTTAGTCATGATGTTTGACAGTGCGGTTACCCCTGAAGTACCTGCTTCCGCTGGTGAGTTGCTTCAGTATGCAAAGAAGCATCCCGGTAAAATCAGTTACCCTCAACCGCCACAGTTTCATGGCGTCGCCTTCCTGAAGCAATTGTTATCTGAGTTGGTGGATGATTCCAGAGTGCTTCAGAAGCCTGTTGATGCCGTTGACTTTAAGACTGTCACCGCGCCTCTGTGGAATTATCTCGACCAGCTGCACAAAGTCGCCTGGCACAACGGCCGTCGTTTTCCCCAAAGTGACCGGGAGATGATGCAGTTGCTGGATAATCGTGAACTGCATATGGCGATCAGTTTTAATCCTGCCGAAGCTGCGGCAGCCGTGAAGCGGGGCGACCTTGCTCCTACGGTGTCCAGTTATGCCTTTCGTCAGGGGGCATTGACCAATATTCATTTTCTCGCCATTCCCTATAACAGCAACGCCAAAGAAGGGGCGCAGGTGGTCATTAACTTTCTGATGTCGCCAGAAGCTCAGCAACGTAAAGCGGAACTGGCCGTGTGGGGTGATCCGTCGATTTTACGACCGTCACTGTTGCAGGTAAGCCCTGAAGCGACAGCACGTTTTAAGGCGATTCCAGAACCGCACTTCAGCTGGCATGGCGCACTGACGGAAGCCTGGCTGGAGCGGTATGGGCATCAGTGATTTAGTACAGAGATTATTAAAAAGCGGTACGGTACTGGTTGTGCTGTGCTGTCTGGTGCCTTTATTGGCGGGTGTTGCCGGTCTGGTTCTGCCCGCGGTGGGTTATTACCCGGCACTGGGATTTAACACATTTTCAACGACAGTGGTTCAGCAGCTGTTTGACTGGCCCGGACTGTTACAGTCTGCCTGGCTGAGCCTGTTTACCGGGCTGACGGCGACGTTTCTGGCACTGGTGATGACCCTCACCATTCTGAGCCTGCTCTGGGGGGGACGCTTCTGGAACTGGATTACGCTGTATATTGCGCCTGCGCTGGCCTTGCCTCATGTGGCTTTTGCCATTGGGCTGGGTTTTCTGATCGCACCCAGTGGCTGGCTGGTAAGGATGATGGTTCCCTTCACGGGCTGGAGTGAACCACCACAGTGGTTAACGGTGAATGATCCGCAGGGGTTTTCACTGATACTGATGCTGTTAATTAAAAGTGTGCCTTTTCTGCTGTTGATGAGTGTGGGTATTCTGCAACAGCTACAGCCCCGGAGGCAGCTGACAATGGCGCAGAGCCTGGGTTATGACCGGGTTCAGGCGTGGTGGAAAATTCTGGTGCCACAGTTGTATAACCAGCTGAAACTACCCTTGTATGCAGTGCTGGTTTACGGCGTGACCGTTGTGGATGCTGCCTTGATTATCGGCCCCCAGTTACCGGCACCACTGGCGGTACTGGTATTGCGCTGGTTCCAGAATCCTGACTTGAACTTTCGGCTGTTAGCCAGTGCCGGTGCACTATTACTGTTGCTGGTAACCCTTGGCAGTTTGTTTTTCTGGATGATGGTTGAACGTCTGCTGACGCCTGTTGCACATAGGGTGTGGTTGAATGGACGCAAGCAGGTTCAACACCCGGTGCTCTGGCTCGCTTTTTCAACCCTGCCGGTTCTGGCATTGCTATCCATTGGAGCAAACGTCGTTCTGCTGATCTGGTCGTTTGCCGGGCGTTGGCGTTTTCCCGATATCTGGCCTTCCGTCACAACGCTGCAATACTGGCAACAGCATGTCTCTATGCTGGCCGACCCGTTACTGCTGGCGCTGAAACTGGGGCTGGTCAGTAGTCTTACGGCGGTGGTCGCCAGTCTGGTGATGCTGGAGTATCAAAACCAGCGAGGGCGATTCTGGCCGCTGATACTGCCCTGTATTGCCCTGTTAATTCCACAGATGACGCTGTTTGCCGGTTTGCCAGCGGTTGGAGATTCGCTGTTTGGGGCAGGCATTTACCAGTCCCCTTTTCTGCTGGTCAGCTTTGGACACCTGCTGATGGTCTTTCCCTATGTCTACCTGGGACTGCATGGTGCTTTCAGGGCGTTTGATAACCGTTATCTGACCGTTGCCCTGACCTTTGGCGTGCCATGGTCGCGAGCCTGGTGGCAGGTGAAATGGCCGATGCTGAAACCTGCGATTATCTCCGCATGGGCCGTCGGTTTTTCTGTCAGTGTCGTGCAATATCTGCCTACGTTATTATTAGGGGGTGGTCGTGTTTTGACCGTAACAACAGAAGCGGTGGCGGTGGGTGCCGGTTATGACCGTCGTCTGGCCGCCATCTACGGGCTGGCTCAGGCACTGTTGCCACTGTTTGGCTTTCTGTTTGCCCGTTTCATTAACCGCAAAAAACAATGGCAGGGATAACCAGGCATGAGTCTTAAACTGAAACAGGTGGTTATTGGCCTGGATAACCGGCAGCTGTTTGAACCGGTTAACCTGACGGTGGCTGCTGGCGAGGTGTTCAGCCTGATGGGGTCCAGCGGTTGCGGGAAATCGACCCTGTTGTCGTTTATTGCCGGAACGCTGGGTGAGCCATTTTCTGTCAATGGCGATGTATTGCTGAACAACCAGTCGTTACAACCTGAGCCTGTAGAAAAGAGAAGGGTGGGGATTCTGTTTCAGGATCCGCTGCTGTTTCCTCATATGACGGTAGTGGAAAACCTGATGTTTGCGGCTCCCGCAGGATCACAGGCTGAAAAGCGGCAGCAAGCCCTTTCGTCACTGGCTGATATTGGTCTGGAGCACTGTGCTGGCTTTTATCCACGACAGCTGTCTGGTGGTCAGGCGGCCAGGGTCAGCCTGATGCGGACACTGGCAGCAAAGCCCGGGGCGTTATTGCTGGACGAACCCTTTTCGAAACTCGACCGTGACACCCGGGATCATTTTCGGACACTGGTTTTTGCCACCGTTGCCCGGCGCAACATCCCCGCTATCCTGGTTACCCACGATGAAGACGATGTTGCTGACAGGAACAGGGTGTTACGTTTAATCAATCAACATTCGGATTAATAAAAATATGCTGGATCGCTGGAGCACTGCGCTGGTCAGACCTGCGTTACATCTTGTTGCCCAAAGGCTGAACACTCTGGGTATCACCCCCAACCAGATAACCGTGTCTGGCTTTTTTATTGGCTTACTGGCGGTGCCTGCCCTGGCTACTCACAGTTATATACTTGCACTGTTGTTTATTTGCATCAACCGGACCATGGATGGGCTGGACGGCGCGCTGGCACGCATACAGGGGACAACGGATGTGGGGGGCTTTCTGGATATTGTCCTGGACTTTATATTTTATGCGGCCATTATTGTTGGTTTTGCATTGGCTGAACCGGCTGCCAATGCGTTAACAGCCTGTCTGCTGTTGTGCAGCTTTATGGCAACGGGTAGTAGTTTTCTGGCCTTTGCCACCATTGCTGCCAAACAGAATATTGAGAACCCGGTTTATCGAAACAAGTCCATGTATTACCTGGGTGGTTTGACAGAAGGCACTGAAACCATCCTGTTTTTTATTGCCATGTGCCTGTTGCCGGACTATTTTTCCCGGATTGCCCTGGTGTTCACCGTACTGTGTGTGATCACCGCTGTAACCCGTGTACTGGCAGGGGTGCATACGTTCAGGCAGCATCCGGAAGCCTGATCTGCATTGCCTTACCCTGCTCATAGCCGGTCTGGAAGTTACAACAAAATTAAAAAAAACCGGAGAATATTATTCGAAGGAGTCGTAATGAAGTTGTGCGCCCTGAAAAAAGATTGTTCTCGTTTATGTTTCTTGTGGCTTTCCCTGCTTATGGTCAGCTTTTCGTACACAGCAGACGTGCGAGCGGGGGGAGCAATCTCTTTTTTTCATTTATTTCCGCTGCATCAGTTAAACGCCTGGTTGCATGGCAAGTGGCAGTTGAATCCGAAACTGGCTAACGAGCCGGATGACGTTTATTACGGTCTGGTGCCGGGTTTGAATAGTTTATCGGAACCTTTGTCTGATTTTGGCCAGGGGCAGGGCGTGAAGATAACAAGAAGGGTTTTTGACCAGCAATCGCGATCTCAGGAAAAGGTGTTGAAAGCGAATCAGTTGGCATCCTCGATGACGAGAGTTCCTGTCCGCCAGCCTTTGGATAATCCGAGGATTCAGGATGTTTATTTTAAACAGGTTAAAGGTCATTCCAGGGAAGAGGAAAAGGCGTTTCAGCAAAATATTGAGAGCATCCGTTCTGGCGGATATGAGGCAAGCCCTCGGGGCAATCAGGACGATGTTTTTCTATGGCCTGAAATGCCTGCCCGGGGCATGGTATTTGACGGACTTATACACCAGCTGGCGGGCGGTAATGGCGGAGCCAGTAGCAGCGGTGGTCAGCGGCAGGAAGCAGGGGAGGGCACTCAGGGCGGTTCGGTGGACGCGCGCGGCCATTCGAACAAAGACAGGAAAAAAGGTAAGAGGGAACATGACCCTTTGTCAGAAAATAATCAGGAACAACTTAATAATCAGCTTATTTCAACAGCCCGGCAGGGCAAACTTGCAGAAGTCCGGCGCTTATTAAAAGCCGGGGCTAACCCCAGTGCTCAAAACACGGGTGGTTACACACCGCTCCATGTGGCTGTCGAAGGCCGATATCTGAAGATAGTCCGAGAGCTTTTAAAGTATGGGGCTGATCCGGACATAACGGTGAATGAGGGGGGCGGGCAGGCAAGAGCTGTTGATCTGGCTTTTTGTGGAATGCGTCCTGACCCCGGGATTATCGAGGTTCTGTTGGAAACCTGCTCGGATTTTCGGTTGTTCCGTACACGGCCTATGGCGTTGTTCGCTATAGGGCGTAATTGGCACAGAATACTCGAAATACTGTTGAGCAAAGGTGTAAAACCTGAGGTTCACCTTTTGAAAAAGGCGGTTAAGCGGGGGGACTGTCGATTGGTCAATATACTCCTGTCAGCCGGAGCCAATCCTGACGGTTTGATCGATCCCGTGTTATCTTTGGAACTACCCGCCGGTTCTGCCCGAGCCCCTATTTTGGAAGCGCTTCTGGCTTCGAGAACGGATGCGCTGCCTGACGACGGTCTTTCAGCTCTGGATAACATTCACCAGTTTCATTGGGCCGTCCTTTCCGGGGACATTGGTTTTATTCAATCCCTGATTGGGGAATATGATGTCGACGGGGTCAATGGCAGCCATCAGACAGCCCTTAACCTGATCTTCTGGCATAACTCCTGCCGTGGTCTGGAGACCGTATCGGAGGACGAGGATATTTACCTGCCAGTGCTCAAGCTTCTTTTGGAAAATGGTGCTGATCCCGATCTCCCGGATGAAGACGGCCGAACGCCTCTTCACGGAGCGGTGGTTCGTTGTAAAACCAGAATGGCTGAGATGCTTATAAAGGCCGGGGCTAACCTGAACCCTGAACAGGGGGAGCATCGTTTAACGCCACTGCAACTGGCTTTCAAGGAAAACTCTCCGTGGATGTATTATGCCAGGGAGTACGCTCAAATGATCGACTTGCTCCTTGACAGTGGCGCCCGGGTAGGCATTTTTGATGAGAATGGGAACTCATTGCTGCAATTGCTATTTTTGGTGTGTTCAGAAAAAAGAAATAAAGAGTATTGCGAGCAGGTCGCTATGGGATTATTCAATGCCGGCGTGGATATTGATAATCGCAACAATAATGGCGAAACGATCAGGGAGTTGTCCTGTTCAAAGCCTTTTCTGGAAAGGCTTGTTGAGCGACTGGATAAAGCAGAGATAAAGAACAGGTTGTTACGGGACTCACTAAAAAATCGGTGCATTTTTATGATCAAGCAACCATTTTTAAATCTCAGTGGGGGAGAAGTGAAGTCTTTGGTGGATAAGTTTCCCATATCAAATAAATTGAAAGAAGATATTTTAACGACAAAAATATATGTCAAAAAAAAGTCTGGCTGTTGCTTGCTTTATTTTGATATGCAGACTGAAAACATTTCTGGAGAGGACGTTGGTCAGGGTGATTTTCCGGATTAAGAATTTGATGAAATATTCAGAACATTGAAAACTATCTTCAGGTTCAAAAAGAACTGGCTGAAATGGAAGCCGGCAGAGAGTTGTTATAAAAATCACTATAAGTATTTTTTTTGTCTATTCTGAAGCCTCTGATGGTTGGAGTAGCGGATAGATACTATGAACAGGCAGCAACTTGAAGTTTTCTTGCGGGAAACCGCCGTTCGCGTTGTTAGGAAGAAAGTTATGGCGAACTGGTATAAGCTTGGTTACATCGTTTTATTGTCAGTTTTATCGTGCCAGGTTAATGCGATTAGTTGGAAAGGTATAGTACAGCGTCTTGTTGGTGCTGGCAGATCTTATTTCTATTTAGCGGTTCATATACCAACGGAAAGTATTAACAGGCCCAACAGGATCACTCATATTCTGGCCAGCTCTACAGATTTCAGCCGCCCTCCTATTTACCCTCGCTTTTCACTTGCAAGTTTGCCTCTCCCACATCTGGGCAGAAATTACTTTCCCCCTATTACACGACAACAATTGGAAGAGATAAAAAATGTTCCAAATGAGGAGTTGCGACAGGCGTGTGAAATCATAAGATTTGATCCCAGCAGGAGTAGTGGTAAAACCGATCGTGTAAAACATGTTATTTCTCAAGGGCAATACAAGACCCACAACTACCGGCAGGTTGACTCTTTGCCGGATATCGCACTGTTGAATTTTATTGAATTACAAAGTATTCCAGGCTATTTCCATTTCCATGACAGCAGCGAACGTTTCTTTGGAAATCCTTCGGAAGGGGGGATGAGCATTGAGCATTATCTGAGAATGCCTGAGAATGACAGGATAGCCCGTTCCTTGAGCTTCACTTACTATCAGTTGCATCAGCATGTGACTGCTACTCATTCAGCAGAGTCAGGACTGCAAGAGCTGATGGAGTCTGACAGCTACACCCTTCATCACTTCTCCGGGTCTGAGCAAAATATCAAAGCTACGGAAGGTGTGCCTTATTATTTCACCTTGTCCGAACATGGCAACGTGAGAATGCTGCGGTCAGAAGAAGTACCACAAATGAATATCATGGTGATTAATGGAGTGCATATACCCATCTGGGATCAGGGTTTCGGCTATTCCATTGCATTGGTCCCTATATCTCTGGCCTCTAAACTTAAATTTGTTACCCCGGATGTAGCAGATGAATATAACTCAGTTATGAAAGAGTCTGGTTATAAAAGGGATGATGGTGCATCAGGTGGTGGAGGAGCTGCTGCTACAGTGGCAGGTCTGTTTGGCTTTACTCAACAGGAGCCTTTCCCTTTTACGAAACCGGAAATGAAACGCCCCGGGGAAATCTTTGCTGATACGCTCAAAGGAGCTGATAATTCTGGTAATGAGCTAAAAGCGGCCATGTTAATACTCATTACATTGTGGTTTCAACAAAAAAGCATTTGATGTGTAAGCCCTCGGGTAGAAGGGATATTCCTTCTACCGTACATCCAGTTTTTTGAACATATCCTCAACACTCTCACACTTGACCAGTCCGATACCTGCATCAATATCATCGAGCACTTTAGCGGTTTCATCATTAGGTATTCGAACAGGGAAAGGCAGGCCGTTACAAAGACCAACCTGTTTGTAGAATAAAGTTATTGCTTCTGTTGTACTGAGTCCCAATTTCCTGAATATCGCTTCGGCGTGCGCTTTTATTTCAGGTTCAATTCTGGCTCTGACTACGGCACTTTTACTCATTTTGTAGACCTCTTTGTGTCTTATTATCCTTCACTATGCAAGAGTGGCCCAATTGGGACACAATACAACCGCAACATAACAGAACGCTCCAGGCAGCCGCTGCAAGTAACGGCGGCAGAACCAGGGAATAACAAGCTGGTTAGTGAATACTCGTCATGGCAATGGTTTACTCAGCATCAGTTCAAATGACATCATTTACGGGGGATTTGGATATGATGGAGTCAGTCAGTCATGAAAGTGCTCAGAGGGCGTTGTTGGTTGGGCGCGGTAATGTGAGTTCAAAAAATGAAGCGGTGTTCAGTACCAGAAAAGTTGTTGTTGGCAGGGATGAAAACCGACATTTCAGCCTTATCGACCAGGTAGACCCAAAAAATGCCAAAGGCGCTTTGAAAAAGTTCGGCAAAATAAAAACAATGGAGCAGATCGGGGTCTTTATAAAAACGTTGTTCAAAACCAAAAGCTTTAAGTACGCCAGTATTGCGGTGAAAAGGTGTCGCCTATCTGCGCTGAATAAAGCGGTAGCTGCATCGGAAACAAGCCTTAAGGCTCGGAAAACAAAGGCCGTTGAAGCTTATAACCACATCAAGGCATCAAATCCAAAAGGGTTCAATGCGCTTGAACAGGAGTCTGAATACATCAAAGGCATGGTTGAGCTGGTGAATAAGCCGGATGCTTATAGCGAGCCAGGCTTTGGCCTGAATGATCTGGGTGAAAATCTTCAGAAGATTGAAACCTATCTTCTGGCCCAAAAAGAACTGGCTGAAATGGAAGCCGCAAGAGAGTTATTAAAGCCTGCATCGAGAGAAGAATGACGGCTCTTTGAGTTTTAAGTGGGTAGAAGGGTTTTTCCTTCTACCGTCGTCGTTTATTAACACACGACTATTTCTGTTTGCCCCTGTTTCAGCTGTTCCAGCAATGGTGCGGGTGGCTGTACGTCGGTAAACAGGGCATCTATATCCCTGATATGCCCCTGCCGGATCATTGCACTTCGGCCAAACTTGCTGTGATCCGCTATTGTGAATACTTTCCGGGCATTTGCCATCATGGCCTGGGCAACACGTACTTCCTGGTAGTCGAAGTCCAGTAGCGTACCGTCCAGGTCAATTCCGCTGATACCTGTGATGGCAAAGTCCATACGAAACTGACCGATAAAATCCCGGGTGGCCTCTCCGATAACGCCCCCGTCCCGATTACGAACCTCGCCACCGGCAACAATGACGGTAAAATCATCCCGTGCCAGCAGAATAGAGGCGACGTGCAGGTTGTTGCTGACCACTTTCAGGTGGTTATGATTCAGAAGTGCCCTGGCGACGGATTCTGTGGAGGTACCAATATCAATAAAAAGAGATGAACCGTCGGGGATGCGTTTGACCAACTCCCTGGCGATGCGATCTTTTTCTGAATTGAGCTGTTGTTTGCGTTCACTGTACTGGGTGTTTTCAGTACTGCTGTTCGGCAGTCCGGCTCCACCATGATGACGACTGATTTGTCCGAGCCGACCCAGCTCATTCAAATCCCGTCGTATGGTTTGTGGGGTCACATTGAAATGGCGAACCAACCCTTCTGTGGTCACAAAGCCTTCCTGCTCGATCAGTTTAATGATCATTGCATGGCGACGGCTTTGTGGCAGTTGTATAGCGGGTCGAGTTATTTTTTCGGCTTCCATAAGCATTCAATACGTGGCAATACAGCGTCATCATACGATTGCCAGGTTCTGGTTTGTCCGGCTCAGGTCAAGGATTGGGCTAAAAGCGTTAACGGATGTAAAACCGTACGGTCCGTGTTCATTTCCACCTGCATTTTGCAGGATTGACAGTCTGTCACCACATAATCCACATCCAGTGCCTCAATCTGGTCAAAAATGCCCTGACCAATGCTCTGGGAGGTGCGGTAGTTTTCTTTTTTGAAACCGTAAGTGCCGGACAGGCCGCAGCACTTCTGATCCAGCATTATCACCTCCAGCCCCGGAATGCTGTTCAGCAGTTCCATGGTGTAAATGACGCCACCGGCTTTAATCAGGTGACACGGGCTGTGATAGGCCACACGCAGAGGCACGGGTTTCATATCCGGCAGATTACCCCGGGCAAACTCACGGGCGATAAAAGCTGCCGCAAAGAAAATCCGGTCTTTCACAGCGCTGTTATCCACCTCCAGCACCTCCGGGTATTCATCACGCAGCGTCATGGCGCAGCTTGGCTCAGTGGCTATGACGCACTCGGTTTTGGTGAGTGAGTGGGCGAACTGGCTCATATTCAGTTCAGCGTTTTTACGGGCCTTGTTGAAGAAGCCATTGGCAATCAAAGGCACGCCACAGCATTTCTCTTTTTTCAGCAGGCTGACACCAATGTTCATGGCATTGAGTACAGCCACCAGGTCTTTACCCACCGTCGGGTCATTGAAGTTGGTAAAACAGCCGTGAAAGAAACTGATTTGCCGCTGGAAGGACGCCTGGGTGCCTGACTGCTTGTTAAACCAGCTGCGGAAAGTCTCGCCAGTGTACTTTGGAAAAGTACGACGCTGGTCAATTCCCAGGGTTTTATCCAGCAGCTTTTTCACCGGTTTCAGTTTCGTCATCGCGTTAACGATGGGGGCGGCCGGTGACGACAGGCTACCCATCAGGTCGGTATGACTGAGCATGAATTCCCGTGGCCCTTTTTTAAAGCCACCATGTCTGGCTTTTGCCAGCTGGATCACCGTACCCACATGGACACCGGAAGGGCAGGCTACTTCACAGCGCTTGCAGTTGGTGCAGTGTTTCAGAGCTTCGTCATACAGCTGTGGATTTTTGATGCGCAGGCGTTCACCATCCGGCCCTGCCTGCTTGGGGCCGGGATAATCCGGATTGGCTTCTGCCACGGGGCAGCGAGTGGTACACACGGTACATTTAAGGCAGTTGTCAAAACTGGTATTAATGAGATTCAACATGGTTGCCTCTTACGTCGCTGTACTGTGCAGTAATCTGCTTAGCTGCAAGCCAGCCGGTACTGATGGCAACGCCACCGGCACTGGCTTCGGCCACCGGATTAAAACCGCCCAGGACCGCCCCGGCACAGTACAGGTTACCGATTACCTGTCCTTCCTGATAAGGATTGAAATGGTCATTGGTCTCAATGCCAAAATAACAGAATGGGTGCTGGCTGCCGTTAAGAAAGTGCTGGTTTGACCAGTGCTGACGCTGACCGGCTGTCACCACGTCCAGATTAAAGGTTTTGTCGGTCAGGCTGGACGGGTTGCTGTCGAGGCCACGGCTGAAGAAGCTTCCGGTTGCCAGCACAAAATGATCAGCCGTCAGGGGCATAGACGGGTTTAGTCGTGTAGTAATTGAGAGCAGCCGATCATTGTCAAAATTCCCTGAGACCACCTCATCACCTTCCAGCAACAAGCCGCCCAGTTGACGATAACGCTGCCTCAGGGCGCTTGCCATACGCATGCCCGGCAGGGACGGAGGCAGGGTTGCAAGTTCACAGAGGCGAAGCCCTGTATGAGCCTCAAGCTGGTGGATCAGCTGGTTGCCATTTTCAACCGCCAGTACCGATGGCAAGACGACAAGGTCAGCGTTTCCCGCTGCCTTGTTAATGGCTGAGGCAAGCGTTGTCAGGCCTTCTGGCCGACTGAACAGGTCGCGCTTAAGCAGGCGGGCTATTTCCAGTGAGCGGAGTTCGTAAACATTTCTGGCGGTGAGGCTTATGGTGTCAGCCCTGATATCTCCTATGGTCAATTCAACACCGGCAAAGTCAGTGTGCTTTTTCAACCCTGCCGCCAGCAGTGCGGGCTGAAAATCCCGGCAGCCAGCAATGTTAATGATGGCGACACGCCGCAGTCCTGCTGCCGGTTCAGCAAGCGACAGGGGCTTGGCGCCTGGCTGGCTCAGCCAGGCAGGGCGCATGGCTCCCAACGCAGTTAAACGACTGTGGTTTTGTTGTCCGTGACAGGACATTTCGATACCGGCTTGCGCCATTTGCCCGGTAAAAAAATTCAGGCTCTGCCTGACCTGATCAGCCCCCAGTTTCCGGTAGGGGTGGCCGTCAGGCAGCTGACTGATGGCTTCAAAGGGATAGTCCACTAATGCGTTGTTCTGGCGAAAGCCCAGAACATCGATGGAACCCGAGGCAAAGGTCAGGGCGCTGTCACCGGCACTGATCAGGGCGGTTTTCAGGCCGGCTTCAGCGCAGCGGATGGCGCTGGTCAGACCGGCGAGGCCACCGCCAATAATAATGCTGTTGTATTTCATACGGACTCCACAGCGGCGATGCTCTTTTGCTCAGTAGACAGTTGCTCAGTACATAGCTGCTCAGATACGGGTGCTGGAATGGATTGCAGCTGGTTATATCCCAGCAGGTTGTCGTATAGCCAGTAACTGAAGTCAGCTTCACACATGGCGTCACCCCAGAGCACCGGGCGAACCCCTTTCCAGCGTTCCTGCAGGAACTCACCAATGCTGTCCAGGGCATTTTCTGAATTATCAGAGTGAGTCATTTCACTGACGATGCCTGCGGCGCGGCAAGAGCACATTTCACCCTGACAAGGGCCCATACCAATACGGGTTCGACGACGAAGGTCAACCAGGTTTTTCGCATTCAGGTTATTTACGGCGTATTCAATTTCACCACGGGTCACCATTTCACACTCACAGATAATGGCGTTCTGCTTTTGGTCGTCAGACAAAAAACTGGCGGCCCGTTCACCGTGACGGTATTTCGCCGAACCGGATACCGGGATGGATACCTTAGGAGCATGAATCTCTGCCTGTTGACCTCTGGCACCGGGCAGGGGTTTTTCTGCGGTTTCGCAGCGACTGGAATTGCCGAGGTTTTTGGCCACGGCGTCGGTGGCCATTTCAGCCATTAGGCGACTGGTCATCAGTTTGCCGCCAGTGATGGTGATCAGGCCGGGCAGGGCGTCAGCTTCCCCGTGATCAACCAGCACAATGCCGCGACTGATATTCCGACCGGATGAGTCGTTACCCAGAGACACCAGTGGGCGTACACCGCAGTAGGCTCGCAGTACCCGGGTTTGCGCCATAATCGGGCAAAGCTTTGTTCCTTCCGTCAGCAGGGTTTCGACTTCGTCTGGATTGACGCGGATATTTTCGATGTCCTGGTAAGGGACTTTTTCCGAAGTGGTGCCAATCAGGGAAATGGTGTCCCCCGGCACCAGAATGTCGGCGTCAGCGGGTTTACGACAGCGGTTAATGACCATGCTGTTAATGCGATAATCGACAATCAGCAGCGAGCCTTTGGCGGGGAACATGCGAATGGACAAGTCGGCGTATTCGGCAATCTGTTGTCCCCAGATACCGGCTGCGTTGACCACCTGTAAAGCGCGGATATCAACAGCTTCGCCGGTTTTAACGTTGATGCAGTGGACGCCACAGACGCGGCCATTGTCAATAATAAGCCCTGTTACCCTGATGTAATTCATAAGACGACCGCCGTATTCCTCCGCATCCAGAATACTGGAGGCGGTCAGACGGAAAGGGTCGATGGTTCCATCCGGTACCCGCACGGCACCGAGCAGCTGAGGGTTGACGTTCGGTTCAATACGCAGGGCTTCCGCCGGTGTCAGGGGTTCGGCACTGATACCGGCGCTGTGACAGGCGCTAATGAATTTGTCCTGAAAAGAGAGTTCGTCTTCAGGCAGAGTGATAAACAGGCCGTCGGTTTCTTCAATGCAGTGACCGGCGATTTTTCTCAGGATTCGGTTCTCTTTAATGCATTCAACCGCAGAGTGCTGGTCGGTTACTGCATAACGCGCACCGGAATGCATCAGGCCATGATTACGGCCCGTGGTACCATTCGCAATATCGTCTTTTTCAACCAGAATGGCACGCATTCCCCGCAGTGCGCAGTCCCGCAGAACTCCGGCGCCTGTTGCGCCGCCGCCAATAATGACGACTTCGGTCTCTATTTGTTTCATTCGGTGACTCTTCTCAGTCAATCCATCAGCTGGTTTTTGCCCGGACTCGTGGTTACTGGCTTAGTCATAATGGCTGTTAAGAAAAGCGATAATGCTTAGCCAGAAAATGTTTCAAAATGTTCGTTTGTGATCGGTGGCGGGCACTATAAACAGGCAGCAGGAATTTAAAAATGATCTGGATCAGTATTCGAATATGTTCGTTTAATATTCTTTTGGTGCTAAGTCGGTTTGTGTTGTTAATATTCGAAATTTTTCCGTGCAAAAAGTAATAGTTTTCGATGATTCGAAAAGAAATCAAATGATGGTTTGTGTTGTTTTGGGCGGTGTTTTGTGAGTTTTTTCCTACGGAAATGCACATTTTTGAAAGTTAATTGATCTGAGTCAACCTGGTACGCTTGATCAGCTTTGTTGCTATTTGTAAGAATTCGTGCCCACTGAGGCCGCTTTAAATAGTTTTTTTAAATTGTTTAAAGTCAGGTCTGAACCAAGAATTTCTTAACCCACGGCGGCGGAAGCGATTATGCGTAAATCATTGTTAGGAGCGTGTCTTGCCGAGTTTATCGGTACAGGCCTGCTGATTTTTTTTGGCGTTGGTTGTGTAGCGGCACTGGTTGTGGCGGGTGTTGACTTTGGTCAGTGGGAAATATCCATTGTCTGGGGTCTGGGCGTTGCCATTGCTATCTATGTGACGGGCGGTATTTCCGGAGCTCATATTAATCCTGCGGTTACTATTGCCCTGGCGACATTCAAAGGCTTTGAGAAGCATAAGGTTCTGCCTTATATCGTTGCTCAGGTGCTGGGCGCTTTCTGTTCCGCCGCACTGGTTTATTTCCTGTACAGCAACCTGTTTGCAGACTACGAGCTGGCTAACGGCATTGTACGTGGTTCAGAGGAAAGTCTGGCCACCGCCGGTATTTTCTCCACTTACGCTCACAGCTCGTTATCCAATGCCCAGGCCTTTGCTGTTGAATTTATGATTACTGCCGTATTGATGGCCGGCATTCTGGCCATTGGCGATGATAATAATGGCGTTGCCAACGGTGCGACGTCTGCCCTGCTCATCGGTATCCTGATTGCCGTTATCGGTTCCTCCTTCGGCCCCCTGACCGGTTTTGCCATGAACCCTGCCCGCGACTTTGGTCCCAAGCTGTTTGCCTTTATGGCTGGCTGGGGTGAGGTGGCCCTGACCGGTGCCCGTGCCAACCCTTATTTCTGGGTTCCGATTATTGCCCCGATTACTGGCGCGCTGTCTGGTGCCTGGGTCTATATCAATCTGCTGGGTAAACAGGTTGAGCCGGCCCAGTGTGCAACCCCTGGCTGTGAAATCAAAACTGCTTAATCCGAAATATGGCTCACAGGCTGAGCAATAAGTGATTAATAAGGAATTTAAATTATGACCACAGAAAAAAAGTACGTTGTTTCTCTGGACCAGGGCACAACCAGCTCCCGTGCCATCATTTTCAACCACGACGGTGACATTGTAGGGACTTCCCAGCGCGAGTTTACCCAGCACTATCCCCAGCCGGGCTGGGTTGAGCACGACCCGATGGAAATCTGGGCGACTCAAAGCTCTGTGTTGACCGAAGTGCTGGCAAAGACGGGTATTCCCTCTGATGAAGTGGCGGCACTGGGCATTACCAACCAGCGTGAGACCACTGTCGTCTGGGACAAGGATACCGGACGGCCGGTTTACAACGCCATTGTCTGGCAGTGCCGTCGTACAACGGATATCTGTGAGCAACTCAGAAAAGAAGGGCTGGAAAGTCATATTCGCGAAACCACCGGTCTGGTACTGGACGCTTACTTCTCCGGCACCAAAGTCAAGTGGATTCTCGATAACGTCGAAGGCGCTCGTGAACGGGCTGAGAAAGGTGAGCTGTTGTTCGGCACCATTGACACCTGGCTAACCTGGAAGCTGACCAATGGTCGTGCCCATGTCACCGATTACACCAACGCTTCCCGTACCATGCTGTTTGACATTAACAAGCTGGACTGGGACGAAACCCTGTTGAAAGCTCTGGATATTCCCCGCAGCATGCTGCCGGAAGTGAAGTCCAGTTCTGAGGTTTATGGGCAGACCAACATTGGTGGTAAAGGGGGTACCCGTATTCCTGTTGCCGGTATGGCCGGTGATCAGCAGGCTGCTCTGTTCGGTCAGATGTGCCATGAAAAAGGCATGGCTAAGAATACCTACGGCACAGGTTGTTTTCTGCTGATGAACACGGGTGAAGAACCGGTTAAATCTGAGAATGGTCTGCTGACGACTATTGCCTTTGGCATTGGCGGCAAGGTTCAGTATGCCCTGGAAGGTTCTGTCTTTATGGGCGGTGCCTCTGTTCAATGGTTGCGTGATGAACTGGGTCTGGTGCGGGATGCGGCTGACACTGAATACTTTGCCAGCAAGGTAAAAGACACCAATGGTGTTTATATGATTCCTGCTTTCGTAGGGCTCGGTGCGCCTTACTGGGATCCTTATGCCCGTGGCTCCATCTTTGGCCTGACCCGTGGTGCTAACCGTAACCACATTGTGCGTGCAACCCTGGAGGCCATTGCCTACCAGTCCCGGGACCTGATTGAGGCCATGCAGCAGGATGCCGGTATTGAAATGAAACAACTGCGTGTTGACGGTGGTGCCGTGGCTAACAACTTCCTGATGCAGTTCCAGTCTGACATCCTGAAAAAAGAAGTGGTTCGTCCAACGGTTACAGAATCCACCGCCGCCGGCTCTGCGTACCTGGCGGGTCTGGCAGTGGGCTTCTGGAAGAATACCGACGAGCTGAAGGATAAAGTGTCCGTTGACCGTACTTATTTCCCTGCCATGGAAGAAGGGCGTCGTGCAAAACTGTACAAAGGCTGGAAGAAAGCGGTTGAGCGCAGCCTGAAATGGGAAGAGCAGGAGTGAAGTCTGACGACAGGTTATTGATAAAATAAACGGGAACCGGGTTGCAGTGGTATCAGTCGCTGCGATCCGGTTTTTTATTGGTCGCTGGATGGTCTTTTCTACACTTGTAACGGGTAAAAAACTCTGCCGCCATTGGCAGACTGAGCCGGAAGGCTTCATCTTCGAAGCTTCGGTCCAGATAGTGTTTTTCAAACTCCGTAGTGTCTATCTCCCCCCTTTCCAGCTGTTTGACGTGTACCAGCTCATGGGCGAGAGTGACCCTCAGCTCACTGTCTTCCAGCCAGTCAGCCAGTGTTATACGATACTGCCCTCTGCCAGTTTGCTGGGCATAGCCCTGAACTCTGTGGTCTTTAACCCGTATGAACTGGTAGTCAACGCGTGCGGTCTCTATGCCGAGTTTTTTTTTGTAGAAAGCTTCCATATCCTTGAACTGACAGCCGAAAGGGTTCAGCTCACGGGCTGGCACCAGTGCTGAAAAAAACAGAAAACATAGAGCTAAATAACCCTGTTCCACTTTGCCTGTCAGCTTCATCAAACGTAATAATCCTGAATCCTGATAACTCAGTGCCATCGACTGAAAAGGGGGAGGCTTTACGGGAATTTGAAAAAGTGACAAAGAATCGTCATTGTAACTTTACAAGGTCAGCTATATAAGTAATTATGATTTTAAATAAAAACTTAAGTTCATTTTAATTTAACCGACAGACACCGGAGGGTATTACCGAACTAGCGTTTTAATTACGCTGGACTATAACTATAAAAAATCGGAAACATACATTTACAATCAGTTTGGAGCAGATGCTCCTGAACCAGTATCCAAGAGGATCGAGCTATGGCACGGAGAACGCCGAAAAAAGCTGCTGCTGGTTTTGATGGTGTCGACATAGGTTTTTTGGGAAGTCGCGACGAACCAGCGGATCAAAGAACAGTAGAGTCTCGCAAAAAGCTTAGAGAGAGCCTCAATTCTCAGATTGAAGCCTTTCTGGCCAAGGGGGGCGAGATAGAAGAAGTACCATCGAACGTTACCGCAGATCCACCCCAGAAGCCCTCCGGCGAATACGGTAACAGACCCATCTGATAGTTTTTATTGAGAGTTTTTATTGATAGTTTTAGCCCGGCTCATTTGAGACCGGGCTTTTTTTATTCACTCTTCCAACTCTTCTTCAGGCACTTCAATTTTATGGGCAAACAGGTGCTTGATATCGGGGTGTTTCAGAATTTTCTGAATCCAGCCTTTGCACCAGGTTTCCGGGTCCATGGCATCCAGAACGGATGTGTATTTCAGGTTGTAATAGGCAATGGGTGTCGGCACGCCATCGGGTGTCAGTGCGCTGAACATCAACCCCGGCATCTTGATTGAGTCTTCAGACACCCAGCGCAGACTGTGAAATGCCATTTCCAGCCTGACAATCCAGCGCTTCTCGCCGTATTGCACAGTAAGGTCAAAGCGAGCCCGGTCAGGCTCCCTTTCTTTCTCCGCCGCAATAAACTCTGTGATTTCAGCATGGGCCGGACGTTTGCGGACGATTAAACCATCAACATCACTGGTTCCGGACTCGAACCATGCTTTAACGTCTACTGCCTTATGTTTAAGTAAAGTACTGATATCTGAAGCATTGGCAGGCGTGCTCATATGCACTTCACCCCTGTTCGTTATTTGTTTTTCCTTAAGTCGAGAGCTTAATTTTTTATTTATAGGCTCATCGCTTGTGACTTTTTATCTCAAACTGCCAGGACATTTCAACTACATATTGCTTCTTTTGTAGCGTTCCAGCCAGACTGTTGAAAATGCCATCAGTACCGGAGCCAAAATTGACCAGACAATCGCCATCAGCACAATAGATAACCAGGCCGGAGACGATAAAGCGACATCGCTGATCTGGTTAATTGAAAAATAGTGAACCAGACCGAAAAGAAAACCAGCCAGTGAGGCACGCCAGTAGTTGCTCTGGCATAACGTCATACCGTGCCGTAACGTCGTTCCTGCCAATGCCCAGACACACGCCATCCACAATGGCAACAGGCGGTTGCTGGTGGAAAACTCAAGCAGATTCAGGTTGCCTGCAAAACTGTCGACAGCAGAGCCCAGCAGCAGAGTAATTAACAAAACCTCTTTCTCTTTTTCCCAGCTGCCCATAAATTTTAAATGAATGAGCACAATGGTGAGGGTTGTTGCAAGCGCTATGGTGCTGCTGGCATTGGTAGGACTGGTTGATAAACAAACGATCCAGCCTGTCACGAACAGAAGGATATTGGTTACGTGTCGTTTGCTGAACATTAAAACACCATTGGACGAATGATATCGATTGACTCAGAGCTCAGTGTCTCTTTAATTCTTTCCAGACCCGTGCGCAGTTTTTCACGGGAGTCGGGCGTGCTGATACAGAGCCGGACCGCCTGAGGTGCAGCCGTACTGCCAACGGCGAACAGCTCCGATGGTAACAGCTTTACCCCTTTATCCTTCATGTGTCGTACAAAAGTTTCAGCTCGCCAGGGCGCTGGCAATCTAAGCCAGGCATGAAAACTATGGGGTTGTGACACCACGTCGAAGCCGGACAGTATTTGTTGCAGTAATTGCTGCCGCTGGCTGATTTCTTCCCGCTGCCAGGCTATCAGTTGCCAGGCTTCTCCGGAATCTATCCATTCTCTGGCTACTTCTGCCATAAGAGGGGGAGTAATCCAGCAGTTGCTTAGTAATGCCATGGCTATTTTATGTTGTAAGTCCACAGGGCTGATGATAAAGCCGACCCGTAAGCCGCCTGCCAGATGCTTGGCAAAACTTGACACATAGATCACCTGTTCGGGAGCCAGACTGTAGAGGGAAGGAAGCCGGTTTTCGGGGGAGATAAACTGAACGTCGTCTTCAATAATGAGCAGGTTGTAACGTTTGGCAATGGCTATTATTTCCTGCCGCCGTTTCAGGGGCATGACCGATGCGGTCGGATTTTGCAGGCTGGGCATCAGGTATAACAGGCGAGGCTGGTGTTGCTGGCAACAGGTTTCCAGTGCTGACGGAATCAGCCCGTCATCATCCATGGGTAAGCCCAGGTGTTTTAACTGCAACTGGCGAGTCGCATTAATAAATCCGGGGTAGGTCAGTTCATCGGATACCACCGTATCGCTATGATGGAGAAGCCCCTGCAACGTCATAACCGTTGCATGTTGCCCGCCAGAAGTGATCAGGATGTTGTCAGCGTCTGCTTCCATGCCGTGGTATCGAAGCCAGCGAACGATAGCCTGGCGATGTCTGGGCAGCCCGTTTTCGGTGTGGTAATCCAGAAGCTCAGACAGTGATGATCTGCTTTGTGCCAGTGTTGACAGAGTTTCCGCCAGAACCTGCTCTCTGCGGGCAGGAACCGTCAGGCTCAGGGTTAAGTCAATGATATCGTCTTCTGTTTTCTTATTGACCGGAATACTGAAGTCGCGGCTCTCCCAGGTTTTGCCAAGTACAAATGTTCCACTACCGACCCTGGCAACCACAAGGCGTCTTCGCTCAGCTTCTGCATAGCCTCTGGTAATAGTCCCAATAGTGACGCCAAGTTGATCGGCCAGTGCCCGGTGAGTGGGTAAACGTTCACCGTTATTGAGTTCGCCCTCTGTAATCGCTATTTCAATAGCATCGGCCAGAGCCTTGTATTTTGGCCCTGAAAAACGGCTGAGACTGGGTTGCCATTCTTTGTCAGTATGGCTGTTTAATGTTTCATGATGACACGGTTCAATGAATGGTTGTTCGGCCTGACTCATTTATTATTCCAGCTTTTAATCATAAGGCTTGCCAGTATTGTATGTGTTCAATGCCCAACATTGTAGGTGTGAAATAGTCGATATGAAATAGAGTTTCCGGCGGTCAATGAACTTTGTAATGGTGACAATAAAGTCATTGAACGAATAATCGGTGGTTATAAGCAACGTTTAGATAGGAAATAATAATTGTCTGGGGACAATAACGGATCATCCACGATGGCAACAGACGGTTGCTGGTGGAAACCTCAAGGTGGCTGAGACAACAGCCTACTCGACAGACAGATAAGCCTCTGGAGAAATACTCAAGCGTCACCGTTGCTGGACTAACTACGAGAAACAAATCAGGAAAACACAACCGTTTTCTGGCTTCTACCGCCGATGCGCTGGGACACAGCGTATGTGTAAAGAGTTCCCCTGTCGTGGTTCGGCAACCTGTACGACAGCGAGAGGCTATGTTATTTGACATAGTGGGTCGCACGTAATTCCCGATTAGAAGCCTCCACTAGAATCGGCTTGCCGATTTAGGGGCGCAGCATTCAATAACTTACCGGGCTGTTGGCTTTTGGCTATTAGCTGCTCATACAGCCAACCGCCAACCGCCAACCGCCAAAAGCCAAAAGCCAAAAGCCAAAAGCCAACAGCGGTATATTATGTTCTGCTGCTTCCCTTAGTGGAGGGAGTGTGTCACCAGACTTATTTTTCTCATGCTTTGTAACATGCTGTGCTACTTTTACACACTGTTTCAGCCCGGACTTTTTATTCCGTTTTGCCACTTTATTTTTTTATGTGAGAAAACCGTGAAATGGTTCTACTCAGCTGTATTGGTAATCTTGTTCTGGCAAAATGCAAATGGGTATCAAAGTTATGGAATAAACGACTTTGGAAGTACGTCATTGTTGCTGTTGAATCGGGACGGGCCGCATATTGCCTTCCACACAAAGAACCTTCACAAATCGTCAGACCCTGAAATTAACCAGCAAGCCAGACCATTTATTGACTCCGCAGTTTACCAGCTGACGGCTCTTGGCGTGCTCCCGGAATCTCTTCTTTTGTTTTTGTTTCAACCGTCTTTTTCAGGTGAAAAAGGCGGTCGTCATAAATTGGCTTTTTGTATTACCCCAACCCCGGCTTCTAAAGGCAGCCTATGGGCTGTTTCTGAAGGCCAGACTCGCTCCCTGGGCTGTAAGCCGCTATCTGCCAGTAGCAACCAGCAACTCTGTCAAGTGGCACTTGACTTGAGCCGGGAACACCAGGTGGTTGCTTTATCTGGTGTCCAGTTCGATCCTGACTGTACCCGGAAAGTGCTTGATAATGAGTCCAGAGAGTCTTTTTTTCCCATAAAAAAGATGGCGGTGATAAATTATTCCCGCCACCCCGAACCAAAGGTGCCTGATCACACGGGGCAGCTAATTCCAGCGGGAGGCGGGCAGCAAAAGCGGTTGCTTTCCGGTGGCGGTGGTGGCGGAGGCTGGGACGATTTCTTTGATCAGGACAAGAGAAGGCCGCCCTGGGTACTGACACTGTTCCCGAAATCTCCGGTGACTATCTCGGTCATGCCTCCGGAGTTCCCTTTTGGTGATGACGGCCAGACAGACTTCCCGGGCGGGTCGGTGAGCAGCCATCAGAATTCAGTTTTGATTTATTTGGAAGTGGGTGGGTCAGAGCGCAAGCTGGCGTTATCTCTCGATGAGTGGGCGCTGCTGGTAGAGCAGGGTGTTGCCCGTTTGCCTGAAGTATTGCACCAGGTTATAGCCAGAATGCTCCGTTATAAAGATCAAAGGAAGCAGCTTCTGGCTGAGCTGAACTGGTTTATGGACAAGGAAACCGGTCAGCCTCCCTCTCTTGTTGCCCGTATTCTTAACGAGCTGGAAGAGCTCCCCCCCGACGAACTGTTACTGAAAAGATCCCTTGCAGAGCAACTTGTGCCCGCCTACGAAGCCTATTTGCGGCAAGAGGCCGGGTGGGTTGTGGAAAAGGAGCAACCCGGGAATTCCGGGTGGACTTACTTTAGCGTGCTAAAACAGCTGGCAGGCTTGTTATCCCGGAGAAATGCCAGAGAAAAAGTATTGAATATACTCTGGGGCAGTGAGGGCAGGCGGTTAACCATGCTTCCTGTAGGAGCGATGAGCACAGTGCGCATGGCCGCGTTGCTGAGCGCCCAGATCCGCGAGATCAGCCAGCGCATAATGGTTTACCTGGCTCCGGAGCCTGTTGTTGATGGAGCCGATACGAACGAATCACTTATTGCCCATGAGGCACTGGTCAGACAGGCCGCCGGGGGAGGCGAAGAGGGTCAGCCCACTGCTTCCGGAGGGGGGCAGATTACTTCCGTGAGCTTGTCCTCAGCGTCCGCGAGCGGTAGTTCCGGAGCTGAGCGGCGAGGGTCAGGTGGTCAGGGCGGTAGAGGAGAAGACCGCAATGATGACGACAGGGATAACCAGGCTTCAGGATCAAACCAGGGTTCGGTGATTAGCGGACTGACCTGCGATGAATGCCAGCATGAATTGACGGAAGCGGATTTTCAGAACCTGGCCAGTAAAGGGCAATCCGGTCCAGCGATTTGTTTGAGATGTGAAAACGCAAAAGAGTTATCCACCTCCCCGGCGCAGGATTCGGTTTATTTAGACTTAGATGGTACGGTTGAGGATGAGTGTTCTTCCGGCAATCTTAAGGTTGATAGTCCGACTCCCCGGCGCTCTTTAATTCGCTCTTTTTTCCGGCGCTCCAATTGGGTAGATCGAAGGGAAATCATTCGAGCCATTGAATCCACTTTATTAGATAATACATCATCATATCGTTGTTCGTTTCTTTTAGACAGAGCGATGAAAAAAAATATCAGAATCAACTTACCCCTGCTTAAAAAAATTCCGGTGCAAATACCAACTCAAAGTGGCGTAGTTACTGAGGAAAATATTGTTAAGTGGTTTATTAGTGGTTTCGATGGTAAGTGGCTAATGGCTAAAGCAGCGGCTGATGATGTATATAAAGTCTTGACACAGCGGCTTATTGGTCATGGTGTGAAGGTTAATTTTAAATATAATCGTCTTTCACCTCTGCATATAGCGCTTAAAAATTTGCCAAAGGCAAAAGAAAGCGCCCTCTTGTTATTAGATTCTGGTGCTGACGTGAATACTAAAATTAAAGAACCGATTCATGTTGAACGTTGGTATCACTATGATTCAGACACTCGAATTGTTTTAAGCAAATACTTTGGGGAGGAGCCTAGACTTTACCCGGTTGTTAGGGATGAATACGATAATTCATATTATCTACTTACACACTCTCTGGCGCTGGTAACAAAGAAGAGTGATTATCAGATTCTGGAGAAAATGTTAGAATCCAACCTGAATTTAGATGTGAATTTGAGTCGTCCTTTTTATAACACCTGTTTGAAGGGTGACTATCAGTCATTCTTGTTATTGAAAGATGCGGCAGGTAAACAGGCCCTGGCTAGAATAAAGAAATCCGAAAACAAGCATTCGTTGTTTTTTATTCTTTGTAGCAAAGTAATCGAGTCCAAAAAGGATTCTCCTGATTTTATTAAAGCGATAGCGGATTTTCTTGAATTCAATCTTGTTGAATCTCATAGGAGGTCTGACTTGTCCATGCTAGCTAACTCATTATATGGAGAATTTCATGATCAGTGGGAGTTGACCCATAAAGCCTGTTCTTTTGGTGCATTAAATATTCTTGTTTTTTTGCTTGAACATGAATATTTCAGGGACAATATTAATGAACGGCTCGAAGGTAAAACGGCGTTGGATTGTGCGGTAGCGCATGGGAAAACAGCGTGCGCCGAGGCGATAGAGAAAAACTGTGGAGTTCGGAGTCTGGGGAGGATAACAAGCACTGCCAGCTCAAGTAAAAAGACAAGCAGTTATTTGGATGGTGGTTCCTCTAAAGACGCTTTTGTTCCTAGTTTCTTTGGAGGCGTTATTTTTGGTGATTTTTCTGGAGGCGGTTGTAGCGGCGGTTTCTCTGACGGCGGTTGTGGTTTCTCTGACGGCGGTTGTGGTTTCTGACAGCTGTACCTGTGGTTTGTTTTTCGATTGAATTCTGTTCAGCTGGAGGCAGGAGGAAGGGGTAGTTTTTCTGTCCACTGCCGTTCCCATTCTGGCAGGTCTTCAGCAGCCATGGGTTTGCCAATCAGGAAGCCCTGGGCCATATCACAGTGTAACTGGCTGAGAAGATGCCACTCCGCAAGGGTTTCTACACCTTCTGCGACGGTTTCCATGCTGAGGGTATGAGCCAGATTGATATTGGCTTCAATAATGGCCTTGCGGGTTTTATCAAGATTGGCGCTTTGCACAAATGAGCGGTCAATCTTGAGTTCTGAGAACGGAATTCGGTTTAGTTGCTGCATACTGGAGTAGCCTGTACCAAAATCGTCGATAGACAGTGAAAAGCCTTTCATCTTTAGACGGGCCAGGGTTTCAAGTGCTCTGGCAGCATTTTCAATCAACGTACTTTCCGTTATCTCCAGTGTCAGAAGTTCCGGTTCAATAGTTAACGCCCTGGTTTTTTTATAGAGCTCATCGGGCAACTGGGTGTCAGTCAGAACAACCGGAGACATGTTGACGGCAATAGCAATGGCTTTGTTGTTATCAAGGTTGTTACGCAGCTGTTTCAGAGCCTGATCAATAAGGCGTTGGGTGAGTTCATGGATTAAGCCGGTGCTTTCCATCAATGGAATGAAATGAGCAGGACCGACCAGACCCATGTCCGGGTGAGACCATCGACACAGCGCTTCCAGGGCCACCAGGCGACCACTTTGAACCAGAACCTTGGGCTGGTAGTGGAGAATAAACTGGTTATCATCCAGCGCTTCCTGCAAATTCTCTTTAGTGAAGTGCAGGCTGCTAACCGGATGCGCTGCGCTGTCCGGAGCCGAATAGAGCATCAGTAATTCCCGGATACGATCTCTGGAGAGAGGCTTTGACAGTGTGCCCAGTACCCGCAACCCATGCTCCTGTGCCATGTCTTCAACGGTTCTGATCAGTGATGGCTCCAGGGCGCTGGCGACAATAACGGCCCGGACGAACCCCTCATTGGCCAGGTGGCGAATAAACTGAACGCCGTCCATTTCCGGCATATCCAAATCGCAGATAACGATATCGATGGGCTGTGAGCTTGCCAGCTGTCTGAGTGCATCGTTGCCATTATTGGCAAGTCTGAGGTTTTCAACGCCCAGTCCTTTCAGTGCCTGTTCTGCAACAACACGTTGAAACTGGTGATCTTCGACCACCATTATGCTCAGGTCAGCCAGGTTTATCGTCATGATTCAGAAGTGCCTGTAAGAAAGGGAATTGGTTCTTTAAGTATGTCGGCACAAAACGCCAACACAATAAGAGACGTGCCGGAGTCATTCTTGTCAGCAGAATTTCACAAGGCTGCAATACTTGCTATGTTGCCCACTGTGAGAGTGTCTCCAATGCATGCGTTTAAAACCATCCTGCTGGCAGTGACCCGTTTACACTCCAGCGAACTGGAGTTAAGCCAGACCTTCAGACTGGTGTCCGATAATAAGGCCCGCCTGATTATTGCGGTGTTTGACCAGAGTCTGGATGTGTTACAACGGCTGCAGTTTCTGCCACTGGAAGGAAAGCTTGAAGCGTTATGCCGAAAACAGCTGGAGGAGTATTCCGAAGCGTTAAAAGACAAGGCATGGGAAGAAGGTGTTCAGGCTGAAATCTGTATTGTTCCGGGTAAACCCAGACAGGTTATAGGAGGGTTGATCAATGACTACGGTGTCGACCTGGTGGTTAAGCTGGCAGACCCTTGTGGTCCACTGGCCAGGAACCAGCTGACCGGGAATGATCTGGCGCTGTTAAGAAAGTGTCCGGTGCCGGTACTGATGATGGCAAGCCGGGAGCAGCTGCCCGACTTTATTGGAAAAATATTGGTGGCAGTGGATGTGGGAGGCCCGGATCCCGAAGCCGTAGAGCTGAATCGCACCTTGTTACTCAATGGGCTCTACTTAAGCAGTCAGGAACAGGCGCAGCTGCATATTGTCAGTGTCTGGGGGCTGCCTGTTGAGCATCATGCCTTGCAGCATCTCGGAGAAGAAGAACTGTATGAATTACAGGAAACAACGCATCTTCGTTACCAGAAAAAGCTGGATGAGGCATTGGAGGATGCGGGCATTGATAAGAGCCGCCCTGACATTCATTGCCATTTGCTGAAAGGGCAACCGGCCCAGGAGATTCAGCGGCTGGCTAATGAAGTGAATGTTGATGTTATCGTGATGGGGACTCTGGGGCATCATAGCCACGGCGTTCTTATGGGAAACACCGCAGAAAACATCATTAACAATGTTTACTGCTCCATTCTGGCGATTAAGCCGGAAGGTTTTGTCAGCCCGCTTGGGTAGTGGTCTTGAGTAGTGATTTCGAGGAGACCGCTAAACAAGTGAGCTGGTTAACAGGATGTATGCTGGTGGCTGCTTACTCTTTTTTGGCTCCCATATATTGCATGGCGCTGCCGAACTCTTCTTCAGAGCAAGTCATGCAGGTACCCTTGGCAGGCATGCTGCCAATACCAGCGTAACCCTGCTGAAGCAGTTTGTTGAAACCACCCAGTGCGTTGGCTCGCTTTGTCCACTCAGCCGTGTCGCCTTTCTTTGGCGCACCCAGTAAACCTGTCGTATGGCAGGCCGTACAGAACTGGTTAAACACAGCCTCACCACTGCGAGGTTCACTGGCAGTGCTTGCTACGGCACCCGAGTTAGTTGCGCAGTCATCTCCCTGCTTACAGACGGTTCCTACCGGAGCTATTCGCTCAACAATTTCCTGACGGGAAGCATCGTCCAGCGGCACCGGTTTGGCCAGTGCCATCACCGGGAAAAGCCCCCCCAATAGAATCGCCAACAATCTCATGTGTGTAACCAAAGTCACTCGCTTATCCTCATTATGACAACATCAGGAACACGATGATTTTTATTGTCTGAGACCTTATCTTCCTGTTAGAAAAACCGATCTGCCTGAATGTGAACCTGTGAGCTGAATTGTTCTTAAGCATTGCGATTATAGAACAGATGCGCTTGTCGAAACAGGGGTTTGTACGTGGTTGTGGGCGGGTTTGTGCGTACAGGGTAAAAAAGGTACAGAATGATCTTTCACCGAATCGCTCGTTCCACGGAGTTGAGACTCAAAAAATCATGGACAAAGAGTGGGCTGGTCAGTAATATTGCAGCCTCTACGCACCTGTAGCTCAGCTGGATAGAGTAGTGCCCTCCGAAGGCATTGGTCGGTGGTTCGAATCCACTCAGGTGCGCCAATAAAATCAAGGGTTTCAGCTTTTCAGCTACCCTGACCACTCAGTCCGGTTCCCCTTCGGTTCCCCTTTTTTGACTCAAATCAATGGCAGTTGCTTCTCTATCTGCCGACAGTTAGCCGCCACCAGTTGCGCCTGTCTCTGGCTGCACTTCAGCAACTCCCGAACAGACCGAACCGTCGGCGCATGAATAACGCCATCAGATATTGCCTGAAACACTGCCAGTACTTCTGGTGAAGGTGGTACCTGCCTAATGGCTTCAGCTTCCTGATTAACCTGTTCTGGCTGGACACCTGCACCGCTCAAACTACGATTTTGTAGTTCGGGTGATGGTACTAGGTTAACGCCCATCAACAGCACAGTGAGATCCAACAACAGACCGATGCCGACGATTACGGTATTGATAACGGTGTTACCTTCGATGCCGGTAACAGTCTGGACACGTCCCCCGAACTCCTGAAGCGGTGTGACTGATGGTACTGGAAGTGAATCAAGCTGTTCCTGCAACTGACCTGCCTGAGTAACACGGTCATGCTCGATGAAAACATCAATCCGCTGTTGCAGGCTCGCCCGTTTCTGTCTCAATGCCGATCCGTCGGAATCACCAGCCGATAGAGTGGCGACACTGGCGACAACTGACAACAACAGGGCCGATACGATGGTCAGACCATAGACCGTGATACCCAGACCATTCTCAGCGCTGATGGCGTCTTTCAGTTTCGATGGCATATACAGCATGGCTGATGCCTGTACGCCGGTTAACGCCGCTGCAATTAAGAACCCTGCAAAGCCGGGGGCCAATCCCCAGGCGAAGGAGGCTGTCATGGTGAGGCTGATGGCGGCCAGAAAGTTTTTTAGGTACTGCTGCTTCATGCTGGAACCTCCGCCGGATCAATCAACAGGACATAAAAGTCGTCCAATACATCATGGTCGTTTTCATCTAACACCACTTCATGGTCGATATAACCAGCGGTACGCAGCTGCATTACAGTTCTGTAATGAGGAACTCGGATAGTGGTGCGGTACTCAGTCCCGCCAATGATGTTTGTCTGGTACTTGTCTGCCAGCTTTGCCAGTTCGTTCAGCATGAACCAGCCTGAGCGTGTTACGTCAATGATTGAGCGTACTGCTAGGACGTATGAATATTTCATTATTTGCACTCCATTACATACTTCACCAGATCATTCTGAGACAACAGGAACAGCTTGGTATCGGAAACAATGCGGGTGTGCTCGATACCATCCTGCTCTACGATGACCCACTGGCCACCATGACGCAGGGGTTCGCCCATTCTGATCTTGAATTTCTTAACAGCCTGCTTGACCACTTCTTTCAGCGGCTTCAAAACCTGCTTAACGGTTTCCAGTGCCTTCAGTACGAAGTTGAATTGAAGTTGTTTCATTAGAAGCGCTCCCCGATCATGGCCTTGTCTTCTGGTGCATCAATGAAGCCTTGTTCAAGGTTGTCATCCATAGACACGCCAGCCATCCAGTCAACTTGGTTAGGATTGCAGTCAGTCAGGCGCTCTACTGTAGTGCGAGGCTTGCGGTTCTGCTTATTACGGCCTCCGGACAACACGATAGGGACCTGTTTTTTCAGATGGCTACGGAACCTGTTAACCCACTCGTCAACGGGTTTAACAGGATTGCCCTGTTCTTCCCAGTAGCCGATGTAATTGGTGAGTACCTCAATAGCCGCTTCAGCTTCTTCAGTAGTATTATTGTATTCAGCCATCAGGGGTTGAAACTCAGCGATAGCAGTACGGATAGTCACCAGTGCAACATTCTCAGCAACTTTAGCAGTAGCCTTCTTAGCGTTCCGGGCTTTGAATTTCTTCTTAACCATATCAACTGCTGGCATGGCTACCTTTTTCATCTGGTCAACCGCTTCGGTCACTGCGTCGGCTGCCTGGTCGATTACCTCTTCGGCCTTCTGGGTGATGGTGTCGATCAGTAAGGTGTACATGTTGGAACGCTTGAATCCGCTGCCCGGATAGGTTCGGTTCTCAACAGAAATACGGTTGCCAGCTTTTAGCTTCTGAATGTGATTGGTGACTGTACGAGGGTGAAAGCCAGTATCGCTGGCAATGGTGCGAATAGAAGGAAAGCAGGTGCCGTCTGCGTCAGCTCTGTTTGCCAGTGCGACCATGATGGACTTTGAAACACCTGTAAGGGAAGTGTCGGCGGTTACTGCGTTGAGGTAGTTGATAGCCATGTCGTGAACTCTTTCTGGCTAACCGCTGCGCTTATCAAGGCGGGAGCGGCTAGGGGGTTGATAATGCCCAGTTCACGAATGGACACGCCTTAGACTCTACGACTAAGACCCCCGCTAACCGCTCACCATTAACTGGTTTGCTATGGGAGCAATAAGGGAAGAATTCTGTTGAATTCGTGAACTAAGCTGGATTGTTTGCCGGTTATCAAGCCAATCAAACAACGGTGTGGATATTACCGTATAGGACACAAAACAACAATACGTAATTAATTAATAGTTGATGGTTATCTGATGGTTATATGGTGGTTAATATCAGCACGACGTTCCTATCAGTTGGGAATGGCGTTCGCATCTGTTAGGAATGACGTTCCTATGCTGATTTACCGGCCTCCAGCCATCCCCAACCATTCAGCTTCGGCACCTGTTCGCCTGATCAACCCTTGCAGGCATCTTCAAATTAATTGAACGCTACCACTCTCCAACCACTAAACAAGATGCCGGCAATATCGGTTCAGATAGATTCAATATGGCTACAGATAGCCGCTCAATCGCTGCAATGTTTGGCTTTGAGAATGATTCCCATGATTCAAAATTATTGCATGGCACCTGCAAGGGTGTTTTTCGGGTCTATCAAGGGTGCGAACTTTTAATTTTGTACACGTGAGAATTTGGCGGGGCCGACGGTGTCGGAGGGGTAAGGGCCGTAGGGATTTGATCCACCCCCCCCCTACCAGATCGGCGGGAGTGGCTGGCAGATCACAAGTCACCCTCTGCCAGATAAGCCTGAATCATTGCGATAGCGCCACCGTCTTTCTTGTCGTCTTTCTTATCACCAGACGGCTCCATCTTCAAAGCACGGAAGGCAGTAAACATTGATTGCTCTGCTGCACGCTTAACCGACGTTGCAGGGTGCTTAACAAGGCCACCATCCCTGCCCTGAATGATCAAACCTTCATCGTCCAGAATCTTCTGGCACTCGATCATCTGTACGGCATTATTTACCACGGACAGAATCAAAGCATCCTGCTCTGGTCGGTATTCGTCCCGGTCTTTCAGGGTTTTAGTCAACTGTCTGGCTAACGTATTCTTTGTAATCTTCCGCATTCCACAAAAAACCTCAGTTTCTCATATATAAAAATTTGACTGGCCGCCGATGTCCGGAGGGGTCGATTCGAAAAATCAGATTCCTCGGCTCTCCCCCTGCCTGTCTCGGTTTTCCCCCTATGCCGGTGCGCTCCTCCGCCTTTTATTGACTTGGGTCAATGGTCGGGAGGTGACTGCCACCACCAGTCCGTCATGCCCTGCCGGACTGGGGGGGGTCTTACGTCAATGTTTGTTAGCGCTCTATATGTAGTGGTTTTACCACTAAATGCCTCTAAAATCCGCTATTTGTTGCGATTATCACTACTTTTTGAAAGGGCGGATTGTCCCTTTGGCCTCGGTGCATCCTTCGCCCTGGTCTTCATGCGCTTGGTTATATGAGCCACACGCACCCTTGCAAACTCTTTTTGGTTCTCCTGAATCTCTTCAGCTTCCCCGTTCAGGCCATACCGTTTATCTCCCTTTGCAACAGCCCTATGGTAAGGAAGCGACCTAACATACTGTTGCAAGGCTGCTGCTAACCACTCGCTAGACTCTCCCTTGCCTTCAAGATCGGCTATCAGGTCTTCACGGATGCCAACCTTCAGCGGCTTGGGTGGAAAGGCAAACAGGTCAGGCCAATGCTTTTGGAGTCGCTTAAACATCGCCAGTCTTTGCTTGTGCGTGATCCCTACCACTTCTTTCTTGTCCGGTGCTTTAACCGGCCCTTTCTTCTCTTCCGCTTCGGTCTTCGGTGTCGGCTTCCCAGACTGTTCCTTACCACTCCCTTCTTCAGGGATAACAAAGGTTCTCTTTTTCTTGTATGTAACTCTGGTCACTGTGCTAGCAGTAGCTCCGAGGAAGGTTGTGTGTTCTGGCATTTTCATTAATCTGGCTCTGGTTTATACGTATTTATACAGGGGCTTGATTTTAAAGGGCTGTAACTCACTCACTTTATCCATTTATATATATAAGCGGTAAAGTGAGTGAGTTTTCAAAGTGGTGTTTTTGCGGTTTCTACTTACCCATCGGAAAGACAGGTAAAGTTGCCGTCGGCTGTCTGCTTTATCAGCGGTATAAGATCATCACCACGCTTTTCAAGATACCCATCTTCGACCAGATCAGTTACCCAGTTTGAGTAATTGCTGATCTTAATGCCTTGCGCCTTCAGATCATCCCTGACCACCTTGTAAGTGCGCGGCTCTCCTGCTGCCATTCTGGAACGAACAGCCTGCAAGACGGCCTCTTTGTTCTTGCCCAGTGGTTTTATCTTAGTTTCCTGCTCTGGCTCAGGCACTTCCCCACCCTGCCCAGTGGCTACCAATGTATATTGATCGTCACCATCGCTGTCAGTAAACAGAAACTTTGATTTCAGTTCGAAAGCCTGCCGTTTCTGTTCTTCAGAGTCTTTGCTTTTTGTATGCGTCAGGGTGTAGGTGGCTTGCTCACCTTCCAGTCTGTCTACCCTGAATTCAAAGTCTGCTGCTGCTCGCAAGGCCGACGATCCCCGAGCGCCTTTTTCCTCATCCTTACCAGAATGATGCACAACAATAATTGAAGCTCCTGTATTTGCCTTGATCTTGTCGCAGCCAGCTATAAACAGATTCATATCTGCCGCTTTGTTCTCATCAGCACCGGCAAAACATCGGGCGAGGGTATCAAGGATTACTGCTGTAACCTTTTGGCCTGTCATGCGTTCAGCGGCTCGGATAGTGTTTATCATCGTCGTCACCTGGTCATTACTTCCAACGAAAACCGGGTGCTTTACCGTCAATAGGTTCCGAATAACTTCTTTATTGTTGAACTCGTCTTCCCATCCTTTAATACGCTTGGGGATACCTGGTCCACCTTCTGCCGCAACATAAACAACGGTGCCGGGTCTGCTTTTTTTGCCGTTCCACTCTTTGCCTGTCGCAATGCTCGCTGCCCAGGACACTGCATGGAATGATTTAAAACTGCCTGATTTACCGTAAAGTATCCCGAAGCTCTCTGCCGGTAGGTAATCTTTTATCAGGTAGTTCTGCTCTGTGTCGAACCCCTCAGAACCAACAAACAACCTGAACTCCTTCTCTTTCCCGACGGGAACCACCGGCTCCGCCTTAAGCTCATTATGTATGATCTGAGTTTCCTTCAGCCCTGCTTCGTATTCAACCGTAACCTTTTTAGGCTTCGCCAGCACTCCGGGCCTGATCTCAACGAGTTGACCAGATGCCAGCAATTCAGCCGAGTCGTCAATAAACACTAATGGTTCGTCCTGCTTCTCTGGGGCTGTTCTTGGTTTTTGCATACCCGCCTTGATTCCACTATTGAGAGTGGCCTTTACTTCTGAATGCTTCATGCCGGTGCTAAGTGCAGCTTGTTCTAACTCATGCATGGCATAGCCTTCTGACAGCTCACTGCCAGCTATCAAGCTTCCAGCTTTGCAAGCCTGTTCGTTCAGCGTCGTGTTTCTGGTGCCTTCACCTGCCCTGGTCATATCTTCACAGATACCCTGTAACGCCTTTAATCCGTATGGAGTCCCATCACCAGATGTTAATGGTTGGGGAATATAATCAGGTGCCTGATAATTACTTTCTGGTTTCTTCAGGAAATTAATCAGCTTCTCTGATGCCACTGGCAGATTATCCGGTGAAGTATTCAAAAGGGCTTTATGTGACTTCAAATAAACAAGCTGATTGCCGGTTTTGATATCAACACCATACTTGCCATTAATTACTAAATCAGGCTCCTTGTGTTCTGACTTAGCCCCGTTTCTGCTCTGGTGATATTCGTCCTTATTAAAAACGCCTTCAGGCCACCTGAATAAAAGGTGAAGGCTGTTCCCGGCTTTATTAATTTGAAACTCTGCTTGTTCCATATCACTGTCTGATATGTCGAAATACTCCCCGAACTCAGTTGGAGTAATGCAGGTATCAAGCCATTCGTTCGGATCGTCGCCCTTGTTTGCATCAAAGTCGATCAGAATCGTGCTGTCCAAGGCAAGGCCGATCATGTTCGCCTCTGACCAACTGCTGTCTGTTGCAGGGTAGTTCTGCCCTTTGTCGTATCCCCGCCTTGGCTTGGCATTCCATGCGGGTATGGTACGGAACCCATCGTCGTGCATCTTCGAAACGATGTCTGTAATGGATGTCACTTACCGTCCTCCATCGCCCATAAATCTTTTTGAAGTTCGTCCAGAGCTTTTAAAGCATTGCCAGCAAGATAAATGGTCAGATCGCACTGGCTATGTTCCCGAATTAAGCCAACAGCTAAAGAAACATCGTTCCATTTATCGTGCGCTGCTTGCATAGAATCGGATTGAGCAGGGGTGTTAACCGTTTCATTAACAGAGCGGGCTTTTTTAATTTCGATTTTCATTTTTGCTTTTCAAAGAATAAAGACGGGTCTGGATAAAACCCGTCATGGTGTGGCTTTAATGGTGAGCTACGCCCGCTTCATCCAAGTAAGGGTCTATTTCCTGCTCTATCAACTTGCCGAGAGCTTCATTGCCAGCGGCCGCTTCAAGCCATGCAAGGTAAGCTGCACAAGCTGCATAGCTATCAAACGGATTTACATCAAGGCCAATACCTACAAAGTTATTTAGCTCCTTCATAAAGCTGCCGTATACTTTTAATGGTTTGACTCCAAACACAGCTATTCCATGCTCTATCCGCAAGTAACCCTTTTCAATTGTTTTTGGTGCCATCTTCTGTGCATATTCAGCAATAGCTTCTAATGTTGCTTTGTCCATTTAATTAATCTCTCTGTGTGGGTTTAATTACTCGTTGATTTCTGTCTGAATGTTTCTTGAAAGTTCCAGAAGCAAATTCTGGACAGCCTTAACCTTTTCCATCATCTTTGGATCATCAGCTTCAAGTGGTAAGAAAACAGCCAGTGCGCAGTCATCGATGTCCGGTGATTCAATTGATATCTGGTGAATTATTTTCATTACTTACACTCCTTATTCTTCCGGGCTTCAGCTTTAAGCCTGCGTCGCCAGTAGCGGTTGTTTGGTACTTCGTCTTCCTTAAAAAATATTGTTGATTTGTCTGCCGGACTAACGTCTGCGTGTCCAAGGTCATGAGTAGTTTGATTGCGTCGTATAACTTTAGCCATTACCCAACCATCTCCTGCGCATTACTGGTGAATGCCGGTTGAGACTCCAGCCATTGATCAAGGTCTTTGATCCGATACCGAACCGACCTGCCCAGGCGAATGAATGGCGGTGGTGTTACGCCTCGGAACTTGCCGGTCAGCCGGGATACGTCAAGGTCTGACTTGCTCACGTTCAGATAGTGACTGGCCTCACTGGCAGAAAGATTAACTTTAGGAATGGTGATAGGTTTCATGTAACAAGCCCCCTGTCGTATGTCATTACGTGGGGTTATGGTGCGACAAAAAGAAAAGGCAGAGTATCGGGGCTTGTACAGGGTAAAAATAATCGTGTTTATTTATACCCTGTAGAACTACTTACATTTCTTCTCTTTCAATCCGACGGCATTCTTCGTGCGCCTTCTTTCCTTTCTTGTAATACTTTTCCACCGTGTTTATTGATAGCCCCCACCTATCAGCGGCTTTACCGCAAGACTCCACCACGGTTAGTCCGTCGTCTATATGGCAATCCACATCACGCCAGACATCTAAATACTTAAGGTCTGGACTCTTCCCTTTAACCCCCAATACTTTGTTAGCGCACTCGCCTAACGATATTCTGTCCAGGGCTTCGGCTAACTCTTCCACGGCGTATGGTGACATTTCACCTTTCCGCAACCGATCCGCCCATATACTGCACAATAAACGCTGCATTTCTGGAATCGCCATCACACCAGCCCCATCACTGCATTAATTTTAAGCTCTTGACTGGTGTGAAGGTACCGGGCAGTCGTGTCTAAACTCTCATGCCCCATCAGTTCCTTGATTGTCACAAGATCAACTCTGTTATGCGCTAACCTGGTGCCGAATGTGTGGCGCAAATCGTGCAATCTCAGATCGGGCAAGCCTGCTCCCTTCCTTAACTGTCTCCATGCCGAATTGATGTTATCCAGTCTCAGGCCCGTCACTGGTGAAGGAAACACAAGGCCACTGTTGCCTGTCTGATTCAACCAACCAACCAACGCCGTAAATGCTTTGTCGTTTAATGGTATCTGGCGGGTTTGTCCTGACTTTGCACCTTCACCAACTACTGTCAGCAACCGATCCGGTAGGTTAAGGTCAGCCACTCTCAGGTTGAACAACTCACCACGTCTTAAGCCGGTATTGAGCTTAACAACGATCATTGGCGCGACATGGTCGGTAAATGGCTGGTCAAAGGGCATTGGTGGCTTTCGGTTCCGATCCATGCACCACTTGATGTATCGGGTTCGTTCTTCCCTGTGCTTCTCCTGACGGGCTTCTACTGCATCCAGAAAGGTTTTTTCCTCAACAGTGGTCAAGTACCTGATCTTCTGATTCTTGTCTTCCTTCAGCTTTTTAACATCAGCCATCGGGGATACCTCCAGTAGTCCGGCCTTCACTGCTTTGTTTAGGACTCCCCTTAACCTGGTTAACATTCTGTTAGCCCCTGACGGCTTCCCCGGATAGGATCGCTTCCATTTCTCAATGCTCCATGCAGTAATAGAAGACATTGGTTGATCCATGTATTCAGAAAAGTGGTGCATCAGCTTGGGTGTCACTTCGTCGGCTGTCTTCTTTGGTGTGACCTCTCGGTATCCACCGGCAAGGAACGCTCTCAAGGTTTCCTGCTCCTGACGCTTCTGTTCTGCCCTGTGTGCCTGTTTCTCTGCTTGCGGGTCTAATCCCTTGGCTACCTGTCCGGCGGCTTCCTTGGCAAGCTTCCGGGCTTCTGTCGTGGTGACATTACCGAACCGGCCTAGCGGGAACGATCGGCTCTTGCCTTCAGGTGTCTTGTATTTGTAGTAGAAGAACTTGCCGGTTTTGCGAGGTAGGACGAAAAACCCCCTGACGGCGGAGTCGGTTAACCTGGCAGTGGTCTTTGATACTAATGAGTCGGTCAGCTTTTTGGCTGGCATTCTGGCGGTTCCCTTCCGGTTCCCCCTTTTTCAGGAGTGAAAAAAGGGTACGATGGTACAAGTATTTCGGTTAACACATAGAAAAGCCCTTATGTATCAAGGGCTTCAGGCGGCATCTGTATACTATACTGTATCGCTACGTATCGTGGAAATACTATTAAATAGGCTCTCCGAAGGCATTGGTCGGTGGTTCGAATCCACTCAGGTGCGCCATATTTTTCAATGACTTAGCGCATTTTTTTCTCACCCTGCCTCCTTCGCTTTTATCTCGTTCTAGCGCCCTTCTAGCACTAAAACTGAATTCTCTTTGTCCACGTAAATAACGCTACAGCCCGCCTGTAAGAAACGGTAAACTTCCCAACAAACGATTATCTGAGCCACCGGGCAAACTACTGCATAGACGGCATCATAAAAGGAACGTCTTCTGGATGATCAGTCCCGGTGTTTCCCATTTGCTGGATCGAAGTAACCCATGCCCAACACCCAAACCAACCTAGCCGCTTTCATCTGGTCCGTAGCCGACCTCCTGCGGGGAGATTTCAAACAGTCCCAGTACGGACGTATCATTCTGCCCTTTACCCTGCTGCGTCGTCTGGAATGTGTATTGGAACCGGGCAAAGACGCAGTACTGGCGCAGTATGAAAAACTCAAGGCCATGAATCTGCCGGAAGACGGCAAAGAGAAAATGCTGCTGCGGGCAACGAGAACCACCGACAAACCGGAAGGCATGGTGTTTTTCAACACCTCCCCCATGAACCTGCAAAAGCTGGGGCAGCAAGGCATCAAAGACAACCTGGAAACTTACATCCAGTCTTTCTCCCGTGATGCCCGTGAAATCTTCGAGCATTTCAAGTTTGATGAATTTGTCGGCACCCTCAACGAAGCCAACCTGCTGTATAAAGTGGTGCGGAAGTTCGCCACCATCGACCTCAGTCCGAAAGCGATCTCCAATCACGACATGGGTCTGGTATTTGAAGAACTGATCCGTCGCTTTGCGGAATCTTCCAACGAAACTGCCGGTGAGCACTTTACCCCCAGGGATATTGTGGAACTCACCACCTCGCTGGTGTTTATGGAAGACGACGATGCACTGACAAAAGAAGGCGTGATCCGCACCATCTACGACCCCACTGCCGGAACAGGTGGCTTTCTGTCGTCCGGTATGGAATACGTTTACACCCACAACCCCGATGCCGTCATGCATGCCTTTGGTCAGGAGCTGAACCCGGAATCCTACGCCATCTGTAAAGCCGATATGATGATCAAAGGGCAGGATGTCAGCCGTATCAAGCTGGGCAACACCCTGTCACAGGATCAACTCGCCAGCGACCAGTTTGACTATATGCTCTCCAATCCGCCGTTTGGTGTGGACTGGAAAAAGATCGAAAGCCACATCAAAGACGAACACACCCACAAAGGCTTCGATGGTCGTTTTGGCCCCGGACTGCCAAGGGTATCCGATGGTTCCCTGCTATTTTTGATGCACCTGATCAGCAAGTTCAGAACGGATGCAACGGATAACAGCAACCCCAGCCGCATCGGCATTATCCTGAACGGTTCGCCGCTGTTTGCCGGCGGTGCAGGTAGTGGCGAAAGCGAAATCCGGCGTTACATTCTTGAGGCCGACCTGCTGGAAGCCATAGTCGCCCTGCCCACGGATATGTTCTACAACACCGGCATCGCTACCTATATCTGGGTGCTGACCAATAAGAAGTCGGACGAGCGCAAAGGCAAGGTGCAGTTGATTAACGGGGCGAACCTGTTTGGCAAGATGCGTAAGTCGCTTGGTTCCAAGCGTAATATTATGAGTGAGGCTGACCGGAAGACGATTACCCGCAGCTTTGGTGCTTTCGAGGTAGCAAGCGATGATCGATTTGCCTCTAAGATTTTCGACACCCACGAATTCGGCTACCGTCGTATTACCGTTGAACGCCCACTGCGCCTGTCGGCCCAGATCACCTATGAAGCTGTAGCAGGCTTACTTGTTGCTCCCAGACCTTATAAAGCCATAATGAGCTGGATGATAGACGAATTTGGTTTCGAGATTCACACCGAACTGGCAGAAAACGAGACCGCCATTCGCAACAAAATAAAAGCCGACTTCAAAGAGCTTAAAGAAAAACAGATCAAAGAGGTATTGAACGACAAAATTTGGCTATTCCAGACTAACCTGACGGAAAAGGCGGAGAAGCTACTGTTGGCTATAGGCACTGAGCTGTTTAACGACTTCAACCAGTTCGATACCCAACTGAAAGCGGCGCTTAAATCCACCGGTATCAAATTCGATGCCAAAGAGAAAAAGCAGTTTCTGGATGCCGTCACATGGAAGAACCCCGAAGCCGAACCCGTGGTTAAGAAAGTTCTGAAAGAAGAAGCTCAACCGCTGTATGGTGCTTTTGAATACAAAGGCAAAGTGGTCGAATTCCAGCCCGACGGCGATCTGCGGGATAACGAAAACATCCCCCTTGACCCATCCGTCAGCAACTCCAAACTAATTGAAACCTATTTCAACCGGGAAGTGGTTCCCCATGTGCCGGATGCCTGGATCAATGCCGACAAGTGCGACGTCCAGGACGAGCAGATTGGCGTGGTGGGTTACGAGATTCCCTTTAACCGCCATTTCTATGCGTACCAGCCGCCCCGTGCGCTGGAAGCCATTGATGCGGATTTGGGTGCCGTCAGCGGGCGGATTATGAAGCTGCTGGCGGAGGTGCATTCGTGATGGGTGGCAGATATAACGCTTATCCGAAATATGAGGATTCAGAAATCATCTGGGTGGGAGAGTATCCTGAAAACTGGAGTCTTACCCGAGTAAAGTTTGAAGCTTATGTCAAAGCTCGTGTTGGTTGGCATGGTTTGAAATCAGATGATTTTACTGAAGAAGGTCCTTACTTAGTCACGGGTAGTGATTTCAAAGGCCCAAGAATCAGCTGGGATGGCTGTTATCATTGCGATCTCGTAAGGTATGAGCAAGACCCTTATATCCAGCTTGTTGAAGGTGATCTTTTGCTGACAAAGGATGGAACCATTGGAAAAGTAGCACTGGTACAGGGGTTAAATGATCAAAAAGCTACTTTGAATAGTGGCGTTTTTGTCGTTCGTCCTGCCAGAGATAATTTTTCTACCCGATTTTACTATTGGTTACTTCAGTCAAAAGTATTCACTGATTTCGTTGATTACAACAAGACTGGCAGCACAATCGTTCATCTATACCAAGATACGTTTGTGAACTTTTCCTACGCAGCACCGACGAGAAATGAAGAAATCAAAATTGCCAAATTCCTCGACCACGAAACCGCCAAAATCGACACCCTGATCGAAGAGCAGCAATCCCTGATCCGGCTATTGCAGGAAAAACGACAGGCGGTGATCAGTCATGCCGTCACCAAGGGGCTGAACCCCAATGCGCCGATGAAGGATTCCGGTGTGGAGTGGCTTGGGGAAGTGCCAGAGCATTGGGTTGTCGCTCCACTTAAACGATTTTCAAATATTTTGGACTGCAAGCATATCACCGCAGAATTTGTTGATGACGGGATACCTCTTGCAAGTATCAGGGAGGTCAAAGACTGGGCTGTTGATCTCAGTGAAGCAAAGAAAACTACTCAAAAATTTTATGATTTGCTTATTGATGGTGGTCGGAAGCCTGTTGTTGGAGACATTATATACAGCCGTAACGCTACTGTAGGTGAAGCTGCCTTGGTATCAGGTTGTGATACTTTTGCGATGGGGCAGGATGTTTGCCTGCTCAGAGCGAATCAAAACTTCAATTCTGAATATTTGTTGCACCAGTTGAACTCCCCAGTAGTAAAGCTCCAGTTGGATAGTTTGCTTATTGGTTCAACATTCAAGCGAATTAATGTTGAAGACATACGCAATTTTTTGATTGTTTCACCTCCTGAAATTGAGCAAGTTGAAATCAAATTATTTCTGCGAGAAAAAGCTAAACGATATGGTGCTCTAATTGATGATGCTCAATCACAAGTAACATTGTTACAGGAACGCCGAACCGCCCTGATCTCCGCCGCCGTCACCGGCAAAATCGACGTGCGTGACTGGCAAGCCCCCGAACAAAAACAAAAGGTCGCCGTATGAGCAAGACACCCGATTCACCGGCAAAGCCAGACAGCCCGGACACCCTGTTCGGCGACATCAAAGATATGATCCAGTCTGCCAAACAGCGGGCTGCTGTAGCAGTGAACGCCGAGCTGACCCTGCTTTACTGGCAGGTGGGGCAGCGGATTAATGACGAGGTACTCAAAGGCGAGCGAGCAGATTATGGCAAGCAGATTATCTCCGGTTTGTCGCAACAGCTTGTCCGGTTTTACGGCAAAGGCTGGAGCCCTCAACAACTGCGCCACTGTGTTAAATTTGCCGAGGTTTACACCTCTGAGGAAATTGTCTCTACAGTGTGGAGACAATTGAGCTGGTCACACCTGAAGCTACTGATCTACATAGATGACCCCCTGAAACGGGAGTTTTACAGTACCATGGCGATTCAGGAGCGCTGGTCTGTGCGTACCTTCAGCGAGCGCATGGATTCTATGCTGTTCGAGCGTACGGCTTTATCCCGCAAGCCGGAAGAAACCATTCTGCATGACCTCAAAATGCTGCGGGATCAAGGGAAGGCAGATCAGGATATTGTTTTAAAAGACCCTTATATTCTGGACTTTCTTGGGCTTAACGATACCTACGTAGAAAAAGATCTGGAGGATGCTATCCTGCGGGAAATGGAGCATTTTCTGTTAGAAATGGGTATGGGTTTCACGTTTATTGCGCGTCAGCATCGGGTTCAAATTGATGAAGATGATTTTTATATTGACCTTCTGTTTTACAACCGGAAGCTCAGGCGACTGGTTGCCATTGAATTGAAAACAGGCAAGTTCAAGGCTGAGTACAAAGGTCAGATGGAGTTATATCTACGCTGGCTGGATAGATATGACCGGCAGCATGGAGAGGAGCCACCGATTGGCGTTATCCTTTGCGCTGGCAAAAAACAGAAGCAAATTGAACTACTTGAACTGGATAAGAGCGGTATCCATTTAGCAGACTACCTCACCAGTATGCCGTCAAAAGAGCTACTGGAAGAACGCTTCAAACAAGCCGTCCGCAACGCCCGGAAACGCATTGAAAACAAGAGCGAGCAATAAGCCTCTCTGATTGTCTCCGCAGTGCGGAGACAATTTATCCGGATTGAAACATTGTGCAGACACTGTCTGCACAATTCCTGAAGAGTCCCAAATGCAGACCTTCAGGGTACCATTTTGAGACCCTGGAATATGGACAGTACCTCCGAAATCACCTTCCAAAGCGAACTCATCGCCCGGATGCAGGCCAACGGCTGGCAATTGGGCAAGTCTGACCAGTACGACCGGGAAACCGCCTTATACACTGCCGATGTACTGTCCTTTGTAAAAGACACCCAGCCGAAGGAATGGGCAAAGTTCTGCAAGTTGTTCCCCAATGATTCGGAAGCGCATTTCATCAGCCACCTGGTGACGCAGCTGCAAAAGGCGAACCCCAACGCCATCGACAAGGAACTGCGCAGCTATGGCACCCTGGGTGTGTTGCGTCATGGGCTGAAGATTCGTAATGCCCGGTTCTCTCTGTGCCAGTTTATGCCGGAACACAACCTGAATCCGGATACGCTGGCCCGTTATAAAGAAAACCGTTGTCGTATTGTGCCGGAGCTGGTGTATTCGCCCTATGCTACGGCAGAGCATCTAGCTGAAACCGGTAAAAAAGCCAGGGCATGGCGCATTGATCTGGTGCTATTTATCAACGGTTTGCCGGTGGCGACGCTGGAGCTGAAATCGGAATTTAAACAGTCCGTCGATAACGCCATTCGCCAGTATAAAAAGACCCGTCTGCCCAAAGACCCGGAAACTGGCAAGCCGGAACCGTTGCTGACTTTCAAACGGGGTGCGCTGGTGCATTTTGCCGTGAGTCAGTACGAAGTGTATATGACCACCAGACTGGCAGGCAGCGATACCTTCTTTCTGCCGTTTAACAAAGGCACGGCGGAAGGCGGAGCAGGTAATGATGTGCCGGAAAACGACAATGACTATGGGACAGAGTACCTGTGGAACGAGGTGCTGTTGCCCGATAACCTGCTGAATATTCTTGCCCGGTTTGTGCATCTTGAAATCAAATCAAATCTTCATGACCGCATTTCCGGTCACCCTGCACAATGAAAATGATGTGCTGCCACAATGTATCTGAGGCAGAGCCTGACAGTGGTCGAATTCTTTGCAGTGGCTTTTAGACCCTGAACTCAAATTGACCTGGGCTGGATCGTTCGCACCCTCGCTTATCTCATGCTTCAGGGCTGGTACCATCAGGCTCCATCTCTGGAACATTGAATGCACGGCAAACAGCCCTTTTCTCCAAGTGAGACTATGGCGATCCAATCCAGTTCGTCAGGCTCTGCTGTTCTTCCTTGAACTTGTGGAGCATAGACGATGCAACCCATTGTGAAAAACTGTGCAGGTATTGATGTTCATAAAATGATGGTCATGGTCTCTATTCGTAAGGCAATGCCAGACGGCAGTGTTCAGGTAACAACCCACGAGTTTGGGACTTTCAGAAAAGACCGGGAAGCGATGTGTCAGTTTCTTCAGCAGCACCAGATTGATTTGGCTGTAATGGAAAGTACGGGGGTTTACTGGAAAAGTATTTACGCTTCTATCATTGGTCGTGACCTGAACCCCTGGGTAGTGAATGCCCGGCACGTCAAGAACGTGCCCGGTCGCAAGACCGATACTTTAGACAGCCAGTGGCTGGCCCAGCTAGCCCATTGTGGTCTGGTTCGTCCAAGTTTTGTACCTCATCCAGATCAAGAGCAGTTGCGCCTCCTTACCCGTCGCCGTGACGCACTGGTCAAGCAAACTGCGAATGAGAAGAACCGGCTGCATAAGACACTGGACGACAGTGGTATTCGGCTCGGTGGCCTGATCAGCGACATCAATGGCAAATCAGGCCAGCGTATGGTCAATGCGCTGATTGATGGAGAATCCCTTCAGGACATTATCAAGAAGGCAGACGGTCGGTTGAAGGCTGACAAAAAACAGTTAATGGCCAGCATGGACGAAAAGCTATCAACCTCTCACCTTATTGTACTGAGAGATATCCGGAGTCATATTGATTTCCTTGGCGAGCAGCTGCAAAAGCTGGAAGTCCAGATTCTGAGAGTAATCCAGCCATGGAAAGAGGCCTGGCAGCTTCTGCAGACGTTACCGGGCGTTCATGAGATGAGTGCTGCAACACTGATTGCAGAAATCGGTGATGATATGAGTCAGTTTGGTGGCATGAAGGAAATTGCTTCCTGGGCGGGACTTTGCCCAGGAAATAACGAGAGTGCAGGCAAGCGCAAAAGCGGTCGCACACGCAAAGGCAATAAAATGATCAAGACGACTCTTTGCGAAGTGGCCAATGCGGCCATCAGGACAAAGAGCCAGTTCAAGGGCAAATATCAGGGCTTGGTTATTCGCAGGGGACACAAGCGCAGTTTGATTGCCATTGCCCATAAACTGATTCGTGTGATTTATACCTTACTGAAGAAGCGACAGCCATATGTCGATCCTGACACTGACTACGAGGGTTTAATGGTCAGGAAGAACGCATCACGCTGGCTTCGCAAGCTGGAAGAATACGGCTACCTGGCTCAGGTTCAACAACAAGCCTGAGCTTATGGTTAACACGATGGTTCCTTGCTCGTGCAAGGTGGTTGTTTGTGCCCACAATTTAGGGATTTTCACGGCAAATTATAACGAACGGGAACTTGAACAAGGCTTCATTGCTATGTAGTGATTGAACTGAAGGCCACAGACTTTGAACCGGAACACTTGCTCCCAGCTCTTAGCCATAGTGGGATGGCTCACCTGAGAGGGTGTCAGGCTAAGTATCTAATGCAACCCTGTGGAGATTCCACCACCCTCCCTTCCTTTCATACCAGCCGGAATCAATACGTGCTCTTACGTTTTGGACAAACGCCTTTGGATTGGGGTATGAAAAAAGTCCACCTTCAGGTTCAAACATCTCCATAGCATCACTCTCATAACGAAAACCTACTGCATGGCCGTTATATAGTGTGTGGTTACCATCCTTGTTGAAGAACAATAATATGTAGTGTCCGGATTCACTTAATACCCAGTCGATAAGATTGCCGCTACTGAAATAACCGTATCCACTAATATGCGCCAGAGTAATAAGGTTCTGGCTTTGTAATAAATAAATCAGGCCTTCGCCATAATCGAGCTCTTTGGATTCAAACAACGTTTTTCTTGCGTAAGCCGACTGGACTACTCCCATTAAGTGCATATCACCCAAATCACTAGCTTGACGAACCCCTTTCCCATTGGTAGCGATACTTTTCTTTATCCAGATCACCACCATGCCTGAGCAATAACCAGCATACTCATCCTTATAAGACGCAACCATAGTCCGGTAGCCTTTACGAAGAGGAGATTTTTTCCATCGAGATTCAGGTGAGTAATTATTATGCATTGCAAAAATATGTTTAAACGAGGCCATTTTACCAACCTTCCTATACACAAAGATCGCCCCTGAAACTAAAGGATAAAAAGCAGACATTAGCAAATAGGGTATTGCTATTTTGGCTCGATTTTTTGGATCCTATTCTGGCTGACGGTGACCGCTGCATAAGCAATCAGGCTCTTAACTGGTTTTGACAGGCTGCTCCACCAGTAACTCCAACAACGGCTGGAGCACGCCTTTACCTCGTTTCCCCATGTTATGGAAATTCTTGAAGAAGCCATCATCCTCCTCATAACGAGCATACTCTTTGTGACTGAACTAAATCAGAAACTGAAGGTCATAAACAACAATTATATTTTAAATGCAGTGTTGAAAACATGGATGTAGGGCAGCCGCTTTCACAGGGAATTGTGCAGAGTAACCTCGGAATTCCCATTAATTGTGACAAACTAGATGAAGTAAGCTGTTTTGCCGGTTTCTCTGTACGGGAGGTGGTTAATAAGCTTAATGAAATCCCTCCCTGTGAGAGTTTTAAATCGGTAGCAGGCTTTGGCAATACCTTCTGGTTTACTAATGAATATCATGGTGGCTACATCTCTGAAGGTACCGCTTCACTGGAAGATACGTTTAAGAAAATGAAAGCGTTCTCCCCTGTTTCGGAAAGGCGTATTTCAATTGTTACCGGGGAGTCGGGATTGTTATCCTGCCTGCCAGAGTTGTCCAAACTATCAAATCTCGTTATTATCCTTGATCAAAATCCAATATTACTGCTTTTCTTGATTTCTATATTTAATGAACTTCCTAAAATTGAGCGTTGCGGAGAAGAAGAATATGAAGATTTGATTAAGGATGCATTTCTTGCGGTTAAGAAGAAGGTAGAAGATATTATTTTTTCAGAAGAAGATATTTTATATTTAGCCAAAGAATATAGAGATGCCTTTAAAGAGTGGCACTGTTTTTCATCCAAAGAAAGATTTGAAGAAACAAAGAAAGTATTAAAGAAAATACATATCCATCCTGTATGTACAAATTATTATGATGAAGCGGCAATGAAAACGCTGGCAGAAATTATATCAGACGAAGGCCTCAGTATTGCATTTTTCAATGTGACTAACGTACTTGAATATTACTATCAATTCTTTGAGTGGAAACGCTATCCATGCCCGATCAAAGGTGTCGACAATACCCTTTATTTAAAGGAGTTACCATTAACGGAAGATACATTGTGTGCCTATAGTTCGTTAATGTATCGTGATGATAAACAGACAGCGACATGTACTGGCGATATTTTTTTTGAAGAAGCTTATCAACTGCATAAGCTTAATATCTATTATGACGTTTGCGGTGAGACACTTAGCGAACAGAAAACGGATAAAGAACTGATTGTTGAGGCATGCTTAAGGCTTGCACAAACAGATCCCCGTGAGGATGGTAATATATTAACTAAATTACGTAATTTACTGGCTCATTCCAGTCAGGAGGCTTTATTTCAGTTGTCTCAGAATTACCGTGAAGTCAGCAAAAAAATTGATAAAAATAAAGCATACAAATCATCTTTAGAAAATGAGCAAAAAAAATTTACTTTCCTTTCTGTTCTTCAGCGGGCTCTGGATGAGGCTGGCTTAACAGTAAACAGGCCTGACTCCTCCTATGAAGGAAAGCGTAAAAAAAGATAGGACAGAAGGCTATTAACGACAGAAACAATGTCTGATATCAATGCCTGCCATTAACCCTCTCTGATATATATCAGGTCATGAGTCGTGTCATGCCATAGAAATAATAACGACAGGCGGGAACCTGATCATGATAAATACAAATAAGAAGCACGATCGCTACCGTTTTGCCGCCGCCCCCTGCTCCTGGGGCATAGGCAATCCGCAATGTTCGGACAGCCCCGTGTGGCGAAATCTGTTGCAGGAAGCTTCAGAGGCGGGTTACTCGAGTATTGAGCTTGGGCCTTATGGTTATTTTCCCACCGATGGCAGTATGCTGAAAGACGAGCTGAGTCTCCGAGGTATGTCGGTTATCTCTGGCAGGGTCTTTGAACCTTTGTGGGATCGTACCCGGCTGGAAGAAACCCTGTCCAAAACCCGCAAGGTCTGTCAGCTGCTTCATGCTGTGGGAGCAAAACAGCTGGTGATTGTTGATGCAGTCAATGATATCCGCGAGCGCTTTGCCGGTATCAGTGACCAGGCGGCAAGACTGGACAAGCCCAGGTGGCGGACCATGATGTCGACCATACGCTGCATTGCCGATATCGCTATGTACGACTATGGTATTAGAGCTGTTGTACACCCTCATGCAGGGAGCTATCTGGAATTTGATGATGAAATTTCCCGGATGCTGGAAGATGTACCTTACGAAAAAGCTGGCCTGTGCCTGGATACAGGGCACTTTGTGTACGCTGGCCTTGAGCCTGCCCGGTGGATGAAAGAGTGTACTTTCCGGCTTGAGCACGTTCACTTTAAGGATGTCTGTAACCAGCGCCTTGAACATTGCCTGAACAGTCAGATGGTCGGGTTCAGGGACGCCTGTGATTTTGGTGTCCTGCGGTCTGTTGGTGAAGGTGATATAGATTATTGTGCAATCAAAGACGCTTTAGACCGGGTTCAGTACGATGGCCATATAACCCTGCAACAACTTCGTGATCCGGAGTCTGAAATCAGCCCGTTTGAAGATGTGCGTCGAAGTCTGAATTATCTGCGTGAATTAGGCTTCTGAATCGGCAGCGGTACTTTTTATTACTAGTATGAGCCGTGTATGTTTTACACGGCTTTTTTACTGGAGAGAGTATGGACTTTGGTGTGCCACTGTTGCCATTTTTATTCGTTGCTGTACCCGCGGTTCTTATCGCTGCTTTGGGAAAAGGTGGGTTGGGTAACGCCATGGGAGTGATGTCTGTTCCCCTGATGTCGCTGGTGATTCCACCGGTTCAGGCGGCTACTATTCTTCTGCCGCTATTGCTTATCATGGACCTGTTTGCCATCTGGGGTTGGAGAGGGTTTGTAGACTGGAATATCCTGAAGGTCATTATGCTACCGGGCTTAATGGGGGTAGGGCTTGGGTTACTGATTTTTTATCATCTGCCTGAAAATGCCATTCGTTTTCTTATTGGTAGCATCGCTATTTTGTTTTGCCTTCATCAGTTTTTCTCAAAAGGAGCCGCACCCCATAAACCCAGCCGTCTGAAAGGCATTTTCTGGGCAACAGTCAGTGGCTTTACCAGTTTTGGCGTTCACGCCGGGGGAGCGCCGCTCAGTGTGTATATGCTGCCCCTGAAACTGGATAAAAGGGTACTGAGTGGCACGATGGCGATATTCTTCGGGGTAGTGAATCTCTTCAAAATTCCAGCGTATGGCAGTTTGGGTGAACTGAGCGTTGATAACCTTATACTGTCGGCTATGATGTTACCTCTCTGCCCGTTGGGTGTTTACGCAGGTATGAAGCTGGTGCATCGTGTTCGTGAAGCTATTTTTTACAGGGTGCTTTACACCGGATTGTTGATAACCGGCGTAAAGCTCATTATGGATGCGCTGTGATTTGGCCCCAATCAGTGAGGTCAGTGGTTTATTTCAGGTAGCGTACCGATTCCCTGATTTTAATCTCAGGTATAAACTCCCGAACCAGTTTTGGCTGCTCCTGCTTTCCGGGCTCATGTTCGCCAGCGAGTGCCAGAGCCAGAGACGCAGCCGCTGTGCCCATGGCTTCAATGGGATAGCGGACAGTGGTCAGTCCAGGGTTAAGGAAGTGTGCCAGCAGTACGTCATCAACCCCCATCACTGATACGTCGTTTGGCACCTGCACTTTGCGCTCCCTTAACGCCATCATGCACCCTGCAGCCATCGCATCGTTGTAGGCAAAGATAGCGGTAAATTCAACCTTACGGTTCAGCAGCTCAATGGTGGCGTTATAGCCTCCCTGTTCGTCAGGCTGGTTTTTGCTGAGCAATCCAGTGTCCGGGAATATGCTGTGAGCCAGCAGAGCCTCCTGATAGCCCTGGTAGCGGTCACGGGTATCTTCGAGTTCAAGGTGTTTGTTTTCTGAAGAACGGGAGATAAATGCAATATGCCGATGCCCGTGTTCAAGCAGATAGCGGGTGGCCATCTCTCCGGCTTTACGGTTGTCGAGATAGATGCAACGCGCCTCAAAGCCCTGAATGCTTCGATTGATAATGACCGAGCTGGTTTGAGACTCAAGCAGTTCCATCACCTGATAGTCAGAGAGCGCTTTGGAATGAACGACAATGGCATCACATCGGCGGTCGATCAAAGAGAGGATGGCCTCTTTTTCCCTTTCCGGATCGTGGTGGCCTGAGCTGACTAACAGCTGTTTGTTATAGTGACTCGCAACCTTTTCAACACCGCGCATAAGCAGGCTGAAGAACGGATCACCCAGGTCGCCGACCACCAGGCCCAGGGTATCGGATTTATTGCTGACCAGAGCCTTGGCAAAACTGTTCGGTTTGTAGTCAAGCTCAGACATGGCTCGCACTACAGCCTCTTTTTTGCTCCGGGCAACACCTGCCGTATTGTTAACGACGCGGGAAACAGTAGATATGGAGACTCCCGCCAGTTTCGCGACATCTTTTATATTAGCCACTTTCGCACCACATCAGTGAACTCATCATGCTGTTGATTGTGCCAGACTGGCTATCTGGTATGTTGCCTTGCATCAAGGTTTAGAAAAGCTTTGCACGAAACCGAACAAAAAAGTGCAATACGTGTAATGGTACAATCTCTTTATAAGGACTTCGCATCCGCGGGTTGATCTGGATCAACAAACCCATTGCATTATGGTTGGGTTGTGTTGATTCCTGTTGTTTTTGGCTGGGGATGGTTAAGAATCTACCATCCACTATTTGTATTGTTCTTAATGACTAGCTGAGACTACTGATTGTTCTGTCGCTGTACTGTCAAGTATGCTTCATTGAGTTCGTAATTTTTCAGGAGAGTGTTATGGGTCTGGGTGGAATCAGTATCTGGCAGCTGGTGATTATTCTGTTGATTGTCGTGATGTTGTTCGGTACCAAAAAGCTAAAGACACTGGGCAGTGATCTGGGTAGTGCGGTTAAAGGATTTAAGGACGCTACAGCCAGTGAAAAGAATGAAGGCCAGGCTTCCGGTAAGGAAATCCCGCACGATAAATCCTGAGGTAATGCCCGGTGTTTGATATTGGCTTTTCCGAAATATTGGTCATTGCTCTTCTGGGGCTGGTGGTTCTGGGGCCTGAGAGACTTCCCCAGGTAATCCGTACCGCTGTCCGCTGGCTTCATCACTTCAGGCAGACTGCGCGTAATGTTCGGGAAACCATGGAAAGCGAGCTTAATATTGAAGAAATCAAACAGGATTTGCATTTCAAGGATATTGAACGACAGTTGCAGGGTGTAAAGCAGCAGGCTTCTGAGGCAGGGGAGAGTATGAATAATATGTCGTCCCAGTTGCAGGAAGAACTTGATCGTTCTCTCAGTCAGCAGCTTGATAACAAGGAGCCGCTTGATAAGAAGGAGCTGCTTGATAGCAAGGAAGGCTCGTTGGTTAAGAGTCAACCAGGAGACAAACCATGACTTCCAGTGCAAGTACCGGCGACAGGGAGCAGCCACTGATCCAGCACTTGCTGGAGCTGAGAACCCGTATTATTCGCAGCACAATGGTTATATTGATTGTGTTTGCCGGACTGTTTTACTTTTCCAGCGATATTTACGAGTTCATATCACAGCCGTTGCGGGTCTATCTGCCCGAAGGTGCCAGCATGATTGCGACCGATGTCGCATCGCCTTTTCTGGCTCCCTTCAAGCTGACACTGGTATTGTCTCTGTTTATCGCCGTCCCCTATATTCTGCATCAAATCTGGGCATTTATTTCACCGGGGCTGTATCAACATGAAAAGCGTCTGGCGATACCGCTGCTAATTGCCAGTGTCCTGTTGTTTTACGGCGGAATGGCGTTCGCTTATTTTGTGGTTTTCCCACTGGTGTTTGGTTTCTTTACCAGTATTGGCCCGGAAAGCGTGGCGGTGATGACTGACATTAACAGTTATCTGAATTTTATTTTGAAGCTGTTTTTTGCTTTTGGCCTGGCTTTTGAAATTCCGGTTGCAACGGTGCTGTTGATCTGGTCTGGCGTATCGGATATTGATTCTCTGACAAAGAAACGCCCCTATGTCATTGTCGGGTGTTTTGTTCTGGGTATGTTGCTAACACCACCGGACGTAATTTCCCAGACACTGCTGGCAGGGCCGATGTGGCTGCTGTTTGAAATGGGTATTTTATTTGCCCGCCTGAATCCGGCTGTTTCTGCAAAGCGAGCTGAAGCTGAATAGCTCATCAGTCAGTCGTGATGAATAAAAAAGCTCTTACCATCTGCCAGATTTTATCATCAAAATTCTGGCAGACGGTAAGAACCATTAACGACTAAATAAACGAGTGGAGCACATAGGTCATGTGTCGTTTTTCGAGTTTTTACCCAGTCTTTTCTCTATCTGTTTCCGCTCCCAGTTCGGCCCAAAAAGGTTAAAGACCTCAAAAACGCTGAGACCATGAGAGACAACACCAATGCCCCAACCCAATGCGACCCACTTAGCCCATAAGTAATCAGGCGATACGAAAAAATTCAGAATAAAAAGTGCACCGACGATCAAAGCATAAGAAGTGGCATGGGAGTAAAATGCCTTGATATCACGAACATGCTCTATCACTTGCTGCTCTTCTGTTGATAACTTTGTTTCAGTGCTCATCTCTTTTTCCCCGGACAGTTCTGAAAGGTCAATCTGAAAAACCGCAGCTAAAGATTTTAACAAACCTTGCGAAATTCTCCATCCATAGCCTCTCATTGGGAGCGGAGCGACCTTTGACGGTTTGGATGGAGATGGATGGCGAGGCTTGCGTAGAGCAAGCCCGCCACCTTTTGTGACACCCTCTTTATGTGTTGGAGGGCCGTCACGGTGCCTGTTCCATCATCTAAGATATACTATTTCTCTGAGGGTTACAGGCGCATGAGCTTTATACAAAAAGCCACTTTATACATATCAATATCCCTTTTCCCTACATTACTGGTTGGTGATGATATAATGATTTACTACGTCCAAATAGATAATAATCCGTTTATAATAAAGCTTGAGATTTATCCAGAACCCCATAGTGCCAGAGGATTCGTGCTTCCTATATGGTCTCTGTACAGTACTGTTGGCTCGATACTTCTTTATACCCTGAGAGATGTAAGGTTAGATTTGCCAAGAATGATCCTGACCGCCAGGTTAATTGGTCAAGATATCCATTCGGAACTTTCCTTCCAGATAATTTCATATGATTGCTACCGGAGGTAACAGAGCTGAACGGAGCAGTATCAAGTTCGTGTTTGCTTAACCCTTATCCGTTATGCGGCTTCTTGCAGGGCAGATCGGTAATACTTTCGTGGGTGTCGATTCATGCTCTTGACCAATAGCGGGCAATATTTATACCTGAGGTTTTCCCAAACCTGGTTGATTCATATTCACCGCCATTTTTTTCAATAACTTTTCTTGACGCAACGTTATTTTCATCAGCCGTGATAAGAATTTCTTTTATGTTTAATTTTCTTGCTTCTAAAAGACCCAATTGAAGCATTAAAGTACCAAAACCATTTTTCCTATATTTTGGTGCTATATCGTATCCAATGTGACCAAGTTCTTCTGCAAGATATTTACTATTAATGTTATGGCGTACCCTCAATGCACCTAAAATATTATTACTGTTGTCTATCAACCAGAAATGACTGCATGGTGAATATCCTTGAGGAAGGTTTTTGCCCTTTCTCTGTTCTGACAGTGAGTTAATATATTTTGATAAATTGATTTCAGCATCTGTATATATGAAATATCGATCAGGGTCATTATTTCTGATATCAGTTATAAAAATAGAAAATTCATTTTTCAAATTTTCATTTGGCTCAATTAATTGCATTTTGAACTCTTGTTGTTTAATAGCACATAGCACTTGGGAAACCGACTGACCAGCATTCCCCGTTCATCAATGACGCTACCGCCCCTCTCACCGGTAACGAGAAAGCTCTGGTTGAGAAAAGAACAGTCAGAGCCTGTTAAAAAGAATCACCAGAACAGGCGGTTAAACAATAACCGAACCGTTTAAGCTCTATCTCAACTGTCAGTTGGGCAGAGTTTGCCACAATACCCGACTAATGGTAACCAGTCTGTTAGAGCTGCTAACTTTTTCAACAGTAAATTGAACCATTCAGAACTAGGCTTATAAGTGAAGGAAACTTCTTCATCCACTGAACAAGGAGGTACAGTTTATGTTTGAAGGAATCGGATCACCTGTTAATACTACAGCCCGGCAGACCCGCTTACCGGGTCATAACAGGAACACGACATCTAACGGCCAGACCCGGACAGGTCGCAATGTTGAGCAAAAGTTTGGCCTGATAAATGCCCTGAGCAATTTACTTGAGGGATTGACAGAGTCGTTCAAACCCCTGGGTGATTTTCTCTGCAAACAATGGAAGAGCCTTACCAAGCTTGGCAGGGACACAAAACATCAGGCTAAGCAGGGACTCTATGATTTGCGTAAAGAAGTCGCTGGTTCAAAACTGGAGCGAGCCAAACTTGAAGCGAAAAAACAGAAAGAAGATCTGCAATACAAAGGAACAGAGCGGGCTGGTGCTATTAAGAACCACCTTAAGGGCGGTCTTAGTCGTCTGTTTGACTAACCCCCAACCGGAGTAGTGGCCAGAGGCTGTACTCCGGACTTATCCTATCAAAACAGAATGAAGCCAATGCCTGCGTACAGCAGTACCATCAGAGCAACCGGCAACTTCCAGACAGCCAGCAGCAGGTAGGCCAGCAACGCGAGCGCAACATCTTCCGCCCCTTTAATCGCCAGTGTAATAACCGGGTCGTACAATGCGGCCAGTAGCAAACCAGTGACCACGGCATTGATACCATTGATGGCAGAACGCAGTGTTGGCATCGCCTTCAGTCGGTTCCAGAATGGCCAGGCGGCAGCCAGCAATAAAAAAGAGGGCGCGAACATGGCAACCAGGGCAACCAGGGCGTTACTCAGACTAAAGCTGCCACCAAAAACACCACCCAGAAAAGGGGCCAGGGTAAACATGGGCCCCGGCACGGCCTGCGCAGCGCTGTACCCTACCAGAAACGCGTCAGCCGTTACCCCAGCGTCGTGTACCAGCTCAGCTTGAAGCATCGGCAGAACCACGTGACCCCCACCAAAGACCAGAGCGCCAGAGCGGTAGAAACTGTCAAACAACTGCACAGCAGAGTTATCAGACTGTGCTGCAATAACCGGAATTACAAGAATGCCTGCAACAAACAAAACGGCTGCAGCAAAGGCTATGCGCTTACGCCCCTTAACCTCTGGTAATGGATTGGTATAGGTATTGTGGTTGTAAATAACATAACCGGCTATTGCCCCCGCGATAATGACAGTCATCTGCATGGCGACGCCTGGCACCATTAACATCAGGCCGGCGGTGATGATGGCCATCGTCACCCGTGGGCGGTCAGGGCAGAGAGACTTGCCCATTTTAATCAGCGCGTCAGCCACCACAGCCACCGCAAACAGTTTTACACCGTGCAAAATTCCCATGGCGGAGGAAAGCCCGGACACTTCACTGTAACCCATGGCCAGCAAGACCATAAGAATGGCTGAAGGGAGTGTGAAACCTGTAAAGGCTGCCAACGCACCCGGCAAACCTGCGCGGTCAAAGCCAATGCTGATACCCACCTGACTGCTCGCAGGTCCGGGCAGCATCTGGCAAAGGGCAACGGTATCAGCGTATTCCTGCTCACTTAACCATTGTCGTTTTTCAACAAACTCCCGGTGGAAATAACCGATGTGCGCTGTTGGCCCACCAAAGGCATAGCAACCCAGAGTCAGGAAACGGATAAACACTTCAAAACAATTTTTCAGCATGGGTGATCAGGCATCTTGTTATTTGGAATCAGACATTTTAAAAAAAGAATACATTGATTAATCTATGTTGATAAACAACTTCTGGATTTTTATGAAACCTGTCATGCGATGGTGTTTAAAGCAAAGCCTGCTGCTGCCGGCTTTGCTGTTATGGATGATTGCTGTGGGACTGATCTTTAAGACAACACTGGGATGGCTGCCCTGGCTGGCGCTGTTTTCTTTGTACCTGTTGTCGACCACGCCGGTTGCTACGGTTCTCAATAAAGGGCTTGAGTGGTATGAAGCCCTGGATACTGAGTCCTGCAAAGAGGCTGATGCCATTGTGATCCTGGGGGCTGGATATCCCCGCTACCGACCCGAGTACAAAGGCTTTCAACCGACTGCCCTGTCTCTGGAGCGTATTCGTTACGGCGCAACAGTGCATCGCCAGTGTGGCGTGCCTTTGCTGACCAGTGGTGGCGGCGCAAGGTCTGAAGCTGAAACCATGGCGGAAACATTGAGTAACGATTATGGCGTCAAAACCCGCTGGCAGGAAAAGCAAAGCCTGACCACCTGGCAAAATGCCCTCTACAGTTACGACATGCTAAGCAGGGATTTGGGGAAAGAAGACCTTCGCATTATTCTGGTGACTCATAGCTGGCACATGCCCCGATCCGTTTTAAGTTATCAGAAGATGGGGTTTGAGGTGATTCCTGCTCCGACAGTGTTTCCCTGGTCAGAGGTGCCATGGAAAAAACTCAGGTACTGGATGCCCCAGACTCGCAACCTGAGAAACAGCGAAATCGCTCTGCACGAGTATCTGGGACTAGCCTGGTACTGGCTCAGTGACCGGCTTCATATCGATAACTGAATTACTTTCTGCTAATGCCGCCTTTGGTGAGTTGGGCGGGATCAAGAATCTCTTTCAATTCCTGTTCCGACAGATCGGTTTTCTCCTTCGCAACGTCCAGAATAGAGCGTTGTTCTTTATAAGCCTGTTTGGCAATTTCCGCCGCTTTCATGTAACCAATGATCGGGTTGAGAGCCGTTACCAGAACCGGGTTGCGGTCAAGGGATTCGTGAATGTTCGCTTCCCGCACCCTGAATCCTTTGATGGCTTTGTCAGCCAGAATGGTGCTGGCATTGCTGGCCAGTGTGATGGATTGCACCAGGTTATTCGCCACCAGTGGCAACATAACATTCAGCTCAAAATTACCGGACTGGGCAGCTATGGCGACGGAGGTATCCAGCCCGATTATTTGCGCGGCCACCATGGTGGCAGACTCTGAAATCACCGGGTTGATCTTGCCGGGCATAATACTGGAACCCGGTTGCAGTGCAGGCAGTTCAATTTCACCAATGCCCGACAATGGGCCACTGTTCATCCAACGCAGATCATTGGCAATCTTCATCAGGCTGACCGCTAATCCCCGGAGGCTGGCAGACAGCTCCAGGGCGGTAGCGGGAACACTTTGGGCGGCGAAAAAATTTGGGGCGGGTGTGAATGGTAAACCGGTGTCCTTTGCCAGAGCATCGCAGACCGTCTGTGAATAGTCCGGGTGAGTATTCGTTCCTGAACCAACGGCTGTTCCCCCCAGTGTCAGTTGCAACAGGCGGGTTTGCGTGGTTTTCAGGCGCTCCTGATCCTGCTGTAGCAACGCTTTCCAGCCACCCATTTCCTGAGCAAAAGTAACAGGCATCGCGTCCATGGTGTGAGTGCGTCCGGTTTTGACAATCGAACCAATGTCCTGAATGCGCTCATCAAGGGTTCTGATCAGGTGTGAAAGCGCGGGCAGAAGCTGACGCTCCACAAGCAGGGCAGAAGTCACATGAATGGCTGAAGGAATCACATCATTGCTGCTCTGACCAAGGTTTACATCATCGTTTGGGCTGACAGGTGTTGTACCGTTGTTTCTGGCAAGCTGGCTGATCACTTCATTGACATTCATATTGGTGCTGGTGCCAGAACCTGTCTGATAAACATCAATGGGGAACTGGCTGTGAAAAGAGCCAGGGTACTGCGCTGCGATGACCTGGTTCGCCGCTTTGATGATGGATCCGGCCTTGTCGTTTGAGAGCAAACCCAGCGACAGGTTGGCAGAAGCGGCCGCTTTTTTGATATGGGCAATGGCAGTGATAAACGCTTCGGGCAGGGATTGCCCACTGACCGGGAAGTTATCCACAGCCCGCTGGGTTTGCGCGCCATATAACGCATCAACGGGAACAGCGACTTCTCCCAGGCTGTCTGTTTCGATCCTGACATCGTTTGAGTTGGTTGATGTACTCATAATGGTGAGCCCTGTGGTAGTGATCATTGAACATGTCTGACTGCTTTAATGATTTTTAACGAACCTTGCGAAATTCTCCATCCATAGCCTCTCATTGGGAGCGGCGCGACCTTTGAAGGTTTGGATGGAGATGGATAGCGAGGCTTGCGTAGAGCAAGCCCATGTACTAACTTCAGTGCACTGCGAAACCCTGCATAATGGGCTTGGTGGCTGAGACAACAGCCTACTCGACAGACAGATAAGCCTCTGGACAAATACTCAAGCGTCACCGTTGCTGGACTAACTACGAGAAACAAATCAGGAAAACACAACCGTTTTCTGGCTTCTACCGCCGATGCGCTGGGACACAGCGTATGTGTAAAGAGTTCCCCTGTCGTGGTTCGGCAACCTGTACGACAGCGAGAGGCTATGTTATTTGACATAGTGGGTCGCACGTAATTCCCGATTAGAAGCCCCCACTAGAATCGGCTTGCCGATTTAGTGGGGGGAGTGTGTCACGCAGTATTCGACAATGTGCAAAGTTATCCTGAATGCAGGATGTCATCAGTCACCACAACCACCAAGCCCGGAGGAGCAATCACCAGACCTGGGGTGATAAGTAGTCTTATTTTCTGTTTTTGAGGATTGGGCTGGCTTTATAGCTCCTCTGGAGATGGGTAAATCAATAGTCCTTTTGCCTATTTCCTTTTCTACGGCGATGTCGTACGCAGATTTTTCTTCTTTGTTACGGTAGTTTATGAAGACATGCGCTTTTTGGTTTTCCAAAAGTTTAGCAAAATCGTCGTAAACCCTCGCCCAATGCGGGCGGGGATATAAGACGGGAAGGCGCAGAGCCTTCCGCCATCAATCTGGTGTACTCTGGCTATTAACGTAGTCCTTCAGAGTCTCGATAGTTGCACCGCCAGCACTGCAAGCAAAGTAAGACCTTGACCACATTAAGCCTGCTTTGCTCTGAGCAGTAAGGTGGGTATTCAGCATTCGCAACCGTCTTGATGATGTTGATTTGAGATTATTTACCATGACACTGATAGCCAGTTTTGGTGGGTAGGCCACCAACGGGTGTACGTGATCTTTTTCGCCATCCATTTCAAGTAACTGGCATTCCAGTTTTTCACATGCACTCTCGAACGACTCCCGTAACTGCTTGATCATATAGCCATCAAAAAGCTTTCGCCTGTACTTTGTCGTGAACACCAAATGAACAACCAGCTTGGTAACGCTATGTCGTTTGCGAAGATACCCTTTAAGCAAATCTTTATTGTGTGCGCTCACTTGAAAACCTCTTTCAAATATCTGTAATATAAACTTTATATTAATGAGCACTGAAATAACGTTCCATGCTGAGAGCCACCAAAGTACGAATCTATCCAACATCAGAGCAGGCGGAATTTCTCGACCGTCAGTTTGATGCTGTGCGGTTCGTATGGAACAAGGCCCTGGCTATTAAGGTTCATTATTACAAGGTTCGTGGGCAGAGCCTTTCTCCCAAAAAACACCTGAAGCCCTTGCTGGCAAAAGCCAAGAAAAGCCGAAAGTACTCATGGCTGAAAAACGCTGACTCTATTGCACTGCAACAGGCCACTATCAATCTGGATACGGCCTTTCAAAACTTTTTCAATCCCAAATTGCAGGCAAGATTTCCTCGCTTCAAGAAAAAGCATGGCAAGCAAAGTAGCTACCATTGTACGTCTGTCTCTGTGGGCGATAACGGGATAAAAATCCCCAAGTGCAAGCCCATAAGGGCTAAAGTGCATCGTGAAATAGTGGGTAAGGTGAAGTCTATCACCCTGAGCAGAACGCTAACCGGCAAGTATTTTGCCTCCATATTGGCTGATGATACCCAGGAACAACCAAAACAGATTGATAATCTTGAAGCTAATCAGGTTGTCGGTGTTGATATGGGGATTACTGATCTGGCTATCACCAGTACCGGCCATAAGACTGGCAATCCTCGCTTTCTGAAAAAAGCACAACGTAACCTGAAAAGAAAACAACAGGCTCTATCTCGCTGCAAGAAAGGCTCAAGAGGTAGGCGCAAAGCCCGTTTATTGGTGGCAAAGGCGCATGAGCGTGTAGCCTTTGCCCGTAATGATTTTCAGCATAAGCTATCAAAACAACTCATCGACGAAAACCAAGCGGTGATTGTGGAGACACTGAAAGTTAAAAACATGCTCAAGAACAAGCGTCTTGCTCGTTCTATTGCTGATGCTGGCTGGCATTCACTGATAACCAAACTCGAATACAAGGCAAAGCAGGAAGGTAAACATCTGGTGAAGATAGACCAGTGGTTTGCATCCTCTAAAACTTGCTCAGTCTGCGATTTGAAACAGGAAAAAATGCCATTGAGAATCCGATCATGGGAGTGTAGCTGTGGTGCTATCCATGACCGGGATATTAATGCAGCTCGCAATATCAAGAAGCAAGGCATATTGAAATTAAAGGCGGAAGGACTGTCCGTTTCTGCTGATGGAGGCTTGCGTAAATCCGGCAGACTGTCGGTTGCTGCCTAAGAAATCAGAAGCCTCACCCGATAGGGTGGGGAGCAGTCACCAACCGCCTGCTCATTATATTTCTGGCAGGCTTTGATGAGAGGGGTGTTATTATTTGTAACTATTCAGCCCCTACACGATAGACTGGAATTTTTGTGATTGTGTGCCATTTTGAAAGGCAGTTTTCAGACATTTACCCGTCATGAGCCATGGCCAACAATTTTCTTAAAGTAAAACAGATCTAAATGTGTTCAATAATAAAAGGCTTCTCCAAATTGAATCGTGAAGAAAAAGTGAAATGCTTACTCGAACAGCAAGCCTTAGCACCTCACTTGGCAGAATCATTCCGGGAGTTTTTACATCCAAACAAGCAGCATTTATTTAACGATATTTCAGAGAACATCATCTCAAATTATATTTTACCATTTAGCATCGCACCTAACTTTCTGGTTAACGATAAAATATACTTGGTACCCATGGTTATTGAAGAAAGTTCTGTAGTGGCTGCGGCTTCAAAAGCAGCGAGCTTTTGGGCCAGAAATGGGGGCTTCAGAACAAAAGTGATAAATACACTTAAGAATGGTCAGATCCATTTTACCTGGATGGGCGATTGTGCCGCATTGAATTCGTTTAAAGATGAAATTCTTGAGCTAATCAATAATGTAACCGAGCGTATAACCAAAAAAATGCGCAAGCGAGGTGGTGGTATTATGGATGTTGAGTTCAAATCAATTGTCAACATGGCCAATACACATCAGGCTTTGATTAAATTCAAAACAGCCGATTCGATGGGTGCTAATTTTATCAATACCTGCCTCGAAACCATTGCGCCTCACTTGATGGACTTCATTAATCAACACCAACAGCTTAAAAGTGCTGAAGCCGCCAAAAGCATCATGTGTATTCTGAGTAATTACACCCCTGAATGTTTGGTTGAATGCACTGCTTCATGCGACATTGAACAATTACAACCCTATGCCGGTGACTATTCTGTGCAAGAGTTTGCTGAACGCTATAGAACAGCTGTTGAAATTGCAATTAACGACCCTTACCGGGCTGTAACCCACAACAAAGGTATTTTTAATGGCATTGATGCTGTGGTTTTAGCAACCGGCAATGACTTCAGAGCCATTGAAGCCGGAGCTCAAGCTTACGCTGCTCGATCAGGAAGCTATTCTTCGCTGACATCTTTAAATATCAATAACAATCAGTTCACCTATACGCTAAAGGTTCCGTTAGCTTTGGGTACTGTTGGAGGTTTAACCAATACGCATCCCATGGCCAAAGCCGCAATGCAGATTCTTCAACAGCCATCTGCGGAACAATTAATGCAGCTTGTTGCAGCTGCCGGCCTGGCCAATAATTTTGGAGCTGTAGCATCACTGGTTACCAGTGGTATTCAAAAAGGCCATATGAAGCTGCATTTGAGCAATGTGCTAAATCACTTAGAAGCATCTGAAGCTGAAAAATCATCCACCCTCAAACATTTTAAAGACACTGCGGTTAGTTACTCAATGGTGGAGCAATTTTTAAAAGAATTGAGAAAGTAATGCAAGAAGAAAGTTCAGAGGAATATTATGCGCATGAAAAGTTATTACTCACTGGCAGCTATTCCCTAAGAAATAAATAAACCAAGAAAATTTATACTTTTCTATGGCTGAAAAATTCAGGCCGAAGTCACCCACTCTGCTCCTGAAGCCGAACAATCTGCTCTTGCTGTCGGGCGATCAGTTCCTGTTGCTGAATGATGAACTCAAGCAGGTTTGGTGACAGGCCGTTGGCAGGAAGGGTAATCATAAGATTGAAGATTAGACGACAAGTTGAAGTTTTTCCTCATGTACCGATTTTCGAGCATATACTAATAATTTTCTCATCTCCTTCTCATTTATACCATTCGGGTTGACGCTTTTCAAAGAAGGCTTTAACACCTTCCTGACCTTCATCCGATTTTCTTGATTCTGCAATTTTGGCAAGGCAGAGTTCTTTTATTTCATGACTATTAAGCGGTGAACCTAACTCGTTAAGCAAATGCTTAGTTGAGGCCATGGCCTGAGAACCGTTAGCTTTAAATAAAGAGCATAAACCGTCAACTCTATCAGGAATGGCTTTGGCTGTTAATATTTCATGAATAAGGCCTAACTTCTTCGCTTTTTTAGCAGTAAAAGTTTGCGCACTAAGCATCAAGACTCTGGCTTGGGAAAGGCCAATTTTATTAACCACAAATGGTGCAATGGTGGCTGGCACCAAGCCAAGTTTAACCTCTGAAAACGATAGTTTCACATTGGATTCGGCAATAACATAATCGGCGCAAGCCAACAAGCCTAAAGCACCACCAATGGCATATTTTTCAACCCAGACGATAACAGGTCCGGGGAAGTTATTAAGTAACTCAAAGAGCTGGAAAAACAATGCAGCATCAGCTCTGTTCTCTTTGTCAGTTTGGTTAAGACCTTTTTTCATCCATCGTAAGTCGGCACCTGAGCAAAATACATTACCGGCTCCACGTATAACAAGTACTTTTTGTTTGTTGTCACATTTGATCTTTTCTAAACTAGCTATCAGGCATTTTAACATGTCTTTCGAAAGCGCATTCTTTCTTGACGAATCGTTAAGAAGGATATGGCTAATGCCATTTGACTGGTTTAATTTCACCAGGCCTTTATTGTTACATTCTGTAGATGCCATATTTTGTGTCCTTCTTTTCATCGTTATTATTGACATCCTCCTCGCCGTAAACGACGAGGATTCTTACAGCTAGACGGCAATGCCCTGCCGCAGTGCATCCCTTACCAGTAGCGGGACACACCTTATTCGCTTTCTTGCCCTACGGTTAAGATTGTCGAGTAAACGACACGGGCAAAAAACGGAGCTAATTTAGTTTTTTACTTTCCTGTCTTGGCAGCGTAATCGCTAAAACATCCAAGACAAAAAAAAGATAGTACAGAGAGCTTGCTTTGCAAGCTGAACTTACATCCCCTCACTAAAAGTAAGGGGTTTTTCGTTTGAAGTGATAAATCACAGCAGTCGGTAGAGCGTGGATTTCGGTTTCTGAAAAGCCCTGAATTTCTGGTCTCCTCGCTGTTTTTAAAGAAGCCGGAACGTATAGAAGCGTTGCTTATGATGATGACGCTTTGCCTGTTAGTCTACGCAGCGATACAGCATCGAATCAGGCATGAATTAAAGCGACAGAGTAGGTTCTTTCCGGATATGAAGCGAAAGCCCTGTCAGAATCCGACGACACGCTGGGTATTTTTTTGCTTTCAGGGAATTAATGTTTTATTGGTCGATGGTCATGAAAAACATGTCGTTGGCTTGCAGGAGAGGCAATTAACCATCATTTCAATTCTTGGTCGTCCGTATCAAGAGATTTATTCCTGATATGGGTGCTGAATGACGGAACTCTATTCAGTTGCGACCATTTTTTGTGGTAAATGACACCGGGAATAAGTTGTGATGAGATATCTGCAGTCCAATCATGCGGCTCGTTCTTTATAAAATTGACTACACTGATCTTTCTTATCCATGCATTCATTCGAATATCAGGTGGTTAAAATTGAAAGTTCTAAAGTTGATCTTACAGCAAGTCCTGTTTTTTTTGCTGGCAATAATGGCTCTGAATTTGCAGGCTACAAATAATTTCAAGTTTGTTAATAAGAAGAACAATCGACACACCGAGATCAAAGTAGAGAAAATTAAGGACGAAGGTCGCTATTATTTAAGGGTATATTCAGAGACCAGACTAGAGGGAGGTTCATTAATCATCAATTCGATGAGAATGCCATTAAAATCTAGCGGAACAGGAGGAGAGTTGCCCACTTCGGAATCTGGCGAAGAACAGGATGGTCAGCACCTGGTGTTTTCTCTTCTGACTCGTGAGCTGCTTATTCGGAAGTCTCAAACGGGTCATTCTGAACCTTGTCATATATTGATGC